>JAZSDP010000045.1:0-3799 GCA_045531265.1 Acutalibacteraceae bacterium
GCATAATCATTTTGTCATTAACAGCACATCTTTTAAAGACGGTCTTAAATTTCGAAACAAAATTGGTGACCATTATGAGCTGAGAAAAATATCCGATGCTATCTGTAAAGAGCGAGGCAAATCCGTTCTTGAAAATGCACCTTTCTACGGTGGTGAAAAAGCAGCCTATTGGCTTCATAAGCAAGGTAAGCAAACTCACAGAGATATGCTCAGAGAAGATATTGAAATTTGTCTTACCGTTGCCACAAGCTGGGACGAATTCAGAAGAGTTCTTGCAACTATGGGATATGAGGTTGATTACAGGCGTTTTACTATCAAGGCAAAGGATTGGGAAAGAGGCGTAAGGGTTGAAGGTCTTGGCTACACAGTAGAAGGCATAGAGAAAAGATTCAACGAAACCTATTACAGCGGACATCACCTTGCTGATTGGAATAACTTCTTCTATGCAAGGCGGAAATACTTTCCTCTTGAATCAGTGAGAAAGAAATTAGAGTTCAGCATTGAGCACGGCAAAAGACCTGAGGTTATTTATGTAAATACAATGTTCCTCTTAATAATCCTGGTGTTTCAGTTATTAAAAGAGGTTGCAGATGCAATGCTTATCTCACCTGAAATGAGACATGCCGCAAAGGATATTAAGCAATTTGTTGCTGACTATCATTTCTTAACTGACAATCAGATTCAGACTACTGATGACCTATCACAGAGTATTGAAGAAACAAAACTCAAAATTGCCGAGCTTGAAGAAAAACGAAACAAGGCAGATAACAAAAAACGCAGAGCAAGTACACCTGAAGATAAGGAGAAGTACAAAGCCCTGCGTAAGGAGATAACACAAGAAATCACGCCATTGAGAAAGAAATTCAAACAGGCGGAAGAAATTTTTGAAAAATCTCCCCATTTATATGAGCTCTTACAAAAAGAGCATCAGGCAGAAATTAATAAAATACGAAAACTTGAACGCACCCGATGAGGTGCAATTTTTATTATGAAAGGATTAGATAATTATGGCTATTAAACCAAAATCAAAAGTATATCCCCGTGAGATTGAAGAAAACAATCCCACAAAAGAAACCTTATACGACAAAGTACAGAAAGCCCGCACAGAATATGTGTGGGCTAATAAAATACCCATTGAGTATTTGCGACCTTTTGAAAATCATCCTTACAAGGTAATTGACAATGAGGAAATGCAGAACCTTATTGACAGCATCAACGAGCGTGGTATTCTTACTCCTCTTACCGTACGCAAAATATCCGGCACGGAATATGAGATTATTTCAGGACACAGAAGATTTTATGCGGCAAAGAAATTAGGCTTTGAAATGATACCAGCCTTCATTTATGAACTCACCTATGAAGAGGCTATTATTGCAATGGTAGATGCTAACTTGCAGAGAGAGTATATATTACCCTCGGAGAAAGCACGAGCTTATCAGATGAAAATGGAAGCTATGAAGAAGACGGCAGGAAGACCACCTAAAAATTCGTGCCAAGTTGGCACAAATTCTCGTACAGATGAAGAAATTGCAGAGAAAGCAACTGATAGTGCGAGACAAATTCAAAGATATATCAGATTGACTAATCTCATTCCTGAACTCCTTAACCTTGTTGATGAAGGCAAGATAGCACTTACCCCTGCGGTAGAGCTTTCTTACTTGAATGAGGTAGAACAGGCTGATTTGGTTGAAGAAATCCGTGTGTGTGATGCTACACCAAACTTATCTCAAGCTCAAAGGCTTCGTGCAATAAGTAGAGAGGAAGGTTTAACTCCTGAGCATATCGGTGAAATCTTGGCAGAGGAAAAAGCAAATCAGAAGCCGACAGTAAAATTCTCTGTTGAACGCTTACAGAAGGTTGCTCCTAAAATTAAAGAAAGTGACCTTGAAAACTTTGTTATGAAGGCCTGTGAGCACTATTACAGATATCTTCAGCGACAGCGAAATTGGGATGCGAGGTGATGAATATTGAAGTATATTGGCATTCTTAAAGCATATATCCGTTATCTTGATGAAGATATCCGAGGTGAATATTCCTTCAAGGTTAAAGGGCATGAGATTACTGCTACCTTTGCTGAAAAGCCTAATACAGACATTCTCACTCGCCTTCGTGAAATATTACTGGGTGATTCACACATTCGACAAAGTGATGCCCCTGATATTAAACTAAAGAAAAATATCAAGGAGGCGGTTTAATGTCAAAACGAGTGTGCTGTCTTTACAGAGTATCAACAGGTAAGCAGGTTGATTATGACAGCAACAATGAAGCAGACATCCCAATGCAGAGAAAAGCTTGTCACAAATTTGCAAGTGAAATGGGTTGGGATATTGTTCACGAAGAACAGGAAGATGGTGTTTCCGGTCATAAGGTGCGAGCTGAGAACCGAGATAAAATTCAAATAATAAAGGACCTTGCGAGAAAGAAAAAGTTTGATATCTTGCTCGTGTTTATGTTTGACCGTATAGGCAGAATCGCAGATGAAACACCTTTCGTTGTAGAGTGGTTTGTAAAAAACGGAATTGAGGTTTGGAGCACCCAAGAGGGTGAACAAAGATTTGATAATCACATTGATAAACTCCTGAACTATATCCGCTTTTGGCAAGCTGACGGTGAAAGTGAGAAAACATCAGTACGAACAAAAACAAGCCTTGGTCAGTTGGTTGAAGCAGGTCACTTCAAGGGCGGTGTTGCCGCCTTTGGATATGACCTTGTGAAAAACGGCAGAGTTAACAAACGCAAGCATGAGCTTTATGATTTACAGGTAAATCCCGATGAGGCGATTGTTGTGAAGATTATCTTTGATAAGTACACTACCGAGGGTTATGGTGCTCACAGAATTACTACTTGGCTTAACAACAACGGCTACCGAGCGAGAACAGGTAAAATGTGGCACGAAGCTACTATCAGAGGTATTCTCTGTAATCTCACCTATACAGGTGTTCTTCGTAGCGGTGATTCCCGTTCAGAGGTTATACCCGAACTGCAGATAATACCGTCTGAACAGTTTGAAAGAGCAAGAATGATAATGCAAGAGCGTTCCGATAGAAAGAAAGAAAATCCCACCGTACCACTTAACACAAAAGGGAAATCTCTTATCTCCGGTAAGGTTTACTGTGGACATTGTGGTTCAAGACTGAATCTCACAACAAGCGGAAGATACCGTAAAAGAAAAGACGGATCTGTTGATACAACGAAGCGAATCAGATATGCCTGCTACGGCAAAAGCAGAAAGCAAACGGAATGTAACGGTCAGTCGGGTTACACACTGCATATTCTTGATGATTTGATTGATGAGATTGTCCGTGATATTTTCAGTAAGATGAAAGGTGTTTCAAAATCTGATGTAATCAAACACCGTTATGCCGATGAGCTTGAAATGAGAAAGGCAAGGCTGAACATGCTGAAAGCAGATTACAATAAAGAATTTGAAAACCTCACCATACTGAAATCTGAGGTTATTAAGGCAATCAAGGGTGAAAGCTCCTTTTCGGCCGATACTCTTTCGGAGCTGATTGCAGAATCAGAAAAAGAGTGCAACAAGCTTTTGTCTTTGATTAACGATGCTGAAAAAGATGTTGCCGACGGTGAAAGTGTTCTCAAAAACTTATCTGACAGCTTTGATGAACTCATTTCTTGGGCAGAGCTTTATGATGAAGCGAGCTTTGAAAAGAAGAAAATGATTGTAAACTGCCTGATTAAACGGGTTGAAGTAAGCAGAGGGTATAAGTTGAAAGTTGAGTTTAATATTGACTTTGAGCAGTTTATGGTGGGATTGGATAAGGTGGGGTAAATAGAAAAG
>JAZSDP010000010.1:0-8925 GCA_045531265.1 Acutalibacteraceae bacterium
CGGTCTCACATCACTTCTCACAAGCGTTGTCAGTCAGGTAAGACAAAAGAAGGCAAATCCGGATATGCAGAACCAGCAGATGATGGGCTGCATGATGCTCATGATGCCTATATGGTCTCTTTACCTTACATGGAAGTTCCCCGTAGGTATGGGTATGTATTGGATTCTTTCCAATCTTATTGCTTTCTTACAGACTCTTATTCTAGGTTATATTTACGCTCCGAGAAAGACACTTGCAAGACTTATGGTTGAAGAGACTGTTGAGCGCCGTTCTTATGAAAAAGCTAAGAAAAAGGCACTCGAACCCAAAATTGAAGAATAATCTTAAAATCACATAATTTTAGTAAGATGGTGGTGATAACCAAATGATACATGAAGCTATAGCTACCGGCGCAACCGTTGAGGAAGCACTTGCGAATGCTCAGAAGGAGCTGGGTGCACCTGCCCTTGCAGATGTGCATACCGAAATTATTGCAATGCCTCAGAAAAAGATTTTAGGTCTTTTCGGCGGCTCACCGGCAAAGGCAAGAGCATATTATGAAACTCCCGATGCTCCCGCACCCAAGGCGGAAAAGAAAGCACCTAAAGCTGCTGCCCCCAAAGCAGAAAAGAAGGCTCCCAAGGCAGAAGCTGCTCCCGTAAAGGAAGTAAAGGCAGAAGCTAAAGTGGAACCCAAGGCTGAGGAAAGAACAGCAGTAAATATTGCTGACAGCAAGAGCATCAGTGCAGCGGCAGAATATCTCAAAAAGATTCTCACCGGTATGGGTGTTGCAGAGGTTACTGCAGAAGCATTCCGTACAAAGGACGACGAAATTATCATTGAGCTTGACTGCGGCGAGGATTACGGCATCGTAATCGGCAGACGCGGTGAAACCCTTGATTCAATACAGTACCTTACAAGACTTGTTGCAAACAAGTATAAGGCAGACGGCGAATATGTAAGAATTTCCGTCAATGTAGGCAACTACAGAGAAAAGAGAAAGAACACTCTCAGAGAGCTTGCAAAGAAGAACTCAGAGAAGGTTCTCAAATACGGCAGAAATGTTACATTTGAGCCTATGAATCCCTATGAACGCCGTATCATTCATACAGCAGTTCAGGAAATCGAAGGCGTATGCTCACACTCAGTAGGCTCCGATTCTTCTAGAAGAGTAGTTATCACTCTTGAAGAAGGCGTGAAGCCCACCCACCCCTCAAAGGGCGGCTACAACAGAGGCCGCGGCGGCAGAGGCGGGTACGGCAGAGGTAACGGCAGAGGCAGAGGCCAGTCAAACAAGGTTGAAGCTCCCGCAAGAGCTCCCAGAACCGACGCCGGTGCCGAAAAGGTTTCCCTTTACGGTAAAATTAACTGATAAAAAATCACCCTGTTTGGCAGGGTGATTTTTTTAGGGCTTAGGGACTAGAGATTAGGGGATAGGGAATGCACCTTCGTGAAATTTATAATTAAACTGTAGGGGTGCCCATCGGGCGCCCATTTTCATATATAAAAGTGCGAATCATCCTTAAATATTAGTCTCTTTATCATTAAACAATCAATTTTTCAATTTCTACTTAAATTCTACCCTGATTTTCTTGCCAAAAGAACAAAAAACAAGTACAATCAAGTGAGAGGTGATAAGCGTGAATATGTATAAATTCGGAAATTACATCTGCAAGTTACGCGAGAAAAAGAACCTTACTCAGACGGAGCTTGCCAATCAATTGGATGTGTCGGATAAGTCAATATCCAAATGGGAAAACGGACAGGCCTTTCCGAGAATTGAAACTTTTGAAAAGCTTGCATTTGCATTGGATACAACTGTTGAAGATATTTTTTCCGCAAGTAAAGACGGAATTAAAAGAATTTGCATAGCAAACAATTTTTATTATGTAATGCAGATTGATGTTGACGGACAGTTATATTCAATTAGTTACGATGAAAGCAAATGGATTGAAATAAACGATAACAAAGACTCAATTGTAATTAAAATTACAGGTGAATTTTTAACTGATGAAGCATTCGGTGAATTGGATGAGAGTGCCGCAAAACTTAAAGACAAAATAATGTTAAAATTGGTGAAAAAGGCAACATCTGAGCTTATGAGTGTTATTCTGCAGGTTGATTGTACATACAGAATTTCAAACTTATGTCCTGATTCATTGATTACTGTTGAACACGACAGCTTTGATTTGGGAGATAAAACTTTGATGTATCAGGATTTTCAGATTATGTATCCGAAAATCATTTGCGGAAACGGTACTAAGGCTGAGCTTCTTGAAGCTAAAGGAAAGAACAGCAAAGAAATAATTAAAAAGTACAAGAAATTAGGTTTGCAATCCGATTTGGGAATGGATTTTATTGATATGATTCTTGCTTATCCGTTGCGAGGAATCTATTTCAAGCATTTATGTAAACCCTCCGTTTTGAAGAAAAATATTCTGAATGCAGAAGCTCATAAGGCTAACACTGAAAAACGGAACAGCGGAAAGAAAATCGGATGTTTAGGCGGCTGCTTTTCAATAATAGCCCTTTTGCTGATTTTTTTTGTCTTGGATTTTTTTATTTTTTCTGTGATTTTTGTGGATTCGGAAAAACCGTATTTAGTAGCCTCAGATTATTCATCAATAACATATAAAGATAATGTTTATGTAAGAATAGAGGAATTGCCGGAGTATGCTTATCCTACAACAATGTTTGGAGCTTCAATCTGGGAAGACTCAAGGACTGACGGGCTTTCAAAATGGGAGCAGTCTGCACAGGGTGACAAGGTACAACTGTTTGAGGATGCAGAAGGCAGAGAATACCTGTGGTTAGTGGAAGAATATGTAGAGACTATTCTTGGTGCAAAGGAGAACGGAGAAGACAAAGAGTATGAAGATTTTGACGAACATTATGTATATGTTTGCGAAACTCCTTGACTTTTTCCTGATTTTGGTTTATTATCTAAAGTGCTAAAGAATCTTCTAACAGGAGGAAAATAAAAATGGAAGCATTAATTATGTCTTATGTTACACCTATTCTCGGCGGACTTCTTCGAATTGTTGAAGCATTTATGTCAATTGTTATGACAGTTGCGCTCGGCTTCGGCCTTGTTACAGGTCCTGCAGTTGACCAGCCTATTACCTTCCAGGATGCAGAGAATGTTCAGATGTCAGCAGTTCTTTGGGCAGATACCCACTCAAGCTCAACGGGCTTCAATCCCTATTACCTTGATTGCGGCTTTGAGGACATTGCAAACAGCGGCCTTGACTTTGATGCACTTGTAATCGCAGGTGATATTTCAGAGTTCGGTGACGGTCCTTCCTACGAAATCGTATGGGATGCCATCGATAAGAGCGTTATGAAGGATGATGCTATCCTTCTTGCAACAGGTAACCACGACATCCGTCTTGACTATAACGGACAGACGAATATGATTATGGGCAAGGCAGCAGAATACCTTGATATTACTATTGATAAGCCTTATTATTCCTACGATGTAAACGGCTACACCTTCATCGTTATGGGCTCAGACGAATGGCAGTTTGAAAAGGCTGTTATTTCCGATGAACAGCTCGCATTTATCGACAGTGAGCTTGCAAGAGCAACTGCAGACGGTAAGCCTGCATTCGTTATCTGTCATCAGTCACTTTCCGAAACTCACGGCCTTCCCGAGGTTTGGGAAAACGGCGACCTTGGTGCTGACTCCTCAAAGGTTAAGGATGTACTTGTAAAGTATAACAACGTATTCTACATCAGCGGTCACCTTCACGACGGCGTTTACGAAAACAGCCTTAATGTGCTTGATGCAGAAAAGGGCGTTTACTCCGTTAACCTTCCCGCTTACGGTAAGGACAATGACTACGGTCCCTACGCTCAGGTAGGTCTCGGTACATACCTTGAGGTTTACGCTGACAGAGTTGTGTTCACCGCAAGAGACTTCCACGCAGGTGAAAGACTTACCGATTCAAACGGCGACAATATGACTCGCACATTCTATCTTAAATAAGTAAAACAGGAATTCAGATACGGCTGTCCTAAGGGCAGCCGTATTTTTTCTCTTCCGTTGATTTACACATAAAAAATAGTCATTTTAAACATTGTAAATATATCTTGTTTCTGTTAGAATATTACTGTATAGTACACAGGGAGGGGATATTCACGGCAAGAATTACAACGGAACATGGAAAAGGCTATGAATATGTGCTCAATGCATCTATGGGTAACCTTGACGCTTTTGCAACGGTGGCGGCAGCTGCAACGGATGTCCATAAAAGAAGAGGTATATCCTGTCAGCATACACTGCGCTTTTACAAGGATAAAATAGAAATCTGTAAATTTTCAGATTTAAGGATAAAAAAGGAATTCAGACTCTATGAAAAAAAGGATATAGCTTATATAAAAAAGAGTATCAGCTTTTTCCCTTTGCCTTTCCTGCTATGTGCTTTTTTCGTCTGGATTTGCATTGTGGCAGAGATTATATGGATTACACCCATATTCCTTTTGTTTCTTCCCTTTAGCTTTGGCAGATGCCTTGTAATAAAGCCGAAAAAGGGCAGAAAAATCAAAATAGGATATTCGGTCTTTTCCGAAAAGGATTTGATTGAAAGAATAATGGCAAATTATTAAAAGGAGAACTAAAAAAATGGAAAACAATTATGTATTCAAGGACTCAGCACCCAATACTATAGAAAATGCATATTTCGATAATCCTCAGCCGAAAATCCCCTTCAGAATGAGAATTAAGGAAAGAATGCACACAACAAAGCCTATGATATTGATGGGTGCGGCAAATCTTCTTATCCTTCTTTTCGGTTGGCTCGCAAATTTTCTGGGCAATATGCTTTTTCAGAAGTTCTATGAGCAGGGCGGCAATTCATTTTTGATGAATTATTCCTACACGGCAGTAACTAACTGTATTATCAATATTGCTACTGTTGCCGTTCTTGTAGTTTTAGGCTTTGTTGCTTATAAAAAGTTCATCGGTATGCTGAAGTTTGCAGGCTGCTATACAGCTGCAGTTCTTGTGGGTGAGCTTTTCTTCAGCATCGGTCAGGCTATAACCTTTGCAGTTTTTGCCGTTATTGATAACGGTGATATGTATGTACACTCCTACTACGGAATGGTTTGTAACATTCTCAGCATTATCGGTGTTGTTATTTCCATAGGTCTGAGCATACTCTTTACAAGGCTTCTTATAAGAAAGGGCTAAAAAGTATCAAAATGCATACTTTTTACCTGTAAATAGTATCAAAGTTGATATTGTATTTCCGATATATTTACTGTACAATGATATTGTCAGAAAAACAAAACCGGTTTTAATCAATTAGCGAGGTGAAGCAAATGGACAAAATTGAAATTTTCTGGCTTGCCGCCACTATACTGATGTTTATTCTTGAAGCGGTGACGGTGAATCTTGTTTCCGTATGGTTTGCATTGGGTGCTCTCGGCGCACTGATATCCGCCCTTCTGGGTGCACAGCTCTGGTTGCAGATTGTAATTTTCTTCCTTGTGACCATACTGACCCTTATTTTAACAAGACCTCTTGTTAAAAAGTATTTCAACAAGAATCACCACGAGCCCACAAATGCAGATGCCGCAATCGGCAAAATCTGTGTTGTTACCGAGGATATAGATAACCTTGCCCCCTCAGGTCAGGCTACTGTTGACGGTATGGTATGGACTGCCCGTTCAGGAAAGGGCGAAATCATTAAAAAAGGCTCAAAGGCTAAGGTGCTTTCAATTGAGGGCGTAAAGCTTATTGTTGAAGCACTGCCGGAAGAAGAGCTTTAATAAAAATCTTTTGAAAAGGAGAAAACAAAATGGAATTTATCATCCCTATTATCATCGTACTTCTGCTGATTGCTGTTCTTGTAAAGAACATCAGAGTTGTTCAGCAGGCAAAGGCAGTTGTTGTTGAACGCCTCGGCGCCTACCAGACCACCTGGAGCGTAGGTATTCACTTCAAAATTCCCTTTGTTGAAAGAATTGCAAAAACCGTATCCCTTAAAGAGCAGGTTGTTGACTTCCCGCCTCAGCCCGTTATCACAAAGGATAATGTTACAATGCAGATTGACACGGTTATCTACTTTGCAATCACAGACCCCAAGCTTTACACCTACGGTGTTGAGCACCCCTTAACCGCTATTGAAAACCTTACCGCAACAACTCTCCGTAACATCATCGGTGAGCTTGAGCTTGACCAGACTCTTACTTCAAGAGACATTATCAACACAAAGATGAGAGGTATCCTTGACGAGGCAACCGACCCCTGGGGTATCAAAATCAACCGTGTTGAGCTCAAGAACATCCTTCCTCCCAGAGAGATTCAGGATGCCATGGAAAAGCAGATGAAGGCAGAGCGTGAACGCCGTGAATCAATCCTCAAGGCAGAGGGTGAAAAGAAATCCGCTATCCTTCTTGCAGAAGGTGAAAGAGAATCCGCAATTCTCCGTGCTGATGCTGAAAAGCAGTCCCGTATCCTTAAGGCTGAGGGTGAGGCTGCAGCTCTTATCAAGGTGCAGAGCGCAACAGCTGAAGGTATCAAGCTTATTAACGAAGCAGGCGCTTCAGAAGCTGTTATCAAGCTCAAGGCTCTTGAAGCCTTCACCGCTGCCGCAGACGGCAAGTCCACAAAGATTATCATTCCCTCGGAAATTCAGGGACTTGCAGGCCTTGCAACATCCTTTAAGGAAGTTATCAGTCAGTAAAAACATTAAAAGGGTGTCGGCATACGCCGACACCCTTTTGTGTGTTAAATCGCAAAGTGATTTTCTCTGACTACTAACTACTGACTACTGACTACTTAAAAAAGCTCTCCGCACAGCGGAGAGCTTTTTTATCGGTTACTGAGGTATAGGGTCTGTGAGCTTCATAAAGTCGATTTTATCCATCTTTGTTCTGGGAAGAAGCTCCATAATTTCGTACTTTCTGGGAACTGAGATTGATTCAAGGTTTGCTTCGCAGAATGCCTTAAGGTCTGCCTTAACCTTTTCTTCGTCTGCATTCCGGTCCTTAAGGGAAACAACAAGCTTTACAAGGGGCTTGCCTTTTTCGTCGTAGCCCTGAACGGCGCAAACCTCATTTATGTAATCGAGGGTGTCAACCTTTTCTTCAATTGTTGCGGGATAAATATTGTAGCCGGAGATGATGATGATTCTCTTGATTCTGCCCGCAAAGTAAACAAAGCCGTCTTCGTCCATATAGCCCATATCACCGGTACGGATCCAGTCAGTGCCGTTTTTATCGGTATAAATACCGCTGTCGCGGATAATGTCATCCTGAAGGTAACCGTTCATAATGCTGTCGCCGGTTACACAGATTTCACCAAGCTCACCTACGGGAAGCTTTTTGCCGTTTTCATCCCAGATTTCAACAGTAAGACCAAAGAGGGGAAAACCAACGGAATCCTTGCAGTAAGGACCCGCGGCACCGTTTGAGGTAACAACACCGCAAACCTCCGTAAGTCCGTAGCCGCGGCACATTCTGCCTCTGGCACCGTGCTTTTCCATAATTGCATCAAATTCGTCAACAAATGCCTTGCTGACAATATCTGAGCCTGCAAAAACCATTTCCAGATTCTTTGTGCCTTCATTTTCAAAATTGTCTTCCTGCATCAGCTTCTGGAACATTTTGGGAACACCGATGAATTCAATAACCTTATACCTGCGGATGATTTCGTTTATCTGTCGGGCATCAAATTTAGGGCAAAGGAAGGGCTTATATGCATTGCAGATACCGTAATGGATAACGCCTGCAAGTCCGTAAGCGTGGAAGCAGGGGATAGCACTGATAGCGTGGCAGTTTTTATAATCGTGAGGAAGGTCGAGAAGATAGAATTTATAAGCAAGGCTGTTAAAAGCATAGCTTGAAAGGCGGACGGTTTTGCTTCTGCCCGTTGTTCCGCCGCCGTGCATATAAAAGGCGTCCTGCTTGCCCATATCCTTAACGGTTTCGGCTTCGGGAAGGTCCATTTTAAGGATGTCTTTATAAAGAGTAATTGTGTCAAGCTCGGGAACCTTTGCGTTCTGCATTTCGTTATACAGTGCATACTTAAGGGCATCGCCTTCGCAAAAGTCGGAAACTGAGCCAACAACTGTGGGGTGCTTAGCGAGAACATCTGCAAAGGGGCCTGCAAGAAGGTCGAGAGTGAGGATACCCTTGCTCTTTGTGTGAGCCATAATGCCTTCAAGAACATTTGGAGGAGTCATGGGGTGAACATAGTTTGCAATAATGCCCAGCTTGTTGAGTGCATAAAGAGCAACAACGGCATGGCCGCAGGTGGGGAGAAATACTGTGTATACATCACCTTTTTTAAGGCCGATAGAATGAATATAGCTTGCAAACTTTTCAACATCAGCTAAAAGCCGGGGCATTCTTACTGCAGACTCACGGTCTGCAACGGGAATCATAAAAGCAATATAATCGTCGCCCAGGTCCTTGCGTATTCTGTTGTAGCATTCGTGAATGTATTCGTAGCAGGACTGAGTGCCGGGTGCCCTGAGATACTGTTCGGGATGCGGTCCGTAATCTGCTACGGTCATTTTAATAGCCATTGGTATTACTTCCTTTGATATGAAATAAAGTGTATGATTTATGACACATAATAACAAATTTTAAAATGTACAACCATTATATAACAGTTAGGAAAAAAGTCAATTGACAATTTGCAACTTTTTGTACCAAATCTTTACCGATTTCCGTATAAGGAAGGAATACCGCTACTGAGCTGTACTAAAGGTTGCGTTGCGGACAACATATTCTGCACTTATCAGACCTTCCCCGCAATTTTGCGTTCTGCACTTTGCACTTTGCATTAAAAAGGAGCTGTAAAAAAACGAATGTTTTTTTACAGCCCCTTTTTTAGGGGATAGGAAAAAAAGATGAAGAACGGACAAACTGAGCAAAATCAAGGCTTTAGCCTTGATTTTGTTTGCCCGAAGGCGTACGACGGTACGTCGAGTGGC
>JAZSDP010000070.1:0-43435 GCA_045531265.1 Acutalibacteraceae bacterium
CGGCAGTGTTTCAGGATTTTCAGCTTTTCTCCTGCAATGTTGGTGAAAATGTTGGCCTTGGTGACACTTATGACAGCGACAGGGTGATGGACGCTCTCGGTCACAGCGGCTTTGATAAAAAGCTTAAAAAGGGTACCGAAACCGAGCTTCTTCGTGAATTTGACGATGAGGGCGTAATGCTTTCCGGAGGTGAAGGTCAGAAGGTAGCTATTGCCCGTGCCTTTTACAAAAATTGTCCCTATGTTATACTCGACGAGCCTTCGGCAAACCTTGACCCCGTTGCAGAATACAATCTTAACTGTGCCATGACCGAGGCCGCCGCAAATAAAACCGTTATTTTTATTTCTCACAGACTTTCCACCACCATAAATGCAGACCGCATTTTTGTTATGGAAAAGGGCCGGATAATTGAAAGCGGAAGCCATGACGAGCTGATGCGAAAAAACGGCACTTACGCTTATATGTTTAATCTTCAGGCGGAGAAGTATCGAAATGCATAAGCACTTCGATACAGTAGTAAGTAGTAAGTAATAAGAACAAAGGTCTGCAAATGTAAAAAAATGAGCTGTAAAAAACTTTCGTTTTTTACAGCTCATTTTTAGCTTTAATATTGGAAGTCTGAAAGGTAAAGGTAGTTATCAAGAACAGCCGTGCCGACTGCGCTCATACCAACAACCTTACCGCTTTTGATATTGATAAGAATATGCATATACTGGTCAAGTGAAACGATTTCGTTTGTTTCGGGATTAAATACAAGATCTGCTGTGCAATCATAGTATGTAAGCTCGAAATCAACGTCCTTTACAACGAACTTAACAGCAGCATCGTTTTTGAGAGTGTTGTGAACATCTGCCATCATAATGGGAGTAAACATTGAGCCTACTGCATTATCGTGGCTTGTTGCACCCTCTGCGGGAGGCTCCGGATTCAATTCATCGTTGAGAACGATGGTGATTTTTACATTACCATCGGGGAGCTCGGTGCAGGTTGCGGACTTGATTTTGCTCACATCGGTAAGCATACAGCCTTTCTTTACCTTGTAAGGCGGGAACCAGTACATATCGCCGCCCTTTTCTCTGATTTCGGGATTTGCGCGGGCATCCTCTTCCTTTGTGAAGAACAGGGAAGCAAGGGGCAGAATCTTATTGAATACGCCGCCTTCAAAATTAACCTTATCCTCGGGAATTGCCTGATACTCAACCTTTTTGTGTGCCGGACCCGATGCTTTTGCCTTGTCAACTACCTCAGTGTATCTTGCAAGAATTTCTGCAGGTGTCTGAGGAAGTCCCGTTGAAGCTGCAGGAGCTGTTGTGGTTGTGGATGCCTGAGGTGCTGTTGTGTCGGATGCGGCGGGAGCGGTTGTAGCTGCTGCCTGAGGCGCCGTTGTGGGAGCCTGAGTTGTGGGTGCAGTGGTAGGTGCTGTTGTTGGAGCCGTTGTAGGAGCCTCTGTGCCCTGAGCTATGGGAGCTTCAACGGGTTCAGGTGTTTTCTGCGGTGCGGTTATAAAGAAAATTGTACCTACCACAAGACAAACTACTACAGCGAGCAGTGATGAAAAGAATAATTCATCTTTTTTCATGTTTTTCTCTCCTTTTTGGTTTTTAATATTCTCTAACAAAGAAGCTTAGGGTTCGATTACCGTCGCCTTTGTCGCCCTAACTTCCTTGATAAAAGCCTTTCACATATCAAAAAGACTCATCTGCCTGGTTTCAGGCAAATCTCTGAGTGCGCCTACCTGGCGCAGAGCATCAATTGTTGAGGATGAAGCCGCACCCTTCTGGGCAAAGTCGTCAATTGAAACAAACTCTGCTCCGCCGTCTCTTGCATGCATAAGGGCAATTGCGGCGTTTTCGCCAACACCCGAAAGTGCACCGAAGGGCATACGGATTTTTCCGTCTTCAATTTCGTAGGTGGTGGCGTGGGACTTATAAATATCAACGGGCAAAAATTCAATTCCTCTTGCCATCATCTCATTTACAACCTGAAGCGTAGGATACATATTCAGCTCCTTGGGCTGTGCATCCTTGCCTTTTTGCTTAATCTCAGCCATTCTGCGTTTTACGGCATCCCTGCCCTGCAGAACGGTTACGGCTTCAAGGTCGCCGCCACGCACTGTCATAAATGCGGCATAATACTGAAGAGGATAATAAATCTTATACCAGCCGAGTCTGAGTGCGGCACTTACATAGGCGGCAGCGTGAGCCTTCGGGAACATATACTTGATTTTCATACAGGAATCAATGTACCACTGTTCAACGCCGTTGTCCTTCATAGCCTTGATATGCTCTTCAGTCAGAAGCTTGGTTGCATTACCCTTACGGACAATTTCCATAATCTTGAACGCCATACTCGGTTCAACACCCTTGTGCATAAGGTAAACCATAATATTGTCTCGCGTTCCTATAACCTCGGAAATTGTGCATATTCCGTCCTTGATAAGCTCCTGAGCATTACCCAGCCAAACATCTGTGCCGTGTGAAAGTCCCGAAACCTGAAGAAGGTCGGAGAAATTCTTCGGTCTTGCATCAAGAAGCATCTGAATAACAAAGGGTGTACCCATTTCGGGAATGGAAAGCGTACCCGTGGGGCAGTCGATATCCTCAGCCGTAACACCTAAAGGCTCAGGGCTTAAAATAAGCTCATAAACCTTGGGGTCGCAGATATCCGTTTCCATAACGGGGATACCTGTCAGGTCTTCAAGATATTTATAAAGCGTGGGAACATCATGGCCGAGATTATCAAGCTTAAGAATGGTATCGTGAAGGGCGTGGAAATCAAAATGGGTTGTTCTTGTTTCGCTCTTATTATCGTCGGCCGGATGCTGAATTGCCGTGAAATCGGAAAATTCAAAGGCATTGGGAACAACAACCATACCGCCCGGGTGCTGACCCGTTGTTCTTTTTACACCGGTACAGCCCTTGGTAAGTCGGTCCTCCTCAGCGCGGGACACAACAATGTTTCTTTCCTGAAGGTACTTTTTAACATAGCCGTAAGCCGTTTTATCGGCAACTGAGGCAATTGTACCCGCTTTGAAAACATAACCGTCACCGAAAAGGGTTTCTGTATAACGGTGTGCCCTTGACTGATACTCACCTGAAAAGTTAAGGTCGATATCAGGGCTCTTATCGCCCTTGAAGCCAAGGAAGGTTTCAAAGGGAATATCGTGGCCGTCTCTTGCCATAGGTGTTCCGCATTCGGGGCAGTCCATAGGCGGAAGGTCATAGCCTGAACCCACTTCACCTTTAAGGAAGAATTGACTGTATTTACAGTTGGGGCAGCGGTAATGGGGAGCCAGAGGGTTAACCTCTGAAATACCCGAAGCGTTGGCAACATAGGATGAGCCTACGGAGCCTCGTGAGCCTACGTGATAGCCATGCTCCTCAGAGTTATATACAAGCTTCTGTGCAATCATATAAAGAACGCCGAAGCCGTGCTTTATAATTGATGTGAGCTCTTTTTCGAGTCTGTTTGCAACATATTCGGGAACGGGATCACCGTAAAGGCTTTTAGCCTTATCCCAACAAAGGCGTGTCAGCTCTTCATCGGCACCTTCAAGGAAGGGCGGATAGTTGCCCGAGGGAATGGGAATGATTTTTTCAATCATATCCGCAATTTTGTTTGTGTTGGTAATAACAATTTCTTTTGCTGTTTCTTCACCTAAGTAAGAAAACTCACTGAGCATTTCCTCGGTATTTCTGAAATAAAGAGGTGCCTGTTGGTCGGCATCGGAAAAGCCCTGACCTGCCATAAGAATTGCCCTGAATTTTGAATCTCCCGGGTCAATAAAGTGAACATCGCAGGTCGCAACAGTCATTTTACCAAGTGCATCGGCTACATGAATAACCTTACGGTTAAAGTTGCGGATATCCTCAACGCTTTTAACCTGAGGAAATCTTTCGGAGCGAATCATATATTCGTTATTTCCGCAGGGCTGAACCTCAAGGTAATCATAGAAGGAGGCAATTTTAAGGATTTCCTCATCGCTTTTACCTTCTGCAATTGCTCTGTATACTTCACCGGCTTCACAGGCTGAACCTATTATAAGACCCTCTCTGTGCTTTATAAGCTCGCTTTTGGGAATAATCGGTCTTCTGTGGAAATATTCAAGGTTTGATTTTGTAATCAGCTTATAAAGATTTTTAAGACCCGTCAGGTTTCTGACAAGGATAATCTGATGGAAATACTTGTTTTTGCCTTTTTTCCAATTTTCAAAGCTCATTTCGGTATCGTCCATAAAATAGCCTTCCATACCGTAAATGATTTTGATTTTACCCTTTGAAGCCTTTACGGCTTCAGGGAAGGCCTGAACAACACCGTGGTCCGTTATGGCAATTGCCTTGTGGCCCCAGTCAATTGCACGCTGAACGAGTACCTTTGCATCGGTCATACCGTCCATCATTGACATTTTTGTGTGAAGATGCAGCTCGACTCTTTTTTCTTCAGCGTCGTCGGTTTTGGGGATTTTTTCAACAAGACTTATAGCTCTGGGGGAAATTACATTTTCACCTGAAAACTTATCAAAGGCAAGGTCGCCTCTTATCATAACCGTTACGCCGTCTTTAACCTTTGACATAATTGCATCACAGTTTTCTTTTCTTTCAAAGACCTTGCAGGTGTATGCATATGTACCGTCGGTTATGTTGAAGGTTATAATGTAGCTTCTGTTATCCCTTGTTTCTCTTGAATCAAAGGAGAAAACATCACCCCATACAACACAGGAGCCGTCTTCAACAGAAATTTCATTCAGAGGCTTTGGATTTTTTGTTATGCGGTTGCCGTAAATCGGCTTTGCTGTTTCAAGGTAAAGAGGTATACCCTCAACAATTTTATGTTCCTTGGGCTTTGGTGCAAAAACCTCACGGGGGTCAATGCCCTTTGCAATAAGGTTTTCTTCCTCAGCCTTTTTCTGGAAAGCGGCAATCTGCTCATTATCAAATTCAAGCTCCGTTGCACCGCAGAATTCAACCTCAACCTGTCTGCCGAAGCGTTTTAAAATTATACGCTCCATAAATTCTGCCGCGTTTACGCTTTTAAGAATGTCACCGCCGCCGTGGGTTAATTCAATATATAATTTTTTACCGTCAAAGCCTGCACTGCTGCCAACGAAAAATCCGTTTGTTGCGGCAATTGCAAGGTTCGCTTCGTGAGCGAGAGTGCCGTAATATTCTTCACTGAAGCACTGAGAAGGCATTTTAGGCTCAATGGTAACCGAGGAAACAGAAAGAATTCCCCTGAGATATTCCTCAGCCTTATTCAGTACCCTGTAATTTACTAAAAGCGGAAAGAAAGCATCAATTTCAACGCTTTTCTTTTCCATTGCAATCCGCACATTTTCTATTGTTGCATTTTCGAACACCTCGTGCAATCTTTCATCGGGGAAAGTGCCGAAGAGCTCTTCAAATCTGTTACTCATTTATATTCTCCGTGATTTATAACTTTTCAATTTCCGCCATAAGCTCATCAACAATATTTTCCTCCTGAACCTTGCGGAGAATTTCACCTTTTTTAAAGATTATGGCACAACCGTCACCGCCTGCAATACCGATGTCAGCTTCCTTAGCTTCACCGGGGCCGTTAACAACACAGCCCATAACTGCAACGGTGATATTCTTTTTTACATCTCTGAGTCTCATTTCAACCTCATTAGCAAGACCTATAAGGTCAATTTTTGTTCTGCCGCAGGTGGGGCAGGAAACGAGTCTGGGTGAATTATCGTCAAAGCCGATTGCCTTGAGTATATCCTTACCTGCATAAACCTCGTTAACGGGGTCATCGGTGAGGGAGACTCTTATTGTGTCACCGATACCCTTTGTAAGAAGTGAGCCTATGCCCACTGAGGATTTGATAAGCCCCATACGGGCTGTGCCTGCCTCGGTAACGCCTAAGTGCAAGGGGTAGTTGCACAATTCGGCGACCCTTTCATAGGCTTCAATCATATTGATAACATTTGAGGATTTGATTGAAATTACAATATCGTCAAAATCGTATTTTTCTAAAAGTCTTACGTGGTACATTGCACTTTCCGCCATAGCTTCGGGAGTAGGACCGCCGAAACGGGCAAGAATATCCTTTTCTACAGAGCCTGAATTCACACCGATTCTGATAGGCACACCGAAGTTACGGCACTTATCTGCAACAGCCTTTACATTTTCGTCTGCACCGATATTGCCCGGGTTGATTCTTACCTTATCCACGCCTGCATCAATGCTCATTAAAGCTAACTTATGGTTAAAGTGAATATCAGCGACTATGGGCACGTTTACGGCATTTTTAAGTGCCTCAACGGTTTTTACTGCCTTTTCGTCGGGCACTGCGACCCTTATGATTTCACAGCCTGCATTCTGCAGAGAAAGAGCCTGACGGACATTGCCCTCAATATCGTGAGCAGGAATATTGAGCATTGACTGAACGGTGATTTTACTGTCACCGCCGATATAAATATCCCCGACCTTAATTTTTTTTGAAATTCTTCTCATTTTTATACTCCGATATATTAATAGAATCCGACACCTGAGATAAGCTTCCAGATGTCACTGAAGGAAATTACTGCCATAAAGCCGAGAAGTATTACAAGCCCTGCTGCGTGAATCCAGGAAACATACTTCTGAGGAATCGGTCTTCTGATAATAAGCTCAACAAAAAGAAAGAACAGATGTCCGCCGTCAAGAGCAGGTATGGGAAGAAGATTGAAAAGACCGATGTTAATTGTAATCATGGCCATAAGCATAAACAGCTGCGACCAATCAGTTGAAGCTACGCTTTCCTGTGCGATATCAGTAATAACGGATATTGTACCTATGGGACCTGCAAGGTCGTTAAGACCGTACTGACCGCTGAGCATATCGAAAAGGGAAAGGTAAACCATTCTGCCCATTGAAACTGCATAACCGAAAGCAGAAGAAACAACATTGCCGAAGTTTTTCTCTTCACCCAAAATTATGAAGTCAAACACTGTTGCCGTTTGGAGAGTTACATTCTCAAAGGTGAGATTTTCTTCTCCTCTTTTAACGGTGAAATCGTATTTATAATCCTTATCCTTCTGAATTTCTTCAATAAGGATTTTACTGTCCGTTGTTTTTACTCCGTTTACGCTTGTGATTATATCTCCGTCCTTAAAGCCTGCCTTTTTAAGCTTTGCACTGACGGAGGAAATTGAACAGTCCTCGGCGTAAGAGAAGTTACCGCTTGTTCTAACCTGGAAAGGGACATCGGTAAGCTCTATCTTTTCACCGCCTCTTTTAACGGTGAAGTTATATTTTCCGGTGCGGTTTCTTTGCATAAGAAAGCTTATATCATAATCGGAAAAGATGTGCTTTCCGTCAATTTCAAGGATTTTATCCCCTTCTTTAAGAACGGTTGAGCTTACTGAGCCTTCGTAAAACTGCAATATCTGATTTGTGCCCACATACTGCTCACTGCCCACAAGGAAAACACAGACAATTACACCTAAAATAAGGTTGCAGATTGCACCTGCGGAAATTATAATCATTTTCTTCCAGGTTTTCTGATTGCAATAGGCTCTGCCGTCATCACTGTGCTCTTCTTCACCCTCCATGGATACAAAACCGCCGATTGGGAAAAGGCGAAGGGCATACTTTGTTTCTTTACCCTGCTTTTTTAAAATTGTAGGGCCCATACCAAGAGCAAATTCATTAACCTTTACGCCGAATGCCTTTGCAGTAATAAAGTGTCCGAGCTCATGGATAAAGATAATGAGCCCAAAAAAGAGAATTGCAATAATAATGGGTAGTACCTTTGCTGAAATTTCAGAAGTGCTGAGAAGTAAATTAAAGTTCATTTTTGTGCCGTACAGAACCTTTTGTTCTGCCTTTCTAAAAAGTTTAAATGCTGTTTTTAACAATGTCTCTTGACATATTGTCATAGGCAAAAACATCTTCGAGGGTATAGTTATGCTTTTGCTCAACTGAGCTGAGGGCGAGCTCAACCTTATCCGCAATTTCAAGGAAACCGATTTTTCCTTCCCTGAAAAGCTGATTTGCCATTTCGTTTGCACCGTTTGCAACACAAGGGTATAAGCCTCCCCTTCTTATTGCATCACGGCAAAGGTCAAGGCAACGGAAGGTATCATAATCAGGCTTAAAGAAGGTAAGGTTCTGATAATCCCACAAATTAAGCTTTTTAACGGGAGACGGATACCTTGCCGGATAAGTAAGAGCATACTGAATGGGAATTCTCATATCGGGCACACCAAGCTGAGCAATTACTGAATTATCATTATATTCAATAAGGGAATGGATTATGCTTTCACGGTGAACGACGATATCAATCATATCGGGAGAAACATCAAAAAGCCACACGGCTTCAATAAGCTCAAGGCCCTTGTTCATCATAGAAGCACTGTCAACGGTGATTTTTGCGCCCATTTCCCAGTTAGGGTGCTTCAGAGCCTGAGCAACGGTAACATCCTTCAACTCTTCTTTTGTTTTGCCGAAAAAGGGTCCGCCCGATGCTGTTAATATGATTGACTTAAGCTCATCCTTTTTATTCATACCCTGAAGGCACTGAAAAATTGCACTGTGCTCACTATCCACGGGAAGAATTGCACAGCCCTTTTCCTTTGCCTTTTCCATAACGATTTTACCGCCGGCAACAAGGGTTTCCTTATTTGCAAGGGCAATATCCTTTTTTTCTTCGAGTGCCGCCATTGTGGGTGCAAGACCTGCAATGCCCACAATTGAATTGAGCACCGTATCACTTTCTGCAGCACGGGCACATTCAATAACGCCTTCCTTACCTGAAAGCACCTTTGTGGAAGTATCAGCAACAAGGGTACGGAGTGTTTTTGCCGCCTCCTCATTGGAAAGAGCAGCATAACGGGGCTTATATTTTCTTATTTGCTCAGATAGAAGCTTATAATTGCTGTCTGCTGTAAGGGAAATTACCTCATAGCCACGCATATCCACAACATCAAGAGCCTGAGTACCTATTGAGCCCGTTGAGCCTAAAATTGAAAGCTTTTGTGCCATATAAAAGCCTCCTTAAGTATATTAAAGTGAGATAAGACGGATAATCCCGTAAAGGGTAGGAAGAACGAACACGCAGGAATCAAAGCGGTCCATAATTCCGCCGTGACCGGGGAGAAGCTGACTGTAGTCCTTTATGCCGAAGTTACGCTTTAAAACGGAAGCGGCAAGGTCGCCCATCATACTTACAAGGGAAAGAATAACGGAAATAGGAATTATGTAAAGATACTTCATTGCACTGTCACCGAAAAGGCTGTAGTCATAAAGGTTTCTGCAACCGACAGTGAAAAGGAAAAGAATAAGCACATTGAATGCGGCAGTGATAACAACGCCGCCCACGGCACCTTCAACTGACTTTTTGGGGCTTATGACGGGAGCCATTTTATGCTTGCCGAATTTTCTGCCAACGAGGTAAGCGAAGGAATCCGTAAGCCAGGAGCAGGCAAAGCCGAGACCTACAAAATAAATGCCCTCCTGATGGGTATAACCAGAAAACCAGTCTTCAATATTATTTAGCTTCACAAAAGCAGAAAAAGCGTAAGGCAATGCCATTGAAGCAAAAAAGGCTGTTGCAGCGTGCATAAAGGTCACCTTTTTGTTCATAAACACCGTAAGGCTCATAAGAATGAGCACATAAAAGCTTACGAATACACCCGATGCTTCAAGCTCAAAATCAAGGCCTGCAAAAAGCACTGAAACAAAGCTGAAGGCACAGGATACGGCATAAACAAGCTTACTCTGATTACCTACGGCTCTTACAACCTCAAAGGTTGCCGTAGCCGCAAGGGCACCGAGAATAACGGTAACAAGAGCCACTGCATCAAAAGCTATTGCAGCAAGAAATCCGATAAGTCCTATTATAATAATAATTGTTGAAGCTGTTCTTTCACCCTTGAAAAGCTTCTTTTTTTCTTTGGTTTGTTCTTTCATTTTAGTTTTACCTTTCGTTAATCACACTCCGCCAAAGCGACGGTTTCTTCTGCCGTATTCCTCAATTGCTCTGTCAAGGTCAGCGGGGGTATAGTCGGGCCAGAGCACATCGTCAATATAAATTTCCGAATAAGCACTCTGCCAGAGAAGATAGTTGGAAAGACGGTATTCACCGCTTGGTCTTATAATAAGGTCAGGGTCAGGCTGACCAGCGGTATAAAGCCCGTCGGAAATCATCTGCTCGGTGATATCTTCGGGATTGAGACTGCCTTCCTTTACTTTGCGGGCAATATCCTTAACGGAATGGACTATTTCATCCCTTCCGCCGTAATTTACGGCAATGTTTATGTATGTCTTGTTTTTGTCGTCGGATTTTCTTTCAACGGTATCCATAAGCTTTACTATATCCTTGGGCATACCTTCCCTTGAGCCGATAAAACGGATGTGATAGCCCGCTTCTTCGTTTTCGAGGTACCTTTCCTGCATTTCGTCAAGGTACTTGCGAAGAAGATTCATTATGGCAGTAACCTCAAGCTTGGAACGCTTCCAGTTTTCTGTTGAAAAAGCATAAAAGGTAACATACTTCACGCCGATGTCAGAGCAGTACTGACAGATATTTCTGAAGACCTCTGCACCTACCTTGTGACCTTCAGTTCTTTTAAGACCTCTCTGCTTAGCCCATCGACCGTTTCCGTCCATAATTATAGCTATATGCTCAGGGAGGTTTTGGAACTTTTTTTCCATTTTTCTAACTCCTTAAACCGTTTTAATCCGACTCTTAAATAGGCAAAAAGGGACTGTCAAATAAAACAGTCCTCTTTTATTGATTTAAAAATCAGATTTCCATAATTTCCTTCTGCTTAGCATCGGAAATTGTATCGATATCCTTGATGTAGTTATCGGTAATCTTCTGAATTTCCTTTTCGCCGTCCTTAAGGTCGTCCTCTGTGATTTCGGAAGCCTTCTTCATTGCCTTGAGCTTTTCAAGACAGTCACGGCGGATTGAACGGACTGCAACCTTTGAGTTTTCACCGATTTTCTGAATATCCTTAACGAGCTCCTTACGTCTGTCCTCTGTAAGAGGAGGGAAGGTAAGTCTGATAACAGAACCGTCATTCTGAGGATTGATGCCGATATCGGATGTCTGGATAGCCTTTTCAATTGCCTTGAGAACAGATTTATCCCAGGGCTGAATTGTAAGAACTCTTGCCTCTGTTGCTGAAACGGAAGCAAGCTGATTAATGGGAGTCATCGTTCCGTAATAGTCAACGGTTACTTTATCAAGAATCTGGGGGTTTGCTCTGCCTGCACGGATTGCGCCGTATTCGCTCTGCAGTGCGCTGATTGTTTTACCCATCTTTGTTTTTGCGGTTTCAAATACTGTCTTCATAATTTTTTCCTCTTTTCTGTTTATTTTTAAGTTTGATTATGTATTTGTTTATTCTTTAACAACGGTACCGATATTTCCACCCTTAAGAGCCTTAACGATATTTTCAGGCTTATCAAGATTGAAAACGAGAATGGAAATACCGTTATCTCTGCAAAGGGAAGCTGCAGTGCTGTCCATTACCTTAAGGCCCTTTGAAAGCACCTCGGAATGGGTAAGCTCATCATATTTCACTGCATCATCGAACTTATTGGGATCCTTATCGTAAACACCGTCAACATTGGTTGCCTTGAAGATGATTTCAGCATCAATCTCAGCGGCTCTTAAGGCGGCAGCAGTGTCAGTTGAGAAGAAGGGGTTACCTGTTCCGCAACCGAAAATTACAACCTTACCGTCTTCGAGATATTCCACAGCCTTTGATTTTGTGAAAATTTCAGCAACCTGGGGCATCTGAAGGGCTGTGAGCACCTTAGCCTCAACACCGAGCTGAATGAGTGTATCCTGCAATGCAAGAGAGTTGATAGCTGTTGCAAGCATACCCATCTGGTCAGCACGGGGACGATCCATTTCACCGCTTGAACGGCCTCTCCAGAAATTACCTCCGCCGACAACAATACCAATCTGAGCACCCATCTCCGTGCACTCTTTAATAACCTTGCAAACAGTGGTTACGGTATCAAAATCAAGGCCTTTGCCTTCATCACCTGCAAGAACCTCACCTGAAAGCTTCAAAAGAATTCTTTTATATTTACTCTGCATATCGAGTATCCTCCAAGTATGTTTTATTTAATATATATTCTACTAAATATATTCAAAACTGTAAAGGCTTTTTTCATTTTTTCTTATATAATTTTTATCTTTTCCCGGCATTCCCTTGCACTTTCACAGCCAAAACGGATAAGCTCAAGATTTTTTACATTTTCCGCATAAAGACCGTGGGCATAGCTTTCACAGGTTTTACCGAAATAAGCCTTTGATTTTTCAATTGTTACATTCTCTGCATTTTTAATAAAGAAGCAGGAATTTTCCTTTTCCGAGTTACCTACATCAATACCCGGACGAAGGTCATATATACCGCAGTTCCATTTTGAGGTCTTTGTAAGCTCAACGCTTACATTTTCGAAGGTAACATTTTCAATCATATTATCCTCGGTACCGTGGATGAGAACACCGTTTTCACCCTTGCAGGTGATATTGAAAAAGCGGACATTCTTTATATGGCCGCATTTTGTGTTTTCGTCACGGCGGAAGGCAGTTATTGCAATTGGCTCTGCACTGCCCCACCAATCAGGACAAAAGCGCCTTGTTTCAATAATGATATTGCTGAAGGAAACATTTTCAACATTTCCCCCGTCTCTTATCTGAATTGAAAGTCCGCGGTTTGATTTTGAAATTGTACAGGAGTCAACGATAACATTCCTGAAGTCTCCCACGCCCTCAGTGCCTATTTTGATTGCAGCAGAGGTGGATGTAAGGGTACAACCGCTGATGATTACATTCTCCGTAGGACCGTATTCACTGTTGCCCTTGGATGCCTTAAGGCATATACAGTCATCAGCGCAACTCACATGGCAGCCGATAATCCTTACATTTGAGCAGTGGTCGGGGTCAATACCGTCACTGTTTGCAACATCAAGTGGGTTGAGGATACGGATATTCTGAATAAGAACATCGTCACAGCCTGCGGGATGAAGAGTCCAGAAGGGTGCATCCTTTATTGTAACATCCTTAACGGTGATGTGATTACTGTTTTCGATATAAATCGTTGTGGGTCTCGGGTAAAAATTACCCGTTACATAATATCTGTCCTTACGCTCAACAAAGGCATAACAGTTAGCATCAATAACACCCTCTCCGCTGATTGAGGCGCCGTGAGCACCGTAGCCGTATATAAAAGCAAAGGAGGGCTTACCCGTTACGGGATTGCCCACAAGGGCAGTTTTCGGGTCATTTATTGTCTCGCAAGGTCTTATATAAGAGTTGATATCAGAGCTTGCTTTTAAAACTGTGCCCTTCTGAAGATGAAGCTCAACATTTTCTCTGAGCTGAACGGAATGGCTGTAATAGCTTCCGCTCGTGAGCACAACGGTACCACCGCCGTTTGCGGCACATTCATCAATAGCTTTCTGTATTGCAGCACCGTCATCGGTAACGCCGTCACAGACGGCTCCGTAGCTTTTTACATCGTATAATTTCATATCAGTAAATCCTTTTTATATTTTTTCCAATTTAGCATAGTTAGCCATAAGCTTCTTTGTGCCGGCTCTTTCAAAGGCGATTTCAAGCATTGAATCGTTGCCCATTGGCTTTGCGGAAACAATAACGCCCTTGCCGAAGACCTTGTGCTGAACGGTGTCACCCTGACTATAGGATACTTTTGGGGCTTCGGGAGCTTTTTTGACGGCAGCTTTCTGCTTTGAAAGATAGCCGTTACCCGAATATACCTGCCTTGAATCCTCACGCTCATAGTCGCCCCTGACAAGTGCTTCAAAGGACATCTGTGATGTGTGGCGTCTTCCGACCTTTTCAGTCAGAGCATCGGGGATTTCTATAATGAATCTTGACGGAAGATTTCTTGAAGTAGTACCGAAGAGCATACGCATCTGAGCGTGAGAAAGATAAAGATTCTTTTTAGCTCTTGTAATGCCTACATAGGCAAGGCGGCGTTCTTCTTCAATATCCTCGTTTGTATACATACTCTGCACACCGGGGAAAATACCCTCTTCCATACCGGGAATAAAGACAACAGGGAATTCAAGACCCTTTGCCGAATGGATTGTCATAAGCACAACGGCATCGGTCTGTGCGTTATAGTTATCAATATCCGTCATAAGTGCAACTTCTTCAAGGAAGCCTGAAAGGGTTGCATCTTCATTTTCCGTTTCATAGGTCAGAAGGTTGGAGATAAGTTCGGTGATATTTTCAATTCTTTCACTGCCCTTTTCCTTATCAAGACGGAGATGGCTGAGATATTCTGTTTTTTCAAGCACTTTTTTGAAAAGCTCATCAAGGCTGAGCTTTTCGGTATAAGAACGGAGTTCTTCAATAAGTTCACAGAATTCACCGAGTTTTTTTGCACTGCGCTTGAGGCTTTCGTATTCGTCTGCGGTACGGAACACCTCAAAAAGGGTAATTCCGAGCCCTGTTGCAATTTCAGCAGCCTTATTTACCGTTGTATCACCTATTCCCCTTTTGGGAACATTGATAATTCTGCGAAGGCGCATATTATCGTCCGGGTTATTGATAACCGTAAGGTAAGCAATTGCATCACGGATTTCGGCTCTTTCATAGAAACGGTGACCGCCGATAATACGGTAAGGAATACCTGCTTTTACAAGGGTTCTTTCAATTGAGTTGGACTGTGCGTTCATTCTGTAAAGCACAGCGTGGTCACTGAAGCCGAATTTACCCGAGCTGACATTTTCTTCTATGGTATCGGTGATGAAGCGTGCTTCCTCAGTCTCATCGTAGGCGTTGTTTATAACAACCTTATCTCCGCCACCGTTGGCTGTCCAGAGATTTTTACCCTTACGCTTCTTGTTGTTAGAAATAACCTCATTGGCTACATCAAGAATTGTTTGTGTGGAGCGGTAATTCTGCTCAAGACGGATTATGCTTGACTCAGCATAGCGGTGCTCAAAGGAAAGAATGTTTTCAATTGTGGCACCTCTGAAACGGTAAATACTCTGGTCGTCGTCACCGACAACACAGATGTTTCTGTGGCCTGCCGCAAGAAGTTCCGTAAGCTTATACTGAGCGTGGTTTGTATCCTGATATTCATCAACCATAATATATCTGAACTTGCGCTGATAGTATTCTCTTATCTGCGGATTCTGTTCAAGAAGAATAACAGTGTTATAGATAATATCGTCAAAATCCATAGCATCGCTCTTTTTAAGCTCAGACTGATACATTGAATACACCTTTGCAATCTGAGCCTTACGGGCATCCTTGCCCTTTGCCGCATCCTCTGCATAACGGTCGGGAGAAATCATACTGTCCTTGGCGTTGCTGATTTCGTTGATTATTGTTTTATAAGAGAGGTTACCTTCGCTTATACCTAACTGACGCTGACATTCCTTTACAAGGCGTTTTGAGTCGTCACTATCATAAATAGTAAAGCTTTTTGTATAACCCAAAACCTCACCGTCACGGCGCAATATACGCACACATGAGGAATGGAAGGTTGAAGCCCAGATATCAGCCGCTTCCTTTTCGCCGAGCATTTTTTCAAGTCTTTCCTTAAGCTCGTTTGCCGCTTTATTGGTAAAGGTGATGGCAAGAATCTGCCAGGGTCTTGCGGGATCAACGCTGAGAAGATCCTCAATGTCGAAAAGCACACTTTCGTCACCGTCAAGGTATCTTTTCATATTGTCAATATCTCTTTGTGTGGGCTCAAAATCCACCTGCTTGCTTTCGCAGGCGTTACCATATTTTACAATGTTGGCAATGCGGTTTACAATAACGGTGGTTTTTCCGCTGCCCGCACCGGCAAGGATAAGCACAGGGCCGTTCACCTGAAAAATCGCCTGACGCTGTTTTTCATTCATATTTTTAAAATCACGCTCAATGATTTTTTGTCTGAGTTCAAAAAATTCCTTAGATGCCATTTGGTTTACCTCTGTTTTAACTCTAATAATACATTGTAATTTTACATTATAAGCCGAAAAATTACAACAGAAAAAGACAAATTAAAAATATTTTTTCAATTAAACCGTAATCCCGAAGGATAAAGCCATCTTTGTATTGACTTTAAGGGTTTTTGACTGTAAAATAGTCGGTAATGAAGTTAAAGGGAGATAATAAAATGTCTATTGAAAAAGTAAGAGATTATATGAAAGACTTCGGCTACGAGGATAAAATACTTGAATTCAGCGTTTCAAGTGCAACGGTTGAGCTTGCCGCAAAGGCTCTTAACACGGAAGGTGCAAGAATTGCAAAAACACTTTCTTTTCTTCTTGACAGCGGAGCAATACTCATAGTTGCCGCAGGCGACGCAAGAATTGACAACAAAAAATATAAAGGTCTGTTCCACCAGAAGGCTAAGATGCTCTCACCTGAGCAGGTTGACGAGCTTATAGGTCACTCCATAGGCGGTGTTTGTCCCTTTGCAGTTAATGACGGCGTTACTGTTTACCTTGACGAAAGCCTTAAGAGATTCCACACCGTATTTCCTGCCTGCGGAAGCAGTAACAGTGCAATTGAGCTTACTATTCCCGAACTTGAAAAACTTTCCGGCTACAAGGAATGGGTTGATATTTCAAAGCTCCCCGAAGAACAATAAAAAGAGGCTGTAAAAAAAACTTTCGTTTTTTTACAGCCCCTTTTTATTATTAATTACTGTTCGTCTTCTGTTTCGGTCTGTTCAAAAAGCTTGAAAACGTTCGCAATGATTTCATAAAGCTTTTTGACTGCTGATTCAAGAGCTGCGAAAATTTCGTTTATAAAATCCATTTTTGTTACCTCCATTAATAGTCTGATTATATTTTATATATTTATTTAAAAATGTCAATATTTTCCGCAAAAGAAAATATAAAAGCGGTACAGAGTACCGCCTTTAATCACATCTTATTTAATAACTTCATCAAACTTGAGGAATTCAAAGATTGCATCAAAAATCTTATCGAACCAATCTGAAATAACCTTAAGAATTGACTGGAAGCCTGCAACAAAGTTATCTCTGTCAGCATCTGTGATAAGATCATCAAGCTTGTTACCGTCATCGTCCTTATCCTGGCTTTCTGCACAGCAGGAGCAACCGCAATTACAGGGGAAGATACCTGTGCATTCGTTACAGCAAAGGTCACCGTCATACTTTAAGCCGTCACCCTTATCCTTTGCGCAGGTTGTAAGATAGCTGATATCAATGTTTGGGCAGTAAAGACAGCAGTGGCAAGGAGATGCATCGGTATGCTTATGTGTGCACTGACCTGATACTTCAACAGCAGAAGCTACGCCCATCACTGAGAAAATCATAAGTGCGCTGAGTAAAACAGCAATAATTTTTTTCATAGTTTTTTCCTCCTTATATGGAAAGGTGCATAAAAACACCCGATATGATAATAATATTATAATAAATATGTTTTAAAAAGTCAACATATTTTGGAAAAAAACACCGTCCGCACACAGAGCGGACGGTAATGTGTTTTATGCTGTAGCAGCTGTTGTTTCAACAGGTGCTGCTGTTGTTGCAGGTTCGGTTGTATCTGCTTCGGGATTTGCCTGAGCGATGAGATCCATAATCTGACCGATAATGTCAGTTGAATCAATAAGACCGAAGATTGTGCCGAGCTTAACGATAACCTTAACAAGCTTAAGAGCAATCTTAGCCATCTTGAAACCGCCCTTTACTGTCCAGAAAGGAAGATCAAGGAGCCAATCAAAGTCGCCTGCTTCTTCTTCGCCTTCAACGGGTGCTGTAGTTTCAACTTCGGGAGCAGTAGTTTCTTCTTCAGCAAAAGCAACAGTTCCGAGTGAGAAGGTCATAATAAGAGCAAGTACAAGAGCAATAATCTTTTTCATCAGTGTTACCTCCTATGTAAAAATTAAAATAAAAAGTACATTTTGAACACACTCTTTATTCCATTTAAAGTATATATTTCTAATTATGATTTGTCAAGGATTTTTTTAAAACATAAACATATACAAAAGAACTTCCGCCAATTTTTCATAACGGAAGTCGGGATTATTATTTTGTAAGTTCTCTGAGAAGGTTTATTGCTTCATCCTTTTTGTCTTCGGAAATGAGTCTGTAGCACATAAGAACAAGCTGTTCCTCCTTGGATAAAAGAGAAATAGGATCCGCCGAATAGCTTGCAACTCTGTCTTCCGATAAAATTCTTTCGGGGTGATTTTCCTCAACACCTGAAAGATACCCCACCGTGCAGTTATAAATCTTTGAAAGCTTAATCATTGTAGGGAGGGACGGACAGGTTTTACCCGTTTCGTAAAAAGTATAGGTACTTCTGTCTACTCCTAAAATATCAGCAATATTCTGCTGATTCATATTGTGTTCTTTTCTCACCTTTTTGAGCATTTCTGAAACCATAATTACATCTCCTTTGTGACAAATAATAACACAGTACGACAAAAAATGCAACATTTTTCAAAGAAATACACAAAATACGATGAATATATATCACATTAATTCAGCTCACTATCTCACTGTTGAAATACGCGTATACGGAATGGGCATCTTTTTCACTAATACCCTTTACTGAAGAAAGTTCGGAAAGGCTCGCTGTTCTTATTGCAGAAACTGTTCTGAAATGCTTTATGAGTATTGCCGCCTTTTTTTCTCCGATACCCTGAATCTTTGTAAGTGAAGAACCGAGTGCACTGTGTGTATGCTTACTTTTGTGGTAAGAAATTGCGAAACGGTGCACCTCCTCCTGAATGGAAGAAACAAGGGTGAACACTCTTCTGACGGAAGAAATTGAAATTTCTCCCCCGTCGGCGGCAATAGCTCTTGTCCGGTGTTTTGAGTCCTTGACCATACCGAAAACAGGAATATCAAGACCAAAGGCTTCAATAACCGGCTTTACGGCATTTACCTGACCTTGCCCGCCGTCAAGAAGTATTAAATCCGGAAGAACACCAAAGCCCTCTCCGCTTTCTTTTTCTTCAATATATCTGTTAAGGCGGCGGCTTATTACTTCTCTCATTGAGCCGTAATCATCCTGACCGTCAAAACCTTTTACGGCAAAACGGCGATAAGCACTTTTTAAAGGCTGAGCATTTTTAAATACCACCATACCTGCAACATTATCACTGCCTGCAGTATGGGAAATATCATAGGATTCAATATATTCAGGTGTATGGGAAAGACCTAAAAGCTTTTTAAGTTCATCAAGAACAGCCGTTTGCGAGCCCGATTTTCCTATATGCTCACCCAGCTTCTGAGCCGCATTTGCAAGACACATTTCCATAACTCTTGCCTTTTCCCCTCTTTTAGGTTGAAGTAAGGTTACTTTTTTGCCTTTTTTATCCGTAAGATACTGTGCTACAAGCTCGCTGTCGCTGACTTCTCCGTCAACTACAACAAGTGACGGTATGCTTCTTTCCGCCGAGTAAAATGAGGTTATTGCCTCATATCTTGCTTCCGGAAGGTTTTCTATACCGTGAATGATAAAGTGCTCCGTACTGCATAAAAGTCCGTCACGGAAGCTCAAAACAGCAAGACAGGTATCGTCACCGTTCTGCACAAGGGCAAAAACATCCTCTTCAACACTGCCGTCAACAACAACCTTCTGCCTTGACATAATACGCTCAATTGCTTTGATTTTATCTCTTATTTTTGCCGCCTTCTCAAACTGAAGCTCCTTTGCCGCTTCTTCCATTTCCGCAGTAAGTTTTTTTACAGTAGCGGCACTTCCACCCTTGAGAAAATCCACTGCATCATTGATACTGCGGTCATACTCTGCCTGACCTATCTTTTTTGCACAGGGTGCCGAGCATTTAGAAATAAAGAAATTAAGGCAAGGTCTGCTTTTACCTATATCCCTGGGAAAAACCTTGTTGCAGGTAGGCAGACGGAAAATCTCCGTTGCCTGGCTCACAGCATTGGTAACGGAGAAGTTGCCCGTATAGGGCCCTATATATTCGGCTGTGTCATCATCCTTACGGAAGCAAGCACTTATTCTGCCCCATGGACCTTTTGTGATTTTGATATAGCTGTAGCCCTTATCATCCTTTAAAAGGATATTGTATTTGGGCGAATTCTGCTTTATAAGGCTGCATTCAAGCACCAAAGCTTCGAACTCACTGTCGGTGAGTATATAATCAAAATCGTCAACATTTTCAACCATTTTACGAACCTTGGTGTTGTGGCCGTTCTGAGAGCCGAAATATTGGCTTACACGGTTTTTAAGCTTTTTTGCCTTACCGATGTAAATTATGTGACCGTCTTTGTTTTTCATAATATAAACACCGGGAGTCAGCGGCAGATTCATAGCCTTCTGCCTCAATATACCGAGCTTTTTGTTTTCAGCCAATATTTTCACCTCTATCCATTGCAGAATTTATTTGGTTTTGATTTTAACCACATCACTGAACGAACCGTAATATGTCGTTTTATCCTTGACCTTTATAGCTCTGACCTTATACTGATAGGTAGTTTTTCTTTTAAGTGATGTATTTGTAAATGCGGTGTATTTTGCTTTAACCGTTGCAACCTTTTTATATTTTCCCGACTGCAGACGGTAAATCTGATAATGAGTTGCACCGCTTACCTTATTCCAGGAGATTTTAACCTTGCCCGTACTCGCATTTGTCAGCTTTGCAGTAACCTTTTTCGGTCCTGATGTTGCCGTAACCGTAGCGGAAGCACTGCCGTAAAGATTGCCCCATTTTGTTTCCGTAACGGCACGCACACGATATTTAACTGATGAATTTACTTTCTGGGAAAGCTTTATTGAGGTTTTGGATGTTGTTTTATATTTAACATATTCCTTGGATTTTGAATAGAATTTATAAACAACATAGTAATCCGCATTGCTAACCTTACTCCATTTAAGAGTAACCGTCCCCGACGATGAAGCTGACTGTTTCAATCCCGTTACCTTTGAAGGGTCAGAATAAAGCTTAACCTTAACCTCTTCGCTTGTAATAATATCGGCACTGCGTTTTACATATGCACAAACCTTATAGTAGTAATATTTCCCGGCTTTGCAGGTTTTATCGGTATAGCTGTTTGTTTCCACCGTTGAAAGAGTAACATATTCTTTTTTTGAAGAGTCGTATCTTTTAACATAATAGCCGTCTGCACCGTCAACCTTATCCCAGTTGAGTCTGATTGAGGTTGTTGTGGTTTTTGAAGTACTCTGCCTGAGATTTTGCACCTTATTCGGTGCAACTGTAACAAGGCACTGAGAAGTAATTTCTCCGTCAGGAGTTGCACAGGTGATAACGGTTATTCCATAATCAGCGGCAGTTACGACCCCCTCTTCCGTCACCGTTGCAACAGTTTCGTCACTGCTTTGGAAAACAACAGTTTTATCCGTTGCATCCTCAGGAAGAGCCTTCGCTTTCAGAGTAAAGCTTTTTCCGTTAAGGAGAGTTTTTTCCATATTGGACAGTTCAATTTTCATAACTGATCCCTCAGGTCTGTCTTTAACGGTAAATTCAATGCTTTCTGATTTATTTTTCCACGATTCGCAAAATCCGTTAAAAGCCGTTACCGTAGCTGAGTATACACCGTCCTCAGGTAATGTGAAAGTATACTTGTTCTTTTTAGTATCAAATTTATCAACGGATTTACCGTCTTTATCAAAAATTTCAAGCTTATAGCTTTCAGCACCGCTGACACCGGTCCACTGAAGAGTTATTTCACGGCTGAAATACTTTCCCTGAACTTCAACAAATTCAGGTTCATCATATTTATTCTTAAGGTATTGGGAATAATTAAGTGCTACCCAACCTTCTGTTCCGTTATAATCCACCTTACCCCAAAGGTAATCATCTGAGGTTTTCTTAAGATATACCTTGTACTTTGCACCCGCAGGTATTTTTCCTTTTATACTTGCAGAAGCGGAAGCAGTTTTTCTTATATTTAAATTTCCTTCCCCGTTCATCTTCCAGAGTTCATAGGCCTTTTCTGTTTTATCGGGCTTTTCATCAGGCTTTACATCATTATAAAAATCAAGGTCGGTATTTTTTCGGTTGTTGCCGTCAAGATGAAGCACATAAGTGAACCCCTTTGATTCAAGGTAGGAAACATCGGTAACGCCCCATCTTATACCGCATTTATAATCCCAGTTACAGTCAGTGAAGGAAATATTGTTTCCGTCAACACCGGTTACACAGATTGAGTGACCGTCATTTCTGAATCGGATAACATCACCCACGCGAAGACTTGAAGCCTTGAGAGTTGTGCTTTTATTGAACTTTCTTGCAGATACGCCCGTTATTTCATAAGCAATTTTATACGCATAGCCCATACACTGAATAGCCTTATCATAGCTGTTGCAGTAGCATCCGTCTTCCTGCCAGGTACAGTTTTTATGGCTTTTACAAGGAGTATTTGTTACCTTATCGGGGGCATTTTTTTCTGAGCCCATATGATTCCAGTATTTACCCTGAGGGAATTTTTTTACAAGTGATATAAGTGTATCATTTGTGCTTGATGCCGCTGAAACAGTCAAAGCGGGCACTAAGGTGTTGAAAGCAATCACCACGGACAAAATAAATAAAGTTAATCTTTTTAACATAATGAACTCCTTTTTTGTTCGTCTTGCATTTTAGCCGTCATTTTTATTATAGCATATATTTGTGATAATTGCAAATCAGAAGATTCTGACAAACAGTGAAGAAAGGATAAGCACAAGAAAATCTGCACAAAGGCCCACTATAAGTGTGTGCCGTGTATTTTTGATTGCCACGGCGGAAAAATACACGGTTACGGCATAGAAGGTTGTTTCCGTTGCCCCTGCAATTACAGATGCCACCTGACCTATAAAGGAATCTGCCCCGTAATCTGAGAGAATATTCTGAAAAAGAGTTATTGAGCCTCCGCCCGATACACTCGACATCAATGACAAAGGTATTACCTGTTCGGGCACACCGAGAAATTCGGCTAAAGGTCGCAAAAAGGAGCTGAGAAGCTCAAGCGCACCGCTTGATGTCAGCATTTTAACCCCTACGGTGAGACATACTATAGTGGGCAGAATTTCATAAAGAGTATGTAAGCCCTTCAGGGCACCCGCCCTAAAAAGGTCAAAGACCTTCTGCTTTCTGAAAAAGCCGAAGGCAAAAATTGAGCATACAGTTAAAGGCAGAATCCAGACCGTTATTTCCGAGAGCATTTTTCTTTCCTTCCTTTCCTTTTAATTCTGCAACCGATTTTAGCTGCAGTAATTGCAAAAGCCATTGCACAGAAGGTTGCAGCAACGGTGGGCAGAAGAATTGCCATAGGCTCAGCCGATCCTGCCCTGCTCCTTAAAAGTGCAACATTGGTTGGAATTATGCGCATTGCGGCAGTGTTCATAACAACAAAAACAACCATTTCGTCGCTTGCCCTTGAGGTGTCGGTATTAAGGCTCTGCAAACGCTTCATAGCTTCAATTCCAAGAGGTGTTGCCGCATTGCCTATGCCTAAAATATTGGCGGCAACATTCATTGAAATTGCTTCAAGGGCATATTTTTCTTTTTTCAGTGTGGGAAAAATCAGTTTCATAACAGGTGCCGTAAGCTTAGAAAACAAGGCGGTTACACCTGATTTTTCGGCAATTTCCATAACTCCGCCCCAAAGGCACAGCATTGACAGCAGATTCATAAGAAGCTCCGTTGCACTTACGGCACCTTCTATTACAGAAGAGGAAAGCTCAGCCATTCTGCCCGTTAATGCGGCACATACAAAAGACAGAACGAACATCAACGGAAGGATATAATTCATCATTTTACCGTCAACCCCTTTTATAAAGCTCTGTTGTGTAAATAGCTGATTGAACAATTCGGAGTTCGGAATTCCGAATTAAATCAACACCCATATTTATAATTTATATTAATTTTCAACTGATAATATGAAAACATAAAAAAACACTCCGCAAGGAAATTAATCCTTACGGAGTGCTGTGTTTAATCTTTAATTTTATACAGTTCGGATTACAGCTTCATTGCAACATCCCAAGCCTGCCAGATAACTGTTCTGAGGTTACCGACCTTGCTTGCGTCACCAACAATGTGAACATGCTTTGCTTTGGGAGTGATGGGAGCTGACTTATAGCCGACTGAAAGAATAACATTATCGCAGGGGATGTCAATTGTCTTGCCGTCCTTGGTTGCAATTGTTACGCCGTCCTCACGGATTTCAGTTGTTTTTGATTCAAGGTAAACGGGAACATTGTTTGCCTTGAAGCAGTCACGAAGGAAGGATGTGTTTGCAAGAGCAACACCGGGAGTTGTGATAAGGTCATCCTGCATTTCAATGATTGTGGGCTTTTTGCCCTGAAGGAAGAGGTCGTAAGCGATTTCACAGCCTGTAAGTCCGCCGCCGACAACAACTACACTGTCGCCTACGGTCTTGTTACCGAGAAGGTAATCTACTGCTTCAATGCCGTGTTCCTTTGCACCCTTTACGGGGATGCTGTTTGCGGTGGAGCCCGTTGCAATGATGTATTCATCAGCTACGAGAGAAGCAATGCTCTTGATTTCGCTGTTCATATGAACGGTGATTGAGGGATATTTGAGAATTTCACGGTTATACCATGCAATAAGGTCACGGTCCTTTTCCTTGAAGGAAGGAGCTGCAGCGGCAATGAATACACCGCCAAGCTTATCGCTCTTTTCATAAAGGTCAACCTTGTGACCTCTCTTAGCACATACTATAGCTGCTTCCATACCGCCGATACCGCCGCCGATAATTGCAATTTTCTTCTGCTTTTTAGCGGGCTTGATCTGATACTTTTTGGACTGCATAGTCTGAGGATTAAGAGCACAGCGTGCAAGACCCATTGTATCAAGAAGGTCCTGAGTGTTTGCGTGACCCTTTGAGGATGAGAAGTTGAAGCAACCGCTGTGGCAACAGATACAGGGCTTGATATCCTCAAGTCTGTCTTCAATAAGCTTTGTAATCCATTCGGGGTCTGTGAGGAACTGACGGGCAACACCAACGCCGTCAATCTTACCGTCTGCAATAGCCTTTGCGCCTACATCGGGTTCCATACGGCCTGCACAGACAACGGGAATATCAACAAAATTCTTGATGTGTGCAACATCATCAAGGTTACAGTTCTGAGGCATATACATGGGGGGATGTGCCCAGTACCAGGAGTCATATGTACCGTTATCAGCATTGAGCATATCATAGCCTGCATCCTGAAGATACTTTGCAGCTCTTTCGGATTCAGCCATATTTCTGCCGACCTCTGTATAATCCTCACCGGGCATTGCACCTTCGCAGAAGCCCTTCATTTTTGATTCAACGGAGTAACGGAGTGAAACGGGATAATCGTCACCGCACTCCTTCTTGATAGCCTTTACAACCTCAGCTGCAAAACGGTATCTGTTTTCAAAGGAACCGCCGTATTCGTCAGTACGCTTATTGAAAAATTCAATTGCGAACTGGTCAAGAAGGTAGCCTTCGTGAACAGCGTGAACCTCAACACCGTCAACGCCTGCATCACGGCAGAGCTTTGCTGTTTTTGCAAATGCTTCAATAATTTCGTGAATCTGCTCCTTTGTCATTTCGGGGCAGATGATATCGTGTGCCCAACGGGATGGCTGGGGACTGGGAGAAGCAAGCTCGTGTGAGGTATCAAGAATGGGCTTTACGAGTGCACGGGTAAACTTGTTTCTGTGAAGAGGTGCTACAAGCTCGGTAATAGCCCAGGAACGGCCCATACCTGCTGTGAGCTGAATGAAAAGCTTTGCACCGGTTTTATGGATTTCATCCATAAACACCTTAAGGTCTTCAAACATCTTAGGGTTCTGCCAGAGCCATTTGCCCCAGAAGGTATCACGCAAGGGAGCGATACCGGGGATGATAAGACCTACGTTGTTGTTTGCTCTTTCAATAAAGAGCTTTGCTGCTTCCTTGTCAAAATGGCAGCCGGTGAGCTCAAACCAACCGAAAAGTGATGTACCGCCCATGGGACACATAACAATTCTGTTTTTGATTTCAACGTTGCCTATTTTCCAAGGGGTAAATAATGCTTCGTATTTCTGATCCATAATAATACACTCTTTCGTATTTATTTTTAACATTCTAATAATAGCAGTTTTATGGGGTTGTGTCAATGGGTAAATTGAGTTTTGGTTTATTGGGCTTTCAATTGATTAAGGGCATTTTTCAGTATCTGCTTACCAAATTTAGTCCTGCCGAAAAACTCTGCAGAATATTTTGAGGTGCGATAATAAGTTTCCACATATACAATTAATCCAAGATATATTTTAAGAAGACAAAGTCTTCTCATTTCATCCTTATCAAATGTCAACTTTTTCTCAGCAACGGAATTATAACCATTAATTAGGTGTCTGTTTGCATTTACATCAAAGGGTGCGACATAATCAAGAGATATAAAATCACCCATAACATCACCGAACATTGCTCTTTCGCAATCAATAAGAGCGTAGAATTTCCCATCTTTTATTATTATATTGCCTGCCCAAAGGTCGAAGTGGACAAGAGACGGTGTTGTTACAGAATCAAAAAAATGCTCATATTTATTTATAATCTCAAGAATATCTTTATGATAGGGTATATGTTTTGTTTTCTTTAAGCCATCATTAATTACGGCATTAATCATTGAGCAGTATGCTTCTTTCATAGTAGTCTTAAAACCGTTTTGAATATATCCAAAATCATTCTCACTTGAAATAGAATGTATTTCTGACATTGCTATTCCTAAATCAAACATAACCTTGTTATATTCATCTTCACTAAGCTTTAAATTACAAAGCATATCTCCTTCCACAAATTCCATTATAAGATATTTATATTCAAATTCATCTTCATAATTATAGCCATAGATTTTCGGAAAATGTACATTCTTTGTGTTTTGCAGGAGCTTATACACAGAAACCTCAGTTTTTATAAGGTCTTTTTCATAGGTCAAAACTTCCGTATTTTCATCAGGTGCAATTTTTATTACATATTTACTGTTATCAGTAACAACTTTAAAAACTGTATTAAATGCTCCGCCTGCAAGTTCTGAATAATTTAAAATCGTGCCTAAACTATGTCTTTCAAATATCCGCGATAACACATCGCCTGAAATGTTTCGTTTTACTTTGTTTTTGCTCATATTAAGCCTCCAAAAATGATTTTAAATTGTCCGCTTGCTTCTTAATCAACTTCTGCTGAACAGGATATCCCGAATTATAATAATGCTCAATTTCTGTAAACAACTCGTAAAAAGCCATTTTCTGAAGGCAGTTTTCAGAAAGCTTTTTCTTTTTGGCATATGTTTCAAATAATTTCAGATGTTTGCCGTTTGCATTATTAAGCTGATACAGGTCATATTCGCTGTCAGCCCACATACAGCCACACGGGTCGATTACAGCCGTGACTTTACAGTTCTTCTTATCAATCATTATATTCCACATATTGTAGTCGCCATGTATAAGTGACGACTCCGTAATAGGCAGACAGAAAATCTTATCAAAATTCTCAACGGCATTTCTGACAACAGATAAAACATACTCCGTAAGCTGTCCGTCTTCCTTAAGCTTATTTGCCATATTCAGAATAGCAACAGCTTTTTCTTTATAGTATTCATTGAAGGTTTCATAGTATTTATCACCGTCTATTTCACCGAATCCGTCAGAGTTATGTACATTGTGAAAAGCAATAAGGTTATCAATAACCTGTTCTGCCAGCTTTATTCTTTTGGAAGGATTCAGATAAAATGCATTGCCGCCGTTCTCACCTTCAAGGCAATTCATAGCGAGGATATCCTTTGAAAATTCATCATCAGCAATATGAGTCCATAAAACCTCAGGCATAGGATATAAAGCATACTCGGAAAGTGTTTTTATTTGAGCAACTTCCTTTAATATTATTCCGCCTGATTTGTATACCTTGATGATTTGGGGTTCTTTACCGTTACGGTCAAAGAAATAAACATCGGCGTAAAACCCACCGCCTATACGCTTGAAGGTGCCGTCGTCTCCGCCCGTCTTTTTAACAACATAGCTCTGCAATTCTTTCATATTAACCATCCTTTATACCTTGAAAAGACAAAACTGTAACAAATCAATAGTAGCATCCGACTTTTATTTTGTCAATAAAAAAGTGCAGGAACATCCCTGCACTTAAGTTTTTATTTAAACCTGTCAAAAAAGCTCTTTTTTTCTTCGCCCACGGTTGTGCCGTCGTCAATGTTGTTTTTAGGCTTGTTTGCGAGAGTATCGTCAAAGCTCTTAAGAAGGTCCTTCTGCTTCTGATTGAGGTTTCTGGGTACTTCAACAATAATTTTAACAAACTGATCTCCCCTGCCCTTGCCCGAAAGAGCCTGAATACCTCTGTTCCTGAAACGGAAGATTTCTCCGGGCTGAGTTCCTGCAGGAAGGCTGTATTTCACCTTGCCGTCAAGGGTGGGAATATAAAGGGTGTCGCCGAGAGCCGCCTGTGCGTAGGTTACTGTTACCTCACACCATACATCAAAGCCGTCCCTTTCAAAGAAGGGGTGAGGTCTAACATTGACATTAACTCTCAGGTCGCCCGTGGGTCCACCGTTTACACCTGGGTTACCGCCACCGCGGACATTGAGTGCCTGTCTGTCGTCAATACCTGCGGGGATATCAATTTCAACGGTCTGATTTTTGCTCTGAAGCCCTGAACCGCGACACTTTGAGCAAGGATTTTTAACAATTTTACCCTTACCGCCGCAAGCGGAGCACTGCCTTGTTGAGCTCATAACACCGAAGGGGGTTCTTTGCTGAACATTGACCTGACCTCTGCCGCCGCACTCCTTACAGGTTTCAGGGCTTGTGCCCTTTGCGGCACCTGTGCCTGAGCATTCGGAGCATTTTTCAACCTTGGTTATGTTTACTTTTTTCTTACAGCCCTTTGCCGCCTCTTCAAAGGAAATTGTAACATTTGTCTGAATTGTTGAGCCCTTTCTCGGAGCATTGGGATTCTGCTGTCTTCCGCCGCCGAAGCCACCTCCGCCAAAGCCGAACATACCGCCTAAGATGTCACCCAGGTCAAAAGCATCACCAAAGCCGCCGCCAAAGCCTCCAAAGCCACCGCCGAAGCCGCCTGCACCGAAGTTGGGGTCAACACCTGCGTGGCCGTACTGGTCATAGCGTGCCTTTTTGTCACTGTCGGAAAGCACCTCGTAAGCCTCATTAGCTTCCTTGAACTTTGCCTCAGCAGTTGCATCACCGGGGTTAAGGTCGGGATGGTACTGCTTTGCAAGCTTACGGTAGGCTTTTTTTATTTCATCATCGGAAGCACCCTTGCTGACACCGAGGACCTCATAATAATCACGTTTATTTTCTGCCATATTTATAATACCTCTCAAGGACACGGCTTTTCAGCCGTGTCCTTTGAATTTAATTTTTAGTTAGCATCGGTAAAGTTAGCGTCAGTATAACCTGCGTCGGTATAACCGCCGTTGTCAGCTGCACCGCCGAAATCGTTAGGATTGAAGCCACCCTGAGCACCTGCAAAATCGTTGGGGTTAAAGCCCTGAGCTCCGCCCTGGGGATTTGCCTGCTGATACATCTTTTCGGAAAGCTTGTAGAAAGCCTGAGTGAGAGCTTCCTTCTCGGTCTTGATAAGGTTGATATCCTGACCGTTGAGAGCATTCTTGAGTGAATCAATCTTTGACTGAATTTCTGCCTTATCCTCTGCTGAAAGAGCCTGAGCAGCTTCTTCGGAGAGAATCTTTTCGCACTGATATACCATCTGGTCTGCTTCGTTTCGGGCGTCAACCTCTTCACGGCGGGCCTTATCTTCCTGAGCAAACTTTTCTGCTTCCTGAACAGCCTTTTCAATGTCTTCCTTGGACATATTTGTTGAAGCTGTGATGGAGATTGACTGCTCCTTACCTGTGCCGAGGTCCTTTGCTGAAACGTGAACGATGCCGTTAGCATCAATATCAAAGGTTACTTCAATCTGAGGAACACCTCTTCTTGCCGGCATAATGCCGTCAAGGCTGAACACACCGAGAGTCTTGTTGTCTCTTGCGAATTCTCTTTCACCCTGAAGAACGTGGATTTCAACAGAAGGCTGATTATCAGCTGCAGTTGAGAAAATCTGGCTCTTCTTTGTGGGGATTGTTGTATTTCTTTCAATAACCTTGGTGTTTACACCGCCCATTGTTTCAATACCGAGTGAAAGGGGTGTAACGTCAAGAAGGAGAAGGCCCTTAACGTCACCGCCGAGAACACCGCCCTGAAGTGCGGCACCCATTGCAACACATTCATCGGGGTTAATACCCTTGAAAGGCTCTTTACCGAGGAAGTTTTTGATTGCATCGTTAACTGCGGGGATTCTTGAAGAACCGCCAACCATAAGAACCTTATCGATTTCGCTTGTCTTAAGACCTGAATCGGAAAGTGCCTGACGAACGGGGCCCATTGTAGCTTCAACAAGGTCTGCGGTAAGCTCGTTGAACTTTGCTCTTGTAAGAGTTGTTTCAAGATGCTTGGGACCTGTTGCATCGGCTGTGATATAGGGAAGTGAAATAGCTGAGGTTGTTACGCCTGAAAGCTCAATTTTAGCCTTTTCTGCAGCTTCCTTAAGTCTCTGCATAGCCATCTTATCACCGCGGAGATCAACGCCCTGCTCTGCCTTGAAGGATGCAACAAGCCAGTCAATAATTCTCTGGTCAAAGTCGTCACCGCCGAGACGGTTGTTACCTGCTGTTGCAAGAACCTCCTGAACACCGTCGCCCATTTCAATAATTGAAACATCGAAGGTACCGCCGCCGAGGTCATAAACCATAACCTTCTGGTCAGCTTCCTTGTCAATGCCGTAAGCAAGAGCTGCAGCTGTGGGCTCGTTGATGATTCTCTTAACCTCAAGACCTGCAATCTTACCTGCGTCCTTTGTTGCCTGGCGCTGTGCATCGGTGAAGTAAGCGGGAACGGTGATAACTGCTTCTGTTACGGTGTCACCGAGATAAGCCTCAGCGTCAGCCTTGAGCTTCTGAAGAATCATTGCTGAAATTTCCTGAGGAGTATAGTTTTTGCCGTCAATTGAAACGTGATAGTTTGAGCCCATCTGACGCTTGATTGAAGCAATTGTTCTGTCGGGGTTTGTAACTGCCTGACGCTTTGCAACCTGACCTACCATTCTTTCGCCTGTTTTTGAAAAAGCAACAACGGAAGGAGTTGTTCTTGCGCCTTCTGCGTTAGCAATAACGGTGGGCTCGCCGCCTTCAATAACTGCTACGCATGAGTTTGTTGTACCTAAGTCAATACCGATAATCTTTGCCATAATTTGTTACCTCCAAGTAAATCTTATATTTTGGTTATTATATTTTATTTCTAAAGCCCGAAGGGCTTTTCCTTACTACTTACTACTTAATTAGCGACTTGTACCATTGCGGGGCGGAGAACTCTGTCTCCTAACTTATAACCCTTTGAGAAAACCTGAGCGATTACATTTTCACCGAGTGCTTCATCCTCGATATGCATTACACCGTTGTGGAAGTTGGGATCAAAGGTCTCCCCTGCTTCACCGAAAGCTTCAACGCCGAGGTTTTTAAGTATCTCACAGAAGTTTGTGTATATCATTTCAACGCCCTTCTTATAGGATTCAAAGTCGGATGAATCAACGCTTAAAGCTCTGTCAAAATTATCAAGAACACCTAAAAGGGACTTCATACAGTCTGCCTTGGCATCACCGTAAATGCCTTCCTTTTCCTTTGCGGTACGCTTTCTGTAATTATCGTACTCAGCAAGAGTTCTTATATGGGCTTCCTTGGCTGCGGCAAGCTCTTTTGTGAGCTCCGCTTCCTTTGAAGGGGTTTCTTCCTGAGCTTCCTCAGTTTTTACCTCTTCTTTGATTTCTTCCTTTTCTGTCTTTTTACTTTTAGCCATTTCTGTCACCTCATTTATTCTTCAAATGTATCTGTTAAAAGCTGACCGAGAAGGTCTGTAAGATACTCAATACTCGGTATCAGCTTCGCATAGTCAAGTCGTGTAGGACCTATTATTCCGATTGCACCGCCGTCGTGACCGCCGATGGAATAACGGGAAATAATCATGCTTGAATTTTCAAGCTGACGGTACATATTTTCACGCCCGATAATAACCTGCAGTCCGCTTTTATCTCTTGATATTGCTCTTTCCAGCTTATCCTTTTCGTCAAAGAACTGCATCATATCATATATGCTGTTGCCGAACTCCCTGTGATGAAGAAGATTCTGTTCACCTTCAAGGCGGATTTCAGCTTGCAGTGCCTGATTTGCGATATCCGCAAGAACAACGAACAGCGGAGACATTGAAAGTGCATTCATTCCGAGAGATGCTACAAGAGTCTGAATCATTACGGTACCCACATCAGAAACAGGGTAACCGATAAAGCATTCATTTACTATATCGTAGAAATTCTGCACCATTTCGGGCGTGAGCTCCGTTTCTGTACGGCAGATTCCGTTTTTGATGATACCCGATGAGGTCATCATAACCACCATTGCTATTCTAGTACCGACGGGCATAAGCTCAATATGCTTGATTGTTGCACCTTCATCGGTGGGTGTTGTTGCAACGGCGGCACAGCCCGTGATTTTCGCAAGCATCTCCCCTGCTTTTTCAAGCAGCTTATCGGGGTTGCCGATTGAACGCTCAAGTTCGGATTTAATCATCTTCCTTTCCTCTTCGGAAAGCACATCCTTATTCATAAGCTTATCTACATAATATCTGTAGCCTGCCTGAGAAGGAATTCTGCCCGCTGAGGTGTGAGGCTGTTCAAGAAGACCGAGCTCGTGAAGGTCGCTCATTTCATTTCTTATTGTGGCGGAAGAAACGGAAATAGGAAGGGACTGCATAATAAGCTTTGAGCCTATAGGCTCACCGGATTTGATATACTGCTCAACAATAGCGGCAAGTATCATCTCTTTTCTCTTTCCGAGTTCCATATCTTCTCACCTCACTTAAACATCTTTTCAAGCTTTAGCACTCTTGTGCACCGAGTGCTAACCTCTGACACCAATATACTATCATTGCTAAAAAAAGTCAAGAGAAAAAAGCAACTTTTTTCAAAAAAATCCATTTTCTTTTAAAAAGTTGCTTTCATTGTTCAATTATTAACTTTTATTTTCTGTGATATACAAATATATTGTTTTCAAGAACGCCGTATATTATGTCTTCTTCAACAAGGCTTTGCAGAAAATTTCTGAGCATAAGGGCATACGTCGGGTATTTTTCTGTTCTGATTTCAAGCTGCTGTTTTTCAATAACCGCCTTGAACAGCTCATCAAAGCTTTTACCTTCAAGCAAATCGAATATAAGAGCCTTCTTTTCCTTCATTTTGTCAATGTTGTACTGTGCAAGTTCTGCAATGTCTGTCACAACAGCGTTGTGGGAGGGTACAAAAAAGTCCGCTTTCATATTTTTAATTTTTTCCATTGTTTCCAAAGAACCGTTAACATCATAGAAGAACGGCATTTTGTATTCGTCCCATGTACGCTCTGAAAGAATTGCATCGGCAAGGAAAACAACATTATCGGGGGTTTTAACGCCTATCATTTCAAAGCTGTGACCGGGCAACGGTATGATTTCAAAGCCTTCGGGTATGTTTTCCTGTGTGATTATTTCTGTTTGAGAAGGTTCAACAAGGAAAAAAGGATTCCTGCTTTTATCCGTGTTGATTCCGCTGAAATAGAATTTAGGTTCAAGGTCGGGATAAGATATAAAGGCTTGCTCGGCTTTTGTTGAAAGAAGCTGACAGCGGTGCTCGTTATAAAAAAAGCTGTTACCGCATATATGGTCAACATGACAGTGGGTATTGATTATTGTTTTTACCTTAAGACCCATTTCCTCAAGCTGCCTGTTAAGTCCCTTGGCCATGCGTTTATGGTCACATGAATCAATAAGAAGAGCTTCAGAATCGTTCAGCTTATAAATACCCACATTGGTGAACGCCTGATAATAATAAGTATTGTTTTTGATGTGCCTGATTTCAAACACGTTTGTCACTTCCTTTTGAAAGCTGTATTTATATTTTGTGCAGCTGATTGTTGAATTATTGCAAAGTATATGATATTATCTTTTACACCGTAGACTTTTTCATCAAGAGGTGAAAAGAATGAAAATTGCAATTGTAGGCTCCAGAAGTCTTGATGTTCCCATTCCTGATGGGATAATACCCGAAAACACAACCCATATTTACTCAGGGGCGGCTGTGGGAATTGACCGCAGAGCACGTGAATATGCCCTTGAACATCATATTCAGATTATTGAGCTTCTTCCCGAATACGAGCTTTACGGAAAATCTGCTCCTCTGAGGCGAAACGACTGCATTGTCAGGCTCAGCGATGCCGTATATGTGTTCTGGGACGGCAAAAGTCACGGTTCGGATTACATGATTAAAAAAAGCAAACAATCAGGAAAGCCAGTTTTTGTTTATAAATGGAACGGAACGGAATTTGAATCCGTTTGATTTTTTGTGAACATATATTCTAAAAAGGACTGTTGTTTTCAACAGTCCCTTTCTTTATTATTATTCCGCTTTTGCTGTTTCCTGTGCTGCTTCAGCCTTTTCTTCTTTGGGTTTCTTGAAAAGAATCTTATCAACGGGGAAGTAAAGGAAGAACTGAAGAGCTGAGCAGATCATTGTTGCAATGTTCTTTGCTGCTGCTTCATTGAGCTCCATACCAACAAAGAGGTCCTTGAGTGTGGGGTTGAGCCATGCTGAGAAAACAATAAGACCGATTGTGAAAACTATGTAAATGGGAAGAGCAACAGCAATGTTTGCACCTGAATTGAAGGTTTTTTCCTTATTTACAAAGAAAGCAACAATCTGAGCCACAATGTTTGCAGTATTGCTTACAATGAAATAACCGAGACCGCCGACTGCAACGGGGTAAGCAAAGAAGAGCCAGTTGAATTCTGTTGCATAAAGGTCTTTGATTGCGGGGATAAGCTGAAGGGTGTTGAGAAGAACGAACTGAACAATCATTGCAAGAAGGCTTACAACAATAAATTTTACGAACTGCCATACTGTTACAAGGAGGCTGCCCTTGCTTTCTGCTGCTTTGTCAATCTGGTTGAGTTTAGACATAATTATATCTCCTTTAAAATAAACTTGGTGTGTCACACTTTTTTGATTATACAATAATAATATTGAAAAATCAATGATTATAAAAATTTTTGTAATTACTTTTTGAAAAAATACATCTCCCGAAAAAATCGGGAGATGATACAACCCACATTTTATAAGCTGAAGCCGAAGGGCAGAAGCTCTTGAAGAGTAAGACTCATATATTCGTCGCCGTTTTTGCCTATAAGAACCTTAAAGTCTTCGTCGCAGAATTCCTTCATAACCTGTCGGCATACTCCGCAGGGGGTGAAATAATCCTTGAAGTCAAGATTTTTTCCACCCACAACGGCAATTTTCTCAAATTCCTTTTCGCCTTCACTCACTGCCTTGAAAAAGGCTGTTCTTTCAGCGCAGTTAGTGGGGGAATAGGCGGCGTTTTCAATGTTACAGCCGTAATATACCTTTCCGTTTTTTGTGAGCAAGGCCGCACCGACGGTATAACCTGAATAAGGCACATAAGCAAATTTTGCCGCTTGTTTGGCTTTTTCAATAAGTTCTTTATCCGTCATGGTCTTTTACTCCTTTAAAATCAGATTCCCGAAGCCTTCTCCTGCAACGGTGCTTTCGATTCCAAAAAGCTCTGCAACGGTTTTTCCTATATCCGCAAAGCTTTTTCTGGTGCCGAGATTTACGCTTTTAACATTTTTGCCGTATACGAGCAAGGGGGTATATTCTCTTGAATGGTCTGTGCTTGGTGTAACAGGGTCACAGCCGTGGTCAGCGGTAATTATAAGAACATCATCATCCCTGAGCTCAGGCAAAAACTCACCGAGCCAACGGTCAAATTCCATAAGAGCTTCGGCATAGCCTTCTGCATTGTTTCTGTGACCGTACACCATGTCAAAGTCAACAAGATTAATAAAGCAAAGACCGTTGAAATCCTTTTTTGTAAAATCTGAAGTTAATTCCATACCTTGTCTGTTGGATTTTGTGGGATTGGATTTTTTCATGGATTTGCCTGCAAAAATGTCGAATATCTTGCCGACGGGAATAACATCAAAGCCATTTTCCGTCAGCTCGTCAATAACAGTTGTTTCAGGGGGAACAAGAGAAAAATCGTGCCTGTTTGCAGTTCTTACAAAATCCGGATATTCACCCTCAAAGGGACGTGCGATAACTCTTCCTACGCCGTGCTCGCCTTTAAGGATTTCTCTTGCAGCTTTGCAGTATTCGTAAAGCTTTTCCGGCGGTACAATGCTTTCATGTGCCGCAATCTGAAAAACGCTGTCTGCAGAGGTGTAGACAATCAGGTCACCGGTTTCAAGGTGCTTTTTCCCGTAATCCTCAATAACCTGTGTTCCTGAATAAGGCTTGTTACAAAGCACGCCTCTGCCTGTTCTTTTAGAAAATTCATTCAGCACTTCGTCAGGGAAGCCGTCAGGGTAAGTCGGCATGGGCTTTTCGGAAATAATTCCGCAGATTTCCCAGTGTCCCGTTGTTGTATCCTTACCTTTTGACATTTCGGAGCATCTTCCGAAAGCAGCCTTCGGTTCTTTTACTCCTTCGGCATAGTCAATGCCGTCAATGTTGAAAAGTCCAAGCTTTTTAAGGTTAGGTACACTGAAGCCATCACAGTCAAAGCATGCTTTAAGTGTGTTACTGCCTTCGTCTGCGTATAGTGCGGCATCGGGCAATTCACCTATGCCCACAGAATCAAGAACAATTAAAAATATCCGCTTAGTCATAAATTCAAGAATCCATCCTTACTGCTGTTTCAAGTGCAATTTTCATCATATCCGTAAAGGTATTCTGTCTTTCCTCAGCACTGCATGCCTCACCGGTGAAGGGAAGGTCTGAAATTGTGCAGATGGCAAGAGCCTTTTTGCCGCAGCGCATAGCGTTAAGATAAAGGGCAGCGGCTTCCATCTCAACGGCAATTGAGCCTGCCTTTGCCCATTTTTTCAGTGAATCCGGGTCTGCATCGTAGAAGGTATCGGAAGAGTAAAGGTTACCTGTTTTCAGCTCAATGCCAAGCTCTCTTGCACATTCTGTTGCAGTTAAAAGAAGCTCAAAGCTGCATGTGGGGGCGATGGTACCGCAAACACCGAACTGTGAAGCAAAATTGGAGTTTGTGTTTGCGCCTATACCTGCCACAACATCCCGGAGTTCAATTCCCTCACCTATACCGCCGGCAGAGCCGATACGGATAATGTTTTCAACGCCGAAAAACTCATAAAGCTCATAGGAATAAATGCCGATTGATGGCATACCCATGCCGCTTGCCATAACTGATACCTGATGGCCCTTATATGTGCCTGTATAGCCGTGAATTCCCCTGACATTGTTAACAAGGACTGCATCTTCAAGAAAGGTTTCGGCAATCATCTTTGCTCTTAAGGGGTCACCGGGCATAAGGACGGTTCTGGCGAAGGAAAAACCTTCTTTTAAATTAATATGGGGTGTTGATACTGGCATAACATTTTCTCCTTTGAAAATTTTGTTAAGAGGTCTTAATATCCCTGTGATTCTTCGTTCTTTACGATTTTTACAATTCTGCTGGTGCCGAGTCTTGAAGCACCCAGGCTCAGCATGTCTTCTGCATCCTTAATGCTTGAAATTCCGCCGGCTGCCTTAATCAGAAGATGCTCTTTCACATTGCTTTTAAAAAGGGCAATATCCTCTCTGGTGGCTCCGCCTGTGGAAAATCCCGTTGAGGTTTTGATGTAATCAGCACCTGAATCAGAAACAATCTGACACATTTTTACCTTTTCATCATCGGTAAGAAGGCAGGTTTCAATAATTACCTTAAGAAGCTTTCCGTTACAGCTTTTTTTGATTTCTTTTATTTCGGTGAGTATTTCGTCATATCTTTTGTCTTTTAGCATACCAATATTTATTACCATGTCAATTTCATCGGCACCGTTTTTTACTGCCTCAGCAGCTTCAAAGCATTTGACGGCAGTTGTGTTGTAGCCGTTGGGAAAACCGATAACAGTACAGATTTTCAATGAACCGTTGACATATTCCTTCGCTTTTTTTACATACGAGGGTGGGATGCACACGCTGGCACAGCCGTATTTTATTCCGTCGTCGCAAAGATTTTTAATGTCCTGCCAGGTTGATGCCTGACCGAGTACAGTATGGTCAACTTTTGAAAGAATTTCTTTAATATCCATAGCAAAAATACCTCCGTTTTATTTTTCTTCAGTTTACAGTTAAATATTACATTCAACTTAAGGAAAAGTCAAATAATTTATACAAAAGTTCTTGAAAACAGCATCCGTATTGATTATTATGTTAATATACACAGTTGTGTAAGGAGGAAAGCTTTATGGAAAACATGCAGGTTACAAGAAGCACAAAAATCGGAGATATTGTCAAAACTCCTGCCGGACACGATATTCTTGCCAAGGCTCTTTATTCAATGGGTATGGGTATAGAGGTTCTGGAAAAGGGCCCTCTTTCAAAGCTTACTTTGGGTCAGATTCAGAAAATGGCTATGGGTAAAATTGACGACAGCTTTATTGATTCAATTCTCAACATACTCAATATTGAAAAGGACACACCCCTTGAGGATAATGCACCGGTTGAAAGAAAATGGTGGAAGGAAGCTGTTTTTTATCAGATTTATCCCCGTTCATTCAAGGACTCCGACGGCGACGGAATCGGTGATATAAGAGGTATTATCGAAAAGCTTGATTACCTTAAGCAGTTGGGTGTTGATGCCGTATGGTGCAGTCCCATGTATGACTCTCCCAATGACGATAACGGCTATGATATCAGAGATTACCGTAAGATAATGAAGGAATTCGGCACAATGGAGGATTTTGATGAGCTTCTTTCAGAAATGCATAAGCGCGATATGAAGCTTATTATGGACCTTGTTATCAATCACAGCTCCGATGAGCATGAATGGTTCAGGTCTTCCGTATCAGACCCCGAATCACCCTACAGGGATTATTATATATGGCGTGACGGTGACGAGAATACACCGCCCAATAACTGGACATCACTTTTCAGCGGCGAAGCATGGAATTACTATCCCGAAAGAAAGCAGTGGGCGATGCATCTGTTTTCAAAAAAGCAGATGGACTTCAACTGGGAAAACGAGAATCTGCGCAAGGACCTTTACGACATGGTGAACTGGTGGCTTGACAAGGGAGTTGACGGCTTCCGCCTGGATGTTATCAGCTTTGTTTCAAAGGCAGACGGTCTTCCCGACGGCAACGATACCGTAGCTGCTCTTATGGGTCATAAGGGTGTTGAGCATTATTTCTACGGTCCGAGACTTCACAAATATCTCAATGAGCTTGCTGAGAACACCTTCAACAAATATGATGCCTTTACCGTTGGTGAATGTCAGGGTACGGGTATTGAAATGAGCAAGCTTATGACAGGAGATTACCGTAAGGAGCTTAATGTTGTTTTCTCCTTTGACCATGTTGAAAACCCGGGAAAGAAGCGCTTTTCAAAATATAAATATGACCTTCGTCCCATGGCAAAGGAGCTTGTCAATTGGCAATTGAATTACGGAAACCATTGCTGGCCTACCGTATTTTTTGAAAATCACGATACCACCAGAATGACCTCAAAGGTATGCCCCGAGGGTTATTACAGAAATGAGGTCAGCAAGCTTCTTGCTCTCATGCAGATGACAATGAAGGGCTGTCCCTTTGTATATCAGGGTCAGGAAATCGGTATGGTAAACGGAGAGTTTGATTCAATAGACAGCCTCAGAGACGTTGAATCTCTCAACTACTATAATGAGCTTATTGAAAAGGGTACAAAAGAAAGGGAAGCTTTTGAAATTGTAAATGCAGGCAGCCGTGACAACTGCAGAACTCCCGTATGCTGGGATAACAGCGAAAACGGAGGCTTTACAACAGGAACTCCCTGGATAGGCACTGTTAAGAAATATGACAAGATAAATGTTGCAAGTCAGCTTAAGGATAAGAATTCTGTTTTGAATTTCTATAAGGATGCAATTAAGCTGCGTCATGATAATCCTGAGCTTGTTTACGGTGAATTTGAGCTTGTAAAGGATAAATGGAAGGATGTTCTGTGTTATTTCAGAAGGGGAGAAAATGCAACTTACCTTATTGAAATCAACCTTACAGATAAGATTCAGAAAAAGGTTATGTCTACAAAGGCATGTGAGCTTATTCTTTCAAATGTGAACAACAAGCAGGGCAACACCCTGACACCCTTTGAAGCGAACCTTTACAGATTCAAATAACACATGCTTGCTGAACAATAAGAAAATTACGATAAAAAACAAGTGGCTTCCCGCATAGGGTAGCCACTTGATCTTTTTATAATCCGTCAACATAACTGCAGGCTGCGAGAGCGGCAACTGCACCGTCGGAAATTGCGGTTGCAATCTGTCTTACTTTTTTGCTTCTGCAATCGCCTGCAACAAAAATACCTTCTTCGCTTTCGGGAATGCAGGACTCGTCTGCAGTGATGTAACCCCATTCATTGAGTTTTACGTTATCTCTGAAGGGTTCATTTTTCGGCTGCTGACCGATTGCCACAAAGATGCCGTCAAAGCTGAGCTGAGTTTCTTCATTTGTGTCAGTGTTTCTGATTTTTATACCTTCAAAGGTCTCGTCTCCCAGCAGCTCTGTTACAACGCTTGAATAAATGAAGTCAACATTTTCTTTGCTTTCAAGCTCCTGAATGAGCTTTGTTTCACCTGTGAGGAAAGCTAAGTTCTGAATAACGGTTACGCTTTTGCAGTTTTTTGAAAGCAGAACAGCTTCCTGTAAGGCAGAGTTTCCTCCTCCGATTACTGCAACGGTCTGGCCGTTATAGAAGGCTCCGTCACAAACTGCACAGTAGGACACGCCTTCACCTGTGAAATTGTCTTCCTTGGGAAGATTCAGCCTTCTGTGTGCTGAGCCTGTTGCAATAATAACGCTTTTTCCTTCGTAATCGGCTCTTTCTCCCTTAACGGTGAAAAATCCGTCCTTCTTTTCAATGCCTGTTGCACTGTCAAGCTCAATTTCAGCACCCTGCACCATTGCCTGTTCAACCAGCTTGTCGGCGAATTCATTGCCGCTCATCTGAACAAAGCCCGGGTAATTCTCAACTCTGGGGGAGTGGGTTATCTGACCGCCGAAGGTTTCTTTTTCCAGGATAAGAACCTTTTTGTCGGCTCTGCCGGCATAAACTGCACTTGTCAGTCCTGCCGGTCCTGCGCCGATGATTATAATATCATACATAATCTGTCACCTTATCTTTCGGTGAAAGCTCTGATGTTTGAAAGGTTAACGATTTTTTCAACCTGACCGCCACTGATGCTGATGAGTGTGGGAGCCTGATGAACACCGTATTCTTCTGCAAGCTCTTTGTTTTCGTCTGCAAGCACCTTTTCATACTTGATGCCTGCTTTGTCAAGGAACATTGCAGCCATTTTACAGTTGGGGCATGTTGTTGAAGCAAAAAGGATAAGCTTGTCTTCGCTGTCTACGCTTGCTGTATGTTCAGCTTCCTCTGCCTTTATGCCGCTGATTTCCTTTGCAAACTTTGAGGGATTGTACTCGATTCTGTGCTGGAATTCCTGACTCTTACCGTCGTTCCAGTTCTGAACAGGTCTGTAGTAGCCTGTGATACGGCTGTAAACCTCTGTCTTTTCACCGCATTCGGGGCAGGAGTACTTTTCACCGGCAATGTATCCGTGGTTTTTACATACGGAATAGGTGGGTGAAAGGGTGTAATAGGGAAGCTTGTAGTTTTCTGCAATTTTTCTGATGAGGGCTGCAGCACTCTTCCATGTGGGAAGCTTTTCACCGAGGAAGGCGTGGAATACAGTACCTGAAGTGTAAAGTGTCTGAAGCTCGTCCTGAATGTCAAGAGCTGTGAAAATATCATCTGTGTAGCCGACGGGAAGATGTGAGGAGTTGGTGTAATAGGGAGTTTCGTTCTTCTTGCTGTCGGAAGCTGTTATGATGTTGGGATAACGCTTGATATCGTGCTTTGCAAGACGGTAGCTTGTTGACTCAGCGGGAGTTGCTTCAAGGTTATAAAGATCACCGTACATTTCCTGATAGTCTGAAAGACGTTCACGCATGTGATTAAGAACATCCTGGGCAAACTTCTGAGCCTTTTTGTCTGTAAGGTCACACTTGAGCCAGTTCGCATTAAGAGAAGCTTCGTTCATACCTACAAGACCGATTGTTGAGAAGTGATTATTGAAGGTGCCGAGATATCTCTTTGTGTAAGGATAGAGGCCCGCGTCAAGAAGGTTTGTGATAACCTTTCTCTTGATTGCAAGTGAACGAGCAGAAATATCCATAAGCTTATCAAGACGCTCATAGAAGTCCTTTTCATCCTTTGCAAGGAAAGCGATTCTGGGCATGTTGATTGTAACAACACCAACAGAGCCTGTGCTTTCACCGCTGCCGAAGAAGCCGCCTGACTTTTTGCGAAGTTCACGAAGGTCAAGGCGAAGTCTGCAGCACATGGAACGTACATCGCTGGGCTCCATATCGGAGTTGATGTAGTTTGAGAAATAGGGTGTGCCGTATTTGGAGGTCATTTCGAAAAGAAGCTTGTTGTTTTCTGTTTCGGACCAGTCAAAATCTCTTGTGATTGAATAGGTGGGAATAGGATACTGGAAGCCTCTTCCGTTTGCGTCGCCCTCAATCATGGTTTCGATGAAGGCACGGTTAACCATATCCATTTCCTTTTTGCAATCCTTATACTTGAAGTCCATTTCCTTACCGCCAACGATAGCGTTGAGCTCTGCGAGGTCGTTGGGAACTGTCCAGTCAAGAGTGATGTTTGTGAAGGGAGCCTGAGTACCCCAGCGTGAAGGGGTATTTACACCGTAAATAAAGGACTCGATGCACTTTTTAACCTGTTCATAGGAAAGATTATCAGCCTTTACAAAGGGTGCAAGATATGTATCAAAGGAGGAGAATGCCTGAGCGCCTGCCCATTCATTCTGCATGATGCCAAGGAAATTTACCATCTGATTGCAAAGGGTTGCAAGGTGCTTTGCGGGAGCAGATGTGATTTTTCCTGTAACACCGCCGAGACCTTCCTTGATAAGCTGCTTTAAGGACCAACCTGCACAGTAGCCTGTGAGCATTGAAAGGTCGTGAATGTGAATGTCTGCGTTTCTGTGAGCGTTGGCGATTTCGTCATCGTAAACCTCGCTGAGCCAGTAGTTGGCGGTAATTGCGCCTGAGTTATTAAGAATAAGACCGCCTACTGAATATGTAACGGTGGAGTTTTCCTTAACACGCCAGTCGTTTACGTTAACATAGTTATCAACAATCTGTTTGTAGTCAAGAAGAGTTGTGTTGATGTCACGGAGCTTTTCATGCTGACGGCGATAAAGGATGTATGCCTTTGCAACATCGCTGTAGCCTGCCTGAACAAGGACGTTTTCAACGCTGTCCTGAATATCTTCAACAGCAATGTTGTGGTCCTTGATTTTGGGTTCAAAGTCTGAAGTAACCTTTAAAGCAAGAA
>JAZSDP010000020.1:0-2117 GCA_045531265.1 Acutalibacteraceae bacterium
ATCATCTCTTGTCTTTTTTTTACTATATCTGTATTTGTAGAAACTTCATCTGGAATAAACAATAAATATTCATCTACATGTAAGGCCTTTGCGATTTTTTCTAATGTCTTGTCACTTATCCATGTTTTACCACATTCTATATTTGCAATGTATGTATTTGAAACATCAGCTAATTCTGCAAGATTTTCTTGGGTTAATTTCCAAAGTTTTCTATATTTCTTTACATTTCCTGCAATCACAGTACGTATATGTGGTTTATCTTCCATACTTTAATTATATGACAATAGTTAATGATAAAAAATAAACTTGCATCATAATAAAAAGTATGATACAATCATAATGTATCAATAAACTGAGAGATGGGGTTATGTCCGAAGTAGTTGAAATAAAATGTCCTGGTTGTGGTGCACGTCTTCAAATCAGTCAAAAGGAATGTGAATATTGCCATGCACCAGTTATCATTTCTACAATGAATGATATTTTCAATATGTCAATTCAAAATATCAGTAAATATCAAAGATCCTATGAGTCTGATCTCAAAGAAAATCCTGATAATGCAGAGTTAAATAATTCTCTTGCATTCTGTTATTTAAAACTTGGTTTTTATGACAAGGCGTTGGAAAAATTTGATAAGGCTATAGAACAGGATTTGAACAACTCTGAGTCATATCTATATGCAGCTGCCTGTATATTGGCAGGAAGGAAGCCTTTTTTAACACCACGCTCAGAAATTGACAGAATTGAAAAATATATAAATGCCGCTTTAATGATTGAAGAGAAAGGTTTGTATCGGTATTTTCAGGCATATATCAAATATGATTATTTCAAGCGGAAATTTTTTAAGACTTCGCCGACATGGGAAGAATGTCTAGCTCATGCACAGTATGATGGACTTTCTCTAGCGGACGTTAATCAACTGTTTTCTATTTTGAAGCAGGAGATTCCTGATTGTATGTAAGAGCGTATGCTCTGAAAATAAAAAGGAGGTGCAGTTATGGGACTGTTATTATCGTTATTATTTGGAAGTGCTAATAAGGCAGCGTTAAAAAGAGAGCTACAGAATAAAAATTCTGATCAGCAACAGATTATTCACTATTTTCTTGATGGACGAGGATGTCTGAAAAAGGGAATTCCCGATTCAGAATTCGATGCAAATAAGATTCGTCAAATTAAAGCACTTAATTTGAAGCAGAGAGCTCTGAACAAATTAGGAATTGATGAGGATCAAGTAAAAGAAGTTGAACCTATTTGTATAGAAGGTCCTTTTTATAAAGAATCTCGCAAACGATGTGGAGATGATGGATTTAATCGATATTCTGCATATCAAATTACATATATTTTCTGTTCTTCTGATCAAGTATATGTATATCAGTATACACTAAATCTTGATAAAGATGATAAAAAGGAACGAGCAGAAGAGTATTTTTACAAGGATATCACTAATTTCACGACTATTGATGAATCTGAAAAATATGAGTTTGAAGTTTGGGCTGGCTGTATGAAAGGCACACGAATCAAAGGAATTTCAGTAAACACAAACAGCCTAAAAATTGCAGTTCCAGGGGACTCCTTTATGTGTTCTATGATTCCAAGTGATGAAACTGAAGGACAGATTCAGGCTCTTAAAGCAAAACTTCGTGAAAAGAAGAATTCATAGTTGTTAGATAGTAGTTTTCCAAGCGAACAGGAGCAGGAACTTGTCAGAAGATATGTTATGGAGCGGCCGTTATATAGACCTCCTGTAACATATCTGAGGGCTTTTCTGCTTTTTTTTGTAAGTCTGATGTTATCAGTTATGCTTTCAATTGTAATTTATTATGTGCTTCGTATGCTTGGAGTCTTAGTAAACAAAAAAGTTTTTTTTCTTGCTTTTTATATTACAGTTTTTGTAATTTTTGCACGGTGGCTTGGGATTCTGTGTGTCCGTTTGTATCAGCATTATGCACCAGAGGAAATACGCCGCAGGTGTCTTTTAAAGCCTACATGTTCGGAATATGCAATTATTGTCATAAAAAAATATGGTCTTTTAATCGGTGGAATCAAAACATGGATACGGCTTAATTATAAGTGCTGTGGTGATGTTTATTATATAGATGAACCTTCATAATGGAGAAAAG
>JAZSDP010000048.1:0-5247 GCA_045531265.1 Acutalibacteraceae bacterium
AAGCATACCGTGATATCTGCCCATCCAGTAGGGAAGTGAATAGGTTGTTGAACCTTCCATTTCTCCCGGGTTGTGTGCATCATCAATATCAAAGGTTGAACCGTTGTATTTGTGGAATGCTCTTTCGTCGGGTGCAGCAACCTCGAATTCATACTTGCCAAGGCCCCATACAAGACCTACCATCTTAAGGATATCATTATCTGAATTCCAGAAAGGCGGTAAGTATTTATCGGGATCAAGTGAAAGCTCGTTTGTTCCGCCGATGCCTACATCGTCAAGGTCAAGCTCAGCAATATCATCACGGTTCTTGTTTGTTGCAAGATATCTGATAAGGTCAACGGGATGACGTGAAAGTGACCATGATGCAGTTTCTATAAGGCTGTTGCCGTATCTGTCAGTCTTTTCCTCATTGGGATATGCAAGCTGATAAATATAGTACCAAAGGGGATTTTCGCTGTAGCTCATTGAGAACCACCAGTCTTCAAGTGCGTCTCTGTAATACTTAAGCAGCTCTTCATCCTCTTCAAGCTGGAAGAGTGTATAGAAGCCGAGCATTGCCATTTCTTCGTCAGAATGGTTGAGGATAAGTCTGTAAATTGTATCGAAAATTTCTGTGCCTACAAGAGGACGAAGGATGAAGCCGAGAATAGGTGAAACATCGTTTGCAAATTCAAGAATTGAAAGGTGATATCTTTCTAATTCCTGAGTCATAATCTCAGCATACTGATACTGCTCATCAAGTGCAGCCATTTTGTATTCGTCTTCCCACTTCTGGTCGCCTGTTACATAAGCAGCAACCTTGAATGCTGAAAGAAGAACAAGGGTGTTAAGGGGTGCACCGCCGAGAACCTGACCGTTGTGCATATAGGTTCTTGAGAACTTTGCCCATGTGGTAGGCTGACCTGAGCCGTCAACCATATTATAGGAGTTATCAACAAGATGCTGTGCAAACTTGTCCATTGTATTTTCAATAAGAGCCTTGAGCTCGGGATCTTCGGGACCTAAGATGTCATGAGCGAGCTTGTAAAGGAATACGTGACCGATGATTTCATCGGAGCTTGTGTCACCCTTATAGAAGATATCCTCTACATCGTATTCGCTGCCTACAAGGTCATTCCAGAGTCTTTCGGGAATTTCGCCTGTTGCGTCAACCTTGAGTCCGCGGTAGTTTTCACCGTGGAGAAGGAAGTCACTGCCGTCGCCGTACTTCTTTGTTGAAACGCCTGTTGCTGTGCCGTCACCGGTGTGGTTCCAATAAGCAAAGGAATCAAAATCATCATTTTCCCAATCAAAGGAATAGGTTCTTGCCCAGAAGCCTTCAAGAAGTCTTGTGCGCTTTGCATAGTCGCCTTCTGTTTTAAGGGGATCTGCCCAACCGTCTTTATTATAAAGCTTAAGGTTTTCTTCCTGATTCTGAACATAGGAGCGCTTGCCGTAAAGCATATATTCAGTGTTCATTTTATCAAACATTGTTGCGGGGCTTTCAAAGGGGATATTCTGTGAATAGTCACCGCCAACGAGTGTTGCCTCGCTTGTGTAATACTTACCTGTTTCAAGGTCAACAACGGTACCGCTTCTCTGAGCTCTGTTATAAGCTTCAACTGTACCCTGACGCATTGAAACATATGTAAGGAAGAGAACGGCCTCTGTTGAAAGAGTTGCAATTCTTCTTGCGTTTTCAATTTCTTCCGGTGTTGCATTGGGGTCGTTCTTGAGAACGGCATAACGCATAAGCTCACCTGCAGCGTACATTGAGGTCCAAAGACCGTCATTGTCGCTTTCTTCGGGAACCCATTCGCCGTCAATAAGGTAAGCGTCGGAAACCATACCGCGTCTTGCAACATACTTCCAGGTCTGCTCGTTCATGATTTCAGCCTTTTCGGTACCGTTGATATCGCGCATTTCAATGTGTGAATAGCCTTCGGCCATTACAGTCCAGATACCGTTTTCACCGTCAGCAAAAATTGCAAGAACCTTGCCGTCGCCTGTATCGGCTGAATAGAAATATCTGTCGCCCATAAAGCGCTGTTCAACGTCTCTCTTGTTGGTTGCCTTTTTGTCAACACGGAGAACACCGTAATTTGTGATTGTCCATACAGCACCGTCTTTTGTTGTTGCGGTCTGTGCATCGGCATATTTGCTCTCGTCCTTTACTTCAGCGGGAACATTCTTGTCGTTAAGCTCGTATCTTGTAACAATCTTCTGAAGGTTATCGCCTTCTTCAACGGCTCCGAGAGTGTAGTCTACCTTGTCAGCCTTATTCTTGATTTTTGTTGCTTCAGTGACAACATTAAGGGTTACCGAATCGGTGAGGCCCTCTTCTGTCTGAGCTGTGATAACTGCTTCGCCTTTTTTAAGTGCTGTTACACGGCCCCATTCATCGACCGTTGCAACATCCTTTGGCTCTGCAGACCAGGTGAGAAGGTGATTCTGGGTACCGTCGATTACCCAGTCAACTGTTCTTGAGTCGCCGATATCCATTTCCCAATTTTCGGGAACGATAAGGCGGAATTTTGCAGCCGTATTTGTGCCGTCATCAGCAAAGGCTGTCATAGGGATACAAACACCCATAAAAAGAGTGAGAGTGATAAGAATTGCAATAACTCTCTTCATGATAAGTCTCCTTTTCTTTATTGTTTTTGGACTGTGGTTTGAGATAAACCTTATCCTATATATCATATCACTGCCAATTATTTCCGTCAAGATGTTTGTGCGTTTATTTTACTTAAATTTCATAAACCGCCGCAAAAAATAAGGTCTGCTGCAGAAAGCTGCAACAGACCCGATAGGATAGGTTTGTAAATAAATTTGCCGGATTAACTGTTAGTCGTTAAGTGAAGGAAATTCAAATTCACCGTTCAGAATTGAACTGATAACCTTTAACAGTGTTGTGAAAAATTTGATGAAAACAGCAAAGGGATTGGTTGTCCACATATCGTTCTTTTCATCCTCTTCGCCAACAACAACAAAATTGCCGTTGTCATACTCATGGAACTGCGGGAATCTTTCATCCTCAACGGTGATAGCGCCGTCAGAAGTGAAGAAAGCAGTGGCAATGGGGTCGATCTGATGAAGGTCGGTGTGATAAAGATTCTTTGAGAACCAAGTTGTTTCAGGGAAGAGACAGGTACCTGCATAAACCTTCTTGTCAGGTGAAAGGTACTTTGCATCATAGTCTTCAAGAGCTTCAAGCTCTTTGAGTTCCTTTTCAGTAAAGGTTTCTGTAACAACAGTACCTACTGCACCGAGTGAAAGCTCGGTAACAGTACCTCTTGCGTCACCTGTAATTTCACTGTTTTCAAAAACAGGGAATGAGGAGAAGCCGTATTTTGCAAAAATAGCAGTCTTCATACCGTATTTTTCTTCGCAACGCTTGAGAAGTGACCAGTAAAGAGGCTTGCCGGTTTCTTCTTCGGTTTCACCTATAAGGTTATGGTACATATCAATCTTTTCTATAAAGGTTGCCCATTCGCCTTCAGGCTCAGTTGTGCCGAATACCATTTTCTTTGCCTTGTCGTAGAACTTATCACCGATCATTGACCAGTATGAAGGGAAGGTACCGTAAGAAACAAGAGCAAGAGCAGGAATAACTTCCTCGTCTATTTCGTCATAAATAGCCTGAATTTCATCCATACCCCAGCCGAGCACCTTAGCCTGATTCAGGAAAGAAACGAGAATCATTGCAAAGGAATCCATAAGAGGATCATCAAAAATATCATCACCGTTAAGGTAAAGGGTTACATAACGGTCAATCATATCTGCATCAAGCTTAATAGAGCCGGACATAAGTGAGCCTACTGCAATATAACCGTCAAGGGGAGTTGTGTTAAGGCAAAGGTTGTTCATTCTGAAGGGAGCATCATACATACCTGCTTCGCTTTTTGCTATGTAAGCCATTGCAACATTTGAGCCGTAGCAGCGTGCATGAATGTTAACCTTCTCTACTCTTTCCTTATCACAAACATATTCAACAAACTGATGAAGCTCATCAGCAGTTTCATAAGGTGAATAACGCCAGTCATACTTGAAGTAGTAGTAATTAAGTCCACCGGCGCCCTTTGAAGGCTGCTGAACGGAATAATCCCAGTCAATTCTGCCGTCGGAATCGGTGCCGTCCTTATCAAGCACGCCTTCCTTATAAACGGGAGCAAATGCATCAACAAGAGACTGGATGTAGTCTGTGTAATCACCGGTAAGAACAGCAGGAATAAGTTCCTTCATAACGGGCTCAACCTGAGTGAGAATATATTCTTCACGGGTCATACCCATAGGCTTGTTAACATCGTCAACCTGAATTCTGTTGCCGCTTTCGTCAAGAAGCCAGTTGCCGTTTTCATCGGTTTTGTAAACGGGTGTGTTCTGCTTGCCCACAATGTAAATTACGGGAAGCTTGCTTTCGTCCGTTGCTGCTACTGCTGTAAGCGGGAATGCAAAAGAAGCAAGCATAATAAATGAAAGTGCCAATGCGATGATTTTTTTCATAATATTACCTCCTTTAGGATTTTATATCTATCATATATTAACATGTTGTTAATGATTTTTCAAGTGGTCAACAGACATAAAATCAAAAACATAACCGACATTTCAAAAAGAACTGTCGGTTATGTATAAATAAGCAGTTTAATTTTATTTACCTATTGCAGAAAGGTCAAGCTCACCCTTGAAAAATGCGGTAAGAAGGCTTATAACCATCTTTATAAAGTTAACAAGAACATGAAAGGGATTATTTGACCATATACCTGTGTTTTTATCTTCACCCTCAACGGGTTCAAGCTTACCTGACTCAAAGTCTGTAAATCTTGGGAAGGCTTCGCAAGCATCAACGGTAAGTGTGCCGTTTGAAAGGAAGAAATCCATTGCAAGGGTGTGATGCTCTTCGGTGAAGGCATCGTGAGCGATATTCTTTGTGAACCAAGTGGTATCAGGGAAAAGGCAGGTTGAAGCGTCAACTGTCTTATCGGCTGAAATATACTTCGCTGTACCCTTTTCCTCGGCAGCCTTAAGATAGCTTTCGGAGAAAACTTCACCTACAACCGTTCCGGTTGCGCCAAGTGAAAGCTCTGTTACTGTACCTCTTGTGTCACCGGTAATGTCTGAATTTTCAAAAAGAGGAACTGTAATCTGACCGTACTTTGCAATAATCGCTGTGTTAACGCCTTCAGCTTTAAGGTCTAAAAGGAGCTGTTCATAGCCTGCAAGGCCGGTTTCTGCGTTCACATCAGAAAGAGCTGCGTGGTATGCATCGGT
>JAZSDP010000082.1:0-14887 GCA_045531265.1 Acutalibacteraceae bacterium
TATACAGGTACCAACTTTAACCGTCCCGGTTTTCAAAAGTTGCTTGAGGATATTGATATGGGTTATGTATCGGTTGTAATTGTAAAAGATATGTCCCGACTTGGTCGAGATTATCTGCAAGTAGGTTATTACACCGATACCTATTTCCCCGATAGAGATATCCGCTTTATTGCTATTAACGATTGTGTGGATAGCGCAGACGGTGAAAACGAACTTGCGCCATTCCGTAACGTTATGAATGAGATGTATGCAAGGGATATATCTCGAAAAGTTCGCTCATCTCACAGACTTCGCGGAAATGCCGGCGAGCCATTATCTCAACCGCCATACGGATATATGAAAGATCCTCAGAATCCTAAAAGGTGGATTATTGAACACGAGGCGGCAAGTGTTGTGAGAGAAATATTCAGACTTTATCTTGAAGGCTACGGTCAGGACAAGATTGCAAGAACTTTACAGGACAGAGGAATAAAGAATTGCACCTCATATTGGCAGGAGCGAGGTATAGGCAGAGGCGGTAAAAAGGTACAGCCTAACCCTTACAAATGGAAAAGCTCTACCATAGGTCAGATTCTTATCCGTCAGGAATATTGCGGTGATGTTGTAAACTTCAAAACCTACTCTAAGAGCTTTAAGAACAAGAAAAGGCTTCAGAATCCAGAAGAAAATTGGAAGATTTTCAAGGATGTTCACGAACCTATCATTGACCGTGAAACCTTTGAAGCAGTACAGGCTCTTATCAAGAAATGCAAACGCAGAGACCCGAAGCCTGAAAACGGCGACAAGAATATCTTTTGTGATTTTCTTGTATGTGCCGAATGTGGGCATAAGCTGTGGTATCATGTGAATACCCGAAACAAGGATATTCACTATTTCAGCTGCAGTAATTATGTAAAGGATTACAGAGGTAGCTGTCAGCACAGACATTATGTGAGAGCAGATGCCATTGAGCAGATTGTTATGCTTGAGCTTAAAAAGATGTCAGCTTGTATAAAGTATAACGAAGAACGCTTTGCTGAAATTCTTGCACGAAAAACCAATAGTGACAGACTTTCTGAAGAAAGATATCTTAAAACCGAGCTTGAAAGACTTGTGAGCAGAAATGCAAAGGTTGAGAGAAATTATGAAAAGCTGTATGAGGATAATATGGACGGCAAGGTGACTGACGAGTGGTTTATGCATATGTCAAGAAAGTACGAAGAGGAACGTATTGAGCTAAGGGCAAAAATTTCAAAGCTTAGGGAACAACAGGAGCAACTTAACAACAAAGAAAAGGAAAAAGAGCTATTTGTTTCTGCGGTTCGCAAGTTTATGGAAATGGAAACCTTAACTGCACCACTTCTCCACGAGCTTATTGACCACATTGACATTTATGAAACCGAAGGCACAGGCAAAAACAGAACACAGCGGATTGTAATTCATTATCGCTTTGTTGGATATATTGAAATCCCGTCAAACGCAGACAATTACAAAGCAGATACCCGTCAGGGCGTAGCAGTTGAATATCTCACTGCATAATAAAAAAAGAGCAGGTTTTATCCTGCTCGATACATATTGATGAAACTATGAAATTAAACAAAAAAGTCGAGTGTTCATACGAAATCCGTTATGAACACTCGAAATGGTGGGCAGGGATGGATTCGAACCATCGAAGTCGTTGACGGCAGATTTACAGTCTGCTCCCTTTGGCCACTCGGGAACCTACCCATTTTATGGAGCTGGTGGACGGACTCGAACCCCCGACCTGCTGATTACAAATCAGCTGCTCTACCAACTGAGCTACACCAGCTTATTTTAGTGCTTTGCGAGGTTGCCCTCGTCGAACGCTTGAATATAATATCACAACATCTTTTATTAGTCAATAGTTTTTGCACAAAAAAATAAAAAATTTTTCAGCCTTTTATTTTTCTTTCTGTTTTTCGGGTTTTCTTGTTATATTTCTTGATTTCAGGTGGAGGGATTTGATATATTATATAATAATAAAAAGGTTTTTTCGAGGTGGTTAAGTTGACTTTTGAAGTAAAAGGCAATCAGTTTTATAAAAACGGTGAGGCTGTTAAAATAATTTCCGGTGCCGTGCACTATTTCAGAAATATGCCCGACACCTGGCCTGATATTTTTCGCAAAATGCGTGCAATGGGTCTTAACTGCGTTGAAACCTACTGTGCCTGGAATATGCACGAAAAAAAGCCCGGTGAATTTGATTTTTCCGGTATGCTTGATATAGCTTCCTTTATCCGCACTGCAGGGGAAGAGGGTCTTATGGTAATCGTAAGACCGGGTCCGTATATCTGTGCCGAATGGGAGTTCGGCGGTCTGCCCTGGTGGATTCAGGCGGATGAGGATATGGAAATCCGCTGTTCAAATGCCGCTTACATAAAATGCTTTGACCGTTATCTCGACCGCCTTCTGGGTGAGGTCAGACCTCTTCTTTGTACCAACGGCGGACCTGTTATTATGCTTCAGTGTGAGAATGAGTACGGCTATTACGGTGACGATAAAAGCTACCTTAAATATCTTTATGAGGGCTACAGAAAAAGAGGAATTGATGTGCCCTTGTTCACCTCTGACGGTACAAGTAAGGAAAACCTTCTTGACGGTGCCGTGGAGGGTTGCTTTGCAACGCTCAATTTCGGCAGCAGAGTTGAAGAGAATTTCAAAGCACATGATGAGCTTTTTCCCGATATGCCTAAAATGTGCATGGAAATGTGGAACGGCTGGTTTGATGCCTGGGGTGACAGTGAGCACCACACAACGGGTGCCGCTGAATATGCTTCGGTGGTCGATGATATGCTCCATAAGGGCAGTGTGAATATGTATATGTTCATCGGCGGCACAAACTTCGGCTTTATGAGCGGTGCCAACCACTATGAAAAATTTGCCCCCGATGTTACAAGCTATGACTATGACGCTCTGCTTACGGAGTGCGGCGATGTTACGGAAAAATACCGCCTTGTCCGTGAGGTTATCGGAAAGCATATGGGAGAAGCTCTGCCTGAAATTCCCGCCGACAGAGAAAAAAGAACCTACGGCAAATTTACTCTTGATTCCTTTGGCGGTATTTTCGATAACTTGGAAAATCTGTCCTTCCCTCAGTATTCCGATGTGCCAAAATGTATGGAAAAATACGGCCAGGGCTACGGCTATATAGCTTACAGAACTACCCTGAACCGTGATTACAACGATGTTACCCTTTTCTTTGAAAGTCTGGGCGACCGTGCGCAGATTTATATAAACAAAGACCTTGTAGGTGTAGTTTACATAAACGAGTCCCTTGAAATTCAGATTTCCGCAAAAGCAGGGGATGTTCTTACTGTGCTTTGCGAGAATATGGGCAGAGCAAACTTCGGCAGCAAAATGATGCGCAAAAAGGGTATTGCAGGCAGATGTCTTATTGATAAAAAAATCCACTTCGGCTGGAGCGTATATACCTTACCTATGGATAATCTTGAAAAGATTGTTTATTCAGAGGAAGTGCCTTACGAAAAGTCCGTTTTCATCAAAGGTACCTTCACTGTTGATAAGCCTTGCGACACCTTCCTTAAGCTCGATAATTTCACAAAGGGCTTTGTACTTATCAACGGCTTCAATATTGGCAGATATTGGGAAATAGGCCCTCAGCAGACCTTGTATGTTCCCGCTTCACTTCTGAAAGAAGGGGAGAACGAAATCGTGATTTTCGAATCCGATGGCTTGAAGGGTACAACTGAGATTGAGTTTGTGGATAAGCCTATATTGGGGTGAATATTCAGAGCGGTTGACCGTCGGTCAACCGCTCATTGTTTTTATCTATCCCAGAAGAGTTTGGTGTTATCAAATGAAGGCTTTAATTTGCCGTCTTCCATCATATGAACAATTTCAACAACCTTTTTGTTGTAGGGAGTGGGTACGCCGTATTTTTCACCGTATTCCACAACAACACCGTTGATGAAATCAACCTCGGTCTTTTTGCCGTTCTCGATGTCCTGGAGCATACTTGCCTTTAAAAGGCGGTGCTTTTTGATGCCGAGAGGAATAAGCATAAAGGAAATTTTCTTTTTGAAATTGCCTTTGAAGCCGAAAAGAGCAGTAATGTTTTTGCCCTGGACGGGAGCGATTTTGATGCCTGCCTTTTCTGCAACGTCAATACATTCTTTAATAATCATCTGAACCATGGGGCGGGAGATTTTATTTTCTGCCGCATCACCGAAGGTGCCGCCGGTCACAACGGACATACCGCTGAAGGCTGCATTGATAAGAAGCTTTGACCAGCGTACACCGATGAAGTTATCTTCAACCTCAACGGGGCACATTAATTCAAGAAGCTTTTTAACCTCAAAAAAGCGTTCATCCTGCTTGCCGCTGAAGGAGCCGAGACCGAAGGTGAGGGAGTCGGGCTCACTTGTAAGCTCAACAACACCGGGCTCAAGAAGGGTTGCACCCCAGGCAACGCTGCAGCCGAGGGTTCTGTCTTCGCCCACTACTTTTGCGACGGAAAGCTCAGGGATGCCGTTCTGCATTGTGCAAACAAGGCAGCCTTCGTTCATAAAGGGAACAAGACCTTCAAGAACCTCAACATTATAAAGCTGCTTTGTCATAAGGATGATAAGATCATATTTTTCTGTCATTTCGTCGGGGGTAAGAGCCTTTACGGGAACAGTCATATCAACAGTGCCCACAACCTTTGCACCGTTCTTTTTAAGGGCTTCAACATGAGCCTTGTTTCTGTTGATAAGGTCGATTTCGCCGCCGTTTTTTGTGATGTAGGCACCAAGGACTGTACCGAGGGAGCCTGCACCGTAAATACACGCTTTCATATTCTTCTTCCTTTCAATAATATATTGCAAGGAATATTGTAGCACAGATTTTAACTGCTTGCAATAAATCCTGAAATTTTGTTATTAAATTATCTGCCGGCTTGTTTATATTTTTAAACAGAGAAAACACTTCGCTTCCCCCTATTATGAAAATTGTTACCCGGAAAAGCAACACAAAATCAAGATGTGAACTAATTTTGAATTTGATATTGACAATCGGGCTTAACTGTAATACAATTATAACAACGGGTATAACCCACAATATTATTACAGGAGGAAAGTAAAATGGGAAACAATAAGTTCTTTGATTTCGTAGAAAAGTATTGGGAAGATATTTCCGCTTTCTTCAAGGCTTTCAGAGAGTTCATTGAAGCTCTTCTCGGAAAGATGAACGCTGAAGAAGATGCTGAAACACCCGAAGCATAATTATTTTAAAAAACGTCGGTCTCACGAAGAACACTCAGGTCTCCGTGAGACTGTTTTTTTATGTGTTTGCAAATTATATAAAAAGAAAATATTAAACTTGTGATGTTTTAATAAATTTTTATTTTTTGGCTTGTTTATTTTCAGTTTATGTTGACTACGGGCATATTTAAGTAGTATTATTAATATGTACGGTTGTAATCAAAACCGATATCAGTAAATTTTTCAGGAGGTAAACTTATGAAAACATTCAGAAAAGTACTTTGTGTTATTCTCAGTGTTATTATGGCTATGAGCAGTCTTTCAGCTGTGGCTTTTGCCGCCGATGACAACAAAGCTGAATTCACTGACAGCTTCAGGTACTACATTCAGAAGGAGGACGCTTACGGAACTGATAAGCTTCTTGACCTTGCTGATGCACTTCTTAAGGAAGTAAACTTTTACAAGGAGGTTGACCTTAAGGTTACAAAAATCACAATTGACCTGACATCCGTTAACGGTCTTTGCGATACAATTGACCTTATCAAGTCCGTATGGGGACTTGCCGGCAGTGAGGATATAGTCGGCGACCTCTGGGAGCTTAATTTTGATGTATGGGAAAGCGGTATGTCAAGAGGCAGCCAGGACGAAAAAATTATCAAGGAGCTTCTTGAATTCCTCGGAACCTCAAAAAAGAGAGAAGTGGGACTTATAGTAAAAGAAGAGGTTCCCCACACCAACAGCCAGGTAATTGCAGGTCTTCTTGACGGCAGTGCAAAGCTCGGCCTTCTTGAAAACTTCTTCTCAATTGAAGATATTCTCGGTGCAGGCGGTATTGAAGCAAAGCTCAAGAAGCTTCTTCTCGGCAACGATTATGAAAGCTACAAGAATAATATTGACGGCTGGATTTACGGCAAAATCAACGGTCTTGCCGCAAGGTATCTCCCCGGCTTTACAATTACAGGTGAATCAAAAATAAACAGCCTCATCTGTCTTCTCTTCAGCCTTGTTATCAATCAGTATGCTCTTCCTGCACTCAAGGGTCTCAACATTGACCTGAGTGCTCAGGAGAACGAAACATTAAAGAAGCTCAACGGCTATGTTGTTCTTGACGGCTCAAAGTATAACTTTGACGCCATCAGCTTCAATCCTGATGTATCCTTCCTTGAACAGATCAACAACGAAGTAGGCAAGTTATTCTCACAGGTTGTTCCCGGCTACAAATGGGTACAGGGCGGTTATGATAAGATAAGTGCAAATATTGAAGGTGCCTTCAAGCATCTGGGCACTGCAACAACTCTCATTCCCGATGCAGACTCAATGAGCTTTGAAGCTATTGTAAGAGCTGTTATTGAAATCATTGTCAATAATGTTGACCTCGGTGTATATGATGACGGCGTTACAGAGTGCAAAACAATTGAAGATATGCTCAAGGTTATCCTTATTAATGCTTCAAAGGAAATGGGTATTGATATCTCTTACGGCAAGAACGATACATACCTTGTAGTTTTAGGTGATATTGTTGCTTACCACGCATACAATCTTATTGACCTTAAGGATACAAGCGGAAAAGCTTACCTTGCAGGCGGCGGTAAGGATATTTTTGAAGTTGCCAACTACATTGCCAACTATATGCTCTTTGATAAGGGTATGGCAAATCTTCTTGATCTGAGCGTAAACAATACAGATACAATTTTCACAAAGATTGATAAGCTCTGCGACTACTTCGGTGAAACAAAGAAAGAGGGTATAGCCTTTGAATCAGAAGAATTCCTTCTCGGTGCAGACGGTAAGAAGGGTCTTCTTGACAGTATTTTCACAATTGATATTCAGAATATTATTGAAATTACCGCAGTTCCCGCTCTTGAAAAAGCAGGTGATGTTGAGCTTGAAAAATTTGTTTACAACACAGTAAGATATATGCTCAATAACTGGGCAGGCAACAGCTCTCTTATTCCTGCTTATACTGAGGGTGCCTCCTTTACAAATGCACTCTCAAACAAGAATATCGGAAATATGCTTTCAGTGCTTCTTTCCGTATTCAATTCAAGAAGCGACCGTCTTATTACTCTTCTTGCAACCCTTCTCAGCTTTATTTCAAGCTATAAGGTAATGGCAGTTATTTACGGCGTTCTTGATTTCCTTCAGAGCGGCTCAGCTGAAGCTCTTGACAAGGCCAAGGAAATGTTCGGTGATTTTGACCAGCTCTTTGATTTCCTTAAGGGTCTTATTGAAGATAACAAGGGCCTTATTGATAAAATCAAGCCTTACCTCGATGTTATTGCGGAAAAAGAAATGCGCACCCCCCATACCCTTACAGCTTCCGTAACAGATGTAACATATAGCGGAAAAACCGTAGCTCCAAAGGTAACGGTTAAGGCAGGCACAAAAACTCTTACTCAGAACAAGGATTACCTTGTTAAAACAAATGCAGTAAATCCTGGTTCCGCAACGGCAGAAATTGTTGGTATCGGCCTTTATGAAGGTGCATTTACAGTACCTTTCAAGGTTGTTCTCTCTCCCGTGGGCAAGGTTTCTATGAGCAGCACCAAAGATACAATTTCTCTTTCCTGGAAGAGTGTTCCCGGTGCTTCTGAATATAATGTATATATGCTTCAGGACGGTAAGTATGTTCTCAAGCAGTCCACGTCAGATGTAAGCTACAAGGCAACATCACTTAAAGAGGGAACAGCATATTCATTTAAGATAGTGGCTGAATCAGCGGACGGTATTCTCAGTACAGAAAAGATCGTTTCAACAAAAACAGCACCCAACGGCTTAAGTGTAAAGAAAATCAAGGCAACTGTGACAGATACAACTGTTAAGCTTTCCTGGTCAAAGGCTACAGGAGCCGAGGGCTACAGAATTGAGCGCCTTGACGGTAAAACATGGAAGAAGGTTGATTCAACAAAGAGCACCTCTTACACCGTAAAGAAGCTTTCACCCTATACAAAGTATACATTCAGAATAGTAACTTATCTTAAGGATCAGAACGGTACATACATTTACGGTACTCCCTCCGGATCAAAGGAAGTTAAAACAGCGGTTGCAACAGTTTCCGGCCTTAAGGCTTCAACAACCTCCTCAACAATTACCCTTTCCTGGAAGAAGGCCTCCAATGTAAGCGGCTATCAGGTACAGCAGTATAAGTCAGGCAAGTGGTCAACTGTTACAACAATCAAAAAGTCATCAACGGTTTCCTATAAGCTTTCTAAACTTAAAGCCGGCACAAACTACCGCTTCAGAGTCCGTGCCTATAACGGTAAGACTTACGGCGAATGGACAGAGCTTTCTGTTTACACAAACCTTGCAAAGGTAAATAAGCTCAAGCTTTCCAAGGCAACTACCTCATCCGTTTCGCTTAAGTGGGATAAGGTGTCAGGTGCAGCCGGCTATGTTGTTTACAGATACAGTGGCGGCGAATGGGTAAAGGTTACTTCTGTTAAGGGCACAAGCGCAACAGTTTCCAAACTTAAGGCAGGCACAACCTATAAGTTTATGGTTAAAGCCTATAAGAAGGTTGGTAAGACAACAGTTCTCGGTGAGGCTTCTTCATCACTTTCAGCCAAAACTGCCATCGGTCAGGTCAAGAACCTTAAGGCATCCGCAAGAAAGAAGACCTCAATTACCCTTAAGTGGGATAAGGTTACGGGCGCAACGGGCTATTATATTGAAAGATATAACGGCAAAAAGTGGGTAAAGGTCGGCACAGTAAAGACCAATACCTTCACAAACAAAGACCTTAAGAGAAATACTCAGTATCAGTACAGAGTAAAGGCATACGGCAAGGTTAACGGAAAAACCGGAACCGGTAAAGTATCTTCAACCCTTAAGGTTAAAACCACAATATTCTAAAATATATCAGCGTTGTGTTTATGTGAACACAACGCTGATATTTTGTTTAAAGGATAAAATAAAACCCCACTGATGTGCACATAGCATATCAGTGGGAAGTATTATTAAAAAGTGATGAAAATACGGCAACAGGAAATTTATGCTTCTTTTGCACCGGGGGCTTGTGTTTCAGTGTTTTCACTCTTTTTGAAGAACGCAACTAATTTCATAATGAAATCAATCAATATTTTGAAATATTCCAAATAACCCATATCCGTTCCTCCTTATCTTTTATGTTGTTACAAGGACAGTATAGTATAATATTTCATAATTGTCAACAATTTATTCAAAAAAAGTTAATTATTATCAAAAAGAAAAACCCATTGCAAAGCCTTAATACTTACAATGGGTAAAAATTTATTATTTTGTTTCAATGGGCTCCTGCTCTGCCGTACCTTCTGCTGCGGTATCAGCAACATTTTTTTCGGCTTTGTTTTTTCTTTTAAAACGTCTGCCTTCTGATTTATTATCTTCGGCTTTGATTTCTTCAGCCTCAGGCTCTTCTGTTTCTGCGGTTTTCTGTGCCTGAACAGTTGCAGGTTCTTCTGCTGTCACTTCAGGGGCGGGTTCGGAAGCTTTTTCAGCCTTGTTCTTTCTTCTGAAGCGTCTTTCGGGCTTTGCTTCCGTCTCTTCTTCAAAAACGGGAAGGGGCTCGGTACGGGGAAGGAAAAGAGGATTTTCAGGTGAGTAGATTTCAACGGCTCTTTCAAGAACATGAATGCTTACATTGTGATGATTGCCGCCGAATTCACCGTCAAGAGTCCATGGAACATTTTCGTCGGGCGCGGTGATTTTTATCTTGCTTGTTTTGAAGAAGATAATTTCTTTACCGTCATAGTTCTGGCTTCTTACCTTGTGAAGAATATGGAAAAGGCGTGTCATTTTGATTTTAGGTACCAGAAGAACCTCAAAAACACCGTCGTTGAATTTTACCTCTTCCTTGGGCAACTTGAAAAATCCGCCTACGGAAAGGGAGTTGGAAACAGCGCCGAACATAAACTCACCTTCGATAATACCGCCGTCGTGCTCGATTCTCATCTTGGTGGGGTGAATATCCGCAACCTCGGGAACTGCTGCAGCAATATAAGCGGCGTGGCCGAACATATTCTTATATTTCTGCGGTGTTGCATAAGATGCCCTTGAAAAAGGACCGAAGGAAGCAACATATGTAAAGCAGCGGTTATTGAAAAGACCTACGTCATAATCGTTTGTATGACCTTCCATAATTATGTCAGTTGCCTTGTTTATATCCGAAGGAAGACCGAGGGAGGTTGCAAGGTCATTGGTTGTGCCCGTGGGTATATAACCAATAGGAACACGGCGTGGCATATCCATAACACCGTTTATGGTTTCGTTGAGAGTACCGTCACCGCCGCAGCAGACGACCATATCCTTGCCGTCGAGCTCACGCTTAACAATATTTGTTGCATCACCCTGACAGGTGGTTGTCTGAATGGAAAATTCATAGTCTCCTTTGGAGAATTTATCAACAATTTCAAATGTGCCTGCTCTTGACTTTGTTTTACCTGCGCAGGGATTAACAATAAGCAGGGCTTTTTTCTTTCTGTCAGCCATAATAATACCATAGCCTTTCCTTAAGTTGAATGTAAATTACTTTGTAATGATTTTAACACTCACAAAACACAAAGTCAAATAAAAGTTTTGTTAATTAACAGATTAGTGAAGTTTTAGTTAAAATATAACAGTTTTGGCTTTAAATTATGAAAGGGTTGTAAAGGGAGTATTTTTGATAATTCCAAAAGGAAATATTAGTGCAAGTTGCATAAAAATCACAGTTGATATTAATGAGTTTTGACCAAAAGGGAGAAACGAACTTTTTTGCGGAAAAAGTGTTGATTTTTGAGTTTTTTTAGTGTATTATAAGTGCGTACTCAAGAGAGAGTACAACGAAAGAGCGGAGAACGCTCAACTTAATTTGCTTACTCCTCTATAATGTTTTCTTCATATTTTCTCCTTTTAAAAGCACTCGGTTTCTCCCCGGGTGTTTTTAATTTTTACCTGAAAACTTATTGACTTTCCTTTTACAGGAGAGTATTTTTATTATATTAAAAAGAAAGGCAGGGACAGAAATTGAAAAAGGTAATTGTTATAGGCTGTCCCGGGTCGGGGAAGACGACTTTTTCGGAAAAACTGAGTAAAATTACCGGTCTTCCGTTGTATTACCTTGATGCTATATGGCACAAGCCTGACAAAACGCACATTCCGAGAGAAGAGTTTGACAAAAGAATAACAGAAATCTTTTCTGAGCGTGAGTGGATAATCGACGGGAATTATAAAAGAACCATAGAAATCCGACTCAAGGAATGTGACACTGTTTTTTTGTTCGATTTGCCTACAGAAATTTGTCTGCAAGGGGTAACGGAACGAATCGGCAAAGGTAGATATGATTTACCTTGGATTGAAACGGAGCCTGATCCTGAATTTATAAAATTTATTGAAGAATTTCCGAAGGATACCTTGCCGTATATTTATGAGCTTATTGATAAATATAAGAGCCAGAAACAAGTGATAATTTTTAAATCCAGAGAAGAAGCAGATCAATACTTAGCAGTTGAATAAATAAATAAAAAGTATTATTATATCTCTAACATAACTTATGGGGTGGAAATATGAGTAAACTCATCGCAAAAGAATATAAATGCTTTGAAGATATAAAAAACATACGTGCTGGCGGGAGTGAATTTTGGTATGCAAGAGAACTTGCTCTTGTGCTCGATTATACAAAATGGGAGAATTTTCATAAGGTCATCAAGAGAGCCATGATTTCCTGTGAAAACAGCGGTCACGATGTTTCTCTCGATTTTCCTGAGGTCAGGAAAATCGTATCGGCCGGTGCAGCAAGTAAGCCAAAACTTGATTACGAATTAACCCGCTATGCCTGCTATCTTATTGTCCAGAATGGCGACCCGAGAAAAGAAATTATTGCTCTCGGACAGACATATTTTGCCATTCAGACCTACAGACAGGAGGTTGCTGACAGATTTAATCAGCTTGATGAGGATAGCAGAAGATTAGTTGTCAGAGGTGATATAAAGCAATGGAATCAGCTGCTTGCTGAAACGGCAAGAAATGCCGGTGTAATTACCAATGAAGAGTTTGCAATTTTTCAGAATGCAGGTTATATGGGGCTATATGGCGGTCTGACAGTTGATGATATTCATCAGAAAAAGGGTCTTGTGGTAGGGCAGAAAATTCTTGACTATATGGGCAGTACAGAGCTTATAGCAAATCTCTTCAGGATTTCACAGACAGAAGAAAAACTTCGTAAAGATAATGTAAGCGATGCAAATACAGCAACAGTTGTACATCATACGGTCGGCAAGGAAGTACGAAAAGCTATTGAAGAAATCGGCGGAACAATGCCTGAGGATTTTCCGACACCCAAAAAAAGTATAGCCCAAATCGAAAAAGAACAAATGGAAAGATTAAAGCAAAAGGCAAAGAACGGACAGCTTATGCTTGATGAATAAATAAGCTTTTATGCATTTGTTTCTCTCTCTCCTACCTTGATTATTAACAGCAATTGTTCTATAATAAACCACAGAGGTGATAATAATGGCAAAGGATTTATGCGAAAACTGTGCATATTTTGATTATGACGAGGAATATGACGAATACTATTGCTCGGTAAACCTTGACGAGGATGAAATGGAAAAGTATATGTCGGGCAATATGGATTCCTGCCATTATTTCAGCGCCTACGATGAATATAAAATAGTAAGGAAACAGAATTGAGGAAAGAAAATGAAAAGTCTTAAATATCTGTATAAAATAGGAAGAGGCCCTTCATCCTCCCACACAATGGGACCGGATAAGGCGGCAAGGTACTTTAAAAACGCCCACCCCGATGCGGATTCCTATAAGGTAATTCTTTACGGCTCACTTTCAAGCACGGGCAAGGGTCACAAAACCGATGAAGCAATTCTTGATATTTTTGAGGGTGATGAAATCGAGCTTGTTTTCGGTGACGGTGAAACAGCAAACCTTCCCCACGAAAACACAATGGAGTTCTACGCTTACAAGAACGGTAAACAGGCAGGCTTTGACAGAATTATGTCTGTGGGCGGCGGACAGATTGTTATTGAAGGTAAGCCCGAGCTGGACGAAGAGGATGTTTACCCCTTGCGCACCTTCGGTCAGATTGCCGATTACTGCCGGAGCCACAATATGAGACTGTGGGAATATGTGGAAAAGTATGAGGGTGAGGAAATCTGGAATTACCTTCACGAAATATGGAAGGCTATGAAAAATGCCGTGAATGCGGGGCTTTCCACAAGAGGTATTCTTGACGGCGGTCTCGGTGTTGAAAGAAAGGCCCAGTACCTTTACAATCAGAGCCACATTGATGAAAGCGAGATTACAAAGGAAAACCGACTTGTGTGCGCTTATGCTTTTGCCGTAAGTGAGCACAATGCAGGCGGCGGTGTTATTGTAACTGCTCCCACCTGCGGTGCTTGTGCCGTGCTTCCGAGTGTTCTTAAATATATGCAGGATAAAAAAGGCTTTACAGATGACCAGGTCTGCCGTGCTCTTGCCGTGGGCGGTCTTGTGGGCAACCTTGTTAAAACCAATGCATCCATAAGCGGTGCGGAATGCGGTTGCCAGGCGGAAATAGGAGCTGCCTGCTCAATGGCGGCTGCGGCTCTTTGTGAGCTTTTCGGTATGGGAATCGGTCAGATTGAATATGCCGCCGAGGTTGCAATGGAGCATATGCTCGGTCTTACCTGCGACCCGGTCTGCGGTCTTGTGCAGATACCCTGCATTGAAAGAAATGCCGTTGCGGCAATGAGAGCCATCAATGCTCTTTCTCTTGCGAACTTCCTTTCAACCACAAGAAAGATAAGCTTTGATACCGTTGTTGAAACTATGTACAGAACAGGCAAGGACCTTAATGCAATGTACCGTGAGACCTCGCAGGGCGGACTTGCCGTGCTCTATCATCAGGGATGCTGATGATAATTCCGAATTCAAAATGAGGTGAACATATGCTGACTTTTGAAGAAGTCAAATCCAATGAAAAAATAAAAACCTTCATCAAAAAATCCGACGAAACCCTTTCGGCTCTCGGATTTACCGAACACAGCTTTGCCCATGTTATGCGAGTTTCCGACATTGCAGGTAACATTTTGCAGGAGCTCGGTTACAGTGCCGGTGAAATTGAGCTTGCAAGAATTGCAGGCTATATGCACGATATCGGCAATATGGTCAACCGTGTGGAGCATTCTCAGTCCGGAGGTGTGATGGCTTTCTACCTTCTTAATGAAATGGGTATGAAAACAGAAAACCTTTGTGAAATTGTTGCCGCCATCGGCAACCACGATGAAGGCACAGGCGTACCCGTAAGTCCCATTGCGGCGGCACTGATTCTCGCTGACAAATCCGACGTCAGACGAAGCAGAGTCAGAAACACAGATAAATCTACCTTTGACATTCACGACAGAGTAAATTATTCCGTTGAAAAGTCAACTCTCAGAATAAATACTGAGGAAAAAACTGTAACTCTCCGTCTTACCGTTGATACTTCCTACGGCTCTGTTATGGATTATTTTGAAATTTTCCTAGGCAGAATGATTATGTGCAGAAAGGCGGCAGAAAAGCTTGGTCTTGCCTTTAAGCTCATTATCAATGATCAGCCGCTGATTTAATAAGCGTTTATAAAACAAAAGAGGCTATTTTGACAATAGCCTCTTTTGTTGTTTACTTCAGCTTTGAATTAAGCTTCTTGCTTGTTGCCTTTACGCAAAGGTAAACAGTAATCCACACTGCAAAATATA
>JAZSDP010000004.1:0-12677 GCA_045531265.1 Acutalibacteraceae bacterium
AAGCAGTTTTTATTGAGATATTTTTCGTTTAAAGGAAATGATAAAACTCCCGTAATACTCGCGTATTTCGGGAGTTTTTCGTAATGTTTAAGCGGAAAAGAGCCAATAAAAACCTTAACTTCCTTATGAAGTGCCGCCCAAGCTCTGCGACTTTCTTTTTATATTTTGTCTAAGCCCTAAGCCCTAGATCCTAGCCCCTAAGCCCTGCTTATTCTGTAGCAAGTGCATCAAGTGACTGCTTTTTAAGGTAAGCATTGATAAATCCGTCAATTTCGCCGTCCATAACAGCGTTGATGTTACCCATTTCAAAGCCGGTTCTGTGGTCCTTTGCAAGGGTGTAGGGCATAAATACATAGGAACGGATCTGGCTGCCCCAGCCGATTTCCTTCTGCTCGCCCTTGATATCCTCAATCTTATCAAGGTGTTCTCTTTCCTTGATTTCAATAAGCTTTGATTTAAGCATACGCATACATACTTCTCTGTTTTGGTGCTGGCTTCTTTCAACCTGGCAGGATACAACAATGCCTGTGGGCTCGTGGATAAGACGAACGGCAGAGGAGGTCTTGTTAACCTTCTGTCCGCCTGCACCTGAGGCACGGTAAACCTCCATCTTGATGTCTTCTTCTCTGATTTCAACCTCAACGGTGTCGTCAATTTCGGGCATTACTTCAAGGGAAGCAAATGAGGTGTGACGGCGGCCTGAGGAGTCAAAGGGAGAAACACGGACAAGGCGGTGAACACCCATTTCACTTTTAAGGTAGCCGTAAGCATTTTCACCGGAAATCACAACAACGGCAGATTTTAAACCTGCTTCGTCACCGTCAAGGAAGTCAACGGTGGTGAACTTGAAGCCGTGCTTTGTTGCCCACTGACCGTACATTCTGAACAGCATCTGGCACCAGTCCTGAGCCTCTGTTCCGCCTGCACCTGCGTGGAAGGTGAGAATAGCGTTATTGTTATCGTATTCGCCGGAAAGAAGGGTTGCAAGAGTCTGCTTGTCAAGCTCCTCTTCAACTGCCTTTACGCTGTTTTCGCATTCCTCAAGAAGGTCAAGGTCACCTTCCTCATCGGAAAGCTCAATCATAACAAGGGCATCGTCAAAAGCGGTTTTAAGGTCCTCGTAAGCCTTTATTTTACCCTTAAGTGTAGCAATTCTTTGCAGTACCTTCTGTGAATTAGCAAGGTCGCCCCAGAAGTCCTCTGCGGCGGTTTTTTCTTCAAGAGAGGCTACTTCCTTTGCCATCTCTTCAAGGCCTAAAGCGGCGGCAAGCTCTGTTAGGGGCTTTTCACTTTCAAGAAGTCTGAGTCGCAATTCTTCAAACTGAATCATTCTGTATACAATCCTTTCAGTATTTTTATATTAATAAAACAGATAAATATTACATTTTAAATCATCCTGAACAAATTAATCCTTTTACATTATACACATTTTAAAGTAAAGGGCAACACCCTTAAAGAAAAAAATGCCCTGAATAGTAAATTTTTTGATGTTTTTATGGAATTTTTAAGCAGAACATACTATAATAGTAGTCAGTAGCAAGTAGTCAGTAGTCAGGTATTGTAGGGACACGGCGTGCCGTGTCCGCAATGCACTTCGGTGCAGCTTATGATTGCAGGCGATACACGGCATCCTCTCAGTCGGCTATGCCGACAGCTCTCCCTTCGGGTGAGGGAAATGTCCAAAGTAATTCATTTAATACCCGTAGGGGCGGCCATTGGCCGTCCGAAAAAAATTTAACTGCAAATAATAGAATGAACCAACAGAAAGGATAAAATTATGATTTACAATAACACCGCATGCCCCGGTTGCGGCAGAATGATTACAGAAAACGACGATATCGTTGTTTGCCCCGAATGTGCAACTCCACAGCACAGAGAATGTTATGAAAAAGAAAATAAGTGTGTAAATGCTCACCTTCACGCCGAAGGCTATGAATGGAAAAACGAAAATGCACAGGAAAAGCCTTCTTTTTTAAGAAAAAAGGAAGCACCGCAGCAAAACGGTGGCGACAGTGAAAATTCACCTTGTCCCAACTGCGGCCATATGAACCCCAAGGGTACAAAGCAGTGTTCACGCTGCGGAATGAAGCTTGTTGTTTTCGGCATTGACCTTGCAACGGAAATCAAACAGCAGAACAATCCTCAGGCAGGAAATGAAAACATCCCCACCTATAACGCACCCTTTACCTTGGGTGAAGGTGAAGGCTTCACCGAAAAGGCAGAGGAAAAAGAAGTGCCGAAAGCGGATGAGATACAGACGGAAGCTCAGGCAGAAGAACAGCCCGGGGCTGAGTCCGTAAACCCCGAAGAAGTCTCATTTACCGATGAAGCAATCGGAGAAAACAGACCTACTCCCGAACAGATCGGAAACAGTATAATTGATGCAATTCAGTCTACGGGCCACAGAGAGTATTTTGACAGCTATATTGATTCTGTTCATGTAAACCTGATTGCAAATATGGTAGGTGCCAATGCATATAAATATATTGAAAAATTCAAGGCAATGGAAATGGGCAAAAAGGTCAGCTTCAACTGGGCGGCATTTTTCTTCACGCCCTATTGGTTCTTTTACAGAAAGCTATATAAACCGGGTATTATAATCCTTACCGTAACTATGCTCCTTTCAATACTCGTCACACCCTCAATGCTTGAAATGAGCAACACCATGATAAGCTTTTTAGAGGGCATAAGCGAAGAAATGCTGATGGATGATGCATATTTAAATGAGGTTATGGGTACTTACTTCAACAGTCTTCTTCCTGTATTCCTTTATACCTTCACAAACTTTGTAATTTCCCTTGTTTCAGGCTTTACGGCAAATAAGCTTTACAAAAAGTATATTATCAATTCCTCAAAGCAGGTTATGAAGGCAAGAAGCAAGCCCGAGGCAGGAAACCTTATTGCAAGGCTCGGCGGTGTTTCTCCCATAGCACTTTTAGGCGCATATTTAGGGGCACAGCTTATAAGCACCCTGGCATCATATCTGATGTTCTGATAATAAAAGGATATTTTATTAACAGTAAATTAACCGTATCTGCTTGACAAAAACATAAAAATTCGGTATGTTATTATAAGCAGTTTATTTTTATAATAAGTAATAAACAAGGAGTGAATCCTATGGTAAATTTAAGCAAGCAGACCAAATCAGTAATTGCAGTTATCCTTGCAATATGGATTTTTGCAATGGGTTGGGTAATCGGTGATAACCACGGCTTTAAAAAGGGTGCAGAGGAAGCACAGAAAATGATAGCCACTCAGCAGCCCGTGACTCAGAACGGCTCAACAACCGTTCCCACAACACCTCCATCCACAGACCCCACCACAACACAGCCCACAACTCAGCCTACACAGCCTCCCGTATCAGGTGATGTTTCAACGCCCACACAGCCTACATCCGACCCCACCACAACAAACAAGCCCGTAAGTGATGACCCCTCATCACTTTCAAAGGAGCAGGTTGTTGAAAAAATGAACAGCTATGTGGCACAGCTCAGAGCAGAGCAGAACTTTACCGCTCACAAGGTTGAATCAATTAAAATTGAAGTTACTGACTGTACTGTTAAGGCTGCTATCGGTGCAATCAATAAAATCATCAGCGGTCTTGCAGGTGATGAAGAGCTTACATTCGTATTTGCAAACGGTGTAACAAATGATAACGATAAGAGTAACGCTGCTCCCAAGGATGTTATCCCTCCCACAGGTAAGGACTTCAAGCTTTCAGCAGAAGGTGTTACAGCTGCAACAGCAAGAAAAGACGGTGAAAACACTGTTTACTCAGCAACTCTGGTAGTTGAAGACACAACCGTTACTGCTCCCGTTCCTACATACAACTCAGTTGCTATCGGTTATCTTGACCTTACAACCCTTGACCTTACAGGTGTTACAATTTCCGAAGCTAATATGCATTACCCCGGCTCGTTGGTTGAAGTTGTTGTCAATCCTCAGGGCAAGGTTGTAAAGCTTGTCAACAAAATGCCTATGACCGGTAAGGGCGTTGCCAAAATCATCGGTATGGAAGGCATGGCTACCTTTGAAGGTGGCCTTGACGAAAGCTGGGACTTCACATACTAAAAAAAAGCACCCTACGGGGTGCTTTTTTAGTAGTAAGTATAAATGTAACATCTTATAATATTTAAAAGCTCTCAGCAAACGCTGAGAGCTTTTATACTTACTACTTACTACTTACTACTTTCTACTTTCTATTGCCTCTGCCTGTTATCATTTCCGCAGAACAGCAGAACAGCATAATTGCCTATAATTCTTGAGGCAACACGCTGGTGATAAACCTCTTCAATTTCGTTTATTGAAAGGTTGGTGTTGATTATTGTGGGCAGTGAACGCAGATGTCTTGTGTTAACAATATTATAAATTTCTGCCTTTGTGAACTGTGTCTGGAATTCACAGCCGAGGTCGTCAATTATAAGAAGGTCGCATTCAAGAATTTCATCACGGAAGGAGGCTTCTCCCTGAGCTTTGCCGAAGTGCTCCTTTTCAAGCTTATCCATAAGGTTCTGCGCACTTTCATAGTGAACATTAAAGCCCTTATCAATAACTCTGCCTGCAATTGCAAGGGAAAGGTGAGTTTTACCAAGCCCCGTGCCGCCGCACATCAGTATACTTCTTCTTTCGTGAGAGAAGGATTCGGCAAAATTTTTGCAAAGCTCATAAATTTCACCCATATGGCTTTTCTGATTAACGCCGATTTCCTTATCCGTTATATCGGGATAATACTGCAAACGGAAGGAGTCAAAGGTGCATTTATCCAAGGGTGCATAGCGGTTTATTTCTTCTCTTGCAATTTCTTTTATAAGCTTTAAGTGGCACTTACAGTAGTGCTCACCGCAAAAGCCCGTGTCCTTGCAAAGGGGGCAGGTATATTTAACATCAAGGTAGTCTTCGGGATAGCCGCTTTTTAAAAGAAGCTCTTTTCTTTTTTCCTGAGCCGCAAGACTTTTAACGCTGAGCTTTTTAACATATTCCTCAGCATCGGCACCCATACCTACTGCCTTTATGACCTTTGCACCGTAGGATGCCATTTCATTTTCAATATCCTGAATTTCGGGGCACTTCATAACAGCAAGGCTGTGCCTTGTTACCTGGTCGTTTTCTGCTTTTTTACGCCTTTCGCTCAGGCGGTTTTTTGCCGCAATATAAACACCGGTTTTATATGCCATATTCTTACACCTTCCTTCCCTTTATATTTTCATATTCTTAAGGTCAGTTGCTTTTTTCATAAATCCGTCAAGGTCATAGGTAGCTTCACGGCTGTTGCCGGGGGCTTTTTTCTTTTCTGCGGGGGCGGATTTTTTGTTTCTCTCGTCCCATTCCTTTTGCACCTTGGCTATATCCGTGGGGGTTTTCACTCCCGATTTATACCAGTTACTGATGATTTTATCCATATAAGGCATACTCATTTTTCCCGTACGGTCAATGGATTCCTCATAGGCATAGTAAATCATATCGGCATTGTATCCGTATTCCTTCACCCATACGGTGAGAAGTCGTCTCTGTTTTTCTGTCGGGTTACGGTTGGTAATTTCCGTCAAAGAGCGCAGTTTGCTCCAGGTTTCGTCAACTACCGTGTGCTCTGAGATGAATTCGTCAACAGCCTCAATGGTGTTTACTTCATTCTCGCTCCAGAGCTTGCCGATTTTAGCAATCTGACTGTAGCCCGTTTTCTTTTGGTCAACTGCATACTGCACAGCCATAAGGATTACCTCTATGGGAAGACCGTAGCCGTCGTGCATCATAATAAGCACCGCCTGACCCTCATAACCGATAGTTTTGCCTAAAATAGCCTGGGCCTCCGCAAAAAGGGTGGAAAGCTCCTCGCATTCCTTCAGTCTCAAAGCGACCTGCTCGTGGCTCGGTCTGGGAATATCAAGGTCGGGCACGGCTTTTTTAACGGGAGAGGGTGTAACTGTGATTTCCTCTTCCTTTTTCTGAAGCACTACCCTTGTGGTGTCATTTGCCGCAGGGGCAGAAAGTGGGGCAGTAACAGGTATGGGTGACGGGGTCTGTCCGTCCTTTATAACAATTCCTCTTTCTGTCCAGAAAATAAGGGCATCGGTAACATCCTCAACGCTCAGCATAAGTGCTTCGGCAATTTTTTGGGGCGTAATATCATTTTCGTTCCCATGACGAAGCAGGTACAGCACTGTTTTGAGCTGTACCACACTTGCGAGTCTTATATTTTCGTCAACAAGGACATTTGGTACGGGAAAAATCCCCGTAAATGAAAGAGGGTTGATTCTGAAGTTCATATATGCTCCTTAAATTCCGAATTCATAATTCCGAATTAATATTTACCCAAGTATTTATCAATTTCCCACTGTGAAACTCTTGTGGTGTATTCCATCCATTCCTCCTGCTTTGCTTCAACATACTTCTGATGTACGTGCTCACCGACAGCTTCTTTTGCAAAGTCGCTGTATTTGAATTCTCTTACAGCCTCACGCAGATTCTTGGGAAGGGAGTGGATATCTGCCTGCTTTCTCTGTTCGGCAGTGAGGTCAAAAATGTTGGAATCCTTCGGCGGGGGAGGAGTCATAGCCTTTTCAACGCCGTCAAGACCTGCCTGAAGAACGGCAGCCATTGCAAGGTAGGGGTTTGCAGAGGGATCGGGATTACGGAGCTCAACTCTTGTTCCTGAGCCTCTTGCTGTGGGTATACGTATAAGGGGACTTCTGTTCTTGGCACTCCAGGCGATATAAACGGGAGCCTCATAGCCGGGAACGAGTCTCTTATATGAGTTTACGATGGGGTTTGTAAGAACAGTGATAGCTTTGATGTGGTGCATAAGACCTGCGATGAAGTTATATGCAGTCTGTGAAAGACCGGCGGCATCGCTTTCGTCGCAGAATACATTTTTACCGTCCTTGAAAAGTGAAAGATTTATGTGCATACCGCTGCCGCATTCACCGTAAATGGGCTTGGGCATAAAGGTTGCATGAAGATTATGACGGTGTGCAATATTTTTTACAACATATTTGAAGGTCATAACATTGTCGGCTGTTCTGAGAACCTCATCATACTTGAAGTCAACCTCGTGCTGTGCAATAGCGTTTTCGTGGTGAGAGGCTTCAATTTCAAAGCCCATTTTTTCAAGGCAGAGACAGATGTCGCGTCTGCAGCTTTCTCCTCTGTCAACGGAGCCTAAATCAAAGTATCCGCCCATATCAAAGGTGTTGGTTGTAGCCTTACCGTGGTCGTCCAGATGGAAAAGGAAAAATTCACATTCGGGGCCTACAAAGCAGGAAAATCCCATATCTGCTGCCCTTTTGATTGCACGGCGGAGCACATAACGGGGGTCGCCCTCAAAGGGAGTGCCGTCGGAGTTATAAACATCGCAGATAAGTCTTGCGGTTTTACCTTCGTCGCAGTCCCAGGGAAGGATTACGAAGGAGTCAAGGTCGGGATGAAGACACATATCACTTTCTTCAATTCTCACAAATCCGTCAATTGAAGAACCGTCAAACATACACTTGTTGTCAAGAGCCTTCTGAAGCTGACTTGTTGTGACAATAACGCTCTTGAGCATACCGAGAATATCGGTGAACTGCAAACAGATAAAATTTACCTTTTCTTCTTTAACTATACGGATGATATCTTCTTTTGTATATCTGCCCATTGTTATAACTCCTTTATATTATAAATAAAAATGCTTATTCTATTTTATATTACCATTTAAAAAGAGGTTTGTCAATATTTAAGTAGTCAGTAGCCAGTAGTCAGTAGTCAGGATGCACCTTCGGTGCAAGTCATTTGAATTTATGTTACCATACCGACGGAGCAAAAAAACTGCCGATAATACGGCAGTTTTTAAAATTTTGTTTTAAGTTTATTTCAGCCCTTTTGCAATGGCAATAAGATGTTCCAACTGTTCAGTGCTCAAATTCTTTACGGTATCAAGAAGCTCTTTTGATTTTGTGGGATTGTTTACGGATACATCGAAAAATTCCGTAAGAGTAATACCGAGATATTCACAGATATAAGATAAGCCTGACAGTGACGGAAGAGCTCTTCCGGATTCTATACCGTTTATATATCCGGGGTTTTGTCCCATTGCCAAGCTCATCTCACGAGCCGATACACCTTTCATCATTCGTAGCTGTGTCAATCTTGAAGCAATATCTTTTTCTTCCATTATATCACCGCCTTTATTATATTTTAACCTACACACATATAAAAATTATTGTATATAAAACGATAATAGCATTGATTTATCGCTTAATATGTGATATAATCTGTGATGTGATATATTTCATATAATATATTAACCAGAATCTTATTGACCCCTATACATATTAATTTATTATTGAAGGAAGCTTACCCTTGCTCGGATAAGCCTGACTTCTTGCCCATAATTGGATTCACAGAGATAGCGAGGTCATAAGATAACCCACCGATTACTCGGTGGGTTTTGTAAATTGGAGGTTTAATTATGACGGTAACCTTCTTCGGACACAAAGATACACCGAAAGAAGCAGAAGAAACATTGGGGACTGTTCTTATTGATTTAATTGAAAATCACGGTATAACAAAATTTTATGTTGGAAACAACGGCAATTTTGATATTATGGTACGCCGTAATCTTGATACCTTATCAAAATTATATCCCATAAATTACAGCATAGTTTTGGCATATATGCCTGTGGCAAAGAGTGAATATGAGGATTTTACGAATACCGTTATTCCCGAAGGTATTGAAAATGTGACGAAACGCTTTGCAATTTCATACAGAAACAAATGGATGATAAAACAATCAGATATTGTTGTTACATATGTTACCCACAGTTTTGGCGGCGCTTGGCAGTTTAAATCTATAGCAGAAAAGCAAGGAAAAAAGGTAATTGAATTAAGCAAATAAATAGAACACCGTGCAAAAACAAAGGGACACGACAAGCGTATCCCTACAGTTTATTATAAATTGCCTTCGGCATGAATTGCACCAAGGGTGCATTGCGGACTACACCTTTCGCATTTATCAAACCTGACCCGCGATTGCGAATTGAGAATTGAGAATTGCGAATTAAGCCGAATATCCCCCGTCAACGGCAATAACCTGACCCGTTATAAAGTCGGCTTTGTCACTCGCAAGGAATGCGGCAAGGTGGGCAACATCCTCACCTGTGCCCTTGCGCATTATAGGTGTGGAGTCGATAATATCCTGAGCATCCTCATCGCTTAAGTGAGCGTTCATTTTTGTATCAATAAAGCCGGGGGCAATGCAGTTTACGGTAATACCTGAGGGGCCGACCTCTTTTGCGAGGGACTTTGTAAAGCCGGTGAGTGCTGACTTTGCAGTGCTGTAATGCACCTCGCAGGAAGCACCCATAATGCCCCACATAGAGGAAATGTTGATGATTCTGCCGTAGTGCTCACTTATCATTGAAGGAAGAATTTCCTTTGTAAGTGACAGTGCGGACATCAGATTTATTTCAAAAAGCTGACGGATTTTTGTTTCGTCAGCCAGTTGGAAAAGCTCCTGATAAGCTACACCTGCATTGTTGATAAGGACTTCGATTTTTCCGAACGCCATTGCCTTTTGAGCAAATTCCTTCACCTCATCAGGCTTTGAAAGGTCACATTTTACTGAGAGAACGGAAACACCGAAGTTTTTTTCGGCATATTCTTTTATTTCCTCAGCACCCTTTTCATTGCTGTTATAATGAAGGACAAGGTCATATCCTTCTTTTGCAAATTCCGTTGCAATGGCTTTTCCTATACCACCCGATGCACCGGTGATTAAAGCTTTTTTGTTCATAGTTTTCCTCCGGTAAATTCGGAATATTTCCCGAATTTAAGAATTATTTATCTGAGGTTGAGTATTGTTGAATGCAGAATGAAGAAGTCAGGGTTTCCCCTTGCTACTTACTACTTTTTACGGCACGGACCGTCGGGGACGCCGGTCCCTACATCCTGACCCCTGGCCCCTAGACCCTGACCCCTACTTTCCCACACAAAACTGCGAGAACACCTCGTCAACCACGGCTTCCTTTGCCTTTTTGCCCGTGAGCTCAAGGAGGTTTTCTATTGCCGTATCAATGCAGACATTAATTGCATCCATAGTAATTCCAAGGTCAATGCCGTCCATAGCCTCTTTTATTGCATCAAGGGCAAGAAGGGCGCTTTTTCTCTGCCTTTCCGTGGCGAGCATTGCCTGAGAGGTGTCAACCTTATCCGTTCCGAGGACTTTTTCAATTGCCCTCGTCAGATCTTCTTCACCCTCACCCGTTGCGGCACTTAAAAATACCACCTCGGGGATAAGACCCTTTATATATTCAATATCCGTCTTTGACGGAAGGTCGGTTTTGTTTATAATACCAATTACATTTTTGTTTCTGCAAAGCTCAAGAATTTCCTTGTCTGCTTCTTCAATTTCCCCCGAACCGTCAAAAACTGCAAGGATAAGACCAGCCCTTTCAATTCTTGTTCTTGCCATATCAACGCCGATAGCTTCAACAACATCGTCGCTTTCTCTGATACCTGCCGTATCCGCAAGGCGCAGAAGTACAGTGCCCACACGGACGGTCTCCTCAACAATATCTCTTGTTGTGCCGGCAATATCCGTAACAATTGAACGGCTGAAGCCCGAAAGCATATTCATAAGTGCGCTCTTGCCCACATTGGGCTTACCCACAATTGCAGTGTCAACACCGCCTGTGACGGCTCTGCCTGCATCGAATTTTGAAAGAAGGGAGTTCAGCTGTTCGCTTACAGCATCAAGGTCTTTTTTAAGTGAGTCAAAGCTGATTTCGGGTATATCCTCATCGGGGTAGTCCACCCAGGCGGACATATGGGCGGCGGCAGAAAGAAGTACACTGCAAAGCCCGTCAATTTTACCGCTGAGTGCACCGTCAAGGGCGGTAAGTGCCGCGTTCATTGCACCCTGACCCTGAGCGTTGATAAGGTCCATAACAGCCTCGGCTTCGGACAAATCCATTTTGCCGTTAAGAAAGGCACGCTTTGTGAATTCACCGCCTTCGGCTGCTCTTGCACCTGAAGAAAGTGCGGCACGCAGAACTCTGTTGCACACATAAACACCGCCGTGGCAGGAAATTTCAACGGTATTTTCACCTGTATAGCTTTTGGGAGCACGGAAAACAAGGGCAACACACTCGTCAAGGATATCACCTTCAAAAACCACCCTTCCGTGGGCGGCACGGTAGCCTTTAAGGGAAGAAAGGGGCTCACCCGAGGTGGTTTTTATAATTCTGTCGGCAACGGTGATTGCATCGTCGCCCGATATTCTTATAACGCCGATTCCTCCCGCCGCAAGGGGAGTGGAAAGGGCGGCTATTGTGTCTGCCATAGCCATACTCCTTTTGTTAAAAGTGTTATCAGCATTATACTATAAATGTGCACAGAAGTAAAGAGCATTTTAGGGGTTAAGAGGAGCGCCTTCGGTGCATTATAAATCGCGGAGCTGTTTTCCCTGCTGCTCGCTGCTTACCGCTTTTTCCTGACTGCCGATTATAAACAACATGTTACTGTTTTGGGTATTGCTTTAACGGAAAAAAAGGTATATAATGTAATAAATCGGATTATTTAAGGAGTAAGACTATGAAAAGCAAAAATAAAAACAAACCCGGGCTTAAATTATCAGAAGATATGAGCCTCGCTCTTTCTGTTGCTGTTGTGGCTGTCATTATTATCTTCGGCGGAAGTGCTCTCGGTCTTTTCGGTGCAAAGGAAGAAGCTCCTGATGTCGGTGCTACCGTATCACAGACCGCGGTAACCACAACGCAGCCAACAACTGCACCCACTACCGCACAGCCCACAGCTCAGTCCTCTGTGCCTGCAGTCAGCAGTCAGAAGGATACCACTGCTGCACCCACACAAGGCACTTCACAGGAAAATGCTGCCTTGCCCTCTTCACCGTCAGGCAAAACAACGGCGGAAATTATCAGCATTTTCAACGAAAGTGCAAACAAGGTTAAAACCGATGCCGTAAAGGTAGTTAAAAATTACGAAAAGCGCAGGCATAACGAGGAACACCTCATTGTTCCCAAGGTTGTTGAGGGTATGGCTAACGATTTGCTGACAGAGAATTTCAAGGATGACACAGAGCCTATTGAATATCCCACAAGGGAAGATATTGTATCGCAGTATCAGGTGCCCGGTGTTGAATGGGCAAGTCAGCTCACCGAAGCAGAGGTTGCTTCGGCTTCAATTAACGATACGGGCAGTGAATACGAAATCGCAATTACACTCCACCCTTCAACGAATCCCGAGCCCGGTGTGGGTGTTGCAAAGGCATTCGACACCATTACAAAATCCGAGGTTATGGAGAAAGCTCCTTCCTTTGTTACAAGCTTTGATACCAATTACAGCGACTGTACCGTAAAATGCAGAATTGACAAGGCAACGGGCAGAACCGTCTGGTCAAACTATACCTCAACGGTTATTCTTTCCGTCAAGCTCACCTTCCTCGGAAAGCCTCTTGACGCGCAGGTGGGTATGACCTTTGAAAAGGATTATACAATTACATATTAAAAAAGGAGCTGTAAAAAAACTTTCGTTTTTTTACAGCCCCTTTTTTAGGGGATAGGAAAAAAGATGAAGAACGGACAAACTGAGCAAAATCAAGGCTTTAGCCTTGATTTTGTTTGCCCGAAGGCGTACGACGGTACGTCGAGTGGCGAAGTTTGTTCGTAGTATAAAACATTTAATTT
>JAZSDP010000085.1:0-18099 GCA_045531265.1 Acutalibacteraceae bacterium
AAGCAGTTTTTATTGAGATATTTTTCGTTTAAAGGAAATGATAAAACTCCCGTAATACTCGCGTATTTCGGGAGTTTTTCGTAATGTTTAAGCGGAAAAGAGCCAATAAAAACCTTAACTTCCTTATGAAGTGCCGCCCAACTGTTGACACTCTCATTTCTTGTTATTTAACCGTTTCTGTTGTTTTTTCAAAATCAAAATCAAACTTGAATCTGCCCTTGTTGCGGTAGGGGTAGATTATAAGGCCTATTGTACCGAGAACAGCACCGGCTGTGTTGAGAACTATATCACCCATGGTGTCCATAAGTCCCCATCTGCCAAGGTCAATGTAATCAAAAAGAGTCTGGAACTTAGGCGTTCCGTAAGCAAGGTCATATGACCAATGCTGAACATCGTTAGGCACGCCTGACATCATCCCCACAAGCTGGTCACAGCTGAACTCAAAAATTTCCCAGAAGGTGGTAACCATAAAGCAGAAGCCTGTTGAAGCAAGAATCATAAGCGTGAGCGAGGCTGTTCTTTTTTCAAGCTTGAACAGTGCGCAGATGATTTCATATCCGAAGTATACTGCGAGTATGCCGCAGCAGAAATGCATACCTGAATCCCACAGACGGACCTCGTAATAGAAGTTGAAAAGATAGCCTGCGCAAACGGCAATAAAGTCACCGATGGAAATAAGGGTCTGCAGGGTAGGGGTGATGTGTCTGAAAACATTTCTCGGGGGAGATGCCATAGCAACCTCCCATATGAACATAACTGCAAGGTTCATCAGTATTTCAACGGGGTAAATGCTGCCCTTGGGCTCAACGATAAATGCATAAATAGCAAGTGCAATCATAGCACCTCTTATTACCCACCACAAAATATATGTACGCTTGGGGGTGTTAGCCTTAAGGCGTTTTTTGTAAGACTGAAGCCATTCTTTAAAGTTGTTGCCGTCTTTTTCAAGAGGGGCTGCAACGGCAATTGCTTCAAAATCCGTCACATATCTGAATTTACCTTTGTTGCGGTAGGGATAAACATTGATTATGAAAAGTGCAACAAAGGCACTTATTGTGCCGAGCACAATATCAGCCATAGTGCTCATAAGTGACCAACGGCCCGGGTCAATAGCATCAATAACGTTCCTTTCTCTCACAGTACCTTCAGCAAGGGCAAAGGACCAATGCTGTAAATCCGTAGGTACACCAGTAAGAGTGCCCGTAATCTGGTCAAAAGCGAACTCATAAAGCTCAAGCACATTAAGCGCTATAAATGAAATGCCGAAGGCAACATAAAACATCATAGCCTTTGTAGCCGATGAGCGTTGCTTTTTGATAATTGCCCAGGCAATCTCATATCCGAAGAACACGGCGAAGGCACAATAAAAACATTTAAGCACAGGGTCAAACCATATTGTTTTGTAGGATAAATTCAGAAACAGACCTAAAAATCCGTAAGCGAAAGCACCAAGATTTATAAAGGTATGTATTGATGAGGGCATAAACCTTAAAAAGCTGTTTTTCGGTGAAGCCATCATTATTTCCCAAAGGAATGTTGAAAGAAAACTCAGTATAGTGCCGACCTGTACCGTGATGTCATAGCCTTCTTTTGTAACGCTGACGCAGAATGCATAAGCAAGAAGCAATCTTAAAAGCCACCACAGAGACATAACAACCGTCGGGCAACCCTCTTTAAGGCGGTTTATATAGTCTTTCATAGTTAACCTCCGATTCAATATCAAAAACACAGCAATTGTATCATATTATTTTCTTTTTGTCACTCGTATTTGACAAAATTAACAATGATTTTTATTCAGAGTAAAAAAATCGACAAGCCTGGGCTTGTCGATTTTTTGGAGCTGATAACCGGATTTGAACCGGTGACCTCATCCTTACCAAGGATGCACTCTACCTACTGAGCTATATCAGCACGCTATTTTTTTAACAGCTCAATGATTATACCTCAATAATTGACTCTTGTCAACATATATTTTGAATTTTTTTATATTTCTTTTATATTAAAATAAGGTTGAATTATAGCACAGGATTAGTTATAATCATAATATAGGAGGAGATATTATGTTAAAAAGATTTGTTTCATTATTATTGGCTCTCGGCTTACTGTTTTCGGTGAGTGTGTTACCTACATCGGCTCAGGATAAAAAGCTGACCTTCAACAAAAACGGTAAATTCCGCATTATGCAAATCAATGATTTTCAGGACAGAGACACAACCAACGCTGATTCACTTGCCTTTCTTAACAAGGTGCTTGACCTTTACAAGCCTGACCTTGTTGTTTTAGTCGGTGACCAGATTCACCACTCTTTCCCCGGTATAACTGTTGAAAAAATCAAAACCACAATCAGAAATCAGCTTATGCCTTTGGAGGAAAGAGAAATACCATTTCTTTTCACCTTCGGAAATCACGACAGAGATTATCAAAACATTATGTCTATGGAAGAACAGGCGGCTTTTTACCGTGAATTTTCCTGCTGTTATGCCAATGTTGACGGGGCTGACAGCGGTACATACAACACATTAATTTACGGTAAGGACGGCAAAACACCTGCCCTTAACATTTATATGATGGATTCAGGCCACTGGAACGGCACCGGATGGACAAGCGGTGTTACAGAAGAACAGGTGCAGTGGTATGTGGAAACAAGCAATTCCGTTAAAAAGAATAACGGCGGCAAGGTCGTTCCTGCCCTTGTTTTTCAGCATATACCCGTTAAGGAAATCCACTCCTTCTTCAAAATTGTTCCCAAAGGCACAGAGGGTGCGGTAAAAAGTCTGTTTTACGATGAATATTACGTGCTTGATGAAAACGCTGACTGGATTGGCGACAGAAATGTTATGAGAGAAGCACCAGGCTCTGAGCACCCCGAAAAGGTTACGGGTCAGTATCAGGCATGGCTCGAGCAGGGCGATGTAATGGGTGCATATTTCGGTCATGAGCACATAAACACCTTTGTTGGCAGAACAGAAGACGGCATTGTTCTCGGTTACAATGGTGGCTTTGGTTTTGCTGCTTACGGTGACCCGGGTGAGCGCTATGCAAGAATATATGATTTTACTGAGGGCAATGTTGAAAACTACACACAGGAAACAATTTACTACACAAAGTGTATGGCAGCTGAGATTCCCGAAGAACCCGAAGTGCCTGACGAGTCTAAGGCTGACTGCTCCTGCAACTGTCACAAATCAGGCTTTATGGGCTTTTTATGGAAGATTATTAACTTCTTCAATAAGCTTTTCAAAATGAATCCCGTTTGTGAATGCGGTGTGAAACATTATTAAACAACCAAGGAGCGACAAAATATGAAAGCATTAAAAATTGTCCTGATTATAATTGTTGCAGTTGCCGTCATAGGTTTTGCCGCTTACGGTATCTACACTCAAATCGGTGCCGTAAAATTCGGTGAAATCATCATTGACGGTGTGCCCGAAAAGGCTGAGGGCACTGTGAGGGTTATGTCCTTCAATGTCCGCTGTGCCAATGACGGTGAGCAGACCATTACCAACAGAGGTAAGGTGTCTGCCGAAATGCTGAAGGCTTACGCCCCCGACTCCTTCGGTGTTCAGGAATGTACTCCACGATGGAAGAGAATTATTAAAAGAGCCGTTGGAGATAAATATGCCTCAGTAGGCAGAGCAAGAGACTTCTTCGGACCCTTCACCGAATACAGCAGTATATACTATCTTAAGGATAAATACAACCTTATCGACAGCGGTACCTTCTGGCTTTCCGAAACCCCCGATAAGGCATACACAAAAAGCTTCGATTCAAAATGTTGCCGTATTGCCACCTGGGCAGTGCTTGAAAACAAAGAAACGGGCGAAAAATATACCCATATCAACACCCATCTTGACCATTTGCTTGACAGCACAAGAGATGCACAGATGAAGGTGCTTATTGAAAGGGTACGTGAAATTACCGGTGAGGGTAAGGTTGTTATGACCGGCGACTTCAACGCTTATGAGGACAGCTCCGTTTATGCTGTTGCCTGCGAAAGCTTCAACGATACAAAGTATATTGCAAAAAACACCGATAAAGGTCCCACCTTCACAAAGTACGGCACAAAGGAAGATAACGGCAGAGGAGCAATCGACTTCATCTTTGTTTCAGAAGGTATTAAAGCTGAAACCTATAAAATCATTCGCAACACCGTGCAGGGCATTTATCCCTCAGACCATTTCCCGATTATAGCAGACATCTATATTTAAATAACAAAGGGCGACCATCGGTCGCCCTTGTTATTTTCCCTCTTGACAAACCCCAAAATAGTGATATAATAATTTTAGCACTCGTAAGGTTAGAGTGCTAAAATACATATTTTAAGCCAAGGAGTAATTAATCATGGGTAAAAAACAGTTTAAAGCAGAATCAAAAAAACTCATGGATATGATGATTAACTCAATCTATACCCATAAGGATATTTTTCTTCGTGAGCTCATTTCCAACGCAAGTGACGCTCTTGATAAGCGCTATTATAATGCAATGGCAAAGGGCGAAACCGGTATGGACAGAGCCGATTATAAAATCTGCCTTGCAATTGATAAGGAAAACCGCCTTCTCACCGTTTCCGATAATGGCTGCGGTATGAGTGAAAAGGAATTGGAAAGCAATCTGGGTACAATTGCAAAAAGCGGCTCACTTGATTTCAAGTCAGGCGTTGAAAAGGGCAGTGAGGTTGAAATCATCGGTCAGTTCGGTGTCGGCTTCTATTCCGCATTTATGGTAAGTGATAAGGTTACCGTTATTACAAAGGTGCAGGGCAGTGACGAAGCCTATAAATGGGAATCCGAGGGCGTTGACGGCTATACCGTATCACCCTGCGAAAAGGATGAAGCAGGTACCGTAATCACCCTGCACATTAAAGAAAGCACCGAGGAAGAGGACTACGACAAGTACCTCGGTCAATACACATTGCAGCAGATAGTTTCAAAGTATTCCGATTATATCCGTTACCCCATTATGCTCGATATGGAAAGAACTGAGCTTAAAGAGGGCACAGAGGACGAATATGAAACAGTGATTGAAGCTACTCAGCTCAACTCAATGGTGCCCTTGTGGAGAAAGAGCAAAAGCGAAATCACCGACGAGGACTACAACAGCTTCTATCAGTCAAAATTCTATGACTACGAAGCCCCCGTTAAAACAATCCATTCAAAAACCGAAGGTCAGATTTCTTACGATGCCCTTCTCTTTATCCCCAAGCATCCTCCCTTTGATTTCTATTCAAAGGACTTTGAAAAGGGACTTCAGCTTTATACCAACGGTGTTGTGATTATGGAAAAGTGCAAGGAACTTCTTCCTGATTACTTCTCCTTTGTAAAGGGCCTTGTTGACTCCGCTGACCTTACTCTTAACATTTCAAGAGAAACCTTACAGCACGACCACCTTTTAAAGGTTATTGCTAAGAATATTGAAAAGAAAATCAAATCCGAGCTTGAAAAAATGCTCAGAACCGACAGAGAGAAGTACGAAGAATTCTTCAATGCCTTCGGTCTGCAGCTCAAATACGGACTTTACAGTGACTACGGCAGAAACAAGGATACCCTCAAGGATCTCATCCTTTTTGTTTCCTCAAATGAAAAGAAAATGACCTCACTTTCCGAGTATGTTGACCGTATGCCCGAAAGCCAGAGCACAATCTATTTTGCAACAGGGGAGACCGTAGATAAAATCGACCTTCTTCCTCAGGCAGACAGTGTTAAGTCAAAGGGCTTTGAAATACTTTACTGCACCGACGATGTTGACGAATTTGCTCTTCAGATGCTTCACGAATATAATGGCAAGACCTTCACAAATATCTGTGCAGGTAATCTTGACCTTGATACCGACGAAGAAAAGGAAGAACTGAAAAAGGAAAACGAGGACGCAAAGGAAATCCTCGACTTTATGAAAGAAAGCATCGGTGACTGTGTCAGCGAGGTAAGATTTACCAACAAGCTTAAAAATCATCCCGTATGCCTTACAAGTGAGGGTATGATGAGCCTCGGTATGGAAAAGGTGCTCTCCGCTATGCCGGGTGCCGAAATGGGCGGTATGAAGGCTACCGTTGTGCTTGAAATAAACAAAAATCACGCCGTTTCAGAAAAAATAAAGGCTCTTTACGGCGAGGATAAGGAAAAGGTGGCAAAGTATGCAAAAATACTTTATGCACAATCCTGCCTTATTGCGGGTAAATCTCTCGAAAACCCCACAGAGTACAGTGAACTTGTATGTGAATTAATGTAATAAAAAAGGCTGTCATCGTAAGATGACAGCCATTTTTTTACAATTCTTCTTTTATATCAGGTTCTGCTATAGCTTCTTCAGTTTGCTCTTTGGCTTCTCTCAATCTCTCAACTTCTTCCTCAGCAGCTCTTTGGGCCATATTCTCCATAGCCTGTACATATTCGTCTACCTCAATTTCTTCTTCTTTCATTGTTTTGGCAAGTCCGAAAAGCTCACCCGCTATCCAGAAGCACATAATAACCTGAGGAACACCCATAAACATAATAATATAGGTATAAACCTCCTCGTCAAAGACATTTTTCGGTATAAACAGCCAAAGAGTCATAAGTGTGTGAAGAATAACAACTATTGTTCTGAGTGTGAGCAGCCTTTTTCTTTTTGGCTGTTCAATATCAAGATTGGCAATATTTGTTATAAGCTGAAAATGGAAGTAGATTGTGATAATGCCTATCAGAAGACCTATCAGGGTTAAATCCCATTCTGCGCCCGTTATTTTCATACCCCACTCAATTATATTCCATATTCCGAGAGTAATACCCAAAGGTTTGAGAAGCTGTGCCGACTGTTCTTCTTGTGAAAGTATAGGAAGAACAGAAACAATCATAAAGTAACCTGCCCATTCAGGAAGAATGTCAATTGCCATAATATTTATACTGAAATATATGAATATATAGCTTACGGCAATTCTCTTTATTGCATATGAAAGAGTTTTAGTTTCCATTTATATTCACCTCCACTGTAAACACATCTGTAAGCTTACCGTCAACATAAACTGCTAACTTACGGGTGGCTTCATAGCCTTCCATAAGGCTTTTATAATCATAATTGCTGTCAATGTCACTGCTTTCAATTGTTCTGTCCCATTCTTCGCTGTCATTAACGGTATAAATTATTTTTCCGCTGCCGTCAGTTGAGCTGCTGGAAGAATCTATGAAAGCATATATTTTTTTAGGAATAAATTCAGTTTCAAGGTCAGCAGTATATTCCATAGCCACTTGCTTAACGTTTTTGAAATTCTCGCCTTCATAGCTGTATATATAATTAGTTTCAATAAGACAGCCGCTGAAATCTGCATCAAGGTGTACAGCATTGTTATATCCGAAATCATCTGTGAAAAAAGATATGTTTTCTGTTGATATTACGCCGTAATCCGTCTGGTAAACTGTGGTGGCGTTTACCGTAAGAGTACCCTTTTCTCCTTTCTGCACACTTTCAAAAAGCATGGGGGAATCTTCTTTAAGGTGGTGTATCTGCTCATAAACTGTGTTGGAAAGGTGGTGCTTGGATTTTTTTCTTTCTCCGGTTTCTCTTACAACCCAGCTGTTGTGTTCCTTAAAAACTTCAATGGGAACAAGCAGAGTATCGCCGTAGATGTGGTATTCATCATCTGCACCTTCATTTTCATCTTCTTCATCTGTACTGAAAATAAGAACTGCCGAATATTTATCTTTATCCGTTTTTATAAGGTTGAACACGGTGAAGGGTCGGCCTTTTTCAGGGATAATTGTATAAATATCCTCGTCAGTAACAGCAAAATTGTGAAAGCCTTTAATTATTTCCTCGTGCTTTTCTGTGGGAGAAGCTGTTAGTAGCATTATACCGCTATTATCCATCAGCGCCTTTGCATAAGTGTCAATTGCGCCTGCAACGGTTGTACAGCGGTTAATTCTTGAATAAACTAACGCCTTCTGATATTCATAATCTGTGTCAGGGAAATATATGTCATTATCTGCGGAAATACCTGCGGATACAAAAAGGCAGGGGATAGAAAGCAGAATTGCTATGCATACGCTTACAAGTGCCATACCCTTAGGATACTTTTTGAATCTTACAATAGCTTCAATTCTTCTTGAAATATTTCTTCCGCCGTTTGAAACAGAGGTTGTTCCGGGCATACGGGCGTATTTTCTGTTGACCTCATTAAGAAGGAGTATGCCGTAATCCCTTCTTTCCTCACCCTGTAGCTTTTCAAGCACTCTGCAGTCGCAAAGGCTTTCCATATCATTACCCACTATATTGAAAACATATTGCATAAATGGGTTGCACCAATGAAGGCACCTGAGAACACACCAGAAAATATTCTGCAACGAATCAAGATATTTCAGGTGCATAATTTCGTGAAGAATTACCTTTTCGTCAGTTGTTCTTCCCTTGGGCAGAACAAGAACAGGCCGTATAATTCCGCATATAAAAGCACTGCTTATGCCGTCAATTGTAACTGTTTTCACGGGACGCTTATTGTTGCGGGCAAAAATTTCATTTATTCTTTCTTTTTCCTCTTCGCTTACTTTTTCTCCTTTTCTCAGTGCAAAACGAAGCCTTATGTAGTTTATGAAATAATAGCTCAGACAAGCAATTACACCAAGGATGTAAATAACGAAAATAATATCGGTAATGCTCTTTGGCTCCGATAAAGCATAGGGGAAAATGCTTGCCGGCTCCGTTGCCGTAAGGGGAGAGGTGAAAGCAGAGCTTAGACCGCCTTCAACATAGGTTTTGAGCATTTCCAGGTAAATGCCGAAGGGCAGAATAACTAATCTGTCTGCTCTTACGGGCAGAAAAACTCTCAGCACAAGTAAAAACCATATTCCGTATTGCCAACGGGATGAAAGCTTATCCTTAAAAATAGCTTTCATAATAAGCAGAAGTCCCGCAACAAGGCTTACGGAAAGGCTCTGAAGGATAAATTCCCAAATATTTACCATATTTATACCTCCATTTCGTCAAGGAGCTTTCTCAGCCTTTCAATTTCTTTTTTTGAAATCGGAGATTCTTTTAAAAATGCGGCTATAAGGTCAGAGGTCGCACCGGAATAAACCTTGCTCAAGAGCTCTTCTCTTTCATTTTTGGCACATTCCTCACGGCTTTTTGCCGCAGAATAGGGTGTACGGCTGCCATGGTCAATTTTAACAAGGCCCTTTGCTTCCATACGGTTAAGATAGGTGTAAACCGTGTTTTTGCTCCAACCGCACTTTTCTTTGAGTGAATCGGCAACACTTTTAAGCGGGAAGCTTTCGCCCTTCCAGAGCACCTCCATAACTGACCACTCAGCTTCTGATAATTTCATATTTTCGACCTCCTTTTATATCCTACAACTGTAGTACAATATTATCTTACACTTGTAGGAAGATTTTGTCAATAGCAAAATAAAAAAATCAGGTATTTGCAGTGAAATACCTGATTTTATGCATACTGTAAAATAAATTATGTGTTTTCTTCAATGTACTTGATTACATCACCCACGGTAACAATTGTGTGGATTGCCTTGTTGGGAATTTCAATATCAAATTCATCTTCAACAGCGCAAGCAAGCTCGGCAAGCTCAAGTGAATTGAGACCAAGGTCATTTTTAAGGTCAGTGCCTTCTGTAATCTCGATTTCAGTCTCTCCGACATATTCGGCGAGCATTTCTTTAAGTGTTTCAATCATTTTAGTTTTCTGCCTTTCTGATGATTTTCTTTGTGGTTGTCTTCGGGAAGGGTTCATCACGAAGGACCACCTTGTCGATGTGCTTGTAATAAGCAAGCTCTTTGTTGATTTTTGAAATATCCCCATATATATCCTCCTCAGAAGGTGTTTCAATATCCTCCTTAGGATAGATCTCTGCAACGATTTTATCGTCTTTTCCGTAAACGATAACCTCGTCAACATAGCTTAATGTATGTACCTTATCTTCAAGCTCCTCGGCGGAAACATTCTCGCCGTTTGAAAGAATGATAAGATTCTTTTTTCTGCCCGTAATAAATACAAAACCGTCTTTATCAACATAGCCAAGGTCACCGGTTTTGAACCAACCGTCCTCAAAGCTTTCCTTTGTTCGTTCCTCGTCATTGTAATAACCGCTTGAAACCGTTGTTCCCTTTGCCCATATTTCGCCGTCAACGGCTTTTACCTCACAGGTTTCAACTATCTTACCCACTGAGCCGGGGCGGTGATAATAGTCAAAATTAACGGTGAGAAGGGGAGCACATTCCGTAAGACCGTAGCCCTGATAAAGGTTAACGCCAAGGTCCTTGTATTTTTTAATCATATCCTCTTTTAAAGGTGCACCGCCGCAGATGAATATTCTGAGCTTTCCGCCGAAGCCCTCGCGTACTTCGGCTAAAAGCTTGTGGCTTACATCTATACCAAATTTATTGAAGAAATGAGAAATTGCAAGACCTTTTTTCAGTTCTTCCTCCTTACCCTTCTTCTTTGCAGTCTGCCATATTTTATCGTAAAGCTTTTCGGCAATCAGGGGAACTATTATCATAATTGTGGGTTGATATTCCTTTATATCCTTCTGCAGATATTTAAGTGAACGGCTGATACAAACCGTAACACCTGCATAAATACCGCCGAAAATTGTGAATGTGCTTTCAAGAGCGTGGTTGAAGGGGAGAACGGACATCAGAACATCCTCACCCGGTTTATACTTAAGAGAACCGAGACCGCAGGTGACATTGTTTGCGATGTTTCTCTGAGTGAGCATAACACCTTTACTTTTTCCCGTTGTGCCTGAGGTGAAAAGAATTGCCGCAAGCTTATCGGGCTGAACTGACGGGAAGAAAACCTCATCAGAGTTTTCGGGCAAATCTTTATCTATGCAGAAATGGGGGAAATCTTTGCCCGTAAGCTCAAGAATTTCTTCTGCAGTATCCTCATATTCCTTATCAAAAAACAGAAAATCTGCGTGGGCTTTTTCCATCTGCTGCTTAAGTATATCACCGTCAAGCTCCTTATCAAGAGGAATAACGGTCATACCCGCAAACTGAACTCCGATATAAGCAGTAATCCATTTGTATGAAGAGGCACCTAAAAGGGCAATGTGACCTTTTGTAAGACCTTTTGAAAGCAGAAATTTACCGAATTCGCGGCTGTCAGAAAGAAGATCGTTATAGCTTTTAGAGAAGCTTTCCTTTTTCTTTTTGAAGCGGAAGGCAGTGTTATCCTTATAGAGCTCTGCACTTCTTTCTACGAGTTCAACCAAGGAATCCAATTGTTCTTTTTCGTAGAACTCATATCTACTCTTTTTCACGGAATTTCACCTCTTGTCTCAAACGCAACACTATTAATCAAACAGTTGTAATCATTACATATTCAGGTAAATGATAACAAATCATTGTGAATTAATATTTAATAAATAACCAGAAAATATAAACATTATATGAATTGTTTTCTTAAAAGAAATTATAAAACACGGGATTTTGCCAAGTGTCTACTATCCCGTGTTTTTATTTATTTGATTTTTAACTTTTTAACTTCGCTGAATGCCCCGTAGATGTTGTTGCCGCTTTCCGTAGTTTTGTATGCCCTTACCTTGAAATAGTAAGTCTTTGATGATTTTAATTTATTGAATGTGGCAACGGTTATGTTTGCTTTGTAATCTCCGAGTTTAACATATGATCCTGAAACTTTATCTGAGTAGTATACCTGATATCCCGTTTCGTTTTTGACATTACTCCAGGAAAGCTTGACTGTACCCTTTAAGGGTGATGAAACAGAAAGAGTGGCTGTTGCAGGTTTTGTTGATGTTGTATATCTGCGGCCGGAAGGCGATAAAATCGTTCCTGCCGCGGTTTTTATATAAGGCCTTACAGAGAACTGATAGCTTTTTCCCGAGCTGAGCTTATTTACTTTGTAGCTTGTGCTGTCGGTTGTGCCGAGCTTTTTCCATGCACCGTTAACGTTTTTATAAACTGTGTAACCTGTTGCACCCTTTACCTTGTTCCACATAAGGGTTATGGTGCTTACAGTTCGTTTAGCTGTGATTTTTTCAACATTATCGGGTTTTGTTGCCGTGCCGATTTCGCTGTATGTTTTGGAAAAAATCTTTTTTCCGTTTTCCTTTATATAGGCGTAAACTCTGAATGTATACTTCTTTCCTGTTTTAAGTCCGTCAACGGTAAGTGTTCTCTTTTTGGTATCAGTAACAGTTACCCAGGAGTCTTTTTTACTGTCATAATATTTTATCCTGTATCCATCAGCTCTTTTAACCTTGCTCCAGGAAAGTGTAACGCTTTTGAGGGTCTGAGTGGTCAGCGTTTCCTTGGGTGAAGGGAGAATGAGTTTGGAGCCGTAGGTATAGGTGTGCTTTTCCGAACTTGCCGAACAACGGGTACAATCGTATTTGTAAACTGCCGCAGAAGTGTAGCTTGCAGGTGAAATCAGATGTTTATCGTCAATTATTTTTTCTTTATATGAATGTCCGGGTGAGGGCAGCGGCTTGGACTCAACAAGTACCTGTGAACAGGAAGAGCATACAATTGTTGCTGTTTTACCGCCTTTTTTGCAGGTGGGTGCCGAGCCATCCTTATATACGGGTGTGTGCTCGCCTAAAGAGGGGATGAGCTCCTGCTTCTTAAACACCTCACCGCATACAGTGCAGTGACTGCCGTTTGTAAGACCTGCGGTCAGGCAGGTAGGTTTAACACCCTGAGATTCAAAAACAGCGTGACGGTTCTCTTTTTCGTTATAAATATCAATCAGTTTCTGAATTCCTGCCATATCACGTGGGGAGGCAAATATCTTGTCAAAGTTGGTTGATTTTCCGGCGTTGTAATGCTTGGCTATAAAATCGTCAAAATCAAAAAGGCTGTTGACACTTCTGTCGGAGCAGAAGCTGTAATCCGTATAAAGGGCGGTACGGTTTGTAAGGGCTGTATAAATCGCCTGAGCTGATATATATCCCGTAAGGGGATTGGGGTGCTTGTCATCGCCCTTTGTTGTGTTTGTGTTTTTGTCGTAATACACATTGTCTTTAATGAAGCTGCATCTGTTGTAGTTCATTGTTCCGCCCGGCACCTGAATTGCACCGGTATAAATGTCGTATATCATTCTGCCCCAGTCAATCATTTTGATTCCCTCTTGTCTGAGGGCATCAAAGCTGTTGTAAGTGGCATCCAGATCCCAGTCATATATAATTGCATGGCATGAGTAATAAAACTTTGTGGTCTCGGGGAAAAGGGCCATAATCTTTCTGCAGTGTTCAAGAAGATGGCTGTTGTTTATATTTCCTGCTTCCGAAAGAACAACATAATCAACCTTATTAAGCACATCCGTACTGATTTTAGAAAGGTGGTGGGTGTAAATGTAATTAAGTGATTTGCCTGAATATGTGTGGTCAATAACATTTGCATTTTCACCGAAGGATTTGATAATGCGGTATAAATATCCCGTATCTTTTTTACCGTTGTCACCGTATATTACACAGTTGCCGTAATAAAGGTGTGAGTTGCCGACTATGAAAATAGTTTTCCCGTCAAGTGAAACAATTGGTGTCTCCGGTGTGTTTTCAGTTGTCTCAGGGGAGAACAGAGTTGAGCTTACTGTTTCAGTTTCTTTTTCTTCATTTACAGAGGTTTCGGAAACAGCAGTAATTATTCCGTCTGTTGCAAAAGTTGTTGAGCTGAATAACAGTACAGTTGTAATCAATATGAAAAACGGTGCAAATAAAAGCTTTTTCATTCTGTTTTTCTGAGAGCTATACCGATTGTCGGTTCTTCTCTTTTCCTTTCCTTGTTAATGTATATGGAATTTATGTAGTTATAATAGTAAAACCCACCTTTTATTATACTATAAAAGGTGGGTTATGGCAAGTGTCAACAGTATAAAAAAATCTTCAGTATTTTTTCTGTAAATAGTGCAGTTTTTTGTTGCAAAATGTATTTTCTGATACACACAGGATTAATTATATACGGTCTTCATATCTTTCCGCTGTAATAATTCCGTCGTTTATATGCAATTTACATATTCTTGCATTTCTTGCATCAAATGCATTCAGCTTGTCACCGTAGTCTCTGGCGTGGTAAACTGCATACCACTGACCGTCCTCTTTTATCATGGAATGGTGACCTGTTCCTTCTTCAAATTCATTGGCCTTCAGTACGGGATGGTAAGTGTTTTCATCGGGATATTTTTCAAATTTGATTTTTGTAAGGTCAGTTTCATCGGTCTTTGCTCTTGCATAGCCGATGTAGTATGTAGGCTGTTCAAAGCAATTGCCTGAGTACATAAGGTAATGCCAGTCTCCCTCTTTGAAATAGAAGGCACCCTCGATTGTGTGCCAGTGCTGCCCTTTTTTGTATCTGTCCTTACGGTATATATCTTCGTCAAGGGTAGGTTCAACAACAAGCACGGGTTTTCCTTCAGGTGTGAAGGGGTCGAGCATTCTGTCAACATAAATGCAGGTGCCGATACGCTCTCCCTCGAATCTGTTTGAAGAATAAAAAAGGAAAAGACCCTCTTCGTTTTTTACTATATGAGAATCTATCGAGAAGGGGTGAAGAATCTGTTTTGTACCCGTAAAAGGACCGAGAGGATTGTCGGCTACGGAAACATGCATTGCTCCTCTGTGACCGCCCTTATCGGGAGTGTCGTTATATATCTCAATGGAGTTGTACATATAAAATTTTCCGTTGAGCTCAATTACGCTGGGTGCCCAGAATGAGTCGTGACCGGGTACGGTCATGACCACACCGTAATATTCCCAACCGTCAAAAAGACTATCCGAATGATAAGCATATACGGCGTTATGACCGGTCACATAAATATAATATCTTCCGCCGCTTTTAAGTATATAGGGGTCTGCCTGACCTTGATAATGATTTTTATCAATTTTTAAAAGATGCATTTAATTATCTCCTTTTTTAAGTCAGAGTAATTATATAACGGAAACTGCTATAATGCAAGAGAAAAATATATTTCTTAATGAATAGACCTTGACTATGCTAAGATTATGTGTATAATATATACAGAAGAGAAATATACGAATCGGAGGAAACTTCAATGGAAAACGGCGGTTTTAACTCTTGTCAATGTATTTGCCATAAGAATTTTTGGCTTATGAAAATTATGTATAAGGTTCTTGGCTTTTTCTGGGAACTTTTCGGAATCGGCGATTCCTGCGACTGCGGAGCAGAACACTATTAATGCAAAATCTTAAAACGAGAGACTGTTGTATTTGATACAGCAGTCTCTTTTTTTGATTTATGGAGTAAATATTTAATCAATGCAGTTGAATGATTAAAAATTTTGTGTTATACTCAATATGGAATTTTATAACAAAGGAGAAGCAATATGGATAATTTACAGCTTATAAAAGAACAGATTTGTGATGTCTGCCATAAAATGTGGCAGCTTGGCTGGGTAGCCGCCAATGACGGTAACGTCAGTGCAAAGCTCCCCGACGGCAGAGTTATTGCAACCCCTACGGGCATCAGCAAATCATTTATCACCCCCGAAAAGCTTGTTATTCTTGATAAGGACGGTAATGTTCTTGAGGCTCAGGAGGGCTACCGCCCTTCAAGCGAAATAAAAATGCACCTTCGTTGCTATGACAAAAGAGAGGATGTATTCAGCGTAATTCACGCTCATCCTCCGGGAGCAACGGGCTTTGCAGTAGCTCATAAGCCTATGGATATGTACAATATGATTGAGGACGTTGCCGCTATTGGTGCTGTACCTCTCACTCCTTATGGTACGCCCTCAACCTCTGAGGTGCCCGATGCAATTGAGCCTTATCTCGAAGAACACGATGTAATGCTGCTTGAAAACCACGGTGCCCTTGCTGTTGGAAGTGATGTTCTTACTGCATTTTACAGAATGGAAAGCCTTGAGCTTTGGGCAAAAATCACAATCAATGCCGTAATTCTCGGCGGCAGCTGTGATATAAACAATGAAAACGTTCAGAAGCTTATTGACCTTCGCAGTTATTACAGAATCACGGGCAGACATCCCGGCCATAAGGTCTTTAATCCCGATGATGAGCTTTTACATAAAAAGGACTGAGAGGTGTAATTATGCTTAAAGGAATATCTCCCGTAATTTCACCCGAGCTTTTAAAGGCTCTTGCAGAAATGGGCCACGGCGATGAATTGGTCATTGCAGACGGCAATTTCCCTTGCCACAGTGTGGGCAAGAATTCAATTGTTATCCGTGCGGACGGTCACGGCGTGCCCGAAATTCTTGATGCAGTTCTTAATCTTATCCCTCTTGATACTTACACGGAAAAGCCTGTTGCTCTGATGGAGGTTGTAAAAGGCGACACCTGCGGTACACCCGAAATATGGAATACCTATGAGGAGCTTCTCGCTAAGCACGAGCCCTCTCACCACGCAATTGAATATACCGAACGCTTTGCTTTTTATGAAAGAGCAAAGGAGGCTTACCTTATAATTGCAACGGGTGAAAAGGCTATTTACGCAAACATTCTTCTTAAAAAGGGTGTGGTGAAATGAAAACAGTTTTAGCTTTTGACTTCGGTGCTTCAACGGGCAGAGCAATAAAAGCGACCTTTGACGGCGAAAAAATAAGCTACGAAGAAATCCACCGCTTTGAAAATATACCTAAAACCGTTGACGGACATATCTGCCACGATGTTGTGATGATATTTTCTGAAATAAAAACTGCAATTGAAAAAGCAGGAAAAATCGACTCCCTTGCCTTTGATACCTGGGGTGTTGATTATGTACTGTTGGATAAGGACGGAAAAATCCTTCACGAGCCATATCATTACCGTGATGAAAGAACAAAGAACGCCCTCGAAAAGGCGAAGGAAAAACTCAGCCTTCAGGAGATTTATGCAGAAACGGGTAACCAGATAATGAATATAAACACTCTTTTTCAGCTTATCTGCGACGAAAATGCTAAAAAAGCAGATGCACTTTTGTTTATGCCTGATTTGTTCGCATATCTTCTCACGGGTGAAAAGGTCTGTGAAATCACAATTGCATCCACTTCTCAGATGCTTTCTATGAAGGATAAAAAATGGAGCGGAAAAATTCTTTATTCCTTCGGTATAAAGGAAGAACTGTTCCCTGAGATTAAAGTCAGTGCAACAGTGAACGGTACATATAAAGGTGTTCCCGTTATCAGCGTTGCAGGTCACGATACTCAGTGTGCCGTTGCTGCAATGCCGACTAAAAGTGAAAACGCCGCCTTCCTTTCCTGCGGTACATGGTCGCTTATCGGCTGTGAGCTCAACGAGCCGGTTATGACGGAAAAAAGCAACGAGCTTGAGCTTTCAAATGAAATGGGAGCTAACGGCAAAATCAACTTCCTTAAAAATATCAGCGGTCTGTGGCTTATTCAGGAAACAAGGCGCAACCTTGCTGAAACGGACAGAAAGTATTCTTATAACGAGCTTGAAATGCTGGCAAGGGACAGCGAAAAATTCAGAAGCTTTATTGACCCCGATGACCCGTCACTTTCAGCTCACGGCAATCTGCCCCAAAAAATCAGAAATTATTGCCGAAAAACAAATCAGCCCGTGCCTGAAACTGTAGGTCAGGTGGTAAGATGCATTTATGAAAGCCTTGCACTTAAATACCGCCTTGCTTTAGAGCAGATAGGGGAATGCACAGGTAAAAAATTCGATGTGCTTCATCTTATGGGCGGTGGCACAAAGGACGGTTTCTTATGTGAGCTTACATCTCAGAGCCTCGGTGTTCCCGTTATCGCAGGCCCTATTGAGGCGACGGCCCTCGGCAATATTGTTCTTCAGCTTATCGCCTTGGGTGAAATTGAGAGCATAGAAAAGGGCAGAGAAATTATTGCCGAAAACGAAAAGGTAAAAACCTTCAATGAAGAGCATTCTCCCGATTGGGATGAAGCATATAAAAGATTTTGCGAAATTATAAAAAATAAATAAAAAGGAGAAAATTGAAATGTTATATCCTAAAATTGGTATAAGACCTGTAATTGACGGCCGTTGGGGCGGAGTAAGAGAAAGCCTTGAAAATCAGACTATGGGCATGGCTCAGTCTGCTGCAAAGCTTATCAGTGAAACTCTCAGATATCCCGACGGTACACCTGTACAGTGCGTCATCTCCGACACTACAATCGGCGGAGGAGCAGAAGCAGCAAAGTGTGAAGAACAGTTTTCAACACAGAATG
>JAZSDP010000026.1:0-76724 GCA_045531265.1 Acutalibacteraceae bacterium
CACTGATTTGAAACCTCACAGTCAGAAGCTATTCTGTCTTCTGACTGCTTCATTATCTTCTTGATTTTTCCCACGGCATAATTCTTTTTAACCTTGATTATGTGGGCAATTATTACATCTCCCACTGCAGTGTTTTCAACAAAAACAGCCATATCCTCATATCTGCCAAGGCCGCTGCCAAGAGATGTGAGGGTAGTGATTTCAAGCTTTATTTCATCATTTTTCCGAATTGCCATACATTAACCTTTCGCCTGCTTCTCTCAGCTTTTGCTGGGTGGTAGGCTTTTTATCCGATCTTTCCAATTCAATAACAACTGCAAGTCCGCCGAAAGCCGACGGCTCTGCATATATTTTTCCTGAGTGGGCATCAATGATTTCACGGCATATTGAAAGTCCAAGACCTGCCACCTTTCTGCCCTCATCAGAGGTGTAAAGCGGTTCAAAAATAAGCTCAAGCTTATCTTTATTAACTCCTTCACCCGAATCTTCAATATTTATATATACTTTTTCCTTATCGGAAAAAATCAGCAGCTCAATATATCTGTGCTCCGAGCAGAAGTGCTTGAAGGAATTGGAAAAAATATTTCCTATTACTCTTCTTAACTTATGAAGGTCAATTAAAATCGCCGCATCCTCATCTCCGCTACAGCTGATATTGAACACTGCACCGTTGTTTTCTATTTCGTCCCGGTAATCAGCTTCAATATATTCGCACAGTTGCTTTACCGTTATTTTTGCTTTTTTGAATTCACCCAGCATATTAAGGCTGAGATAATCGTCAAACTCATCAATCAGGCTTCGTATCTCCTCGCCCTTTTCCCGTACTGTATCAAGGTATCTTTTTTCCCTTTCTTCACTCAGTCCGCCCTTTGAAAGCCTTTCGGCATAGCCCATAATTGAGGTAAGGGGAGTTTTTATATCATGAGAAATGGATGCTATAATACGCTTCTGTTTATTCTGCTGAGCTTCAAGGTTACCGGTCATGGAAACAAAACGCTTGTAAACCTCACCGGCATAGCCCTTTATTCTGACTTCCTTCAGCTTTCCCGTTTTATCATATTCCTCTATTGCCTTATAAAGATTTCTGAAGGGTCTTAAAAGAATTGTGTAAATAATAAGCACCAGAAGCAACAGAGCAGAAACGCCAATAAGAAATTCCACAAAGAAGAATTTTACCAAAGCTCTTGTATCGCTTACATAATCCCTGAGAAGATAAACTGAGGATTTGATAACAAAAGCCTGACCTTTATATTCAAATGGAGTCTGCACCTTTACATCAAGTGCCGACCATTTTCTTCCTTCGGAACGGGTAACAATCTCATTGTCACTGTTTTCTATAACAATAACAATATCCCTGTACTGTTCAACAATTTCATACCAGGAATCCGTGCTTTCCCGCTTAGTAAGCTTTCCGATAATTTCCGTATTATAGCTCTGCAGGCTGGCTTTATCGTTATATGCAACATCAATAACAGCCCTGGTGACAGAAAGATTATATGAATAAGCAAAGGCAGCAATAACTCCGAGCAAAACGATAATTATCATAAAATTGGCTTTTTTGCTCTGAAACATCTGCCCTCACTTCCTTTCCGCTGTGTTATTTAGTTACCTTAACAAACTTATACCCGACACCCCAGACGGTTTTGATATATTCATTGTCCTGATCGATTTTATCGCGGATGCTCTTAATGTTTACGGCAACGGTGCCTATATCACCGAACTCCGTATCCCACACATGGCTGAAAATCTGTTCCCTTGTAAGAACCTTTCCTGCATTTTCCATAAGGTACTGCAAAAGCTGGAACTCTCTTGTTGAGCACGGTATTGCGCTGCCCTTCTTGAATACCTCATAAGAATCAATGCAAATTTCAATGTCGCCTACCTTTATTCTGCCTTCTTCGCGGTCAGTAGTGTTCCTTTTTTCTCTTCTGAGGTGAGCCTTGACCCTTGCAACAAATTCTTCAACAACAAAAGGCTTTGCAATATAGTCATCTCCGCCGTTTTCAAAGCCTTCAATAGTATCCGTTGCTTTACCCTTTGCAGAAACAAATATAATAGGGCAGTTAACCTTGTTTCTTATGAACTTGCAAAGGTCTATGCCGGAAATTTCAGGCATCATAATATCAAGAGTAATAAGAGAAATATCTGAAAGATTATTGAGTATGTATTCATATGCACTTTTGCCGTCTGTTCTGATTTCTGTTTCAAAGCCTTCATCCTCAAGTGCATCGGAAATCAGATTGGCAATAGAAATATCATCATCAACAATAAGAATTCTGCTCATATTTTTTTATCCTTCTTTCATACGAAAAGCTGAATTATATATACACACCTATACATTGTATATAATAATATAAATCTTAATAAAAATAAAGTGTTTTCAAAATAAATTCTTAAAAATATAACAACTTCAATGTTATTTATACTGATAAAAGAAAACTTAAGAAAGTCTTAAGAATTTAAATTGACAAAATGTGTAAAATATGTGATATACTAAGGTGACGGATAAAAGCCAAAGTGTAAATCTATCAGAGAGGAAACGAAAAATGAGGATTTTGGTAGTCGATGACGAAATTGAAATTGCAGATTTAATTGAGCTTTATCTCAGAAATGAAGGCTATGAAGTAAAGAAATGCTATAACGGTCACGAAGCACAGAAGCTTATAAACGAGGAAACCTTTGACCTTGCAGTGCTTGATGTGATGCTCCCCGGAGTTGACGGCTTTGCCCTTTGCTCCCTTATAAGAGAAAAGCACACCTACCCCGTGATTATGCTTACGGCGAAAACCTCTTACCTTGACAGAATTTCAGGCCTTTCCCTTGGTGCCGACGATTATGTAACAAAGCCGTTCAATCCCCTTGAGCTTGTTGCAAGGGTTAAGGCTCAGATAAGAAGATATCACCAGTACAATACCGACGAAAAGTCAGATAACATAATTGAAATTTCGGGCCTTGAAATGAACAACTCAGACCATTCCTGCAGCCTTTACGGTGAAAGCATTACCCTGACTCCTACGGAGTTCAAAATTCTGTGGTTGCTTTGCCGTAATGCGGGCAAGGTAGTTTCAACAGAGGAAATTTTTGAAAAGGTATGGGGCGAAGAATACCTTGACAGCAACAACACAGTTATGGTACATATAAGAAGAATAAGAGAAAAAATGCACGAAAAGCCAAAAAATCCAAGATTCATAAAAACCGTGTGGGGAGTCGGATACAAAATTGAAAAAGAATAATACTCAAAAGAAAAACAGGCAGACGAAAAGCGTCGCCTTAACAGTTCTGCGTAATTTCACCCTGAGAAATCTTATCTTTTTCGGGGTAACCCTTGTTGCTTACATAATCATTTACCTTTTCGCAAAGCAGAACCCTGATTTTGACCGTATACTCGGAAATGCATACAACGGCTTTATCGCTCCCTTTCTGCTCCTTTTTTTCAACGAGCAGACCCTCAACTTTTTTTATAATAATCACTTTTATCTGTGCTTTGTGGTTTTCTTCTGGTGGTTCCTTTTTAACTGCCTTATTACATCAATCAGCACTCTTTCAGGCTTTCACAAAACCTGCAAAAGCCTTGAGGCCTTTACGGACAGTGAAAAGGAAATCTCCTCCTTTTCAAAGGAGTTTTCCGATGTTGAAATCCGCCTTAAGGATATAAAATTAGATGTCCTTGAAAGCCGTAACAGAGCAATTGAAGCAGAGAACAAAAAGAACGACCTTGTTATGTACCTTGCCCATGACCTTAAAACGCCCCTTACCTCGGTTATCGGCTATCTGACACTTTTAGACGAATCACCCGAGCTTACATATGAGCAAAGGGCAAAATTCACAGGCATTGCCCTTGATAAAGCATTTCGCCTTGAACAACTTATAACGGAATTTTTTGAAATAACCCGTTTCAACATCAACACCATAACCTTGCAGAAAAACCGCATTGACCTTAATATGATGCTCAATCAGATAGTTGATGAATTCTATCCTATGCTAACAGAGAAAAACATAAGAATTGACATTGATATACCCGAAAAAATTCTTATGTTTGCCGATTCGGATAAAATTGCCCGTGTTTTTGATAACCTTCTCAAAAATGCCGTTAACTATTCTTACGAAAACAGCCTTATCAGAATCGGTGCAAGAATAAGGCAGAACAGAATTATCATAAAGTTCCGCAACAAGTGTGATGAGATTCCCGCCGATAAACTTGAAAGGCTTTTTGAAAAGTTTTACCGCACCGACTCCTCCCGTAACTCCTCTTCGGGCGGCTCAGGTCTTGGCCTTGCAATTGCCAAGCAGATAACTGAGCTGCACGGCGGTACAATAAAAGCAAAAAGCACCGTGGATTATACGGATTTTACGGTTATTCTGCCATTTATAAATGCTTCGGAAATCACCGATGAGCAGCTTGAATTTTAACAAATCGGTTGTTGACATTATTCCTCCGAAAATATATAATTTTAAGCAGATTATATATTTTCGGAGGTGTTTTTTATGGCGGAAAGAATTCTTGTCGGTATGTCCGGCGGCGTTGACAGTGCCGTATCAGCTTACCTTTTAAAAGAACAAGGCTACGCTCCCGAAGGGGTAAACTGCCGTTTTTTCAAAGGCAGTGATGTTTTCTGCGAAGACAAAAATACCGACACAGAGGATGCAAGAAGAACTGCCGAAAAAATGGGTATACCATTCCACGTTTTTGAGTTTTACGATGAATTCACAAAATATGTTATAGAAAACTTCATTGAAACCTATGAAAATGGAGGCACTCCCAACCCTTGTATAGTGTGTAACAAGCACCTTAAATTTGATGCAATGATGAAAAAAGGTGAAGATCTGGGAATAAAGAAAATTGCCACGGGTCACTATGCCAACATTGAAAAGCAAGGTGACAGGTACCTTCTCAAAAAAGGTACTGACCTTACAAAGGACCAGAGCTATGTGCTTTACTGCCTTACACAGAAGCAGCTTTCACGAACAGTTTTTCCCCTTGGCGGACTTACAAAATCTCAGGTCAGAGAAATTGCTGAAAGCATAGATTTTGTTTCTGCAAGAAAAAGCGACAGTCAGGATATCTGCTTCATCCCTGACGGAAAGTACGCTGAATTCATTGAAAAATTCACAAATAAAAAATACCCCGAAGGTGAGTTTACGGATACGGCAGGAAAAATTCTCGGCATCCACAAGGGAATTATACGCTATACCGTAGGTCAGAGAAAGGGGCTCGGTCTTGCACTGCCCGCTCCGATGTATGTTAAGGAAAAGGATATTATAAATAACAGAGTGATCCTTTGCGATAACCAAAGCCTTTTTACAAAAGAACTTGAAGCGGAAAACATAAACTTCATCCCCTTTGACCGCCTTGACGGCACTTTAAGAGTCAAGGCAAAAACAAGGTACAAGCACACAGAACAGTGGGCAACTCTTATGCAGACCGGTGAGGACAGCTTCCGTTTAGTTTTTGACGAGGCTCAGAGAGCTATATGCAAGGGGCAGAGCGTTGTTCTTTATGACGATGAATATGTTGTAGGCGGCGGTATTATAAAATAAATAAAAACCTCGCAAATCACTGTAACAAAGGTATTTTCAGTGATTTTGCGGGGTTTTATGTTATTTTATTACAAAAAAGCATTAGTCATTTTGTATAAAAATTCAGTTGACAGTTATATTTTTTTGTTGTACAATATTCATATTATAGTGGTGAAGTGAAAGGATTTTCTCAAATTGAATTATTCTCTTATGAGTGACGAGGAGCTTGTCACCTTATGTAAGGCAAATAACAGTGAGGCTTTTTCCCTGCTTGCCGCAAGGTATTCGGAAAAAGCGATGCTTACGGCACTCAGCTTCAGAAATGCCCCTTTTGAAAATGACGACCTTGTTCAGGAAGCTATGATAGGCTTTCTTTCGGCGGTTTATTCCTTCAGCGAGAATAAGGGTTGCAGCTTTTCAACCTATGCACTTCGCTGTATGAAAAACAGAATCCTCAGCCTGATAAGGTCCTCCAATTCAAAAAAGCGTATCCCCACGGAGCTTGTTGTACCCCTTGAACAAACAGAATCTATTTCCGATATAGCCCCCTCGGCGGAGGAAAGCTTTATTTCACAAAGTGAAGCGGAATACATATCATCCCTCATTTCATCAAGTCTTACAAGGCAGGAAAAAGAAATTTTTATGCTTTACCTCACAGGCATATCCTATGAGGAAATTGCAAAAATTGCCGGAATCACCTCCAAGGCGGTTGACGGCACATTGCAAAGAGCAAGGAAAAAACTGCGCGAAAAGCTCAGTTTATAATAAATGCCCCATAGCTCAAAGCAGAGCGTTGATTTCAAAGAGCCGGTGCAATTCCGACAAGGGCAATTAAAATTCAAGCGAGGTAAAAAATCATGTACGAAGACAAAACACTCAAATGCAAAGAATGCGGAAATGACTTCATCTTTTCTGCAGGCGAACAGGAATTCTATGCTGAAAAAGGCTTCCAGAACGAGCCCCAGCGCTGCAAGGATTGCCGTATAGCACGTAAGAACGCTGCAAAGCCTGCCCGTGAGATGTTCATCGCTACTTGTGCATCCTGTGGCGGCGAAGCAAAGGTTCCCTTCAAGCCCACAGAAGGCAGAGATGTTTACTGCAGCGACTGCTTTGCAAAGATGAAAGAGGAAGAAGAAGCATAATTTATATTTGAAAGTTTTTGTTTAATTACTTTATAAATAGGCTTATGCAACCGGAACATTAAATTGTTCCGGTTTTCTTTTTTTCAGCTAAATAAAAATTATAACCGTTGCAAATTCTGAAAATCAGTTGCAACGGTTATTATAAATTGTCTTCAGAATTTCCCTCTCCGTCACGACATTGTCGTGCCACCTCTCCCAAAGGGGAGGCAAGAAAAGAGATGTCGGCACAGCCGGCTGAGAGGGCATTGCGGATTGCGAATCGGGAATTGCTAATTCCCTGGCCCCTGGACCATAAATTTACAGACAAATTATGCCCTCTATCCCGAATTCCTTAAGCACTCTTGCCGTTTCGCTTACGGGAAGGCCCATAACGGAAAAATAGTCGCCCTTTATTTCCTTAACAAGAACTCTGCCGTAGCCCTGAATTCCGTATGCCCCTGCCTTGTCACTGCATTCGCCCGTACACACATAGCTTTCAACGGTTTCTTCGCTTAAAGGGTAAAACTCAACCTGTGTTGTGTTGAAAAAGGTTTTTATGTTATTTCCGTCGGCAATACACACACCCGTCGACACCGTATGCCTTCTTCCTGAAAGGGTGCGGAGCATTCTTTTTGCATCCTCATCATTTTCAGGCTTTCCTAAAATCTGACCGTCAAGGGCAACAACGGTATCACAGCCGAAAACCACTGCATCGGGATTAGCTGAAAGGACAGAGAGAGCCTTTCTTCGGCTGAGCTCACAAACGGTTTCTTCGGGTGAAAGACCTTCTTCAACGGTTTCATCGGCATCAGACGGGATTATTTCAAAGGTATAGCCGGCATTTTCAAGTATCTCTCGCCTTCTTGGTGATGCAGAGGCTACAATAAATCTTTTCATCACAGCTTGCCTTCTTCCCTGAGCTTTGCCACTTTAAGAACAAGAGCCACTGTCTTGGCGTCGGATATTTCGCCCGACATAACCATTTTTACGGCATCCTTCAAAGGTATTTTCTCAACGGAAAGGAATTCACCCTCATCAAGGTGCTGACTTGTGTTGTGAAGACCAACCGCCGCAAAAAGGTGGATAATTTCACTGCAGTAGGCAACAGTGGGATAAATTGTACCCATAGAAACAACCTTATCTGCAATTACACCGCATTCCTCCTCAAGCTCACGGATTCCTGCTTCAAGGGGGTCTTCTCCCCTTTCAAGCTTACCTGCGGGAAGCTCAAGCAGCTCACGCTTGAAGGGGTAACGGTACTGACGGACAAAAAAGAGTCTGTCCCCTTCCGTCAGAGCGGCAACACAAACACCGCCGCTGTGTTCAACCACTTCCCTTATAGCCTTTGAGCCATCGGGCAGTTCAATATCGTCCACATGGACACGGATAATTTTTCCGTCAAATATATTTTTTTCATTCAGAGTTTTTTCCTGCATAATATTCTCTCCCTTCGGTTATAAAATTAAAATGCTTATAATATATATTCTTCAGGTGATTAAAATGAACTATATTATAAAACCAACTGAATATAATTATAACACAAATATCCGATTTATTGAACAGTTAATTAAAGAATATCCTTTTTTATCTGCAGAAATTATAGGAAGAAGCGGTCTCGGCAGAGGAATTTTCTCCCTTTCTATAGGTAATCCCTCCAATTCCGTTATATATGTGGGCGGTTTTCACGGCAGTGAATGGCTCACCTGTGAGGTGCTCCTGCTTTTCGTAGAAAAGGTCTGCCGTGCTGTAAAATACGGGAGCCTTCTTTGCTCCGTTGATATTAAACGGGCACTGACTCAGTTAGGCATTACAGTTATACCCTGCATAAATCCCGACGGTGTTGAAATTGCCACAGAAGGCTTTCAGGGTGCGAAAAATATGCGTAAATACACAGAAAGCCTTGCAAAAGGATTGAGCCACACAAAATGGAACGCCAACGCTTTCGGTGTTGACATAAACCACAACTTTTCCGCAGGGTGGGATATACTTCATCAGATGGAAAAGGAACAGGGAATTGACGGTCCCGCCCCGAGGCAGTACGGCGGTGAGCGACCTGAAAGTGAAGCGGAAACAAAGGCACTGACCCGACTTTGCCGTGTAAGAAAATTCCGCCAATGCCTTGCAATGCACAGTCAGGGTGAGGAAATATATTGGCAGTACGGCGAAAACACACCCAAGCAAAGCTCTATGATGGCAAAAATTCTTGCCGACTCCTGCGGATATACTCTCGTCAGCGGAGAAGGACTTTCAAGCCATGGCGGCTTTAAGGATTGGTTTATTGATGAATTTCACGCACCGGGCTTTACCTTTGAAATCGGCAAGGGAGAAAACCCGTTGCCCAAAACAGAGCTTTATGATATATACGAAAATATAGAAGAAGCGCTTACACTTTTTGCATTGATGTGAGCGTAGAAAACCGCTGCCGCTTAAAAGCGGGAGCGGGTTTGTTTTATCACTTATCTGTATCTTGATTTACGAAAATCAACTCATCATTAAGTTTAAGATAATAATCATCGCTAAACTCTCTGATAAAAGCATAATATACTCTGGCTTCAGTTACATCTGAAGGGTGCGGTTGCAGTGAATAAAACACAGAATCACACGAATCAGAAATTTGAGATAATTCACCTGCGGAACTATATAATCGAATATAATATTCATCCGCTTTTTTTACATAAAACACATCATAAGAAATACCTTCCCTTGCACTGCAAATAAAATTATCAGCACCAAATCCAGAAAATGAAGAATAGCCGTCATTAGTTTTATTGAAGAAATCTCTCACTATAACACCATCTTTTATTCCAAGTGCCAATGCAGAGTTTTCACCTTCAACTGTTAGGATAACTTCGCATTTATTGTAATATCTAAAAGCTTCTTCAATATTCTGAAAGTTCTTTGATCCAGAGTTGTTATATAATATAACAACTAAACTAAACGCAATTATACATAATAAAAAATAAATTGATTTGCTCTTTACCTTATTTGATGCAAAACAGACGGCATTATTCATATCTTTCATACTCCTAAAAAACAAAGGTATATTCTCCCTTATGCTTACCTGACTATTCTGATTTCTGTATGTTCATATATTCCTTATAAAATAAACTTTTTAAAAGCTACAATAGCTACTATAATATCAATCAACAAAATTACAACAAATATCGTATTTAAAATTTTATTATTAATTTTACTCTTAAACAAACTTAACACTACTTTAACAACATACATCAACGCAACAGAATTTAACAAATATATAATACTATTTTCTAATACCGACATTGATGCGTAAGAATAAATAAAGATTACACTTGTTATATGAACAACAATTAAAGCAAATATAATCGATAAAATAAGATTTCTTTTTTTCATACAAACTTTCTCCGCTTCTGTAGGCACATAGAACACCTCACAACTTATAATCATAGTAGCACCCACAACATCTTTTGTCAATAAAAAATTGTCTCAATAAATTCAGCGGGAACAAATTAACCTTTTCGTCCCACGCTCGGCGCAATTCTGCATTTTGCACTTTGCATTCTGCATTTAAAAAATCGGCTGTTTACACAGCCGATTTTTTTATTACCATCCGAAATAGTCGTTAAAGAAATCCTCAAAGCTGCCCTGACCACCGCGGTAGTATCCGTCATCCTGAAATTCCATTGTAGGCTCAGTCGCCTGAGTTGTGGTGGGCTTATCTTCAACAAGTGAAATTGTAACATCAAAGGTTGATGTTTTGTAGGTTCTGCTTTCTATTCTGCAAAGAGTCAGCTTGAGTGTGTCACCTACGGAGCCGGTTTCAATAAGGTCAAGAAGCACGCTTGTGTCGTCCATCTTCTTACCGTTAACGGCGATAATAAGGTCGCCGACCTCAGCTTCCGTATTAGCAAGGGAGCTGTCCTCAGAAATACCTGCAATAACCAGTGAGCCCTGGGGAAGACCCTTGATTGAAACAACAAGGGAATAAAGCTGATAAGCGCTGACTGGTGCATATTCAATACCGAGCTTGGGTCTGTTGGGCACATAGCCGTACTGAATAAGAGAATTTACTATAGGTGATGCAATTGAAGTGGGAACAGCAAAGCCCATTCCCTCATACTCTGTTGAAGCAATTTTTGATGAGTTGATACCGATAACCTGACCTGCCGCATTAACAAGGGCACCGCCTGAGTTACCGGGGTTTATGGCAGCGTTGTGCTGAATACAGGTCATTGTATAGGTTGAGGTTACGGAACGGTCAATTGCGGAAACAATACCGTTTGTAATTGAGCCGAAGTATTCACTGCCTCCGGGATTACCTATTGCGTAAACAGGCTCACCGACTCTCAGTGAGGTTGAGTCACCGAATTCTGCAAGAGGAAGACCCGTTGCTTCAACCTTAACAACACCGATATCCGTTCTTGTATCGTAAGCCACAAGCTGAGCCTCAAAGCGTCTGCCGTCAAGAAGAAGAACGCCGTAGCTTACATTTGCATCGCTGATAACATGTGCGCAGGTTACAATATATGTCCAGCCATCCTTTTCACTCATAAGAACGCCTGAGCCTTCATTGGAAAGCTTGCCGTTAACGTAAACCATAACACCTACAACGCTGGGTCTTACCTTATCCGCAACATAAACGGAGTTTACAACCTGAGTTACGGGCTGGGTGGTTGAAACCTCAATGTTTTCACTTGTAACCGTGGGACCGTCTGTAATTCCCTGAGCCTGAGAGGTCGGCGGAGGCAGAGTGGTCTGAGTTTCTCCGCCATCCTTACTAATAAGACCGAGAATCATCCCGATAACTGCAACAGCAAGACAAGCCACAAGAATAACACCCAAAACAGACTTTCCGCCCCTTGAACGCTTGGGTGGAGTCTGATAAGCTCTGTAATCCTGATTAAAGGAAGGATTCTGCTGATAATAAGGGGGCTGCTGAGGTGTACGGTACTGCTGACTCTGATTAAGGTTAGTATATCCCGTATTCACACCCTGATATGTCTGTTCGTTTTCCTGAGGCTGTTTGGGAGCATATGGGTTAAAAACCGGCTCAGGAGCGGGAGTTTCAGCTTCCTTACTGCTGTAATCATTGAAAAAAGTAACGGGAGCTTCGGGGATAACCTCATCAGATTTGGGCTGCTCATCGGGAGAAGTTAAGTCCTGCTCAATATTCACACTGCCGTTGAAATCACCGTCTGCATTTTCCTGCGGTGCTTTTTCAGGCCCATAAAGATTCTCTTTGGGCTCACCTGAGAAAAATTCATCGTTAAAATTATTATCGTTCATAATATTTTTCCTTTCGTCAGGATTGGATTGTTTATTTAACTGAATAATAAATATGAAAATTAAAAATTAGTTAAAACTCAGCATAAGGTATTTCAAAGCTGAATTGAGTATACTCGCCCTGCTTACTGTCGGCTGTAATTTCACCGTCGTGCATATTGATAACGGTCTTGACGATGTATAAGCCTAATCCTACACCCTTGGTATCATAGCTTCGGGATTTATCCACCTTATAAAAGCGTTCGAATATTCTTGAAATTTCTTCATTTGTAACACCCTGTCCCGAATTACGGATTCTCACCTTTGTCCGGTCACCTGTATTCTCGGCAAAAACTGTAATTGTTCCGCCCTGAGGAGTGAACTTGACAGCATTATCAATAAGGTTATAAAGCACCTGCTGAATAAGGTCCTTGTCGGCACGCATATTAACAGTACCCATATCTTCAAATCCTTCAATATTGATTTGCTTTTCGTCAATCTTTCTTTCAAAGGTAAGAAGGGTGTCAAAAATCTGCTTACTTACATCATATTTTACGGGAGAAAGCTGAACCTCTCCTGCTTCAATTTTTGAAAGGTTGAGCATTGAAACAACCATTCTTGAAAGTCTTTTTACTTCGGAGGATACAATTGAAAGGTATTTCTTTTCTTCCTCGGGAGGAATTGTTCCGTCAAGTATACCGTCAATAAAACCGCCTATTGAAGTCATCGGAGTCTTAAGCTCGTGAGAAACATTGGCAACAAAGCTTTTCTGGGACTCGTCATTGATTCTCAATTCGTCAGCCATTTTATTCAGCGCCTTTGCAAATTCACTGAAGTCCTTCTTATCGTAGTCCTCATTTGCTCTGTGGCTGAATTCACCCTTTGCAAAGTGGGTTGTAACCTCCTGCATTTCACTAAGAGGTGTGGTAATACCCTTTGTTGTTTTATACATAGCAATGAAAACAACAACGAGAGCACCAAGAATTGCATAGGTCATAAACTGCACAATACCTGCAACATATGGAAGAAAGCCCGTAATAGCATCTTCAACGGCATATGCCGCCGCAACTACCTCTCCGTTCAGCTTAATAGGTACGGCAACAACAAACTTACCTATACCGAATTCATCCTCTGTTGTGTAATCGGAAAATCCGCCGTCGGCAGCCCTTTTCATATGGGCTTCGGAAACTGTGAGCTCAGAATGAGACTTGCAGACCACATCATCGGTATCTGCACAGTCGCAGCAGTAAATAATACTGCCGTCAGGTGTTGCTATGAAATATTCGGAAAGAGTAGCCTCGTGCATAAGCTCAAGAGCATTAGTCATAAACTCTCCTCTGTCCGCTTCTCTTATTCCCGCCTCATCCATACTGCTGTAAGTCACGGCAATATTCCGGGCATTCCTTGTAAGAACATCTACCTTATCTGTCCACCACTGACCTGCAACGAAAAACATCATTGCAAGGCCGATAAACATAAAGCCTAAAAGCACCGTCATAGCGGAAACACCAAAGTAACGGCGGAAAAGATTGCTTTTTTTATCTTTCTTTTGCTTTTTTATATTTTTCATACAATATACCTTCAACCCGAAAATGCCGCCTTATGGCGGCACTGTTCAGGCTTATTCTTTTGTTTCAAACTTGTAGCCTACGCCCCATACGGTTCTGAGCTCCCATTTATCGGAAGCACCCTCAAGCTTTTCACGAAGACGCTTAACATGAACGTCAACCGTTCTTGAATCGCCGTAATAATCGTAGCCCCATACCTCATCAAGAAGCTGATCTCTTGTGAAAACTCTGTTGGGGTTCTTGGCAAGGTGGAAAATTAGCTCCATTTCTTTCGGAGGTGTATCAATCTGCACACCTGCAACCTTAAGCTCATAATTTGTAAGGTTGATTGAAAGCTTATCGTAGTGAACTTCCTTGATTTCATCTGTTGAAGAAGATGCACTGCGGCGGAGAACTGCCTTGATTCTTGCAACAATTTCCTTTGTATCAAAGGGCTTTACAACATAGTCATCGGCACCCAGCTCAAGACCGAGAACACGGTCAAAAACCTCACCCTTTGCAGTGAGCATAATAATGGGAGTTTCGGAAAATTTTCTGATTTCTCTGCAAACCTGCCAACCGTCAAGCTTAGGAAGCATTATATCAAGAAGAACAAGGGAGGGGCTTTCCTCCTGGAAGGTTGTAACAGCTGCTGCGCCGTCATTGGCTATAACTACATTGTAGCCTTCCTTGGTAAGATAAAGTCTGAGAAGCTCGCAAATATTAAGGTCGTCATCAACAACAAGAATTTTTTCTGCGTTCATTGTGGTTTCTCCTTTTTTAACATTGTTTTTTTATTTATATTATGCCAAGTTTAAATTTACTTATATATTTTAAGATAAAAATACATTACATTCTTTCGGGAGCATCAACCTTGAGCATCTTGAGAATACTCTTCATAGTATCCCTTGTGCAGATGCAAAGGAAAATTCTTGCCTGCATCAATCTTTCATCTTCTACACCTACACGGCAATTGTTATAAAACTTATGGAAGTGAGTTGCAAGCTCCGTTGCATAATGGGTAACCTTTGCGGGGTCGTAATTTTTAGCTGCATTTATAATTACATCGCCGAGAGTAGAAAGGTAGCGGATAAGCTCTCTTTCCTCCTCGGTATTCAGAAGCATAAGCTCTTCTGCCGTGCAGTCACGGATTGCTTTGCCCTCAGCTTCCAGCTTTGAAAGAATACTGCAAATTCTTGCATGGGCATACTGGCAATAGTAAACGGGATTCTGTGAGCTCTGCTCAACGGCAAGGTCAAGGTCAAAATCCATAAGTGAGCCCGGCTCTCTCATATTGAAAAGGAAGCGTACGGCATCAATGGGAACCTCATTGAGAAGGTCGACAAGGGTAATTGCCTTACCCGTTCTCTTGCTCATTCTTACAACCTCTCCGTCACGGACAAGGCGTACAAACTGCATAAGAAGGATATCGAGCCTGTCAGGGTCAATGCCCACAGCCTTCATTGCACCCTTCATTCTTGCAACGTGACCGTGGTGGTCAGCGCCCCAAACGTCAATTGCCTTATCGAAGCCTCTTTTTTCGAGCTTGTTTCTGTGGTAAGCAATGTCAGCGGCAAAGTATGTGGGGTTACCGTTAGCTCTTATAAGAACATCGTCCTTAAGTTCAAGCTTGTCGATGTAATCCTGACTCTTGCCCTGGCTTAAAAGCATTTCAGTCTGTATTTCCTTGTTCTTGTACCAGAGAGCGCCGTCCTTTTCATAGGTATAGCCGCCCTCAGTAAGAATATCAATGGTTTCTTTGAGCTCACCGCCGTTATGAAGTGTCAGCTCACTGAACCACAAATCATAGTCTATGCGGTATTTTTCCATTGCCTTTTTCATATTGTCAAGGTTTTTGGGAAGAGCAAACTCTGTGAGTGCCTTCCTTCTTTCCTCTTCACTTTTACAGATATAGCTGTCGCCGTAAACCTCTTTGAATTCACCTGCTCTTTCGGTAATGTCTTCACCGTGGTAGCTGTCCTCGGGAAGCTCGGCATCTTTACCGCAAAGCTGCTGATATCTTATATCAAGAGAAAGGGCAAACTTATCAATCTGGTTACCTGCATCGTTAACATAAAACTCACGGCTTACTTCATATCCTGCGTAGTCGAGCACAGCCGCAAGGCAGTCACCCAGAGCACCGCCTCTTGCATTACCCATATGCATAGGACCTGTGGGGTTTGCGGAAACAAATTCAACGTTAATGCTTTTACCCTTGCCGTAATCTGACCTGCCGTAGTTATCGCCTGCTTCTCTTATTTCAAAAAGAACATCGGCATAATAAACATCGGAAAGATAAAAATTGATAAAGCCGGGGCCTGCAATTTCAACCTTCTCAAAGTATGTGCCCTCAAGGTCGGTGTTTTCTGTAATAGCCTCTGCAATCTTTCTGGGAGGTAATCTGAAGTTTTTTGCATTTACCATTGCCGCGTTGGTTGAATAGTCACCGTTTTTTCTGTCTGCAGGAACTTCAACGGAAAAAGCATTGCTTTCTCCTTCGGGAAGTGTACCCTTCTGCTGTGCCTTTTCTATGGCTGTTAAAACCATTTGCCTGATCTGATTCTGAGCTTTATTTACAGTCTGAGACATTTATAAAATCCTTTCTTTTAAGAGTAATTGTAAATTCAATTTCACCTATAGGCTGCATTTCCTGGTCCGTGGCATACCTGAAAACAAGACTTCCGCCATCTTCACTCATATGGGAATGAACCTTTTTTGCGGTAATACCGAGAGAGAAAGCACCGTAGGGTGTTACGTGGTGGGAAAGGTGTCTTACACCCGTTTCAATGGTCATGTAGGAATTTATTGCGCCTTCCCTTGAAACAGAAACCTTTTCTGAGTTTTCAACACGCAGAACTGTTTTGCTTTCACCCTCCTCGGAGTCGTGCTCACGGTAGGTTATTGTATAATCATCACTGTTACCGCTGAAATCGGCGTGAGTTGTAAGCTCAAGCACTTCCTTTTCCCCTTCAATTTCCTGAACGGTAACAACAGTTATGAGATAGCTGTTTTTCATTGAAATTTCCTTTCAGAAAGAGGCACATCGCCCCTTATATAACTAAACATAAATATACATTATAAATAATACCACAAAGCTTTTAAAAAATCAATTTATTCTTATAATTTTTTATAAAGGTTTAATTATAGTTATCTTGTATATATTATACCTTGACACAAAGCACTAAAAAACTATATAATGAGTACATTATATCTCTTTATTCGGGGTGTCAATTATGTTTTTATGCTATAACACAGAAGCTCATATGAGCTATTTCGGTTGGGAAAATGAAGCTCTTCCCTTAGGCAACGGTAAAATCGGTGCAAAGGTTTTCGGTGGTAAGGAATGTGAGCTTATCCATTTTAACGAAAAAACTCTTTGGTCAGGCGGCGCTGCAGTTGAAGGCTTTAAGGGCGGTATCAAATACGATGATAAAGGCAAGGCCTTCAGAGGAATTCAGAATCTTTTAAATAAGGGCAACGTTTCCGCCGCAACAGCTGAAATGAAAAAGCTTGAAGGTGACAGCACAGGCTTCGGTGCATACCAGAGCTTCGGTAACCTTTACATTCAGTTCAGTCAGCAGGGCGACTACCAGAGCTATGTCCGTGACCTTGACCTTGACACGGCATCCTCAATGGTAACCTATAAAATAGACAAAACCACATATACAAGGCATTATTTTGTCAGCTACCCTGACAATGTTTTTGTTGGCAGAATTGACCGCACCACAAAGCACAGTGAAGACGAAAAGGAGCCTAAGCCCGACCCTACAATCAGCTTTGAGGCTTATTTTATCTCCGACCAGAAGGGCGAAAGCAGGTCAGAAGGCGACAGCATTTACCTTGAAGGCACGGTTAAAGCCAACGAAGGTCTTGAAAGTGCTGACGGCAGAGATAAAAACAATATGAAGTACGGCTGCTGTGTTAAGTTTATCCCTCAGGGCGGCGAGGTGAAAGCCATTGAAGGCGGTAAAATAAGAGTTGAAAATGCCGAAAGCGTTGTTGTAATCGTCAGCCTTGCAACTGACTACATAAATAACTACCCCGTTTTTTCTGACGGAAGCGACCCCTTAAAAAAAGCCACGGAATGTGTTGAAAAGGCATCTGCATTTTCATTCCCCGAGCTTTACAGACGCCACCTTGAGGATTACAAGGCTCTTTATAACAGAGTTGAGTTCAATCTGGGTGAGCAGGAATTGAAATATTCCACCGACTATATGCTCAAGCGCTTTGAAAAGAAAAAGGAATACAAGAGAAATCTAATCACCCTTCTTTTCCAGTACGGCAGATACCTTCTTATTTCCTCTTCAAGAGACGGCTCACTGCCTGCCAACCTTCAGGGTATATGGAACGCTAAAAACAACCCTCCCTGGAGCTGCGACTACCACTTCAACATCAATGTCCAGATGAACTATTGGGCGGCTTATGCTGCAAACCTTCCCGAAACGGCACTGCCCTTTATCGATTTTGTAAACAGCCTTAAAAAACCGGGCAGAGAGGTGGCTTATAAAACCCTCGGCATAGGTGACGGCAACAACGAAAAGCCCACAGGCTGGATGATTCACACAATGGTCACTCCCTTAGGCTTCGTCGGCCCCGGTTGGGAATGGAAGTGGGGCTGGGCACCCACAAATGGTGCCTGGGCAACCCAGAATATGTTTGATTATTACCTTTACACCCTTGACATAGAAAAGCTGAGAAATGATATTTACCCCACAATGGAAGAATGTGCCCTTATGTGGACTCAGCTTCTCGCAGAGGATAAAAACAGCGGAAGACTTGTTGTGTCACCGGGCTATTCTCCGGAGCACGGTCCCGTAGCTCAGGGCAACACCTATGACCAGAGCATTGTTTACAACCTTTATGAGGATGTTATCCTCGCCGCTGAGGCTCTTACAGAAAATGGATATTCCGACTGTGTAAACAGTGAGCTTCTCTCTACAATCAAAAAACAGCTTCCCCTTCTTTCTCCCGTACACATCGGCAAATGGGGTCAGATTAAGGAATGGTACGATGAGGACAGATTCTTTATGCGTGGCTTCCACGGTAAGGGAGTTCAAAAAAAGCACCGCCACCTTTCACATCTTCTCACCCTCTATCCCTTCAGACAGATTGACACCGATAACCCCGAGCTTCTTAAAGCAGCTCTCACCTCACTTGAGGACAGAGGCAAAAAGAGTACGGGTTGGGGTCTTGCAGTAAGACTTCTTTCCTATGCGAGACTTTTAAAGGGTAATGACTGCGAAGAGATAATTGAAAACATCATTTCAAAAACCATTCTCAAAAACCTTTTCGGCACCCATCCCCCGTTCCAGATTGACGGTAACTTCGGTCTTGTTGCAGGTATTTGCGAAATGCTTCTGCAAAGCCATAAAGCATATATCCACCTTCTCCCCTCTCTTCCCGACAGCTGGAATGAAGGCGAAATCAAGGGTCTTCTTGCAAGGGGCAATTTTGAAATCGGTATGAAGTGGACCGTAGGTAAGCTTAAGGAAGGTACAGTAAAGTCCAATATGGGCGGTAGCTGCAGCCTTAAGTATGACGGCAAAATCATCCTTGTTACCGACGAAGAAGGAAATGAAATTGAAACCTCCTTCGAAAACGGAATTACAACCTTTGAAACAGAAAAGGGAAAGATTTACAAAATAAGCTAAACAAACGGGCTTTCAGCCCGTTTGTTTGTTTATACTATATCAGTCAGGCTCTTAAACTCATAACCCTGCTCTCTTGCTTTATCAATAATTTCCGGTAAAGCCTCGGCATTATCATGGGATACACTGTGAAGAAGGATAATTGCACCGTTATGAAGCCTCGACATAACCGTTTCCACAGCGTAGTCCTTGCCCTGAATTTTATCCGTATTCCAATCGTTATAGGCTACCGACCAGAAAACACTCACATAACCGAGCTGTGCAATCTGATCAAGTGCACTGTCCGTATATTCACCTGAAGGAAAACGGAAAAACTTTGAAGCATAGCCGAATTTTTCCCGCATATGGTTTTCAAAGGTTTCAATTTCCTTTGCCATCTGCCCACGGTCAATTGTGGCAAAGGATGGATGGGTGGCAGAATGGTTACCCACAATATGACCTTCCTTTATCATCCTCCCTATAAGCTCAGGCTCAGCCTTTACATGGTCAAGGGTGCTGAAAAAGGTTGCAGGGACATTTTTTTCTTTTAAGGTATCAAGCACTGTCTCCGTCAGGTTATCGTGCTCATAGCCGCAGTCAAAGGTAAGATAAAGCACCTTTTCGTTTTCGTCGCCGAGAGTCACCGCAGAAAACTTCTCAAACTCATTCTGAAACTGCACAACGGTATGGTGTGCCTTGCCCCCTGAGGCAGGTCCGTGAGAATGGGATTTTTTCACTGTGGAAAAGTTACCGGTATTCTGTGTTGAGTTATAGGTAATTGCAGGCAAGGGAGTATAACCCGTAAGGTTTTTTCCACCTCTATCACCGGTAAGCACCATATTGTTTCGGTCAATGGGATAAGAAGTATCAGCGTTTTCGTCGTCTACAACGGTGGATGCATTAATTTTAGGTGAAAGCTCCGTTGCAGAGGGTGTGACCGTGGAAGAAGTGCTGTCCTCCCCCGTTATGCTGTCCTCAGTGGTTAGAGGTGAGGCAGTACCGCCATTATCATTGCCACAGCAGACAAAGGTGAAAAACACCGTAACAAGGCACAGTACTACGCTTATAAATTTTATCATTTTACCAACTCCTTATGTACGGTCGCTTTAAGCGACCTTTGGTTATTTGAACATATATTTCATATCGCCCACAAAGCCTTCAATATTTTTCATAGCCTTGTTCATGCTTTTACGGGCAGAACGCTTCATACCTGAACCGTTCATCATACCCTTCATATAAGCGCCTGCACCGCCGACTGCCATACCGATGCCTACACCCTTCATAATGCTTTTCATTTCCATATATTTCCCTCACTTTCAAAAAATAATATCGACCAAAGGTCAAAATTATTTTTTGTTAGCACCGTTTTTTTAACCGAGGGAATTTTTTTAGTAAAAGGGTGTTTATTTTTTTACAGATTAATGATACAATAAGAAAAGCAAACACTGAAAGGACAGTTAAAATGGCAAAAATTAACATTGTTCTTGTTGAGCCCCAGATTCCTCAGAACACGGGTAATATTGCAAGAACCTGCGCCGCGACGGGTGCTGCCCTTCACCTTGTAAAGCCTATGGGCTTCACCGTTGACGATAAAAAGCTCAAAAGGGCAGGTCTTGACTACTGGTATCTGCTTGATATTACCTATTATGACAGCCTTGATGATTTTTATAATAAAAATAAAGACGGAAAATTTTTCTATCTTACAACAAAAGGCACTCACATCTATTCCGATGTTTCTTTTCCCGAAAACTGCTTCATAGTTTTCGGCAGAGAGGATGCAGGTCTGCCTGAGGCTCTTTTAAAGGAAAATCCCGAAGCATCACTGAGAGTTCCTATGATAGGTGAAGCGAGGAGCCTTAACCTTTCCAATACAGTAGCTCTTGTAACTTATGAAATTCTCCGTCAGTGGAATTTCCCCGACCTTCTTTGCGAAGGTAAGCTGACAAAATTTGAATGGTAAGCAGGTATAGAAGAATGAAAAAAGACTTTACACAGGAAGATATTTTAAAAAAGCACGAAACCAACATAAAATCCGCTTCAACGGCTATTCTTCTTTCAGGCATTCTCGGTCTTATTTATGTTGTACGTTATATTTTAAGCGGAAACTTTAATTTTTACTTCAGCCTTTCTTTTACGGATATGATTCTCAGGCTCAGCGAAAACAAGGGCAGTATCATTCTGCCCTCAGTAATCAGTATAGTTTATATTCTCACTTACGCTTCACTGGCTGTTTTTTCAAACAAGCACGCAAAGCTTCTTTATGCAGGCCTCGGAATTTATATTTTTGATTTTCTGTGCCTTATTTATTCACTGGTATATATTTTCCCGAAGCCCCTTGACAGTGCCCACTTCATTGATGTGATTGTGCATCTTTTTGTAATTACCTTCCTTATTGTGGGAATTATATCGCAGAAAAAGATAAAAGAATAATTCGAATAAAAAAATACCGAGCTGAGCTCGGTATTTTTTTATTCTATACTCATTCCGGCAAAGGCATTGAGGTCAAGTCCTGCCGTATTTCCGCTCAGATATTCATAATACCCCTGGGAACCAACCATTGCCGCATTATCTCCGCAAAGGGAAAGCTCGGGAAGATAAAGCTTCCATTTATGCTTTTTGCAAAGCTCCGTAATATCCCGTCTCAGAACTGAGTTTGCAGAAACACCGCCTGCAATTACAAGGGTATTATGCCCGAAGTCAACCATTGCTTTTTCCGTGTTCTTGCAAAGGCAGTTTGAAACCGCCTTCATAAAGGAAGCTCCAAGGTCTTTTTTGTTAACCTCAATCCCCTTCTGCTCTGAGTTGTGAATTGTGTTTATAACTGAGGTTTTAAGACCTGAAAAGCTGAAATCATAGGGGCAGTTTTCAACCTTGGGCATTGGAAATTTAAATGCGGTATTATCTCCGTCTGCCGCCATTTTATCCATATTAAGGCCGCCGGGGTAAGGGATACCCATTGTTCTTGCAGCTTTATCAAGGGCCTCACCTGCGGCATCGTCCCTTGTTCTGCCCACAATTCTGAAATCCGTATAGTCCTTAACCTCAACCATCATCGTGTTACCGCCTGATACAACAAGGCAAAAAAAGGGCGGTTTAAGGTCGGGGTGAGTTATGTAGTTTGCCGCAATGTGTGAGCGCAGATGATGAACGGGTATCAAAGGGAGCTTTTTTCCGTAGGAAAGTCCCTTTGCATAGTTCACACCAACAAGCAATGCACCGATAAGACCCGGTGCATAGGTAACTGCAACGGCATCAATATCATCCAAGGTCAGCTCTGCATCGGAAAGCGCCTTGTTTACAACGCCGGATATTGCCTCAGCGTGTCTTCGGGAAGCAATTTCAGGCACAACTCCGCCGTAAATTTTATGCTCAGGTACCTGAGATGCAACTACATTTGACAGTACACTTCTTCCGTCTTCAACAACGGCTGCGGCAGTTTCATCGCAGGAGGATTCAATTGCAAGTATTTTCATATATCTATCATTCCTTATCAAAAGTCTTTGTCATAATAAGAGCGTTTTCCGTGGGGCTCTGATAAAAATTCTTCCGTTCACCCATTCTCTCAAAGCCGTTTTTTTCATAAAGGCCAATTGCCTTTATGTTGCTCACTCTCACTTCAAGGCTTATAAATGAACAGCCTTCGCTTTCCGCTTTCAGCAGAGCATTTGTGAGAAGCTTTTGCGCTATACCCTGCCTTCTGTGTGAGGGCAATACGGCAACATTCGCAATATAGCATTCATCAAGGACAATGTGCATACCCATATAACCGACTGCCTTACCCATTTTTTCCGCAACAAAAAATCTTGCCGAATCGTTAAAAAGCTCCTGCCCTATACCGTCTTCACTCCAGGGCTGTGAAAAGCATTCCTTTTCAATTTCAGCCACGGCTTTTACATCAGCCTCTGTCATCGCTCTTACACATACAGCGGAAAGGCTGAGGATTAGCCTTTGTATTTCCTCATAAATCCTTGCGGCACAGTCTGAATATACCCCTTCGTCGCCGCCGTAAGGGTCAGGAACATCGCTGAAAGCCATAAGCTTTTCTTCGGGCACAAATGGTGTAAGTGCATTTTTATGGCTTTGCGTCATACACACAACAAGGTCAGCCTCATCAATCAGATAACTGCTCACCCTTCTCGCTCTGTGAGATGAAATATCGCAGCCGTATTTTTCCGCCGCTTTTACAGCGTTCCGACTGACTTCATCCCCCGAAAAGGCGCTGATACCCGCACTTTCAGAGACTATATCAAGTTTTTCTTTTTCCGCAATGCTGTTCAGTATGCCCTCAGCCATAGGACTGCGGCAGGTATTACCCGTACAAACAAAAAGTATTTTCATAATTTTTCATCTTTGCCTTAGTATTTACTTCCTATATATAGTATAGTTTTTCGCTTAAAAAGTAAATATATTTTTTTAATTTGTTTTATTTTAAAGGCTGCAAAAGTTAAAAAGTATTAAGATTTTAACCTTTATTTCCGTTAAGGAATTAAAATGTATATATTATGCTATATAATAATTGTACTTGTAAAAGGAGGTAACTAACTTATGAAAAAGACTTTAGCAGTATTTCTTTCAATTCTTATGATTTTCTCTGCGTTCTCCGTAACAGCCTTTGCTGCACCCGGCGACCTTATCGGCGACGTTATTGAGGATTATCTTGGTGTTACAGAGGACGAAGGAGAAATCGACCAGCAGATGATGTACGGCATCCACTATGAAATGGAGCCCATCTCACTTGTAAGCATTATGTATAAGCCCAGCCCCACAATCACCTTCAAACAGCCTTGCATGGCTAAGGTTACAACAGACACCCCCATTTCTGTTGACTATGAATTTCTTTACTGGAGACACGGTGACACCGGTGAAATTTACTACGGCGGCGATGATATTGAGGTAACAGGTGTTGTTACTCTTTACGCTGTATGGCAGGAAAAAACTGATACATATCCCCGTTTTATCAGAGTAATCATTTCTGCTTTCCAGACTCTCGGCCGCGTTATTCAGAAGTTCCTTGGCGTTATTGAAGATGTTGAAGAATTTGAAAGCGAATACTACGAAACAACAACAGTTCCTGCAAACGTATAAAACTTTATCTTACATAAAAATATCCGACTCACCACGGTGAGTCGGATATTTTTTGCTTTACTCAGCAACCGCAGTTATCGTGGCAACCGCAATTGTCGCGACAGCCGCAACCGTTGTTGTAGCCACAACCGTTACCGCAACCGTTACCGCCGAAGAGGCCGCCTTCACCGCCGCAGCACATTGAGAGGATAAGAAGGATGATGATCCATGAGCAGCAGTTACCGCCGAACAAACCGTTATTACATGACATTATGGTCTGACCCCCTTTCCGAAGTACGAAGTGCTGACTTCGTCTTACATCATCATTATACACAAAGACCTGCGATGTGTTACAGATTTTGAATATAAAACAAATATAAGGTGAAAAATACTTTAGGTGATGCTTATGTCAAAACGGAATTCAAGGGAAATATATAGCCTTACACAAGAAAATGAAGGTGATAGCTTTTTTGACCTTTCGGATAAAAATTCAGCCTCAGCACAGCACTCTGACCGATTTTCATATGCCCCCTTTATATATAAAAACGAAAGAAATATTGAGAAAACAGAAGAAAATCAAAGCTAATTAAAGCTTTTGATTTGAAAAATTCACTTTTTGACCTTATTTGACCTTTGAAAAGTCAAAAAAATGAGCTATAATATAGTCAAAGGTCAAAGATAGTCAAAGTCAAAGGAAGTGATATGATGAACCTTTCTAACGCTATTGCGCAGATGATAACCGAAATGCTTCAGGATAAAAACGAAATTGAAATTAAAAGAAACATTTTGGCTCAGGATCTCGGCTGTGTGCCGAGTCAGATAAATTACGTGCTATCCTCACGCTTTACCCCCGAAAGAGGCTTTATTGTTGAAAGCCGCAGAGGCGGAGGCGGATGCATAAGAATCACAAGGATAAGCTACGATAAAAGCTCACTTATGATGCAGGTAGTAAATTCCGTGGGAGGTCGAATTGATGAAGCTACGGCAGAAAATCATCTTATAAACCTTGTTTATCATAAGCTTATATCACAAAGGGATGCGGCACTGATTCTTGCCGCCTGCTCCGACATAAATTTTAAAATTCTTCCCGCGGAAATCAAAGACACAGTCAGAGCATCCCTTTTAAAACAGATGCTTTTAACAGTAATTAAAGAATAAAGATTATTAATCAAGGAGGTAAGTATTATGTTATGTCAGAACTGTAAGAAAAATGAAGCCACAACTCACATTAAAAGAGTACTCAACGGTGAGGCTACGGAAAGTCATCTTTGCTCAGCCTGTGCACAGAATTCGGGAATGGTAAGCTTTTTTGATGATTTTTCTCTCAATATGCCTGATATCTTCTCACACATTTTCGGCGACAGTGCCTTTGCCTTGGGTGAAAGCCGTCTTGATCGCTGTGAAAAATGCGGCTACTGCTTTGACGACATTATAAAAAGCGGCTGTGTAGGCTGTGCAGACTGCTACGAAAAATTCTATTCAAAGCTTCTGCCCTCAATTCAGCGTATTCACGGCAAAGCAAAGCATTCGGGCAAGGTCCCCCACCGCACAAAGGAAAAGATTATTGCTAAAGAAAAGACCGCGGAAGAAAAAATAGAAGATTTGCAAAAGGATATGCAAAAAGCAATTGAAGAGCAGAACTTTGAGCAGGCAGCAATTATACGAGACGAAATAAAAAAACTGAAAGGAGAAAACTGAAATGACCTGGTATAAAAATAAAGGCAATGAAGGCGATGTTGTTTTAAGCACAAGAGTACGCCTTGCAAGAAACCTTGAAGATTATCCTTTTCCAATAAGACTTGACCCAAGAGAAAAGCAGGAGGTTTCCCACCTTATCAGCGAAGCTCTTTCCGATTACACAGATAAAAACCTTTCTTTTATCGATATGTCACTGATTTCTGCCGCCGAGGCCGTATCCTATGCCGAAAAGCATCTTATAAGCCCCGAATTTGCCTATGAAGGCACGGGCAGAGCACTCCTTCTTTCCGACGAGGAGGACATCAGCATTATGCTTTGCGAGGAGGACCATATCAGAATTCAGGTTATTCTTCCCGGACTCAGTCTGGAGGAAGCCTTTAATCAGGCAGACGCTATTGATACGGTTATTGAAAACAAGCTTAATTACGCCTTTAATGACTCTATAGGCTACCTTACCCAGTGCCCCACAAATCTCGGTACGGGTATGAGAGCCTCGGTTATGCTTCATCTTCCTGCTCTGAGGAAAAAGGGTGCTATGCGTTCTCTTAGTGCCACCGTTGCAAAATTAGGTCTCACTCTCAGAGGCTCATACGGTGAGGGCAGTGAAATTTCAGGCGATATATATCAGCTCAGCAATCAAGTTACACTCGGTATAAGCGAAAAAGCCGCTTTGCAGAATCTTACCTCAATCGCCATGCAGATTGTATCTCAGGAAAAGCAGGCAAGAGCCTCACTTATAAAAGACGAGGACTTTATTGATAAAATCTACCGCTCCTGGGGTATTCTGCGCAGTGCCTACAAGCTGACCTCTCAGGAGCTCACAAACCTTATTTCCTATGTACGTATGGGTGCGGCAGAGGGCATTGTTGATGTACCCGCTGAAAAGCTCACTCAGATGTTTATTGAGCTTCAGCCGGCAACAATAAATGTTGCCGAGGGAAAAAGCCTTTCACAAAGCGAAAGGGATATCCTCAGAGCAGAAAAGGTAAGAAAAGAGTTAAGTTAAATAAAGCTTAGTTAACTTGAAAAGGATGTTGAACTGATTGTTCAGCATCCTTTTTATCATTAACCATTAAGGAGGTAACATTATGTACAAATTCACAGGCTTTACTGAAAAAGCCAACAGAGCCCTGAATTCTGCAGTTGAAATTGCCGAAAATCTCGGTCACACATATATTGGAAGCGAACATCTTCTTGCAGGGCTTGTAAGAGAGGATAACGGTGCCGCCACAGCCCTTCTTTCAAAAAAGGGCGTTACAATTCAGGCTGTTGAGCAAAGCATAAGAAGAAATATCGGTGTGGGAATTCCCACGGTGCTGACTCCCAATGATTTCACACCGCGGTCAAAGCACATAGTTGAGCTTTCACTTGCCATAGCAAAAAATGAAAATGCAGGCTATGTGGGCACTGAGCACATTCTCAAATCAATGCTCAGTGAAGAGGACTGCTGTGCAACGGCACTGCTTATTGAATTGGGCATCTCCCCTGCTATTTTACTTGAAGAGATGAAATCGGGCGGTGAAAGGTCAGGTGCTTTTAACTCATCACCTGTCGGCAAAAAAGCCCAAAAGGGTAAAAGCAATACTCCCTCCCTTGATAAATACGGTCAGGATCTGACACAAAAGGCATCCCGAAATGAAATTGACCCCGTTATAGGCAGGGAAAAGGAAATTGAAAGGGTTATTCAGATTCTTTCCCGCCGCACGAAGAACAATCCCTGCCTTATCGGTGAGCCCGGTGTGGGCAAAACCGCAATTGCAGAAGGCCTGGCAGTCAAAATTGTAAAAAATGAAGTGCCTGAGCTACTCAGGAATAAGAGAGTAGTCTGCCTTGACCTTACGGGTATGGTTGCAGGAACAAAGTACCGCGGAGACTTTGAAGAAAGAATAAAAAGCTGTATTGAAGAAGTGAGCAAGAACAAGGACATCATTCTGTTTATTGACGAGGTGCATAATCTGATCGGCACCGGCTCGGCTGAGGGTGCCGTTGATGCGGCAAATATACTCAAACCCTCTCTTGCAAGAAGCGAACTGCAGCTTATCGGCGCAACCACGCTTGAGGAATACCGCAAATATATAGAAAAAGACTCTGCCCTTGAAAGACGCTTTCAGCCCGTAAAGGTGGGCGAGCCTACACCCGAAGAAGCCACAGAAATTCTCAAGGGTCTCAGGGATAAATACGAAGCTCACCATAAGGTCAAAATCACTGACGAAGCAATTATCACTGCCGTAAAGCTTTCTCAGCGTTATATCAGCGACAGATATCTGCCCGACAAGGCAATTGACCTTATTGATGAAGCTGCCTCAAAGGTGCGTCTCGGCTCCTTTACCGTACCGCCTGAAATACGGGAGCTTGAAAAGGAATTGAAAGATATAACAGAAGAAAAAGCCGCCGCTATTAGCGGTCAGGATTTTGAAGCCGCCGCCACCTTAAGGGACAGCGAAAAGGAGCTAATGAGCAAAATAGCTGTTGCCCGTTCCGATTGGAAGGAAGAGAACAGCCACCGCAAAAGCGAGGTCACAGCAACTGAAATTGCACAGATTGTGTCCGGCTGGACAGGTATACCCGTATCGGAGATAACTCAGGAGGAAAGTCAGAGACTTTAAAAAATGGAGGATATTCTTCACGAAAGGATAGTGGGTCAGGAAAAGGCGGTATCAGCTGTCGCAAGAGCCATAAGAAGGGGCAGAAGCGGTCTTAAGGACCCGAAAAGACCGATGGGCTCGTTCATCTTTCTCGGCCCTACGGGCGTTGGTAAAACAGAGCTTTGCAAAGCCTTGGGCAGTGCAATGTTTGGGGACGAAAACGCCGTTATCAGGTTTGATATGAGTGAATTTATGGAAAAGCACAACGCTTCCCGTCTTGTAGGCTCACCTCCCGGTTATGTGGGCTATGAGGAAGGCGGTCAGCTGACGGAAAAAATCCGAAGAAAGCCTTACAGCGTTGTTCTGTTTGACGAAATTGAAAAGGCTCACCCTGATGTTTTCAATATGCTTCTGCAGATTCTTGATGACGGTATTCTCACCGACTCCTCAGGCAGAAGGGTGGATTTCAGAAACACGGTTATTATTATGACCTCAAACCTTGGAGCAAAAATGATTGCAGGCGAAGGCAAAGCTATCGGCTTTACTCAGGAGAGTCATACCGATACAGATAAGAGAATTGAAAAGGCAGTTATGGCTGAATTGAAAAAGGCATTCCGCCCCGAATTTCTTAACAGAATTGACGAGATAATAGTTTTCGGTCAGCTTAAAAAGGACGAAATCAAGGAAATAGCGAAGAAACTGCTTCAGAATCTTACAAAAAGGCTTTCCGCCCTTGAAATTGAAATGGATTTCAGCAATGAGGTTATCACACTTATAAGTGAAGCGGGCTTTGACCCCGTTTACGGTGCAAGACCCCTCAGAAGAGTTATACAGACAAGGATTGAAGATAAGCTTTCGGAAGAGCTCCTTGACGGCAAAATTAAAAAGGGAGAAAAATACCTTTGCACGGAAAAAGACGGTGAAATAGTTTTTGACCAAGCATAAAAACAACCGCATTACTGCAGTGAGTAATGCGGTTTACTTTTTAATAAAACTCTCTGAATGCTTCATCACCGTAGGGCAACAATTCAAAGCTCATTCTTTCCTTTATTACGGGATGATTGAAGGATATACAGTATGACCACAGTGCAATTGTTTTTTCCTCGTCCCTTCCTCCGTACCGTCTGTCACCGTAAAGGGGCATTTTTCTTGAAGCAAACTGCACCCTTATCTGGTGGGTTCTGCCCGTATGAAGAACTACCCTGACGAGGCTTTTATCTTCTCCTTGTGAAAGGGCTTCATAGCTTAAAAGCGCCTTTTTAACACCCTTTCTCTCTTTTTTAACAACAAAGGATTTATTCTTTGACCTATCAAAAAAGAGAAGGTCCGCCATATCTCCCTTATGGGGATTTCCGTGAACTAGGGCAAGGTAATTCTTTTCCATTGTACGGTCTGCGACCTGCTTTGAAAGCTCCGCTGCCGCAGATTTTGTAAGGGCATAAACCATAACACCGCCAACATCCTTATCGAGGCGGTGAACGGGATAAACCTCAGTTTTAGTATGCTCTTTCAGTTTTTCCGTCATACAGGGCTTGCCGTTACCGTCCTGAGAAAGCAGACCCCTTTCCTTTACGCAGACAATTATGTGTTTATCTTCATAGAGAATGTTCATTACACCACCTCCGGATTAAGTATAAGGGGATTGTCGGATTAAGATGCAGAAGACGTTTTCTTCACCCCGAAGGCGTATACAGATACTCCGAGAGGGTGAAAAAACGTCTAAAAAAGCAAAATCAACCGACGGACATATATTAAAACATTTACATAAAAAATACAGGTATTAAAAGTAAAACTACTCAGAATACCTGTATTATTGTTTTTGCTTTTTGGTCTGCGCTTAATACGGCAATCCCTTTTTATTTAGCGTAATCTACTGCCCTTGTTTCTCTAATCATATTTACTTTGATCTGACCGGGATATTCAAGCTCCTGCTCAATCTTTTCAACAATGCTGTGAGCAACAAGTGCCATTTCTTCATCGCTTACAACGTCAGGCTTAACGAGGATTCTTACCTCACGACCTGCCTGAATTGCAAATGCCTTTTCAACACCCTTGAAGGATTCGGAAATCTGCTCAAGTGTTTCAAGACGCTTGATGTAATTCTGAAGGTTTTCTCTTCTTGCACCGGGTCTTGCGGCTGAAATTGCGTCAGCAGCCTGAACAAGACAGGCAACAATGCTCTTGGGTTCAACATCACCGTGGTGTGCGTGGATAGCATTGACAACGGTTTCGTTTTCCTTATACTTTTTAGCGTATTCAACACCGAGCTCAATATGTGAGCCTTCCTGCTGATGGTCAACTGCCTTACCAATATCGTGAAGAAGACCTGCTCTTCTTGCGAGCTTAACGTCTGCACCGATTTCAGCAGCCATAAGACCTGCAATATAGGAAACCTCAAGTGAGTGGTTGAGTACATTCTGACCGTAGCTGGTACGGTACTTAAGGCGGCCGATGAGCTTCACAAGCTCATTATGAACACCGTTTACGCCTGCGTCAATAACAGCTCTGTCACCTGCCTGCTTAATAGCCTGGTCAACCTCACGCTTTGCCTTTTCGTGAATCTTCTCGATAAGGGCGGGGTGGATACGGCCGTCAGAGATAAGTCTTTCAAGGGTGATTCTTGCAACCTCTCTGCGGACGGGATCAAAGCTTGAAAGGGTAATTGCTTCAGGTGTATCGTCAATAATAAGGTCAACGCCCGTAATGGTTTCGAGGGTTCTGATATTTCTGCCCTCACGGCCTATTATACGGCCCTTCATTTCATCGTTGGGAAGAGCAACAACAGACACGGTTGCTTCCGATGCGTGATCGGCAGCACAGCGCTGAATTGCTGTTGTGATGATTTCTCTTGCAAGATTCTCGGACTCTTCGCGAACCAACTGCTCATATTCCATAATCTTGACAGCTTTTTCTCTTTTAAGAGTTTCTTCAAGGGAATTAATAAGGTCTACCTTAGCCTGTTCTTTTGTATAGCCCGATATCTTTTCAAGCATTTCTAACTGACTTCTTTTGATGCTTTCTGCTTCGGAAAATTGTTCTTCTGCTTTTTTGATTTTTTCTGTGAGAAGCTCTTCTTTCTTTTCAAGAACTTCGGTTTTCTTATCAAGGCTTTCTTCCTTCTGAATCATTCGCTTTTCCTGGCGTTGAACCTCGTTTCTTCTTTCACGGATTTCACGCTCAGCTTCTGATCTGAATTTATGAATTTCATCCTTAGCTTCAAGGATTGCCTCTTTCTTTTTTGTTTCTGCTTCATTAACGGCCTGATTTACAATTCTTGCGGCTTCATCATTAGCGGAACCGATAAGACCTTCAGCGGTTTTCTTTCTGTGAGCTCCGCCGAGCACAAAACCCAATACGCCGAAAACAGCAGCACAAACAACAGCAATAATAATTGCAACAATTAACTTGATTTCCAAAGTAGCAGCACCTCCTTCTTTTTTAATTTCTCTGAGTGGTAACATATATAATGCGCTTTTTACGCCAATACAATATCACCGATTTAGGTCATCAAAAGAATTACAGTAATGTTACTCGAATGACAGTATAAACCCATACTAATCTACACTATCTTGACTATTTTAAACCAAAACACACAATATGTCAAGTAAAAAACGGCTCTGAGAGGCACTTTTTATATCATTTTTAATATTTTTTCTTTTTGCTCCCCTTTTAAATTGTTGAAAACCGCAAAAAAATACATCTTATCCCTTTTATACGGGAAAAGATGTATTTTTATTCCTTTTATTCTTCTGTTTCTTCGTTCTCCTCAGAAAGAATCACACTGTCGCGGTGCTTCTTTGAAAGGAAGTAGCCTGCAAGGGAGCCGAGGGTGATAATACCTGTGGGTGCGGCAACAATTTCCGGATTTTCCTTAACGGTTTCAGCCGCTTTTTCAATAAAGGTCTGCTCCTGAGCTTCATCCTCTTCACCAAAAACAGATGAGGTTGTTACGATATTGCCGTAAGCGTCGGTTTCGTAAACGCCGTCAATAAGCTGTTCAAGGTAATCGAAATCAAATCTCTGAGTTGGCTCTTCAGCTTGTGTTTCCTTCTCCGTTGTCTCAATTGCATAGGTAGTATCAACACCGTAGGTTGTGAGAACGTTAACGGTGGTTGTAACCTTATTGAGTTCACTGCTCACCTTATCGTCAACTGCACCGATCACCTTGTCAACCGCCTGTGCCGCCGGAGAATCGTCATCAGGGATAATAGTATTTATGAACTTTTCAACCTCTGCCACCATATCGTTATCAGACTTAACAGCATTTTCATCGTTGAGCCTTGCATCCTTGATGATGTTGAAAACATAAACAGCAGTATCATTTCTGTTACCGTCGTTATAATTTACGGTAATTGTAACTTTTTCATTTTTAAGTGAGGTGCGAAGGTCAACGCTTGTGGTTGAGTTGGGTGTTACTGACTTTTCATTGAGTTTTATTGTAATAAATTCACTGTTACCGCCCTGAAGCTGATCTGCAAGAGCAAAGGGAGTAAACCATATCTTCTCGCAGGTCTCTGCAACGGTAATTTCATAATTCGGAATATCACAGTAAAATTCATCCTCAAGAGCAAAGCAACCGTTTTTCTCGGCAAGCTTGAAAAGCTCCTCTGCCGGCATATCATAAGAATATGTAACGCCTTTTTCCTCAAGCATTGTGTAAAGCACAAGTCTGGGAAGAGCGGTTTCATCCTCACTCTGAACGGCAACAATAAGTCTTATGGGGTCAACTGTAATATCATACATTGTGTTGAGGATTGATGCGTGATAAGCATAGTCAACATATTCCTTCTGCGCCTTTGTGGTTTTATCAAAGGAATTCACGGGCACCTGATAATCATAGCTTGCAGCTGTGATTATCTTTGTCCAATGAAAAATTTCTTCAGGTGTGGGATTTTTGCTTACGGGGAGTTCTTCAAACTGAGTTACATAGGTTTTGAGTGTGTTCACTGCAAAGCCTGTAAGGGTGTTGATGCCTGATGGTAACATCGTATCCGTAAGGGCGGAAAGGATAATTACATTTGCACCGTCAAGGGTTGTACCCTTGGGGATTTCCACCTTTTTTTCGTAGAGGGCGTAAACTGCATCGTATTTAAGTGCAGCATAAACAATAGCAATTGCCATTTTATCCTCTGCATCCTCGTTACCGGGAAGTCTGATGCCGTAATTCTGAAGGTAAGTACGCATTTCGTCAAGTGTGCCTGTCATACCCGTTGCAGTAACAAGGTAGTACATTGCGCTGTTAAGCTCACCGTATGCGGCTGTAACCGTATTCTCATCAATATCGCTGAGTGCGGAATACTGCCTTACCTCACTGATAAACTCCTCATATGTATGGCTGCCGGGATAATCCGTGGGAGCAGGATGAATCGGCTTTGAGGTAACTGCCATTGCATCGTCTCTTACAATAACATTATCAAGCCAGGCATAGTTATACTCGGGAGAGGATGAACGGGTGTTGCCAGGCAGAATTGCAATTGTACCTCCGTAGGTTGTAATTGCTGATGCCGCAAAGGGACAAACCGCAAGGGCAAATATCATAATTAATGAAAGGAACAAAGTAACTGCTTTTTTCATTTTCAAGGATAGCCTCCTTTTAACTACATTCGGATTTATATACTCATATACACACTTTCGCTATTATACATAGTATATGATACAACTTTAAAAGGAAGATGTCAACTGAAACAGAAATTATTTAATAATTAAAGCCGTTTTTTACTGAAATTAAAGAAATATTGACAAAAAAATACGGGGATATTATAATCACTTTAAAGGGAGGCGCTAAAATGGAAAAGAAAATTCTCAGAGTTTCAATGAAAACGCTTTTTAGCGGCATAGCGATTATTTTTGCATTGATCATAGCTGTATTTGCCATAATGCTTGTTATCGGTGAACTCGATTTTGATTTTTTTAAAACTTCAGAGGTTATCAGAACATCTATGATTTTTCTGATTGTGATATCCGTTTATATATGTGTATATATTTATCAGTATTACAACAATGTTCTTGAATACGGCAACTACGGGTTTGCAACCGCTGGAAAAACCTACTCTTACTCGCAGGCAACAAAGCTCGTTGCCATTCACCGCGGAAGACACGGAACATATTATCATCTTTATGTTGGTGATGAGATTGTGTTCAGGTTTTCAAGAATGTACGAAAACAAGGACGATTTTATTGAACTTCTGCAAAAAAACGGAGTTTTGATTGTTGCATAAAATTTACAGCACTGCTCAGAAATGCTGAGCAGTGCTGATTTTTTCTTTATTGTTGACCTCGTCGGTCAGGCTAACCTCTCCGACACGGCTACGCCGTGCCACCTCTCCTTTCAGGAGAGGCAAGAACAAATTTATTCTTCCTTAATAAGTCCGATACCCAGAACATCAAGCTGTTCCGCGTCAACAATTGCGGGGCAGTCCGTCATAGGCTCGCTTGCATTCTGTACCTTCGGGAAGGCAATAACATCACGGAGAGTTTCAAGACGAAGCATCTGCATAACAAGTCTGTCAAGGCCGAGACCGATACCACCGTGAGGGGGTGCACCGTACTTGAAGGCGTCGGTGAGATAGCCGAACTTTTCGTGTGCTTCTTCGTCTGAAAGGCCGAGAAGTGTGAAAATTCTCTTCTGAAGCTCGGGGTCAGTGATTCTGATTGAACCGCTGGCAAGCTCAATGCCGTTAAGAACAAGGTCATATGCGTTTGCTCTTACCTGAGCCTTATCGGTTTCAAGATAGTCAAGGCATTCATCAAGAGGAGAAGTAAAGGGATGGTGCATTGCAACGAACTGACCGAGCTCCTCGTCCCAATCGAAGAAGGGGAATTCAACGACCCAAAGAAGGTTGTATTTATCCTGAGGAATGATATCAAGCTTCTTTGCAACGGTCTGACGGAGTGAGCCGAGAACGGAAAGAGTTGTGCTTGCCTTATCGGCTACAATAAGAATTACGTCACCGTTTTCAGCACCGCACTTAAGGCAGATAGTCTTCATTTCCTCCTCTGTCATAAACTTTGCAAAGGATGATGCAATTGTGCCGTCATCACCGATTCTTGCCCAGGCAAGGCCCTTGGCACCGATACCTCTTACGAATTCTGTGAGCTTGTCTACTTCTTTTCTTGTGAGAATTGAGAAAGCCTTTTTAGCTGTAATAGCTGCGACCTTACCGCCATTTTCAAGAGCACCCGTGAACACACCGAAGCCGCAGTTCTTCACTTCTTCACCGATATCGGTGATTTCCATTGCATATCTTGTGTCGGGCTTATCGGAGCCGTAGCGTTCCATAGCCTCGGCGTAGGTGAGCCTCGGAAGGGGTGTTTCAATTTCCACATCAAGGGCTTCCTTGAAGACCTTTTTCATATAGCCTTCAATAAGAGTAAGGATATCCTCTTTTTCAATAAAGCTCATTTCAACGTCAATCTGAGTAAACTCGGGCTGACGGTCCGCACGAAGGTCCTCGTCACGGAAGCAACGGGCGATCTGCATATATCTGTCAAAGCCGGCAACCATTGAAAGCTGCTTATAAAGCTGAGGTGACTGAGGCAGAGCATAAAAGCTGCCCTTGTGGATTCTTGAAGGAACAAGGAAGTCTCTTGCACCTTCGGGGGTTGACTTGATGAGAATGGGAGTTTCAATTTCAACAAAGCCGTTCTCGTCAAAATAGTCACGGGTAATTTTTGTGATTCTGTGGCGCATAAGAATATTCTTCTGCAAATCGGGGCGGCGAAGGTCAAGATAACGGTACTTGAGTCTTGTGAGCTCCGATGTCTGGCAAGACTCAATAATTTCAAAGGGAGGTGTTTCACTCTTACCGAGGATACGAAGGTCGGTTACAAAAATTTCAACCTCACCTGTGGGGATATCCATATTCTTTGAGGAACGCTCTCTCACTTCACCCTTTGCCATAAGCACGAATTCACTTCTTACGGTGAAAGCCTTATCGAAAATATCCTTCCCGGTGTTATCGTCAAAAGCGAGCTGAACAATGCCCGTTCTGTCGCGAAGGTCAACGAAGATAAGAGCACCAAGGTCTCTTTGTCTTTGTACCCAACCGCATACTACAACCTCTTTACCGCAGTCCGTAACTCTCAGGTCACCGCAGTAATTGGTTCTTTTAAGTCCTGTCATTAAATCCATAGTTACCACTCCTTATAATTCTATATTTCCCATTAATAGGGTGGCGAGTATAATCCGAACCCGTTTTTACAGGCGGATTTCCGCCAATACTTCGTTAAAATACTCGTAAATCCGTGAGGATTTACTGCGTTTTGTGTCTTGTCTTGCCAAAAATCTGCTCTGCAAAAAATCGCAGACCTAAAAGTGCGAATTTTGCAGGATTTTTGGATGGTGAGGATGCCGATAGGCTCGTGCCTTTCAAATCCGAAACGCCAAAAAGCCACGAAAATTCACGCTTTTAGGCGAGTTTAGATTATACTCACCACCCTATGGAAAAATCAAGATTATCAAATTCTTTCAGACTTTCACTTATTGATATGTTGAGAAAGTCGCTTTCAAAGGTATCAAGGCTTAATTCCTGCTCTTCGCCCGATTCCATATTTTTAAGCTTTATCATTCTGCTTTCAAGCTCACCGTCACCAATTACAACAGTGAATTTTGCGCCGATTTTGTTGGCGTACTTCATCTGTGCCTTAACACTTCTGCCAACAACATCAAACTCTACGAAAACGCCTTCACGCCTTAAAGCATTTGCCATTGCAGCCGCTTCAAGGGATGCCTTTTCACCCATTGTTGCAATATAAAGCTCACACTTTGTGTCCTCAGGGAAGGGAAGGGACTGATTTTCCATAAGAAGCATAAGCCTTTCAATACCCATACCAAAGCCGAGAGCGGGGGTATGTGCACCGCCGACCTCTTCAACGAGCCCGTCATAACGGCCGCCGCCGCATACGGTACCCTGAGCACCGATATCTGTTGATACAAACTCAAAAACAGTTCTTGAATAGTAGTCGAGTCCTCTTACGATTGTGGGATTAACCGCAAAGTCGATACCCATAACCTTAAGGTAATTCTGCACTGCATCAAAATGTGCCTTACAGTCATCGCAAAGGAAATCCGTCACCTTGGGAGCATCCTTTGCTATATCGGAGCAGACAGGGCTTTTGCAGTCAAGAATTCTCATAGGATTTCTGTCAAGTCTGCCCAGACAGGTGCCGCAAAGCTCATCCTTTTTGCTTTCAAAATACTCTTTAAGTGCGGCGTGGTAATCCTTACGGCATTCCTTACAGCCGATTGAGTTGATTTCCAGCTTAAGATTTTTTACGCCGAGAAAATCAAAAAGATTCTGTGCAACGGAAATAACCTCTGCATCACAGGCAGGTGATGCACTGCCCAGACACTCGATACCGAACTGATGAAATTCACGGAGTCTGCCTGCCTGAGGCTTTTCATAGCGGTAGCAGGATGTGATGTAGCAGAGCTTCTGAGGCATAGGCTCATTGAAAAGTCCGTGTTCAAGATAGGAACGGACAACGCCTGCCGTACCCTCAGGACGAAGGGTGATTGAACGGCCGCCTTTATCCTCGAATGTATACATTTCCTTTTGTACAACGTCTGTTGTGTCACCTACACCACGCTGAAAAAGCTCCGTATGCTCAAATACGGGTGTGCGGATTTCTTTATAGCCGAAATTCTGAGCAATTTCAAGGCAGGTATGTTCAATAAACTGCCTTTTATAGCTTTCATTCGGCAAAAGGTCAAGAGTGCCTTTGATTGATTTTGTAACTAATGCCATAATTTATCCTCCATTTGATTGTATAAATAAGTAACTTACTGAGTAGTCAGTAGCCAGTAGTGAGTAGTCAGAGATGCCCTTCGGGCATTTTACAGTTCCAACCGGCTTCTGTTACATAGATAAGCAAATAAAAATACCCCAATGCACTTTCGTGCATTGGGGATGAAGCTGTAACTCCACGGTACCACCCCGATTGAACGCATAGCGTTCCACTCGATGCCTTAACGCGGCAAACGGACACAAGGTCTGCTCGGGAATGTCTTCACCGGAATTCTACCGTAAGGTGCTTACAGCACAGCGGCACCTCTCTCTGAACGGGAAAAACGGTTACTATTTTCCGTCATAGCATTTGTTGGTATTTAATTTAAGCCTTGGGGTTGACAATGTCTCTCCAGTCAAGGTCGCCCCTTTCAAGAGCGTGAACAAGTGCTTCCGCAGTTGCAATGTTTGTTGCAACAGGGATATTGTGAACATCGCAAAGTCTTAAAAGGTTTGCTTCGTTGGGCTCATTGGGTTTTGCGGTAAGAGGATCACGGAAAATGAGAAGAAGGTCAATTTCGTTGCAGGCAATTCTTGCCGCAATCTGTTCCTCGCCTCCCTGATAACCGCAAAGGAATCTGGTGATATCAAGACCCGTTGCTTCACTGTCTATTTTGCCTGTAGTTCCTGTGGCGCAAAGTGAGTGTTTGCTGAGTGTTCCGCAATATGCAATGCAGAACTGGGTCATTAGTTCTTTTTTTGCGTCGTGTGCAATGAGAGCAATGTTCAAATCGTTGTCCACCTTTCCTGAAGTAACGCCGCTGTTAACACCGTTAACAACCACATTTTTTACTTAGCATTATTCCATAACATCTTAGCAAAAAACTTGTAACAATGCAATAGATTTTTGAAAAATGAATCGAAAAAACTATAACTCTTGTGAAAAATAAACAAAGCTTATTGACAGATTTTACAACTTTAAAGCGATATAATCTCCGTCAATTCTTTTCGCAATATTGTTAAAGGGTATGTAGGATGCCTGACCCTTTCTGTAAAGGGATTTTCCCATAGCGCTCAGGCGGATTTTTGCATCCTCGGGTACAACACCGATAAGCTGAATCTGTGTTGAGTCGATAACAGAATCAACATTGAGAAGTCTGCCTTTTCTCACATCCTTTTTCATAACTCTGTTAATAATAAGGCGAACATCATCTATACCCAGCTTATTCATCTGAGCACCCGCAATGCAGGCACTCCTTACGCAAACAAGGTCGGGGGTTGAAACAACAATACCTCTGTCTGCCGCGGCGCAGGATACGGTAAGACCTCTGTCAATTCCTGCAGGGGCATCAATAAGAATATAATCAAAATCACTCTCGTAATTTTGAATAAGCTTTTTCATTCTGCCTTCCGTAACACCGTCATAATCGGGCGGACAGGTTATAACGCTCACATCCGTGGAAGCGTAAAGGGCATCCTCAGGATTACAGCGGCCGAATATAACATCGCCCCAATCGTAAAGGAGCTTTTCCGTAACACCCGTCAGAAGGTCAACACTTCTGAGAATATCACAGTCAATAATCAGCACCCTTTTACCCATAGCCGAAAGTGCCTTTCCTATTCCCACGGTAAGCGAGGTTTTGCCCACACCGCCTTTACCCGATGCAACAACTATTTTTTCTGCCACAGTGTTTCCTCCTTTTATCTGAGCAGTACATTTTCCTGCTGCTGAGCTTCTTCCAAATTCTTTTCTCTGAAATAATATTCCATTATAGCAGAAGCGATAGGAGCTGTTGAACCGCCGCTTCCCGCTCCTTCAACTGCAACGGCAATTGCAATTTCAGGATTCTCATAAGGTGCAAAGGTAAGAATAAAGCCGTTATAGGTTTCAATCATTTTACCCTTAACACGCTTTTCAATGGTGGTTGTACCTGTCTTAGCCGCAACCTTAACAGGTACTTTTGAAAAGTCTGCATAGCTTTCCGTACCAACAAGGAGCATACCCTTATGAACAAGTTCCCAGTTTTCGTCCTTGAAGTCAGCCTTTGAAAGCACCTGAGTTTCAGTTTCACTTACAGTTTTTGATAAATCAGCAGTTTTAACACTTTTTATTATACTTGCCTTGTATCTTACACCTTTATTTGCAATAGTTGAAACATAAGAGCAAAGCTGAATGGGGGTAAACTGATTGTCACCGTGTCCGATACCCGCCTGAATTGTAAGACCCGGAGTCCACAATTCGCCCTTACCTGTACGAAGGGCAACGGAGTCAACAGTACCTGCACTTTCCGTAAGCTCAATACCCGTTTTTTCACCGAGACCGAACATAGTGAAGTATCTGTTCAGCTTTTCAATGCCTAAAAGTCGTGAGGTTTCGTAAAAGAATATATTGCAGGAATTATAAAGAGCATCTATAACATCCTGATAGTAATGCTGTCCCGTACAACCGGGCTGATAGTCCTCGTAATAGGTATAAATACCCTTACATTTAATTTTTGTTGATGAGGTTATTATGCCCTCTTCAAGACCTGCCATAGCAACTGCCGGCTTGATTGTTGAACCGGGAGTATAGGTACTTCTCAGGGCTCTGTTCCACAAGGGCTTTGAGTCATCCTTGTTAAGCTCTTCGGAATTTTCCTGATAGGTGTCGTTGTCAAATGTGGGGTAAGATGCCATTGCAAGGCAGTTGTTATTTTTTGTATCCATAACAACCACTGCACCTGACATAGGATAGTCACGGGAGGTTGAGGTCTGGAGTGATTTAACACCGTCAGCCAGAGCCTTCTGTGCCACCTTCTGAAGCTCATAGTCAATAGTACTTATTACCGTGTTACCTGCCACAGGCTCAACAAGGTATTCCTCTGTTTTGTTGCCCTCGGCATCGGTTGTTATAAGCTTTGTGCCGTTACTGCCTCTAAGCTCACTTTCCATAGCCGCTTCAATACCGCTTTTGCCTATAACATCGTTAATGGTATAGCCCTTATCCTTGTTGGCTTCGTATTCGCTTTCACTGATAGCACCAACCCTGCCCAGAATATGAGGTGCTATTGCACCGTCGGCATACTGTCTTCGGGTTGAAATCTGAAGGTCAACACCGGGAAGAAGGTCGCTTCTTTCCATAATTGCAGAAACGAGCTCACTTGAAACATCGGAAGCGAACTCATAATTTCTGCCTGCATTAAAGCCGTCTTTCACCATTGAATAGTAAACAGAGGCAACCTTTCTTGCCTGCTTTACGGAAAGGTCTTCAAGCTTATATCTATCCACAAGGGCATCGAAACAGTTTTCAACACTTGCATAATGGTTCAGGTCAAGGAAGGCCTCACTTTTAAGATAAGACACTTCATTGGGTCTTTCTTCATCAAAATAAAGCTTACCCTTTTTTATTTCTATAGGTAGATTATCATTCCATTCGGTGCCGTTTTTGTCGAACAAACGGATAAGTTCAAGGATTATTTCATTTCTCTGTGCGTATTCCTTCGGAAAATTTTCGTAATTGAAAATAATTCTGTTTACCTGACGGTTTGTAACAAGCGGATAACCGTTTCTGTCCAAAATGTCACCGCGGATAGCTTCAACCGTTACCTTAACGCTTGAAACCGCCGTATTTTTATCCTGCTGAGGATTTATAATCTGCAGATTGAAAAGATTCACTGCAAAAGCTGAAAAGAGTATTATAATCAGAGATACAACAAAAATATATCTCTTTCTGCTGACCTTTGTAGGCATTATACATTACTCCTTTCATTTAAATTTCTCTTGTATTTATCTGTATACAGCTTTCTTTTTTAAGGTCGCCTTGTGAATGAACCCCACAAGGTAATAGTAAATTACACCGAACAGCAGTGTATAAAGTACTGAGGGGAGATAATAGCCGAAAAGCACATCCCCTGCCCCTTCATAGCCTTTTCTGAAAATAAACACAAACCAATAAACTGTGTTCACCGCAAAAATACTCAGACCGCTGAGAATAAGGTTTGTTGCAAGACTGTTGCGCATAATATAAGTTACAAGACATCCGCAGACAAAGCCGATACCGCAAAGTGCTACCGAGAAAAATCCGTCGCCTCTTACAGTTGCAAAGTCCCAGAGTATTCCTGCAACGGCACCGAAAAGAAGTCCGTTCGTGCTTCTTTCGTGCACCGCAATTGACACAACAAGGGGAACGAGAAGCATTGCCTTTGTGCCGAAAAGTAACGGTATTGCTCCGTCGGTATGCTGAAAGACGGCAGTGAGGGCAACAAGAGCAAGAAGAAGGATTTTTCTTATGTAATTTTCAGATATTCTCATTGTCTTCACCGTCCTTTCAGTATATGCTTTTTATTTTTAATCAATAATTTCTTCAACGCCCTGACCGGAGAAGTCAGTTATAATGTAAACGTCCTCCAATTCACGGACATCTGCACCGGGTTCTACCACGGCATAGCTTGAAATATCATACTTGCTTTCAACAACCTCACTTACGGTACCTATAATAAGTCCCTTGGGGTAAGTGCCGCCGATACCCGATGTAAGAATAAGTCCACCAGGAGTTACCTCCGTGGTTCTGCTCAGACCCGATAAAATACAGTTGCCGTTAAGGGAATGCTCAATGGTTGTTGTAAGGTAAGCGGTTTCCCTTGTTTTGCTTTCTATAGCACTGATATTAACCTCAGGGTTAAGGATTGATTGGGCAACACAGTATGAAGGGTGTACCTTTTTAACAATACCAACAACATAGCTTCCGCTGATAACGGGGTCGTTCTCGCTGATATCATCAGAGGAGCCCTTATCAATAATCAGGGAAGTGAACATATCGGCGCTGTCCGTACCGATAACGCTGCCTCTCTGAAGAGAAAAATCGGGATTATTCTCTTTTACGTCAAGCATTGTTTCATAGCTTTCAAGCTTGTGCTTCATATCGTTGTAGTCAACAATGAGACTTTCGTATTCTGCAATTTTCTGCTCTAAAAGTTCAATTTCTTTTTTGTATTTACCTGCGGAAGCAAAGCTGTCCTCGAACCAATTCACCTTCTGCGAAATAAAGGCTGACACCTTCTGCAAGGGCTCAAAAACAGTACCTACTGCATCGGTTACGGGTGAGGATGAGCCCTTTGTCGCAATAGCTATAACTGCACCTATAAGAAGTGCCGCAATAACAAAAAGGAAGGATTTGAACTTTCTGCTTTTTAAAAACTGAAGCATTTTATTTTCACCTTATAGTTTAAATTCTTTTACCGAGATTACCCAAAGCATCGGACTCAAGGTAGATACCCGTTCCGTCTGCAACACAGTCAAGGGGGTTATCGGCAATATGAACGGGCATACCCGTTTCCTTTGCAATAAGCTTGTCAATACCTCTGAGCAGTGCACCGCCGCCGGAAAGTGTAATTCCGTGCTCCATAATATCGGCTGAAAGCTCAGGGGGAGTTTTTTCAAGAGTTGCCTTAACAACATCAAGAATCTGATTAACACAGTCAGAAAGGGCTTCTCTTATTTCTTCACTTGTAATTGTTATGCTTTTGGGAAGACCGTCAACAAGGTTTCTGCCCTTGACCTCCATTTTGCCTTCGCCCTCATATTCAATTGCAGAGCCGATTTTTATTTTGATATCCTCGGCTGTTCTGTCACCCACAAGAAGGTTATATTTCTTTTTGATATACTGGCTGATTGCACTGTCAAAGCTGTCACCCGCCGTTCTTATGGAGCGTGAGGTTACAATATCGCCAAGGGAGATAACGGCAACCTCTGCTGTGCCGCCGCCGATATCAACAATCATACTGCCGATAGCTTCACTTACGGGAAGAGATGCACCGATAGCCGCAGCCATAGGCTCTTCAATAAGTGACACATACTTCGCCCCGGCTTCAATTGCAACATCGTGCACGTTTCTTCTTTCAACCTCGGTAACGCCTGAGGGAATGCAGATTGCAACCCTTGCCTTTGTTAAAAATGAGCCGCCCAAAGCCTTCTGGATAAACTTCTTAAGCATTTCGCAGGTGATGTCAAAGTCTGCAATAACGCCGTCACGAAGGGGACGCATAGCAGTAATTGAGCCGGGAGTTCTGCCAATCATTTCCTTGGCTTCCGCACCCACGGCAACAACCTTTGCCGGCCTTCCGCTGACATTAATAGCAACAACAGAGGGCTCACGGATAACAATACCCTTGCCCTTTACAAAAACAAGTGTGTTTGCAGTTCCTAAATCTATTCCGATATCCTGAGAAAAAAGCATTTTACTAACTCCCTTCAGAGTGATTTTTTATAAAACAAGACGCAATAAGACATTATAAGATATTATATTATACCTCAAAAGAGGCTCACATACAATAGTAATAGGTAAATTTTTATTTCTTTTTTATTTTTACTCTTTGACACAGAGGAGACAAAGAGATATAATAATAGGGTCTTTTACAATAAGATTGTTCTAAAAGTAAAACTCTACACGCTCATGCCGCTGTGGCACTTACTTTGGCTCATTCGAGCGCCAAAGTAAGCAAAACGCCCTATTGGGGTGCTACGGGTTTACCACGAGCATACAACGACATCCGCCTCCGCATACAACCCTCACGGGTTGTTCGTACGGGACAGAGATTTGCTTACTTAATTCAATTAAAAGAAGTTTGTAAAATCAACCATATACCATACAGAACTACATTAAAAAGGAGTGTTCACTATGCTTGCAAAGGTACTTATTGATAATATTGCAAAAAATCCCCTTAAATCTGAGTGGGGCTTATGTATTCACATTGAGACAAAAGACAAAAATATTCTCCTTGACACGGGTGCTTCGGGTAAATTCCTGGAAAACGCAAAGAAAATGGGAGTGGATATAGAAAATGTTGATATAGGTGTGCTTTCTCACGCTCATTATGACCACTCTGACGGTATGGCGGACTTTTTCAAATTTAACAGTAAGGCTGATTTTTATCTCAGAAAATCCGCCGGAGAAAGCTGCTACGGCAGGCGCTTTGTTTTCAGCCGTTACATAGGAATAAAAAAAGGTCTTATAAGCCAATTCAGCAACCGCATTAAATATGCCGAGGGTACGGTAAAGCTCACAGACGGCGTATATCTTCTCCCTCATACCACGCCTGACCTTGAGCTTATCGGTAAAAAGGCAGGCATGTTCCTTAAAGAAAACAAAAAGTGGATACCTGACGATTTTTCTCACGAGCAGAGCCTCGTTATAAAAACGGAAAAGGGTCTTGTTATTTTTAACAGCTGCTGCCACGGCGGTGCCGATAATATAATCACTGAGGTATCCGAAGTCTTTCCCGATGAGCATATTTATGCTCTTATCGGCGGCTTTCATCTTTACCGTTCGAGTGAAAGTGAAGTAAGAGCTCTTGCTGAAAGAATAAAAGCTACGGGAATAGAAAAAATCTATACGGGACACTGTACGGGAGACAAAGCCTTCGCCATCCTCTCAGAAGAGCTTAAAGAAAAGGCAGTTCAGCTGCGTGTGGGATTGGAGATTAAAGCATAATGACCACTTTACAAAAAGAGCTTTTCTCTTTGCAGGATTTATCCTACAGAGATTTTCACGCTAAGCTTATGCCAACGGTGGACAAAGAAAAAATAATAGGTATAAGGACTCCCGTTTTGAGGAGCTTCGCAAAAGAGTTCATAAAAAGTAACGAAGCAAAGGCATTTATGGGTGAGCTTCCCCACAGTTATTATGAAGAAGACAACCTTCACGGTATGCTCATTCAGAAAACAAAAGACTTCGACGAATGTATAACGGAGCTTGACCGTTTTCTGCCTTTCATTGACAATTGGGCAACCTGCGATATGATGAGTCCCAAGGTACTGAAAACAGAGCCTGATGCTCTTATAATTAAAATAAAAGAGTGGCTTAAAAGTGACCTGACTTATACTGTCCGTTTCGCAGTAAAGTGCCTTATGGATTTTTACCTTGACGAAAATTTCAGCGAGGATATACTGAAGCTTGTTGCCGAGGTAAAGCATGGGGATTACTATGTTAAAATGGTTTGCGCCTGGTTTTTCGCAACGGCACTTGCAAAGCAATACGAAAGCACTCTGCCGTACTTAACAGAAAACAGACTCGACCAATGGGTTCACAACAAAACAATTCAGAAGGCAGTTGAGAGTTATCGGATAAGTGATGAAACGAAGATTTATTTAAAGACACTTAAAGTTAAATAAAGTAAAACGGATGACCGCAGATCATCCGTTTTACTTTATATTGTCTTATTGCTGTATTTAAACACCGCTGATATGTAAGCGTTATCAAAATAAGAATCCTGATTTTTATATAAATTCTCAGGCATATCCTTACAGTAAACAAACTTTTCCTCAAACTTTTCATTTGCTTTATCCATTGCTTTATCAAAAAGCTTGCTTGAAAAAATCTTGTCCGCAGTTTTGCCTATTCTGTTAAAAAGCTTTTTGAGGATTCTATATCCTATAAAGCATATCAGAGCTATAACCGAATAGGTTATAATTGCGGCTTTTAAAGAAAAATTCTGCCATATTCCCACAAAAATAATTGCCGTAATCGCAACAGAAAGCACTGCAAGAACAATGTTACTTATAACTGTACGCACATTGTCTGCCTTAACTATAAAATCAGCTCTTCTTTCAGCCTTCTTTTCAAGCTTTTTATTGAGAGCGAATTTCTCTTTTATTTCATCTTCATTTTTCAATGTATAAATCGGTTCGGGAAAAGAAAGCTCCTTGCTGTAAGGTACAACTCTCTGATAGGCTTCATAATGGTCACCTTTTTTAGTTTCAACATAAAGCTCAACGGCAATTTCGTCCTGTAAAGTAAAATCATACTGAGATTCGGTAACAAATCTATGACCCCAATAATAGCCTGCCTTTTCGCCGTATTTTTCGGAAGAATAATTATCCTCCGTTGTAAGATTCATTGAAACACGGTTGCCCTCAAAGACTGCAAAATCACTGCCGAAGGGATGAAGAGAAATCTGCTGTCCGTTCAGATTGATTAAAAGTGTTTTATTGGACTTATTTTCAAGAAAAATCCTCATTTTTCTTCTCCTTTTGTTTGATGGATTTATTTTAGCATAAGATTGTTTGTTTTGCAATAAAAAATAAGACTCCCCAAAATGAGGAGTCAACAAATCAATAAATATCAGAAAAACGGACCGTCGGGGACGCCGGTCCCTACAAACTTTTAAACATTGAAAAGGAAGTGGACAATGTCGCCGTCCTTCATAACATATTCCTTACCTTCACTTTTCACAAGGCCCTTTTCCTTAGCTGCCGCAAGAGTACCGCAAGCCATAAGGTTTTCGAAGGATACAACCTCAGCACGGATGAAGCCTCTTTCAAAGTCGGAGTGAATCTTGCCTGCCGCCTGAGGTGCCTTTGTGCCTTTTTTGATTGTCCAGGCGCGGACCTCCGGCTGACCTGCAGTAAGGTATGATATAAGACCTAAAAGGCTGTAGCTTCTTTGGATAAGAAGGTCAAGTCCGCTGTTTTCAACACCGAGATCAGCAAGGAACATTTCTTTGTCTTCCTCGGAAAGAGAGGAAATCTCAGCCTCGAGACCTGCACAGATGGGAAGCACCTCAGCACCCTCAGCCGCCGCAATTTCGCAAACAGCCTTGTAGTTTTCATTGGTATCAATACCTGAAACAAAGTCTGCTTCGCTCATATTGCAAGCATAAATTACGGGCTTTGAAGTAAGAAGTGCGGATTCTGCAATAATTGCCGCCTCTTCATCGTCACATTCAACGCTTCTTGCGGGCTTTTCGTTTTCAAGAGCTTCCTTAACTCTTTTAAGAAATTCAACCTGAGAAGCAAGACTCTTGTCACCCTTCATAGCCTTTGAGGTTCTGTCAATTCTTCTGTCAATCATTTCAAGGTCAGAAAGAATAAGTTCAAGGTTGATTGTTTCAATATCTCTTTTTGCATTTACATTGCCGTCAACATGGATGATGTCATCATCCTCAAAGCAGCGCACAACGTGAATGATTGCATCAACCTCACGGATATGTGAAAGGAACTTGTTGCCGAGACCTTCACCCTTTGAGGCACCTCTTACAAGGCCTGCAATATCAACAAATTCAATTGTTGCAGGGGTGAACTTTGCAGGATTATACATATCACGGAGCTTATCGAGTCTTTCATCGGGAACTGCAACAACACCCACATTGGGCTCAATTGTGCAGAAAGCGTAGTTTGCGGACTGTGCACCCGCATTGGTTATTGCATTAAAAACTGTACTTTTGCCTACATTGGGCAGGCCGACTATACCAAGTTTCATAATTTATTTTAACCTCTTTGTTAAATTCGGAATTCGGAATTCGGAATTCGGAATTGTAACCGATTTCACAAATTCTTTAACCGAAGGATTTTTATTTTGAACTATGTTTATTTTTTCGCTACGAAAACAGAACACTGTAAATTCTGCGGACTGTGAAATCATTTCAAATCACGGCTTTCCCGCAATTCCGAATTCATAATTCCGAATTCCGCATTTATCAGGCTGTAGCCTGACAGAGTGCCTGTTCAATATCAGCAATAATATCTTCAACATCCTCAATGCCCACTGAAAGGCGGATAAGGTCGCTCTTAACACCTGCTTCAAGAAGCTGCTGCTCGGAAAGCTGACGGTGAGTTGTTGATGCGGGATGAAGCACACAGGTTTTTGAGTCTGCAACATGGGTAACGATTGAAGCGAGCTTCAGTGAATCCATAAACTTTGTTGCGGCTTCTCTTCCGCCCTTTACACCGAAGGAAATTACACCGCAGGTGCCCTTGGGCATATATTTCTTTGCAAGGTCATACTGGGGATCTCCGGGAAGGCCGGGATATGATACCCATGAAACCTTATCGCTCTGTGAAAGATATTCGGCAACCTTTAGGGCATTACTGCAATGTCTTTCCATACGAAGAGCGAGAGTTTCAAGTCCGAGACCGAGAAGAAATGCATTCTGAGGACCGGGGATTGAACCAAGGTCACGCATAAGCTGAACAACAGCCTTTGTTATATATGCACCCTTTCCGAAGCGCTCGGTGTATGTAATTCCGTGATAGCTGTCATCGGGAGTTGTAAGACCGGGGAACTTATCGTTCTGAGTCCAGTCAAAGTTACCGCTGTCAACAATAACACCGCCGACCTGAGTTGCGTGACCGTCCATATACTTTGTTGTGGAATGAGTCACGATATCAACGCCGTGCTCAAAGGGACGGCAATTAATTGGTGTGGGGAATGTGTTATCAACAATAAGGGGTACACCGTGACGGTGTGCCGCATTCGCAAACTTTTCAATATCAAGAACATTGAGTGAGGGGTTGGAGATTGTTTCACCGAAAACAGCCTTTGTGTTTTCTTTGAAGGCTGCTTCAAGCTCTTCCTCACTGCAATCGGGAGTCACGAAGGTGAACTCAATGCCGAGCTTTCTCATTGTAACATTGAATAGGTTGAAGGTACCGCCGTAAATTGCAGTTGAGCACACAACATGGTCACCTGCGTGGCAGATATTAAAAATTGCAAAGAAGTTTGCAGCCTGACCTGATGATGTAAGCACAGCGGCAACACCACCCTCAAGGTCAGCAATTCTTGCAGCTACCGCATCATTGGTAGGGTTCTGTAATCTTGTGTAAAAATAGCCTGATGCTTCAAGGTCAAAAAGCTTACCCATTTCAACGCTTGAATCGTATTTATAGGTTGTGCTCTGGCAGATAGGAATCTGTCTGGGCTCGCCGTTTTTGGGTGTATAGCCCGAATGGATACACTTTGTTGCAATTTTGTATTCGCTCATTGTGTTTTCCTCTTTTCGTATAAATTATATTATGTGATAAATGTTTCTTTTTTCCATCTGTTTATTATATTATACTTATAAGCATAAGTCAAGATTAAAAAATTCCGTACCATATAAGCTATGGTCACCCTGACCAAAAAAACGCCGTTATTTTTGTATGTAATAATAAAACCTTGTATCTCTTACATATGCTTATAACATTCCCTATACTTTCCCCATACTTTACTAAGGTAAAATATACACAAACAATTGTGTCATTATTCACAAAAATAAACTGCAATAGTTGTAATTATTGACACAAAGCAACTAAAATTGTATAATAAGAGTTAATTAATATTTTCAGAATAAATCTTTATATGAGGTGATTACTTATGAATAGAGTTTACAATTTTTCAGCAGGACCTTCAATGCTTCCCATGAAGGTACTTGAAAGCGCACAGAAAGACCTTATCTGCTACGGTGACAGCGGTATGTCCGTTATGGAAATGAGCCACCGCTCCCCCGAATACGATAAAATCATCAAGGATGCAGAGGCACTTCTTCGTGAGATTATGAACATCCCCGATAATTACAAGGTTCTTTTCCTTCAGGGCGGTGCTTCAACTCAGTTTGCCGCAGTACCCCTTAACCTGATGAACAAAAACAAAAAGGCTGACTATATCCTTTCAGGTCAGTTCTCAACAAAGGCGTACAAGGAAGCTCAGAAGTACGGTGACGTTGTTGCAGTTGCATCCTCAAAGGATGTTAACTTCTCTGAAATTCCGCAGGTAACAAGAGATACCTTCCGTCCCGACGCAGACTATGTTCACATCTGCTTCAACAACACAATTTACGGCACAAAGTACAGCTATATCCCCGATACTGGCAATATTCCTCTTGTTGCAGATATGTCCTCCTGCATTATTTCCGAGCCCGTTGATGTAACAAAATTCGGTCTTATCTATGCAGGTGCACAGAAGAATATGGCTCCCGCAGGCCTTACCCTTGTAATTGTCCGTGAGGACCTTATAGGTAATGCGAGAGAGGATACACCCGCTATGCTTGACTATAAGCTTATGGCTGAGGGTGAATCAATGTATAACACTCCCCCCTGCTGGTGCATTTATGTTGCAAAGCTCGTTTATGAGTGGATAAAGGAATTGGGCGGTCTTGCCGAAATGAAGAAGCTCAACGAAAAGAAGGCAAAAGTACTTTATGACTACCTTGACGGTCAGGATTACTACATTGCTCCCGTTAAAAAGGAAAGCCGTTCAATAATGAATGTTACTTTTGTTACCGGCAACACAGACCTTGATAAAAAGTTTGCCTCAGAGGCTGCCGCCGCAGGTCTTAAGAATCTTAAGGGTCACAGAAGCGTAGGCGGTATGAGAGCTTCAATCTATAACGCAATGCCCTATGACGGTGTTGTAGCTCTGGTTGAATTTATGAAAAAATTCGCCGCAGAAAATCCTAAGGAATAAGGTGAAGTAAAATGAAAATTATAAGAACAATGAATAAAATTGCCGAAATCGGACTTAATGAGCTTGACAAGAACAAGTACGCTATTTCCGACACTGCCGAAAATCCCGATGCAATTATGGTGCGCTCAGCAAGTCTTCATGATATGGAATTCGGCTATAAGCTCACAGCTATCGTCCGCTGCGGTGCAGGTGTGAACAACATCCCCGTTGACCGCTGTGCAGAAAAGGGCATTGTTGTTTTCAATACACCCGGTGCAAATGCAAACGGCGTTAAAGAGCTTACCGTTGCCGCACTTCTTTTAGCTTCAAGAAACATCATCGGCGGTGTTGAATGGGCTAACACCCTGACTCAGGATGTTGCAAAGCAGGTTGAAAAGGGCAAGAGCTCCTTCGGCGGATGCGAAATACTCGGCAAAAGCCTTGGTGTTATCGGTCTCGGTGCTATCGGCGGTATGGTTGCCAACACAGCAAAAAGCCTCGGTATGAAGGTTACCGGCTACGACCCCTACATCACAATCAGCGCCGCATGGCATCTTTCACGCTCAATTGCTCAGGCTTCATCCTACGATGAAATTTTTGAAAAGTCAGATTACATTACCCTTCACGTTCCCGCAACAAAGGATACAAAGGGAATGATTAATAAGGACACACTCTCCAAAATGAAGGACGGTGTTAAAATCATCAACCTTTCCCGTGCAGACCTTGTTAACATTGATGATATGAAGGAAGCCCTTGAAAGCGGTAAGGTAAGTGCTTATGTAACAGACTTCCCCACAGAGGAAAGCATTAACACAAAGGGCATTATCACAATCCCCCACCTTGGTGCTTCCACCCTTGAATCGGAAGACAACTGTGCCGTTATGGCTTCTCACGAGCTTGATGATTTCCTGCAGAACGGCAACATTACAAACAGCGTAAACTTCCCTTCAATTTCTCTGCCCTATTCAGGTGGCGGCAGACTTCTTATCCTTCATAAGAATGTGCCTAACATAATCAGTCAGATTACTTCAAATATTTCAGCCGAGGGCATCAATATCGACAATATGGCAAACCGCTCAAAGGGCGACTATGCCTGCACTCTTATTGATATGCCGGATTCTACAAGCGATAAGCTTATTGAAAAGATTTCAGAAATCGAAAATATTATCAGAATTATTAAAGTAAACTAATTCAATAATAACTTAAGGCGTTGAGTTCCGGAGAACTCAACGCCTTTGTTTATTATTCATTTTAATCAAGTCTGAACAGCCATCTGAAGAAATCCTTGATTGCATTGAGAATTTTTTCAAAGAGGCTGAGTGACTCATCAACATCGGGAACCTCAACATCCATTGAAAGGGCACCTATAAGCATATATCCGTCAACAACAACGGTAATTGTGTTTGCAGCGTCTGGCTTTACCTTGTCGCCGTTTACATAGAAGGTAAAGTTATCGTCAATCCACATATCCTGAACTCTTACAACGAGGATTGAGCCGTTATCAACCTCAAGAGTTGAGTTGGGGCCCTGAGGGAAGAAATCTCCGCCGTTTACAGATACCTCATACCAACCGATACCGTCAGTTTTACCGAAAACAACATGGTGCTTAGTGGGAATCGGGGCTGCAGGAATAGCAACAACGGTTACGGGAATAACTCTTATATCACCGCCGCCGAGGTCAACACTAATTGTGGTTGTACCGACACCGATTGCTGTAACATTTCCGTTAGCATCAACCTTGACAATGTTTTCGTCTGCACTTGTGTAAACGGGAATAATTTTGCCGTCATCGGGAGTTATAACCACACCTAAAGGCTTCTTTTCACCCATAACCATACTGAATGATTCGGGAACTGTAATTGTATAAACGGGTTCCTGAGGCAAAGGCTTTTTGACCGTTATGGTGATTGTGTCCTTCTTTGTCGGATCGTCCTTTGAGGTTACTGTGATTGTTGCAGTACCTTCGCCCACTGCTTCAATAATACCGTTTTCATCAACCTTGACAATGCTTTCATTTGAGGATTTGTATTCAACTTCCTTGTTTGTTGCATTGTCAGGTGTTACGGTTACGGGAACCTTATTCTTATCGCCTACAAGAAGGTCAATTCTGTCCTTAGGAATATCAACATCTTCAACATCAATAACAGGTTTCTTAACCGTTACGGTAATTATATCCTTCTTTGTCGGGTCAGATTTTGAGGTTACTGTGATTGTTGCAGTACCTTCACCCACTGCCTCGATATTACCGTTCTCGTCTACCTTAACAATGCTTTCATTTGAAGATTTATATTCAACTTCCTTGTTGGTTGCATCGTCGGGTGTTACGGTTACTTCAATTTTATCCTTACCGCCGATTTCAAGTTCAATGCTTTCTTCGGGAATGATAACATCTTCAACATCAATTATAATCTTTTCAAACTTACCCTTGAGAACAACATCCTTTTCGGGCATTGAGAACTTGCCGTTTTGCACATCAGCGTCAGTTGTTGTCCAGCCTGTGAATGTATAGCCCTCAACTACGGGAACATTCTTGACATAAACATCTTCATCTGCTGTATGAGCTTCCTTTTCGGGAAGCGCGGGAGCTCCATCGGGAACTTCACCCTCATATTCATATGTTACACTGTAAAGCTTACGCCATGAGCCTACAAAATGAACATTATTATTGATGATGAATTTGCCGTCTTCAATGTCGGCATTGTCCTTAGTTGACCAGCCTGAGAATACATAACCGTCAGCCTTGGAATTATCTTCCACTGTTACCTCAGAACCGCTCACATATACAGCCTCATCGGGTGCGGTAACATTTTCGGGAATGACACTACCCACAAAGGCATATGTCACCTTATACTTTCTGATTACGGTAACAGTAACAACTTCAATTATCTCCGGATTATCCTTAGAGGTAATGGTAATAATTGCTGTGCCTTCGCCAACGGCGGTAACATTACCGTCATTATCAACCTTTACGACTCCGGGGTTGCTTGTTTCATATATAAGACCCTTATTTGTTGCATCATCATTTACTTTTGCTTCAAGATTTCTCGTTTCATCAAGTTCAAAGCTAAAGTCATCAGCTGCGGTAATTTCAGTTACGGGAACCTTAACTGTTACTTTTATTTCCTTTTTAACATTAGGGTTATCCTCTGACTTTACCGTAACGGTAGCTTCACCTTCACCAACAGCTTCAATGTTACCGTTTTCATCAACCTTTACAACAGTTTCATCCGATGATTCATATATTACCTTTTTATTGGTTGCATCTTCATTAACTGTGGGAGTAATCTTATCCGTGTCACCCTTGTTAAGGTTAATTTCTGTTTTATCAACAGTAATTTCGGTTACGGGGATTTTAACTGTAACGGTGACTGTGTCACTCTTGGTCGGGTCATCCTTTGAATAAACCGTAATTGTTGCAGTACCCTCGCCAACGGCTTCAATGTTGCCGTACTTATCAACGGTAACAACGCTTTCATCACTTGATTCGTAGATGATATCCTTTATGGTTGCATCCTCGGGCTTTACATAAACATTGATCTTTGCTTTGCCGTCTTCATTTATTACAATATCTCCGTCGCTGATGATTTCAACGCTTTCAACAGGCTTTTTGAAATAGCCGTAAATTACAACATCATTTTCAGGCATTATAAACATATCGCCTGCAACATCAGCATCATCCGTGGTCCAACCAACAAAAAGATAACCGTTTGAGTAAGGCACTCCGTATACGTCTACCCAATCACCTGCTTTATAATATACTGCCTCAGGAAGCTCGGGTGCATCCTCGGGAACCTTATAGCCCTCAGTGTACTTGTACTCTACTTTATAAAGCTTTATCTTTGTCCATGAGCCTACAATGTGAATATCGTTTTCAATTACAAAGCTACCACCCGTAATGTCGGCACCATCTGTTGACCAGCCTGAGAATTCATAACCGTCAGCAGCGGGAGTCGGTGCAACAGTTACGGTTGTGCCTTCTTCGAACTCTTCGGTAACGGGAGCATTTACACCGTCAGGAATATCTTCACCGACGAATTCATATGTAACCTTGTATTTATCGGGAGCTTCAGGGGCTTTATAAGTAAGATAGCCGCCGTCCTTCTCAAGCTTTGCGTAAAGAGCACTGATTGGCGGATTTGGATTCTTTTCGTATTCCTCCTGACCGCCGAATTTTGCATAACAGCAGTTAAAAACACCGTCGTGAAGATTTGCAATTGACTCAGTAGTCCAGCCCTCACCTGCATAGATGGTTGTAAGCTTTTTACAAAGATAGAACATAAACCTCATAGTGGTAACCTTTGAGGTGTTGAAGCTGCTGAGATCGAGCTCTGTGAGCTCATAGCAGTTTCTGAACATATTTTCCATGTTGGTTACATTTTCAGTATTCCAATTTTTTATGGTAACTTTTTGCAGTTTATAACAGTTTTCAAACATTGACGTAAAGGTTACGGCATTGTGTGTTTTGAAATTTTCTAATCCGTTAACCTCTTTAAGCTCAGAGAAAAGATAGAAAATAAAGCCTGATTTCGGATTAGCACCTACACCGCCTTCACCTGCGATATAAACATCATATCTTTTATCTCCGGCTGCGGCTGTAGCTTCATCATTAAGGTACATCCAGGACATAACACTTTCGTCCTTGGCCGCTGAAACGTCCCATGATTCAAGGGCGCCTGCCATAGCCTCATTATCAATTTTATCAAGGAATGTGACGGTATAAACCTTATTCCAATACTTATGGAAGCCGCCGGAGGAAGCAGCGGTGTACTCCTCCATCACCGGATAGGTTTCCTCTGCCCCAATGGTAAACACTGTAGCAGGCACCATTGTAAATATCATTATTACTGATAAAAGCAATGATAAATATTTTTTTAATCCTGAGGTTTTCATAGTTATTCTCCTTCTGCAGAAAATTTCGGATTTCCACATATATAATATAACATACAGATTATACCAAATCAATAATTTTTTTACGATTTGGAATTTTTTTGGTTCTTTTAACACATTATTCAAAATAAAAGCAATACCTCGAAACAAAGAATTGCAACATAATCAGTGAGGACTGTTACTATTTTTACAATTTTTGCGACTGTTGTGGCAAATACACCGGATAACAAAATATAATTAACTATTGATTATTTTGATTTTTTTGATTTTATTGTAACATTTTGCAAATTCGGTTGTCTAACAATTGACGGACAAAAAGTCATGACAAATCCGCAATTAAAAAGAAAGGAAGGTGAGAGTATGCGAAAGGAAAAAAATCCCGTTACTGATGCTGTGCTTTGTGCGGAATACGAAGCAGTATACCGTTATGTGCTGTCCTTATGCCGTAACACTGTAGTAGCTGAGGATATTACACAGGAAACATTTCTGAAAGCAATGAAATCCGCAGACAGCTTTGAAAGTAAAAGCAGCCTTTACACCTGGCTTTGTGCAATTGCAAAAAGGCAATGGTTAAACCAATGCAAAAAGCAAAAGCGTGAAACTCTGACAGACAATTACAATAATCAGGACAATCCGAGTTCTGCAGAGCCTTCAATTGAACAGCTCATAACAGAAAAAGACTCTGTGATGCACATTCATAAGCTTCTGCATGAATTAAAGGAACCATATAAGGAGGTTTTCACATTAAGAGTTTTCGGTCAGTTATCTTTTGCTGAAATCGCCGGACTTTTTATGAAAACAGAAAGCTGGGCAAGAGTTACCTATCACCGTGCAGGTAAAATAATCAATGAAAAAATGAGAAAGGACGGATATTATGAGTAACACAAAAAAGAACAATTTAGACTGTGATATAGTCCGCGATTTATTACCCCTTTATTATGACAATGTTGTAAGCGACACCACTGCAGCTGCAGTTTCAGAACACATCAGTGTGTGCAGTGAATGCAGCAAGGAATATGACAGCTTGTTTTCAGGATTACCACAGAAGCAACCAACATCAACAAAAGGCAGTTTTATAAAAATGATGAATAAGAAAAAACGCAAGCAGATAATGACTACCGTTTTTTCTGCAATCCTTTCATGTTTTATTCTTGCCTCAACTTATTTTATCCTAACCGAGGTTCCTCTTGTTGAGGTAAAGGACGTTGAGGTACACAAGGTCTTCAGATACGACGCTGAGGATGAGGATAAGTTTTTCCTTATTTATTCAAACGTTTTCACAAGCGGTGAACGCTGGAGCACACAGGTAACGGAAGAAAAGGGAGAAACGGTTTACACACACACTTTAAAAAGACCCGTAATAGCCAAATCGGAAAAAGAAAAGCAAATTTCCTTTAACGCCTTCAGCGCAACAAATCTTTCAGACACCAAAAGAGACAAAGCAATAAAAGCTGACTGTGATAAGCTTGTGTTCTGCGGAAATACCGTATGGACAAAAGAAGATAATAATGATAATGAAATCCCGCCATATGTTTACGCCTATGAAGAATATGAACAAGGCAATCAGGATGAATTCGGCGACAGTGACTCCATGTACTGGTTCTGGAGCATTGACCTTGACAACCTTAACTCCGCCAGCAGCTATGTAGGCATACAGTACCCCGATTTCAGAACAGTGAAATGGAGCTTAAACGGAGATATGATTTTCGATTCAGCAGGATAAGTAAAATAAAACAAACCGGCGGCACCTCTCAAGAAACGAGGTGCCGCCCGAATACTTTATTCTTTTTATCATTCTGAACCTTCATATTTCCAACCCGAAACTTCATATCCCCTGTATCAGATCGCTTTCCAATACAGCGGTAGCTCTGCTGTATAGCCCTTTGCATAACAGCCGGGAACAAACAAAATCACACCATTATCAAGTGTTGCAACCAAGGTACACATTACCCAAACTGCAACGCTTTATTTTATAGCCCCTTGCGACATAAGGGCAAAACACTATAAAATAACAATACCACCATCGACACGATTGTATCAACAGTGGTACTAGATTTGGCGGATAGCAAGGGATTTTGTCCCGCACTACCGTGCTATCGCCTCGCCTTACGGCTTCGTTGCCCCGTCGGCGAACACAGTCCGCCGGACTGTGTTCTTCCGCTTCGCTCCCTCCTTGTTCGAATCCCTTACTTTTCAATTTATCGAAAAAATAAAAGGTAGCACCTGTCGGTACTACCTTCTATTTTATGGCGGAGAGCAAGGGATTCGAACCCTCGAAGCCGTTTTAGCGACTTACACGATTTCCAATCGTGCTCCTTCGACCAGCTCGGACAACTCTCCATATGTTTTATTGCTTTGATATTATACACAAAGTAAAATCAAAAATCAAGCCTTTTTAAAAAATATTATACTTTTTCTTGAAGTAAACCATCCTCCCTTTTTCAGGGAGGATGTAAATATTTTATCAGTCTTCCATATACTTCTGTATAATCCTGATTGCGTCACCGAGAGTTTCAATGTTACCTACCTCACGGTCGGGAATCTCAACATCAAACTCATCTTCAATTGCACTTGCAATATTGATAAGCTCAAGAGAGTTGAGGCCAAGCTCACTTCTGATATTGGTATCCTCAGTAAGTTTGTTGGGGTCAATGTCTGCATAACGGCAAATTACTTCTCTTAATGTTTCAAGCATTGTTTTCTCCTCCTTTTATACTGTTTCAGGTTTCTTTGTATAAGTATCAATAACCTTCTGTCTGATAACTTTTCTTGTTGAGTTCTTTTCAAACTCTTTGAATGATACGTAAACATTCTGAACCTTTCTGTAAGACGGCTGACCCTTGTTGCTTTCTGCAACGTCTGCCTTGGTCTTTGCAATGATTTCTTCATCGCTCATACCCTTAAGGAAATCTCTGTTTACATAAATGGCAGCAGCCATAATTGTGGTTTCCTTACCTGTTGCGGCAATAATTTTTTCTTCAAAGGCAACAGTTTCAACTGCATAGGGAAGGTGCTCCATAATGTTGCTTTCAACGGTTTCAGGGAAAATGTTTTCACCGTTGGGAAGAATGATAAGGAACTTTTTACGGCCGGTGATATAAAGCTCACCGTCCTCGTCAAGTCTGCCGTAGTCACCGGTCTTGAACCAACCGTCTTCGCTGAAGGATGCCTTTGTTGCTTCCTCATCCTTATAATAGCCCTGAGTTACATTGTCACCCTTAACCCAGATTTCACCGATGCCGTCCTCGTCAGGGTCAGCGATTATGAACTGAGCTTTCGGGAACGCCTTACCTGCTGAAAGGGGCTTTTCCTTACCGTTTTTGTGAAGAGTGATTGTGGGTGAGCATTCTGTCATACCGTAGCCGGAAATAATATTGAAGCCGAGCTCGGAAAGGAACTTGATATGGTCACCTCTTGCAGGAGCACCGCCGCAGGACATTGTGGGGAACTGACCGCCGAAATTCTCTTTGATCTGTTTGAAAACAACGGGTCTGATGTCAATACCGACCTTGAGCAGCTTGTTGCTTATCTTAATCATCTTAAGCATTATATCAAGCTTACCGCTTGCCTCTGCTTTTGCACGGATGCCGTTATAGATACCTTCAAGAACAAGAGGTACAACTGCCATAGCAGTAGGTCTGAAATCATTAATGTTAGGAAGGATATTCTTAAGGCTGTCATTCACATAAATGATACCGTTCATATAAATTGCGGTAAGAACACTGCATGAAAGCTCATAAACATGGTTCATAGGCAGTATTGACATTGTTGACTGCTCAGGACCGAGGAACTCCAGAATACCTTCAACATTTACAGCAAAGTTATAATGAGAGAGCATAACACCCTTGTTGGTGCCTGTTGTACCTGAAGTGAACACGATTGCAGCAAGGTCGCCGGGCTTTACTTCGGCGTCAAGGAAGCGTCTGTCACCGTTTTCAAGAAGCTTTTTACCCATTTCGCAAAGCTCGTCGATTGTAAGGAACTTACCGCCGTCTGCCTTGCCGTTGTGAGTCATATTGATAGCATACTTACATCTTTCGTCATTTGCAAGATGAAGCTGAGCTGTTTCCTTATAGGTTCTTGAATGGAAAACTGCTTCAGCATCACCCTTTGAAATGAGCATGCTGATATCCTTATCGGGAAGCTCCTTATCAATGGGAACTGCAACACCGCCGCCGCAAACAATTGCAAAGAAGGTTACAATCCAGTTATAAGAGTTTTCGCTGACAATTGAAATATGCTTGCCGCCAAGACCCAGCTCATAAAGAGCCGTACCGAGCTGTCTTACCTTATCGTGGAACTCTTTTACGGTGTAAACCATATCCTGCTTCTTGATTTTTTCAACAACAGCAACTCTGTCACCGAAGGCTTCACTTCTGAGGAACATTTCCTTAATGCTTGTTACAGCACCGGAATTGTGAATTTCAGCTCTGAGCTTAGCGAGCTCTTTAAATTCTTTTTTGGTTAATTCAATATGCATTCTGATTCTCCTGATTCTTTTTTGTTATTCTCTGTTCTGATATCAAATTAATTACACATATCAAGAAGCTCTTTGACTGTGATATCGGGATTTTCAATACCCTTGAGCACAACCTTCATACAGTTCTTATGAAGTGCTTCGATATGATGCTGTTCGGAAAGTTTAACTCTGTACATATAGTTGAGGTTAATACCCTTATCCTTGGGATCGGGTGAGCAGATTGTATAAAGAGGAGTAAAATATCTGCCAAGGTCATATGTACGGAAATCGAATTTGATTCCGTAGCTGTCAAGGTCTATAGGAACGGGAATCCATGAGAACATCATACAAGCGGGACCCTGGATAAGGCTGTAGTTGTACATATCTCTTGACATGTCTCTTGCTGTTATGTAGGGATAGTCCGTATGGCGGTAAAGCTGAGTTCTTACAGATGTATATTCGTTAACACCGTCCATAAATGTCTGGTCTTCCTTGATGATTGTACGCACCTGAACGGGCTGAACAAGACAGCCGCTCATTCTCTTTTCCTTAACGGTAGCTCTCTTTGAGCAGGTAGCCATCATAAATACATCTTCTGTTCTGTAGTTGATAGCTGAACAGTGAGTACGAAGGCCGAACATAAACAGACTTTCGGGAGCAATGCCGTGAGCCTTACAGAACTCAAAAATCTTTGCAGCATCCTCAGGTCCGATATGCTTTGTTACCATATTGCACTTATCGTAAATAGGATTGTATGCAGCGGGAACACGGAGTTCGGGATTCTTTTTCTTAATCCTTGATTTTTCAAGGAATTCAGGACCATGAACACCCGCATAGAAGGGCTCGCCGCCCTTTGCAAAGTATTCCTGATACCAGGCTTCGTGCTTATCCCAGCGCTTCTTTGCGGCAACTTTGGTAAGCTCCTGCTGAATATACTCTTCATAGGAATAAAGAGGTGCGGGAAGCTCTGTACCTTCAACAAGTGCCTTGTAAATGCCGAGAAGGTCAAGATAAAATACAACAGCGCCGAGAGCATCCATATTAAGATGGCTGACGTTGAAGTAAATACCGCTGCCTGCATTTGCCGTTTTATAGAAAAGGATTCTGAAGTTTTCGCCCTTGAGGAAACGAACGGGAACCTGTGCATCCTTGGAAATATATGCATCCTGCTCTTCCTTATTACGGAAATACTTCATAGGAACCTTATTCATCTTCATTGAAGGAAGGAAGTACTGCTTAATCTGGCCGTCAACCTTTGTGAACTTAAGGCGAAGGCTGTCATTTCTTTCAAATTCAATGTTAAGAGCCTTTGTGAGCACATCAAAATCCATATCATTTTCAAGGGTAATTGATGTAGGAATCTGTGTAAGCTGTTTTGAAAAGCTGTACTTAACCATAAGGTACATTGTTTCCTGTGAAGGAATAATGTCGTAAAGCTTTGAGGGAAGTTCTTTCTTCATAGTTACTCAACTTCTTTCGTTATTTTGATAATCGGGTTATTTTCAAGTACCCTGATATGTAATATCAACATACTTCTACGCTATTTTATATCATACCAAATTGAGAAGGTAAAGTCAAGAAAAAACATTCAAAAAATAAAACACGGTGTATTGTTTCCGACACTATGGACTATTATCGCAGAAGATGTTTTTATTGTTGTAGGATAATTGTTAACAAATTGTAAATAGGGCAAAAAAATAAACCTGAGGGCAACACTTTACAAGGAAATTTATCCCTGCAAGGTGTTGCCCACAAGGTTGACTGCAATTAACGTTTTTATAAAACCTTTGAAAGGAATTCTATTGCTCTGGGACTCTGCGGATTGTCAAAAAAGAAATCAGGAGTGTTTTCTTCAACAATCTGTCCGTCATCCATAAATAGGATTCTTGTTCCGACTTCTCTTGCAAAGCCCATTTCGTGGGTAACAACAACCATTGTCATACCCTGCTCTGCAAGCTCCTTCATAAGATCAAGCACCTCGCCGACCATTTCAGGGTCAAGGGCTGATGTGGGCTCGTCAAAGAGAATAACATCCGGGTCCATAGCAAGGGAGCGCACAATTGCAACTCTCTGCTTCTGTCCGCCTGAAAGGGATGAGGGATAGGCATCAGCCTTATCCTCAAGGCCGATTCTTTTTAAAAGCTCCTCTGCTCTGTGTCTTGCCTGAGCCTTTACCTCGGCAACAGTTCTGGGAGCGCCTTCCGGGAAGCCTGATTTTCTTTGCTTTCTGAGTCTCTTTTTGCCAACGTAAACGGGGGCCATCATAATATTCTCAATAACCGTTTTATTTGCAAAAAGGTTGAAGTGCTGAAACACCATACCCATTTTTTGGCGGTGCACATTGATATCAACCTTGGGATTGGCAATATCAACTCCGCCGAAAATAACAGAGCCGCTTGTGGGGTCCTCCATACAGTTAAGGCAGCGCAGGAATGTACTTTTACCTGAGCCGGAGGGTCCGATAATAACAACCTTCTCACCCTTTTTTATGGTGGTGGAAACATTTTTAAGAACATTATTATCCCCGAAGGATTTACATAAATTAACGACTTCTATCACTCTTACGCAGCCTCCTTTCCATAATCTTGATGCCAAGGCTGATAAGGCACACAATAAGGATGTAAATAAGAGCCATTACCATGTAGGGCACCATAAATTCATAGCTGTTTGAGCCGATGTAATTGAAAGCAACATAAAGGTCGGTTGCACCAACAAAGGATACAACAGATGTTTCCTTAACAAGAGCAATAAACTCATTACCCATTGTGGGAAGAATATTCTTAACCGCCTGAGGGATAACAATTTTAAGCATTGTGGCACTGTAAGAAAGACCCACGCTTCTGCCGCCTTCCATCTGTCCCGGGTCAACAGAAAGGATACCGCCTCGCATAATTTCTGAAATATAGGCACCGCTGTTAAGACCGAAAACACAGATAGCAACACTCACCGATGTCATTTTAAGCCCTAAAAGAGGAAGCATAACATAATAGAAAACAAGAAGCTGCACAACCATAGGTGTACCTCTGAAAAGGCCAACATAAAAGCTGCAGAATGAATTTAACACTCTTGGCAGAGTCTTATATTTAGGCAGAACTCTTATAACTGCAATGAGAGTACCGATAACAATACCGATGATAAGACCAAGCACTGCAATTGTCATTGTATTTTTAAGGCCTGTAAGCACTTCTTTATAACCGCCGTAGGTTATAAAGAATTCCATAAACCTTGCAACCTTAACGGGAAAGGTTTCAATAAATTTACTTATCGACTGTAAAACCGACAAGCTGTAAAAATTAATATAATCCATAAATAATTTCCTTTAACAAACAACAATGCCTCACTGTTAAGTGAGGTATTGCCGTATATTATCATTTAAGCTTTTATCTTAAGCAACTTCGTTGATTGCTTCTGCGATGCAGATAGCGGGAGCTGCGTCGATGATAACATAGTTGATGTTACCGTTTACAAGGTCCTGAACTGCAAGTGCGCCGTTCTTGTAACCAACACATTCTACTGCAAAGCCGTCAAATCCCCAGTCAGCATCACCCTTAACATAGAAGTTACCTGTTGTGCCGTTCTGAACACCGATTTTGGTTGTGTTGTCAAAGCCCTTGAGGATAGCTTCAACTGCTGCTGCGTCTGCACAAGCATCGAATGTTGTGTCGTCAGCTTTAACGATAAGCTTCTGTGAAGCTTCATAGTAGGTTGAGGTGAAGTCAACATGTTCTTTTCTGTCTTCCTTAACTGTAAGACCTGCCATTGCGATATCGCACTTGTGCTGACCTACTGAAAGGCAAACAGCGTCAAAGTCCATATTATTGATTACAAGCTCTTTGCCGAGTTCCTTTGCAAGAAGAGCTGCGATTTCCATATCGATACCGTAGTACTTGTCACCCTGAGTGTATTCAAAGGGTTCGAAAGCAGCGTTTGTTGCAACAACAAGCTGATCCTTGGTTTCATCATACTGAGCTGATTCAACTGCAACGGGAGTGCCGTCACCGAAATAGTTGTTGCAGATGCTGTCGAATGTACCGTCTTTCATAATCTTTTCGATGAAAGCGTTAACATCAGCAAGAAGCTCGGGCTGAGCCTTATCTACACCGAAAGCGTATTCTTCTTCTGTAAGGTTGATATCAATAACCTTAACTACTTCTTTACCTGCATTACCTTCTGTTGCGTTGTTACCGCCGCAGGCTGCAAGTGCAAAAAGCATAACAGCTGCAAGAGCGATTGCTAAAAACTTTTTCATTTTAAATTCCTCCAGAATTTGTTTAATTTAAATGTGACGATATTTTAGCACCGAAAACCATATATGTCAACTGTTTTATGCAAAAAAATTCACCTTTTTTGTATATTTATAACTCTACGCTTAAAAAGCATAAATAAAACCGATAATTATGAATACATAATCATCGGTTTTATACTTATTCTGTTTTGCAGTTCTGCAGCTTAGTTTCACCCTCGGTCTGAGCCGCAATAACCGTAACACCCTTGCCTTTACCCTGAAGCTGAGTTCTTTCTGTATCCACACTGTCCGAAGAATCAAGAACTATAGAATATTTCTCATTCTTTTCAGGCCTAAGACTCACGGCGCTGATGTCGTCGGAGTCGCTGACGGTAAAGCTCACCGTATCTCCTTCTGTTGTTACAGAAGCACTTCTTTCAACATTGACCATTGTCGCTTCAAAGTTCTCAGTATCTGCATCTGTATTTACAACGGTGTAGGTGCAGTCAGAAGGCAGATAAATAAGTTCAGGAGAATCCTCGCTGATATCCGTTGCTTCAACAGCATAAATGTCTGCTCTGTCTGTTATCAGCTCACCGTCAATCATCTGTGCCACAGGTTCATTATCCTCACCGTAAATTATAAAGCTGTCCGTATTTACCATAAGGGCATTGCTGTCCGCCATACCTGATGTGAAGTCACCTCTGTTTTTCCACATTGCGGAATATATATCATATGTGAGATACTCAATTCTGCTTGAGGCGTGATTGGTACCTACATCAATCAGGGCGCTGTGTTTATAATACCATTTGGTAACCTTACCCTTGGAATTTACCGTAAGCTCAATGTCTCTCAGTTCACCCGGGTAATTGCTGTCATAAACCTCAATGTTTATCCTGGTATCACTGACCTTTACACTTCTGAATGCAAGAATCGCATGAGAAACACCTTTAAGCTGGTTTCTTACACCGACTATAACAGGCTTTCCTGTGTACGAAGCCCACCTCACTTCATTAAGAAGTGAATCAAGATCGTCCCATACTCTATTGGAGTAAATATGTGAGGACATCTGAGAAACCTGCATAGCCTCAATAAACTGTGTAACGCTGATTCCCATTGAGCCGGTATTATCAGGCTTCAGGTTACCCACCGATCCTGCAGATGCGTTAAACATACCCGTTGTTACACCTGATTTGCGGTAATTCATCATAGCGGAGGTTGCGCTCATTCCGTGGCAGCTGCCTTTCCACACACCGTACTTTTCATAAAGTTCCTTTGCCAGAGCAGTCTTACCGAAAATTATATGATAAGATGAAAGAGGAATTTCATAGCTCAAGGGGTATCCGAAACCTGCCCTGCTGTTTGCAAAGCTGTAAGAAAAGTCAGCAACACGGGGATTCTCCTTCCATCCGCCGTATGATAAAACCTTTACTGCAGTTTTGAATCCGCTGTAAGCTTTTTCCTCACCCCTTGTTTTGTAAGAGCGTATCTTATAATAATATGTCTGAGCAGGCGATATATCCTTATCGTGCCAGGATGAAGTTTTTGCGCTTTTTATAGTTGCAACTCTTTTATAAGAATCTGATTTATTGGTTGTGCTTCTGTAAATCTGGTAACCCGTTACCGTAGAATCGGCAGTCCAGGTAACAAGAATATTGTTAAGCTTTCTCTCAGTTGAAGCACTGAGTCCGCCGATTAAAGGAGACACAAGCTTTTTATAGGTCTTCACCGTATAAACGTCGGACCTTGAGCCGTAATAGCCTTCCCCTGCCCCGGAATAAGCTCTTACGGAATATTTATAGCTTTTATCCGCCTTGAGATTTTTTATAACATAAGAGGTTGATGTTGTACTGCCGAGGGTTTTATATTTCTTTGAGGATGAGTCATATGATGAAATATAATACTTCACTTTGTTGCCCGAAGCTTTTTTCCAGCTTAAGGTTACGGAACAAGAGGTTTTTTCCTTGCAGGCAAGTCCCGTTACCTTTGAGGGTGTGCCGTAGGGCTGACACTTAACGGAAGAAGAATCCTTTCCGTAATAGTTCTTATCGCCTGCCTTTTTATAAGCCTTGACAACAAAATAATGTGTGCTTCTGCTGCTTAATTTTTTTACTGTGCAGGAATTTGAGGATGCAGTTAAAAGATATTCCTGCTTTTTGGTTGAGGGATTGTAAGAATAAACTTTATATTTAACACCGCCCGATACCTTTGACCAGCTGAGGCTGACAGCATCCTTTTTAGGTGTTGCTTTAAGTTTTTTTACCTGAGAGGGTACTATTTTAAAGCTGAGAGTTTTTGTTCCGCTGTAATATCCACCTTTAAGCTTAACGGTAACCTTATAAGTGCCGATATCCGTTCTGCCCTTGGAATAAGATACACTGTATCTTTTTGAAGGAAGCTTATCGCCCTTGCTGTTTTTTACTGTTACCCCCGGCTTACAACTTTTACCGTTATAGGTATAGCTTGTTGCCGAAAGCTTTACAGAGGATACCTTATATATTTTTGCCGTCTGCTTCTGCTTACAGGATTTACATATTCTTTCCTTACTGCCGTCAGAAGTGAAGGTAGCCTTTTTCACTGTGCTCCAGTCACCGTAAGAGTGAACGTGGTTCAACTTGTACCTTACTGTATAATCGGCGGCTGAGGGGTCTTTTTTTGCCGTCCAGCCCGACTGCTTTTCAAAGTTGTAATAGTCAACTCTTACCTTATTCTGATAGATATATTTTTTATACCATATATTTGACCTGGCACCGTGGTATCCGTAGGCTCCATCACAGGTTACGCCGGAGGAACAGCTTACAGGATTACCGTTATGGTAGGTCAATGCATATGCGGTATATCTCGGGTCATCATCATCCACATAAGTCCCTGACTCATAAAAATTGCCGGGAGCTATCGAGTCATAGTGATGGTAGATATTAGTGTAAGCAAAATCAACTCTGGTTCCGGTGCTCGCCGAACAGAAATGATAGTAGTAACAGCCAACAAGCACCCTTGTGGGTGATACATCAAGCTCAAAATCCGATTCATATGTTCCGCCGCTGTTTTCATAGCGGCTTTCGGCAATGCCTTTTTTTACCCAAGTACTATCAGGAGCAGAAGCAGCAACAGTTTTATAAATATTTTTATATTCTATGCTGTAATTCTTATCAGTTACGCCCGAGGGAAGTCTGTTTGCATAGGTCCATTCATCTGCCGCAAGGCTGTTGAGCGAAAAAGCAAGGCAGAAGGCAACTGCAAAAAAGAATAGTGCAGAAGCTTTATAAAGGGCTTTTTTCATAAAAAGTCACACCTTTTCAAGTGATTGATTATTTTACTGTATAAAAGTACTTTTGCAGGAAAGCGTCAACTACTTCCCAATATTCTCCGTGACACCAATGTGAGGAAACTGCGTGCTCAGCACCTCTTACTATATATTTCTCCTTCGGTGCGGCGCAGGCCTCATATACGGGATCAAGATTGCTGAGAAGCACGAAATCATCCTTATCACCGTGAACAAAGAGAGTGGGTGTTTTTGATTTCTTCACCTGCTCAACGGCTGAGGCTTCGCCGAAGAAAAAGCCGTTAATAAGCTTGTTTACCATTGTTGCCTGAGGGATAACAATTTTAGGCGGAAGATGATATTTTCTTATGCACTGGTCAACAAAAATATCCTTGACGGAGGTAAAGCCGCAATCTTCAATTGCAACAATAACATTTTCGGGCAATTCCTCGCCCGTTGTCATCATTGTTGTGGCACCGCCCATGGAAACACCGTGAATGATAATTCTTGCCTTGGGATTTTCTTCAACAATATTATTAATCCAGTCCACAACATCAAGCCTGTCAAGCCAGCCCATAGTTACGTATTTATGCTCACTGTTATTGTGTCCGCGAAGGTCGGGAAGAAGCACATTGAAGCCCCTTTTGTAAAACTCCATGGCATATGAGGACATCTCACGGTTAACATTGGTCCAGCCGTGAAGGCACACTACCCATACATTGCTGTTTGAAGGGTTGCGGAATTCAACACCGTGAAGATTTTCGCCCTTTCTGTTTTTGATAATAACTTCCTGATGATAGGTATTGTCATACCACTTATAGCCTGCGACAAGATTGGGATTGTCCGCATTTCTTTCAAAAAGGCTGTCCTTGCAGGGCACCTTCGGGTCAGGTCTTTTCTTGTTGCCGAGAGCAATAAAGAAAAACACAAAGCCGAGACCTACATATACTATAAGAAAAAGAACTGCAAGAACAATTAAAACCGTCAATGCTACCTGAAGCTGATAACTCATTTTTATCTTCCTTTCTTTTATACAGATATTTCCATTTTGATTATACACTTAAAACGGAAGAATTGCAAGATATCATCACATCTGAGAGAGATTTTTTTAAATCCCCTTTACTTTTCAAGTTTAATGTGCTAAAATATTGAATTACGGAGAAAACATTATGTACTTGAAAGGAATTATATAATGGCTGACAGAAATAATGACAGAGTTAACAAGAATATTGCTTATCTCTTTGAAACCATTCTGAAAATTGAAACCTTAGAGGAATGCGAAGCTCTTTTTGACGACCTTTGCACAAAAACTGAGCTTGCATCGATCTCACAGCGCCTTGTTGTGGCAAAAATGCTCAGCGAAAAAAAGGTATACAGCGACATAGTTGCCGAAACAGGAGCTTCAACTGCTACAATAAGCCGTGTTAACCGTTCCCTTGCATTCGGCAAGGGAGGATATGACAAAATCTTCGGCAAAGAGGAATAAGCTATGGCAGGTTACGGCGATTTTGCATATTATTATGACTTATTGACCGAAAACGTTGACTATGAAAGCAGATGTAATTACATACACAGTCTCCTTGCCGAAAACGGTATCGGCAAGGGGATTTTGCTTGACTTAGCCTGCGGAACGGGTACGGTTTCAATTCTCCTTTCAAAAAAAGGCTATGATATGATAGGTGTTGATGCCTCAGAGGAAATGCTCTCTGTTGCTCAGGAAAAAAAGGCAGAAGCAGACGCCGACATCATTTTCCTTTGCCAGAAAATGGAGGAATTAGACCTTTTCGGTACAATTAACGGTGCCGTGTGCACCCTTGACAGCATAAATCACGTTACGGATGAAGCTACGGTAAAGGAAATTTTCCGCCGTGTGTCCCTTTTTATGGAGGATAAGGGCATTTTCATTTTTGATGTTAACACTCCCTACAAGCACCGTGAAATTTTAGGCAACAATACCTTCGTTTACGATATGGATGATGTTTACTGCGTATGGCAGAACAGCACCGACGAAAATCTTCTTACGACCATAAGCCTTGATGTTTTTGAAAAAGATGAGGAAGATGACGTATACTATAAATACAGCGAGCAGTTCTGTGAAAAAGGCTACAGCCTTTCCGATATTGAAAAGTGGGTAAAAGAATATAAATTTGATGTAATAGGCATATACGAGGAAATGACAAAAGAGCCCATCAAGGAAGACACACAGAGGGCTGTTTTCGTGCTGAAAAAGCACGGATGCCAGTGAATTCGGAATTATGAATTCGGAATTCGGAATTATACCTGACTTTCCAAAAGCATCAGTTATTTGAGCAAAAATTTCCGATACAAAAAAATTAGTTCTGAATTAAGAGTCTCAGCATTCACTCAATTCATAAAAGCATATTATGTTCATAATTTACCGGAATAAAAAAGGAAGCATTAATCAGGCGGGCAGAAATTACTTTCATTCTCAATGTTTACCCGCAATTCCGAATTCCGCTTTCCGAATTCCGAATTCCGAATTATAAAAAGGAGTATAACTATGGGTAAATTAGTAAGATGTATATCAAATGACGGAACACTTACGGTTATGGCTGTAAATTCCACTGATATAGTCGAAAAAGCACAGCAGATTCATAAGACATCTGCCGTATGCTCTGCAGCTTTAGGCAGACTTCTTACAGGCGCATCCCTTATGGGTGCAGTGCTTAAGGGCAAGGAGGACTCCGTAACTCTCCGCCTTAAGGGTGACGGTCCTGCAGGTACGGTTATGGCTGTCTCTGACAGTGAAGGAAATGTAAGAGGCTATGTACAGCAGAGCGTTGTTGAAATCCCCCTTAACAAAAAGGGTAAGCTTGATGTTGCGGGTGCAGTGGGAAAAAACGGTTTTCTTACGGTTATAAAGGACCTTGGTATGAAGGAGCCTTATGTGGGTCAATCCCCTATTATATCAGGTGAAATTGCCGAGGATATCACTGCTTACTATTCAACAAGTGAGCAGACACCCACCGTATGTGCTCTGGGTGTGCTTGTAAACCCCGACCTTTCAATCAGAGCCGCAGGCGGTCTTATCATTCAGCTTCTGCCCACGGCAATGGAGGATACTATTGACAAGGTTGAAAAATCAATCGAAGGTCTTGAGCCCATATCAACTCTTATTGATAAGGGTATGTCCCCTGAGGAAATCTGCCGCCACGCTTTAAAGCTTTTTGACCTTGAGGTTCTTGACGGCAGTGAGCCCGAATATAAATGCTACTGCTCCAGGCAGAGAGTTGAAGGTGCTCTTATCAGCACCGGTGTGGAGGAGCTTACTGATATGATGAAGGACGAAAAGACCGAGGTAAACTGTCAGTTCTGCGACACAAAGTATATTTTCACACCCGATGACCTTAAGCAGCTTATAAAAAGGGCAACAAAAAAATAAAAAAATCCTAAAAAACTTCAAAAAAGGTGTTGACAAATATTCTTTTTTGATGTATAGTATACGAGTCGCTGCGAGAGTGGTGGCAAATGTGGGAGCATAGCTCAGCTGGGAGAGCATCTGCCTTACAAGCAGAGGGTCACAGGTTCGAGCCCTGTTGTTCCCACCATTTGGCCCGGTAGTTCAGTTGGTTAGAACGCCAGCCTGTCACGCTGGAGGTCGACGGTTCGAGCCCGTTCCGGGTCGCCATTTAAAACGAGAATTCAAAAGAGTTCTCAATACGCCTCTGTAGCTCAGTTGGTAGAGCAGTGGACTGAAAATCCACGTGTCGCTGGTTCGATTCCGGCCGGAGGCACCAATATGCGGATGTAGCTCATCTGGTAGAGCGCCACCTTGCCAAGGTGGAGGTAGCGAGTTCGAGCCTCGTCATCCGCTCCAGAAAAAATAAAGGCTTCTGAAAATCAGAAGCCTTTATTTTTTCAGTTAAGTGTGCCTTTCGGCACGTGAAGTTGCTGACGCAGTGAAGTTACTTCGTAGTGAAGTTTGCTTTGCAAGTGTTTTGGCGCACTTAACTTCACATCGTGCGAACAGCACGATACTTCACAGCGGCGTTTCCGCTGCTTCACTTGGCGAAGCCAATCTTCACTGATTATTGCGATTTGAAAAAATATATGATACAATAAAATTCCCCTTGACTCTCACGCTGCGTTATAGTGTATACTCCCTTTTGTGAGGTGATAAAATGAAAATGCAGATTAAAGAATTCGCGTCCTTTACGGGTGTAAGCGTGCGCACGCTCCATTATTACGACGAAATCGGTCTTTTAAAGCCTGCCGAGGTCGACCGATACAGCGGATACCGTTTTTATGACGAAAGCTCCCTTCTTCGTATGCAGGAGATTCTTTTTTACCGTGAGCTCGATTTTTCCTTAAAAAGCATTAAAGAAATTATATCATCTCCCGATTATAACAAAAACGAGGCACTTAAACAGCAGCAGAAGCTTCTTATGCTAAAAAAAGAACGCCTTGAAAGGCTGATTTTAGCAATTGACAGTGCCGTGAAAGGAGAAGACATTATGAAAGCTTTTGACAACAGTGAATTTGAAAATTACAAAGCGGAAGTAAAGGAAAGGTGGGGCAATACCGACGCTTACAAAGAGCACAGCGAAAAAACAAAGGATTATTCAAAGGATAAGTGGAGCAGCCTTGCCGACGGTATGAATGATATCCTCGCTGAGTTTTCCGAGTGCAATAAAAACAGTCACTCACCGGATTCCGCCGAAGCACAGAGCCTTGTGCAGAAATTACAAAGTCACATAAGCGACAATTACTACACCTGCACAAAGGAAATTTTAAGCGGTCTCGGTCAGATGTACACCTACGATGAGCGTTTCAGGAACAACATCAATAAACACGGCGAAGGCACGGTAGAATTCATAAGCAGTGCAATTGAAGCTTACTGCGGAAAATAAACACACTTTAAAAACCTCTTTCTCCCACAGGTTAAAGAGGTTTTTTATGATTACTGCTGTGCATTTACTGTATTTTTGTTCATTGTGCCGAAGTTAATAAAATCATCTTGAATTTCACAATACACGGTGCTATAATGCAATCGAATTTCAGAAAGGAGTTGTTGTGTGATGATTCTTGCAATTGATATCGGTAACACAAATATTGTTCTTGGCGGCTTTGAAAATGATAAGATTATCTTCACTGCAAGAATTTCAACGGATGCCACAAAAACCGAGGACGAATATGCCAGCCAACTTCTCACAACGCTTCTGATTCACGATATTCCAAAAAACAGCATCAACGGTGCAATTATTTCTTCCGTTGTTCCGCCGTTGAATTCTGTTATGAAAAAAGCGATAAAAAATATTTACGGAGTTGACGCCAAAATTGTAGGCCCCGGAATTAAAACGGGCATAAATATTCATTGTGACACACCTTCTTCCGTTGGTACAGATATAATCTGCGCATGTGTTGCAACCCATAATTTATACTCGAGTCCCGCCCTTATAATTGATATGGGCACAGCAACAAAACTTTCCGTTATAAACGAAAAGGGTGCTTTCATCGGAGTTTCAATTGCCCCCGGTGTTATGATGGGTCTAAATGCCCTTTCCGAAGGTACGGCTCAGCTTCCTCAGGTAAGCCTTGAAGCTCCCGCTCTTGTTGCGGCCAAAAACACTGCCGACTGTATGAAGTCAGGAGTCATTTACGGCAACGCCTCAATGATTGACGGTATGATTGACCGTATTTACGCTGAATTTGGCAGTGAAATTCCAGTGTATGCCACAGGCGGAATGTCAAAGGTTATCATAAAACACTGCAAGCACAAAATCACCCTTGACGAGCACCTAGTTATAAAAGGTCTTAACATTATATATAACAAAAACAACTGAATATTCAGGGTATTACTGCAAAAGCAGTTACTATAAATTTTTTATTGCGTTGTACCGTTTTTACGGACGACAGCAAGGAGGTAAATTTTATGCAAAGAGCAAATCCCAAAGCAATGTCGACCAAGACCATGGCGCTTGGAGCGATCCTTACCGCACTTGTGGTAGTTCTGCAGATGTTCGGTCAATTCATCCGTTTCGGACCCTTTTCAATTTCACTGGTCCTTCTTCCTATCGTAATCGGTGCGGCAATGTGCGGTCCTAAAATAAGCACCTGGCTGGGCTTCGTCTTCGGCGTTATGGTACTTATGACCGACGCAGGAGCTTTCCTCGCAATCAGCGTCCCCGGTACGGTAATCACCGTTCTTTTAAAGGGTATGGGCTGCGGTCTTGCAGCAGGTCTTATATGCAAAGCTCTTGAAAAGAAAAACCGCTACCTTGCCGTAGTTCTTGCGGCTCTCGCTTGTCCTCTTGTTAACACAGGTATCTTCCTTCTCGGTTGCGTGGTATTCTTTATGGATACAATCAGCCAGTGGGGCGCAGGTGCAGGCTTCGAAAATGTTGGCGAATACCTTATTTTCGGTATGGTAGGCATCAACTTCTTAGCTGAGCTTGTAATCAACATTGTCCTCTCCCCCACCGTTGTAAGACTTCTCAACATAGGAACGAAGAAGTAAGTTGTAGGGACCGTCGTCCCCGACGGTCCCTTAATAACAATAAGAAATCACTCAAGGAATATACCTTGAGTGATTTCTTATTTAATATACCTTTTCAACATTCATCGGTATTTCGTAGGTCTTTTCATAACCTTCGGAATCCCTTACCCTAAGCTCAAAATAGAGATTATTTACAAAATCGTCGGCATTTAAGTTTTTACCTTCGGTTATAACATTTTCACCGGATATTTCTCCCAAGTCACCTGAAATATTTACAGCACCGCCGGTCATATCATTTACACTGCATAACAAAACGGTTCTTTTTTCACCGTCATTCACAATGTAAAACCTTGTGGAAAAGGAAGTTGTATCAGGAAAAGGCTTTTCGCGAAGCACCTTAAGTTCACCGCCGCTGAAAATTTCTTCCTCACCGTTAATAACAATTATTCCGTTACTAACAGAAAAATAACCATTCTTACCGCTGAAGGTATATACCTCAGTTTTGCTGTTCTTCTTTTCCGTACCACAGCTGACAAACACAAATGCACACAACAGTGCAAGTATTAAAGCAATAGCTTTTTTCATATAATCACCGTCCTTTATAATTACATTTTAACAGCGGTGTAAGGTATTGTCAATTATTGAAAGAAAGTTGTAATAAATTAAGTGCCTGACCACTTGCCTCTAACTGCTGACTACTAAAAAATCACCCTGCAATGCAGGGTGATTTTTAATTATCTGTCTCTTCTTCTGTTGTCTCTGCGGCGGTCGCCGTCTCTTCTGGGACGACGGGGAGCTTCTTCACCGTCATCCTCGGGAGTGAGACCTTCAATTTCGATAAGAGCATCTCTTCTTGAAAGGTTGATTCTGCCCTGGTCATCGATTTCAAGAACCTTAACGATTACTTCGTCACCAACGGTTACGCAGTCTTCAACCTTTTCTGTTCTCTTAACGTCAAGCTTACTGATGTGAACAAGACCTTCCTTACCGGGAGCGATTTCAACGAATGCACCGAAGGACATAAGGCGTGTAACAACACCGCGGAAGATTGAGCCAACCTCAGGGTCATTTGCGATTGTTTCAATGATTGTAATAGCACGCTTAGCGTTATCAAGGTCAATTGCGGAAACGAAGATTGAACCGTCTTCGTTAACATCAACCTTACATTCGCATTCAGCACAGATCTTCTGAATAACCTTACCCTGCTTACCGATAACATCACCAATCTTTTCAACATCAATCTTGGTTGTGAGCATCTTGGGAGCATACTTGGAAAGCTCTGCTCTGGGCTCTGCAATGCAGGGAAGCATAACCTCGTCAAGAATCTTACATCTTGCATCGTAGGTCTTTTCAAATGCTTCCTTAATGATTTCGGGAGTAAGACCGTGAACCTTAAGGTCCATCTGAATTGCTGTGATACCCTTCTTGGTACCTGCAACCTTGAAGTCCATATCGCCAAAGAAGTCTTCAAGGCCCTGAATGTCAACCATTGTCATAAAACGGTCGCCTTCGGAAATAAGACCGCAGGAGATACCTGCAACGGGAGCCTTGATGGGAACACCTGCTGCCATAAGTGAAAGGGTTGAGCCACAGATTGAAGCCTGTGAGGTTGAGCCGTTTGAGGAAAGAACCTCTGAAACGAGTCTGATTGTATAGGGGAACTCCTCAACTGAGGGAATAACGGGAACAAGAGCTCTTTCAGCAAGGGCACCGTGACCGATTTCACGTCTGCCGGGGCCTCTGGAGGGCTTTGTTTCACCAACTGAGTATGAGGGGAAGTTGTAGTGGTGGATGTATCTCTTTTCTACATCTTCATCAATGCCGTCGAGCATCTGTGCATCACGGGCAGTACCGAGAGTTGCAATTGAAAGAACCTGAGTCTGACCACGAGTGAACATACCTGAACCATGAACTCTTGAAAGAAGGTCAACCTGAGCGTTAAGAGGACGGATATCGTTTATACCACGGCCGTCAACACGTTTGCCTTCGTCAAGAAGCCAACGGCGAACAACAAATTTCTGGAGCTTGTAGAGGCAGTCGTCAATTTTGTCTGCTTCTTCAGGGAATTTTTCATCAAATTCAGCGTGAACTGCATCATAGATGGGAAGAAGTCTTTCATCACGGATTCTCTTGTC
>JAZSDP010000028.1:0-41674 GCA_045531265.1 Acutalibacteraceae bacterium
CGTAGTATAAAACATTTAATTTTTAGTATTTTATAGTTTTTTACTATTTTTATGGGGTTCTTACAGGCCTTCAAACCTGCAGAACCCCCTTATTTATATAGTTTTATACGGTCTTCGCTTTTTTTACAGCCCCTTTTTTCATTAACTCTATGCTGCATAGGTTGATTTTTGGGGTAATTATGATATAAAATGAAGGTGCAAAGAGGTGATAATTATGAACAGCGAAAAAATAGGTGCGTTTATAAAGGCACTGAGAAAAGAAAAAAATCTCACCCAGAAGGACCTTGCAGAAATTCTCTGCTGTACGGACAAGGCAATATCCCGTTGGGAAACAGGCAGAGGTATACCCGAAATATCCTTTCTTATACCACTTTCAAAGGCTCTTGGTATTTCCGTAAACGAGCTTTTAATGGGTGAAAGATTCCCCGAAGAGGAAATAAAAGAAAAAACAGAACAGCTTATTGTTGAAACAATCACTCATACGGATAAAAAGATTGGAGGGCTGAAAAATATGCTATATCTTCTTTTTTGTATTATACAGTTTTTACTTTTTTATATTCTGCCACTTACGGGCGGACCTACGGATGTTATGGGCATTGTGTTTCTTATGTATATAGTCACTGCCGTGAACTCTTTTATTATGGGGCTGACACCTATAAAGCTCAAACCTAAGCTTCTTTTCACCTTTGTTGTGATTCTGTTGTTTATACCTTCTGTTTTCCTGCCGTTTTTCAGCGGTGATATGGAAGTCCTTTGCCTTTATACACCTACCCTTGCCGCCTTCCACCTTGTATTTGTAATGCTGGGTGTTGGTGTAAGGAAGCTGGTTGAGGTTATAAGGAAGTCTCTGAAGGATTAAAAAGCAGTGGCGTTGCCACTGCTTTTTATACTATACTTTCTGTGAAAAATAATATATATTTCGGTCGACGAGGGCATCGACCGCTACATAGACAGTCATTATCTTGGCGGAAACTGTTTTCCGTATTCTGCGGATTTTCCCCGCAATTGCGAATTGAGAATTGTGAATTGAGAATTGTAAATCGGGAATTCCGAATTCACGACAGTGCCGTTATCAGCTCTTTTATCGCCTCAATCGGCGGCTTGCCCTGAAGCTTTACGGAAATATAAGGTGAGGTTTTTGCCGCACTTATCATAGCTCTGCCCCTGAGCTTCTGCCCTATGGCGGAAACGAATTCAGGCTTCAGGTCATTAACAAAGGCAAGAATCATTCCGTTCTGCTGTTTGATTTCATAAATACCTAAGTTTGCCGCATTTGCCCTTAAAAGAGCAACATCAATCAGTCCCTTTACAGATACGGGCGGCTCACCGAAGCGGTCAATGAATTCATCCATAACATCCATTGCATCCTCGCCCGTCTGTATTTCCGCAATGCGCTTATACATTCCGATACGGTTTTTAACGGAGTCGATATAGCTTTCAGGAATATGGGCATCAATTGAAATATCAACAACGCACTCCTTCTTTTCTTCCACGGGAGTGCCCGTTTTTTCTTCGTCAATGGTCTCGGAGAGAATTTTCAGATACATATCGTAGCCAACGGCTTCCATATGACCGTGCTGCTGTGCACCGAGGATATTGCCTGCACCCCTTATTTCAAGGTCACGCATAGCAATTCTGAAGCCTGAGCCGAACTCGGTGAATTCCCTTATTGCAGAAAGTCTTCTGTGAGCAATTTCAGAAAGCTCACGGTTTTTGTTATAGGTAAAGTAAGCAAAAGCACGTCTTCCGCTTCTGCCCACGCGGCCCCTTATCTGATGAAGCTGAGCAAGACCCATTTTGTCAGCCTCTTCAATAATAAGGGTGTTTACATTAGGCACATCAACGCCTGTTTCAATAATGGTTGTACAGACGAGAATATCAATTTCATTTTCAAGAAGCTGACGCCATACCTCACTGAGCTGCTCCTCATTCATCTTTCCGTGACCTATGCCTATTCTTGCATCGGGCAGGTATTTTTTAATTTTTGCCACCGTTGCTTCAATGCTGTCCACACGGTTGTGAAGATAATATACCTGACCGCCGCGCCTAAGCTCCCTTTCCATTGCCTCAGCAAGGATTTCCATTTCGTGAGCCACAACATAGGTCTGCACCGGATGTCTTCCCACGGGTGCCATTTCTAATACAGACATATCGCGTATGCCCGTCATTGCCATATTGAGAGTTCGGGGTATAGGTGTTGCTGAAAGGGTGAGCACATCCACAAGGGGGAATTTTTCTTTGAGCTTTTCCTTCTGTGCCACGCCGAAGCGCTGTTCCTCATCAACAATAAGAAGGCCCAAATCCTTGAACTCAACACTTTTTGCAATTATGGAGTGAGTACCTACTATTATATCTATACTGCCCCTTTTAAGGCGCTGCTTGATTTTTGTGCGCTCTGTCTGAGTTCTGAATCGGGAAAGCATTTCAATTTCAACAGGGAAGCCGTCAAAACGCTTTTTTATGGTCTGATAGTGCTGAAAGGCGAGGATGGTAGTCGGCACAAGGATAGCACACTGCTTACCGTCTGCAATACACTTAAAGGCCGCACGGAGTGCTACCTCCGTTTTACCGAAGCCCACATCACCGCAAAGAAGGCGGTCCATGGGGCTGTGTCTTTCCATATCACGCTTGATTTCATTAACAGCTTCAAGCTGGTCTTCCGTTTCTTCAAACTCAAAACGGCGCTCAAAATCGTTCTGCATATCCATATCCTCGGAAAAAGCAAAGCCTTCAGTATTTAGCCTTTTTGAATAAAGTTCCGTCAGCTCCTTTGCCATATCCTTAACGGCACTGCGCACCCTTGACTGAGTCTTTTTCCATTCGTCAGAGCCGAGACGGTTGAGCTTTACGGGCTTATCCGTATCTCCGGGGGAAATATACTTTGCAATCAGATCAAGCTGGGTAACGGGTATATAAAGCACATCAGCACCGCGGAAGTTGAGCTTTATGAAATCCTTGATTTTTCCGCCTACGGTCATAGTTTTAATACCGTCAAACATACCGATACCGTGTACTGCATGAACAACATAGTCGCCTCTTGAAATTTCATCAAGGGAAGTGAGTCCCCTGCCGGTTTTGAAGCGTTTTTTCCGTTCTGCCTTCTTCTGTACACCTTGCTTGCCGTAAGTGAAAAGAATAAACTTTGAAAAAGCATATTCAAAGCCCGAGGACACCGTACCGCTGACAACGGATACAGTACCTTTCGGGAACTCTGCAGGTACAACGGGGAAGTAATGAGATTTTATCTCCTCAGTTTCAAGGTCAAATGCCAATTCCTTTGCACTTTTTTCCGTACCTGCCATAATTACGGCAGTGTAGCCTTGTTTTAATGCAGGAGACAAATCCTCCATAAGATAAGAAAGTGTGCCGTCCCAGCGGGAAAGCTGACGGCAATTTATGCTCACAAGCTCTTTTACGGGCACATCAAAGGAGCCCCTTGCAAGGTTATCAACAAAAATTGCTTTCCTTTTTTCGTAAATTGAAAGGAAATCGGTAAAGCTAAGAGCAAAACGGTCAATGCCCTTTGTGAGAATCCCCTCTTCAAACATTGCTCTTACATCTTCCATAAGAAGCTGACTTGCGGTATTGAATTTCTGCTTTACGGAAGCACTTTCGCAAACGAAAAGAAGGCTGTCCTTCATATAGTCAAAAACCGTTTGCAGCTCGTCATAGGCGAGATTAAGGTATTTATCGGGAGCACCCACATGGATATAATGCTCAAGGGCATCAATATCCTCGTTTATTTTCTGCTTCGCCTTCACAGAACCCTTACCCTTAACGGTAGAGATAAAGTCAGTGAGGCGTTTTTTCATTTCATCAAGGGAATCAAAAAGCACCTCTGTTGCGGGAGTAATTCTGATTTCCTTAAGGTTTTCCGTCCTTCGCTGGGTTTCCTTATCAAAATATGAAATTGCATCTATGCTGTCGCCCCAGAATTCAATTCTGCAGGGATTCAGCTCATTAGGCGCAAAAACATCAAGAATACCGCCGCGAAGAGAAAACTGACCCACACCCTCAACAAGCTCAGTTCTGACATAGCCCGCTGAAAGAAGGGTATTTACTATTTCGTGGGTTGATTTTTCATCCTCTAAACAGAGCCTGAGCGTTCTTTTTTTCAGCTCATAATCAGGGAGCGTGAGCTGCATTGCAGCTTCCGCACTGCAAAGCACATACTTACATTCACCATCAAGAATACGGGAAAGCACACCGATTCTTTTCTGCTCAAATTCGTGGGATTTGTTATCGGCACTGCGGAAGGAAAAATCCCTTGCAGGGTAAAGATATGCTCCGCCGGAAAGAGCGTTGAGGTCGTCACAGAGCTTTGATGCAGTGCCCTCATCGTGGCAGACAATAAGTGCCGCCTTACCGATGCTTTCACAAAGGGCGGAAATATAATGAGCCTTATGAATCTGAGAAAGACCGATAACGCCCATAGGAAGCCTACCGCCTTCTATGGCATTTTTTATGCTTTCATATTCAATTGTACCTTTGAGAATATTGGAAAAGCCCGTCATATATTTCACCTCACGCAATATCGCACCCGATAGCACTTTATCGGGTGTGTTATTTTTAATGCAGAATGCAGAATTATTTTCTATTATTATATATTAATTTTCTAAAAAAATAAAGAGAATTTTCAAAAAATCACAGTTATTGATAATCGACCTGATTGTGATTTATTTTTTCAATTAAGAAATAAAAGCTTCTGAAATTAAAATTTTTTCAATTTTATTCGCAAAAATGCCGATTTGTTGCAGATTTTCTGCAACAAAAGCCGTTTTTCGGCCTTATAGTGGGAGGACTTTTATAAGCACACCTAAAAAACAAACAAGAAAGGAGAAAAATCTTGAAAGAATTAAACTCAAAGGAAAAGCTTTTCTGCACCTATTACAGCCTTGGCAGAAGTGCCAGAGAAGCGGCAGCAAAATCGGGCTATATGTTCCCCGAAAAAAGCGGTTTGAAGCTACTACGCAGAGAAGACATAAAAAAGGAAATCGAAAAAAACATCCGTCAGCGAAAGGAAGAAAGAAAAAACATATCCGAGGGATATTACAGACTCGCTTTCGGCTGTGTTTCCGATGCCGTAAAGCTGCTTTTTACCGATGAAATAAGCCCAGCCGAAATTGACAGTCTTGACCTTTTCAATATTGCAGAAATCAAGAAAAAGAAGGGCGGAGACATTGAAATGAAGTTTTTTGACAGGCTGAAGGCTCTGGAAAGACTTCATAATATCAGCTCTGAGTCGGACAATGAGGACAACTCATTTTATTCTGCAATTGAAAAGGGTGCTTCGGCCTTAAGGGAGTATCCCATTGAATAGCAGCAGATTCAGAAGCTTTTCTCCTAAACAGCTTCTTGCACTCACCTGGTGGCACGAAAGCTCGCCTTATTGCAGTTTTGACGGGCTCATATGCGACGGTGCCGTAAGAAGCGGAAAAACCACCTGTATGTCACTATCCTTTGTTATGTGGGCTTTTTACCGTTTTGACGATACCTCCTTTGCAATTTGCGGCAAAACCATTGCTTCCCTCAAGAGAAATATCATCACCTCTCTTATCCCGAATCTGAATGCAATCGGTTTTGATTGCAGGGAAAAATTAAGTCAGAATATGATAGAAATAAGCTACAAGGACAGAACAAACCGATTTTATCTTTTTGGCGGTCGTGATGAAAGCTCGGCTTCACTGATACAGGGTATGACCTTGGGCGGAATTCTTCTTGATGAGGTGGCACTTATGCCGCGCTCCTTTGTTGAGCAGGGTATTGCACGCTGTTCCTTACCCGGCTCAACCTTCTGGTTCAACTGTAACCCTGAAAATCCAATGCACTGGTTTTACGAGGAATGGATAAAAAGAGCAGAGGAAAAGAACTGCCTTTATGTTCATTTTCTTATGAATGATAACCCTTCCCTTTCAAAAAAAGTAAGAGAAAGGTACGAAAAGCTATATAGCGGTGCCTTTTACGAAAGGTTTGTTCTGGGGCGTTGGGTAGCAGTTGACGGGCTTGTTTATGCCGATGCAGCTAACGGTAAATATATCTTAAAGCCTCCCTGTCAGAATTTTGACAAATATTATATTTCCTGCGACTACGGCACAGTGAATCCCACATCAATGGGTATCTGGGGATTACACAAAGGTGTCTGGTACCGTTTTGACGAATACTATTATTCATCCCGACAGCAGGGAAGGCAGAAAACCGACGAGGAGTATTACGAAGCTTTGGAAAGCTTTGCTTCAGGAAAGAAAATTGAAGCGGTTATTGTTGATCCTTCGGCAGCCTCCTTCATTGAATGTATCCGCCGACACGGTAAATTCAGAGTGATACCCGCAAAAAACGATGTAACAGACGGTATAAGAAAGGTTCAAGGTGCCTTCAGAGACGGAAAAATTATTATTTCGCCCAATTGCAAATCGGCAATCAGGGAATTTTCCCTTTACCGTTGGGACGAGGGTGCAAAAAAAGATGTGCCCAGAAAAGAAAACGACCACGCAATGGATGAAATAAGATATTTCGTTTCTACCGTTCTGTTACATCAGGACGACAGCTTTTTTGCCTTTGCCACCCTGAGGCAGTAAAAGCATTAAAAAAGGGAAGGCAAGCTTCCCGGAAAGGAGATAAGTTTGGCAATAGGAAAACGCAAAAAGAGTACCGCAGAAAAAAGCTCCGTTGCAGTTCCTCAAACAGGAAAAAACACCCACCCCTTCCACAGTCTGAGTACATACAGCCCTCAGCATTATGCCGATATGAGGGTTTACAAGTCCCTCAGGGAAGCCATTCCCGTTATTGATGCGGCTATTTTTAAAATCATACGCCTTATGGGTACCTTTGAAGTAACCTGCGACAGCGAAAGGGCAACAAAGGAGCTTCGTGATTTTCTTGGTACAGTCAATGTCAACTCAACAAGAAAAGGTATGGACAGCTTTGTTTCCACCTTTCTTGAACAGCTTCTCACCTACGGCACAGCTGTTGGTGAAATGGTATGCGACGGCAGAACAGTAACACACCTTTATAACGCCGACCTTAAGGATATAAGCCTAACCCAGGGCGACTCACCCCTTGATGTAACAATCAGCACAGACGACGGCTACGGAAACTTTGTTCCTGTAAAATACCCCTCACTCGTATTATGGTCGGTGCTGAATCCTGAGCCCGGTCAGATTTACGGCACTTCAATACTCAAGGGCCTGCCCTTTGTTAGCGACATACTTCTTAAGATTTTCAACACCATAGGCATTAACTGGGAAAGAGTGGGTAATGTGCGCTTTGCCGTGACCTACAAGCCCGCAAACGATACCCTTGACAAGGCTTACGCAAAGGAAAGAGCTATGCTCGTTGCCGAGGAATGGAGCAAGGCTATGAGCGATTCTTCATCCGTTAAGGATTTTGTTTCCGTGGGTGATGTGAGCATAAAGGCAATCGGTGCTGACAACCAGATTCTTGACAGTGAAATTCCCGTAAGAGAAATGCTTGAGCAGATTGTTGCAAAGCTTGGTATTCCACCTTTTCTGTTAGGTCTTAACTGGTCCACAACGGAAAGAATGAGCCACCAGCAGGCAGATATTCTCACAAGTGAGATTGACTATTACCGCCGTGAGATTACTCCCGTTATAAGCAAGGTATGCGATCTCTGGCTCAGACTCAACGGCTTTTCTGACAGCTTTACAATTGAATGGGAGAGCGTAACACTGCAGGACATCACAGAAATTGCTCACAGCAGACTTTACGACGCACAGACAGAAAAAATACTCAGTGAAATAGGAGGTGACAACAATGAATAACGGCCCTCTTTCAGCGGAAAAAGAGCTTGAGCTTATCAACAAACACACTACGGTACCTCTTTCTGAGGAGCAGGTTTTCCGCTTTACCGTTACCCTTTGCGATAACGAGGTTGACCGTGACTTTGAAAAATTCACAGACGAAGCCCTTGAAGCTTTGGGTGAAATGTTTATAGGTAAAACAGGCATATGCGACCACAGTATGCGCTCAAAGGACCAGTGCTCAAGAATTTTTCACACATTCATTGAAAGCACGGAAAAGAAAACCTCAACAGGTGAAGCCTACAAGGCTCTTAAAGCAAGAGCGTACATTCTCCGCACGGAAGAAAACGCTTCACTCATTGCCGAGATTGAAGGCGGTATAAAAAAAGAAGTCAGCATAAGCTGTTCTGTAAACAAAAGCACCTGCAGTATCTGCGGCGGCAATATGAAGACCCATTCCTGCAAGCACATAAAGGGCAGAAGCTACGGTGGTAAGCTGTGCTATGCTGTTCTCAGCGAGCCCACCGATGCTTATGAATGGTCCTTTGTTGCAGTACCCGCGCAGAGAAATGCAGGTGTTACAAAAAGCTTTACAAAAAAGGAGGATGTATCTTTGAACAATCCCACAGACATTATTAAATCAATAACTGCGGATTCTCTTTTATCCGACGGTGAAGTTAGCCTTCTCAAAAATTATGTAGCAGGGCTTGAAAAGCTCGCCGAGGAGGCAAGAATTTATAAAAGCCACCTTACAAAGGACATTGAACGCCTTGCACTTATTGTTATGCCAAAAGTAAACCTTAAGGCATTCATTTCTTCCTGCGGCAATATGAACGCAGACGAGCTCCGTGAGCTTAAAAGCGGCCTTGAAGCTCAGGTAAGCGAGAAAATTCCCGCAGTGCCTCAGATTAAATCTTCTGACCGTTCAAAAACAAACAATAACAGTAACTTTAAAATTTAAGGAGGAAAAATAATATGACATCATTTGACAACATCAGACTTGAAAAAGGTCTTTACACAACAGGCAAGAGCTTCACAGAAGCACTTGAAAGCATAGACCCCAGCGAAAACTACATAGGTACCAACCTTGAAGGACTTGACGCCTTTCAGCGTCAGCTCAAGCGCTTTGATATCAAGGTAAGCGGCAGCAACAGTGACCCCATTGAAAAGTTCTTCAAAACCTCTGACTCAGCCGCTCTTTTCCCTGAATATATTTCAAGAGCCGTAAAGCAGGGCATTGACAACAACGATATTCTCAATTCAATTGTTGCAACAACCACAAATATTGAGGGCCTTGATTACCGTACAATTGAGCCCTTCTCAGATAAAACTGAAGCTGTTCCCACAGTTGTTGCCGAGGGTGCTGAAATCCCCGAAGCTACAATCAGAACAAAGGAGCATCTTATCAAGCTTCACAAAAGAGGCAGAATGCTCTCCGCCTCCTATGAAGCAATCCGTTTTCAGCGCCTTGACCTTTTCACAATTGCTCTTAAGCAGATCGGTGCTTCAATTGCACGCGCTCAGCTTGAGGATGCAGTGAATACTCTCATTAACGGCGACGGCAACGATAACGCTATTAAAACCGTAGCTGCAAGCCAGGACGGCATTACTTATCAGGATATTCTCAATCTCTGGATTGCCCTTTATCCTTATAAGCTGACAACTCTTATCACCTCACCTTCAGGTCTTCACAAGCTTTTACAGCTTGAAGAATTCAGCGATGCTAAGGTTTCATCCTTCAAGAGCACGGGTAAGCTTATCACACCCTTCGGTGCAGAAATCGTATGCTACGAAAACCTTCCCGAAAACAAGATTATCGGTCTTGATAAGAGCTTCAGCCTTGAAAAAATTCAGGCAGGTCCCGTTGTAACGGAATTCGATAAGCTTATCGACAGACAGATTGAAAGAGCCGCCATCACCTCTACCACCGGCTTTGCAAAAATCTTTGACGAGGCAAGCGCACTTTTAGGCAACGCCTGACAGGAGGCCTTAATATGATTTCAGCAACCGATGTATATACTGCTCTTAAAAATTATTCAGATGTATCTGAGATACCGGAGGAGCAGCTTATTCCTTGCTGTGAGGATGCCCTTGACTGGGTAGTAAGAAGACTCAGGGACAATGTTAACGAAGCCGACCCACTTATAACAAAGACCGCCGCCGCAATTGCTCACTTCTTCTTTTTTATAAGAAGTCTCACCGAGCCCGATAAATATGAAAACTTCAAGGTGGGCGATATGACCGTAAGGAAAAATCCTCACAAGCTTTATGAAAAAGAAAGGGATATGAGGCTTCAGGCATTGGCTGATGCGGCTCCCATTCTCAAGGACGGAGGCTTCAGTTTCTGTGGCTGTTGATTTCACTCCGAGAAAGCTCTTTGAACAGTTCGGCATAAAAATGTCAATTATGATAGGCGGCGGTACCCACGAATATTTCAAAGCCTTTCTCCAGCCTCTCAGATACAAAAACAAAATCTATCTCAGCGGTATTCCCACTGAGATAGGCTACGATAACTTAAGAAAATATCTTCTTGTAGCTCCTCCCGAGGTAAGGCTTGACCTTGTTGACGGAAACTCCTATATCCTGATGTTTGAACAGGCAAAATTCAGCGTTGACCACTGCGAGCAGGTCTACTTTAAGGATAAACCCCTTTATTTCTGGGCAATTGTAAGTAAGGAGGCATAAGATGATTGAAACCTATGAAATTCTTGAGAATATTCTCACCTTAATAAATGAAGACTTAGGACTGTCTTTTCTTTGCAAAGCAATAAAGGCGTACGACACTAAAAATCTGCCGATACCTCTTGAAATGACCTACTTCACCGTTTCCTGCGAGGAAAACAGGTGCTCTTATTTTGAGGATGAAACTACTCAGCAGTGTATGAAAAACACAGTTACTATCAGGCTCAACTGTTTTGCTCCCTTAAGGCGCATACCCTATATGTCTCACGGCATATGTGAGGTTGTTGTAAAATTCATCAGTGACTATTATATGCCCACCGTAAAAAGTGCCGCTGTAGGCGAAACTCAGTACGATTCCGAGGTAAAAGCCTTTAAAGTACCCTGCACAATAGTTCTTGAATATCTCTCCTGCCCGGGAGAAAATTCACAGAACACAGATCTTGCTGAAACCTCCCAATACTTCTGCAAGACTCATATTTCAGATACAGCAGCTCACCTTACGGAAAAAGACCGCACATATCTTAATGCCCCTTTTGTTACGGGAACCTATACCGGTGACGGCGTTGAAGACGGTAAATCTGTCAGCATAGGCTTCAAGCCACGGTTTGTTTTGATTTTCCGCAACAGCAGGCATGCTGCCTATTACCGTGTGGAAGACGGATTCAGTACCAGCCATATTGCAATTGCAGCAGGCTCAACTGCTACAAGAGGTATCTCAATTACAAGCACAGGTTTCAAGGTGTTAAATGTAACCGCAAATGAAATTACAACTCAGGTAAACGAGAAGGGCGATAAATACACATATATAGCCTTCAGGTAAAAATAAAGAAGAGACGGTGAATCCGTCTCTTCTTTATTTTTATAATTCATTTTCATACAGCTTTCTGTAAAATCCGTCCTTTAACATAAGCTCAGCGTGTGTACCCTGCTCTTCAATACCCTTATTTGTAAGCACAATTATTCTTGAAGCGTTTTTAACCGTTGAAAGGCGGTGAGCAATTGTAAAGGTTGTTCTTCCCTTTGTAAGCTCTGCGAGGGATTTTTTAATGTACTGCTCGCTTTCGTTATCAAGAGCTGAGGTTGCCTCATCAAGAATAAGCACGGGAGGATTTTTTACAAACACTCGTGCAATGCTTATTCTCTGCTTCTGACCGCCCGAGAGCATAACTCCCCTTTCGCCCACATAGGTGTCGTAATTCTGAGGAAGAGACATAATAAAATCGTGAGCACCTGCTTTTTTTGCCGCTTCAATTGCATCCTCTTTCCCTTTGGAAGGACAGCCGTAAAGTATATTTTCAAGCACCGTACCCGAAAAGAGATAAACATCCTGCTGAACAACGCCTACAGCATTGCGAAGGGACTCAAGAGACAGGTCATTTATATCCTTGCCGTCAAGAAGGATTCTGCCCTCTTTAAGCTCATAAAACCTTGAAATGAGACTGCAAAGAGTGGTTTTACCGCTGCCTGATGGACCTACCACGGCTATATTCTCGCCTTTTTCCACAGAAAGGTTGATTTGTGTTAAAACATCGCCCTTTTCCTCTTCATAGCTGAAGGTCACATTTTCAAAATCTATTTTTCCCTGAACATCCGTCAGTGCTTCTCTGCCTTCGTATCCGCTTTCGGGCGGGATTTCCATTATTTCCCTGAAGCGTTCAATACCCGTTACACCCTTTTCAAACTGCTCGGTAAATTCAACAATTCTTTTGATTGCTGCAATGAGCATACCGATATAAAGCAGATAAGCCGTCATATCGGCGGCGGTGATTTTTTCCGTAATAAGGAAATATCCGCCCAGAAGAATCATAACAAGGTACATAAGCCCGTCAAACATCCTCACGACGCAGTTGAGCCTTGCCATATACTTATAGGACACGGTCTGCACCTTGCTGAGCTTTGTGCTTTCAGCATTGAATTTTTCTCTTTCGATATTCTCGTTGCCGAAGCTTTTTACAACTCTTATGCCTAAAAGGGTGGTTTCCGTCTGAGCATTCACATCACCTGAGATTTCCCTTCTCTCTTTAAAGGCAGATCGCATTTTACGTCTGAAATAAAGGGAGCCGAAGAAAATAAGGGGTACTGCAATAAAGGTTGAAACAGTTAAAAGCGGATTGATGCTCGTCAGCACTGCAAAGCTCACCGTTACCTTAAGCCCTGCAATAAAAAATTCCTCGGGGCAATGGTGGGAAAATTCGGATATGTCAAAAAGGTCTGTTGTGATTCTTGACATTAGCTGACCGATTTTCGTCTTATCAAAATAAGAAAAGGGCACCGTAAGAAGATGTGAAAAAAGGTCTTCACGCATATCCTTTTCAATTTTTACGCCCATTCCGTGGCCGATATAGGTCATATAATAGCCCGCCGCCATATCAATAAGCTTCAATACGGCATAAAGCCCTGCCATGGAAAGCACAAGCTTTAAGGTAAGGCGGGATAAATCCGTGGTGGCAATGGATGTGATTTCCCTTACTATCATAGGAAGCACAAGCTCACAGCCCGTTGTAAGAGCGGCACAGATAAGGTCAATTATAAGAATTTTTCTGTGCTTTATAAAATAGGGTATGAACCATTTTTTCATCATACCTTTGTTTTGCTTTTTCATTTTCTACACCTTCATAAATTGGGATTTTCAGTTAGATGGTTACAGTTCAATTTTAGCGGCGTACTCTTCTAATATATGATTAATTTCTTCTTCATTTTCATAGAAAATATCGTCACTCTGCTCTATAATCTCTTCAGTTTGTTCATCTTCTTTTTCTTCCAAAATTAAATACGCTTTATATGCCTTTTGCAAATTGTTTTTGAGCTTTGCTGATAAGATAGTATCTAATGCAGACATCTCTTTTGGTAAATTGCCTGAGTTTTCAACATTGGAAAAATATTGGTAGTGTCCTCCGTTATTTATTTCACTTTGATAAGTCATCAGTTCAGCGTAAGGCGAATCTACTTGTTCCTCCATCCACATTTCCCACATTTTATTCCATTTCAGTTGTTCTTCCGTTAACTCAGTTTTATTTTTTTTGAAAAAATCAAATAATCCCATAATATTTACCCCTTTATAAATTGGAATTTATCTTTACAAGCCGATATTAATAAGTATCCACTCTATTTTTTCTAAATAAATTTCTCCAGTTGTTCTAGCAAATATGTATTCCTCAATTTTTTCTCCATTAGTTATAATGTGTGGATTATTTCCCAATTCTTTTGTTACTTCAATCATTCGCTCAGGTATTACATCTTTGAACTCAAATTCAACACAATATTGTTCAGGTATTTTCCAATACTGTTCAATCTTTGTGTTTTTTAAACCAACCACACTATTTGAAATAACATTTTCAAAATCTTTTGAATATTTTAATGCTTCTTCTTTATCAATAGCATTCACAAAAATTCTTATAAACATCTTTTCCTCCTTGCATGACCATAACAGCAAATTGCGATTTGTCGTCAGCAATTCTGCACTTCCCCTCTCCGTCACGACTTTGTCGTGACACCTCTCCCAAGGGGAGAGGCAAGAACAGTAACTTTAACTTGGCTCTCCCTTTGGGAGAGCTGTCGGCACAGCCGACTGAGAGGGAGCATTTAAAAAAAGCCCCGAAGGGCTTTTTTTAACCAAAGAATGCCTTATGAACAGCGGAAACAGCCTTATCGGCAAGCTCCTTGTCAATAAGAACGGATATTGTGATTTCACTTGTGGAAATCATGCTGATGTTGATGCCTGCTTCATAAAGAGCACCGAACATCTTTGATGCAGTACCTGAGTGGCTCTGCATACCTGCACCTACGATTGAAACCTTTGCAACTGTTGTATCGCAGGAAACAACTGCACCTTCCATAGCGAAGATATCGTTAAGAATTTCAACTGCTTCATTTGCAAGACTGCTGTGACAGGTAAAGGAAATATCCTTTGTACCGTCACGGCCTACTGACTGAAGAATAACGTCAATATTGATATTCTTCTGAGCAAGCTTTGAGAACATTTTGAATGCATTGCCGGGAATATCCTTCATACCTACAACTGAAATTCTTGCAACATCTGTATCCTTTGTTACGCCTCTGATTAACATTTTTTCCATATTTGCTACCTCCCTGACTATTGTGCCGCTTTCCCTTACAAGGCTGGAAAGGACTTCAAGCTCTACATTATATTTCTTTGCCATTTCTACAGAACGGTTATTCAAAACCTGTGCGCCCAGAGTTGCGAATTCAAGCATTTCATCGTAGGTGATATCGCTTAATTTCTGAGCATTTTCAACCTTTCTCGGGTCTGCGGTGAACACACCTGTAACATCGGTGAAAATCTGGCAGCGGTCAGCGTGAAGAGCCGCCGCAATCGCAACTGCACTTGTATCCGAGCCGCCTCTGCCGAGGGTTGTAAGGTCGTCGTATTTGTTGAGTCCCTGGAAGCCTGCAACAATAACAATCTTTTTGCTGTCAAGCTCTCTCTGGATTCTTTCTGCCTTAACCTCGTGGATTCTTGCTGTGCCGTGGGCTGAATTTGTTTTGAAGCCCGCCTGCCAGCCGAGAAGTGATCTTACGGGGTAACCGAGCTTTTCAATTGCCATTGCAAGAAGTGAAATTGAAATCTGCTCACCTGCTGTGAGAAGCATATCCATTTCTCTTTTTGATGCATTGGGATTGATTTCATTTGCCTTTTCAATAAGGTCGTCCGTTGTGTCGCCCTGAGCAGAAACAACAACCACAACATCATTACCTTCCTTATAGGTATCGGTAATAATACGGGCTACATTAAAAACTCTTTCTGCATCGGCTACGGATGAGCCGCCGAATTTCTGTACTATAAGTGCCATATCTGTCCTCCTGTTAATAATCTGCAACTCTGATGCATGAGGATATGCTGAGTGCGTTGTCATCTATAAGCTGTCTGAGCTTGCCTTCCTTCATCACGGGTGTAACAAAAGCAGCTTCATCGGCAGGTTGTCCTTCCCTCTCGAGGAAGGTAACTTCACCGAAAACAGCCGTGAGCTTATTTTTATCTGTTTCGTTTGTTCTGATATAAAGGGCTGTTTCACAGTCAAGGTAGTCTGCAAGCATATCTTCCTTTGCATCCTCCCAGCCGAAGAACTTGCGTTTATCGTCATTGGATGCACAGTCGATAACATCGCCCACAACAGCGGAAGCCGTTGCAAGCTTACCTGCGCCCTTACCGTACATAAGAACATCGCCCGTAGCGTCTCCCCTTACAAGGCAGGCATTGAATACGCCGTTAACGCCTGAGAGCATACTTTCGTTATTTACAAGGCAGGGTGATACCATAACAAGAATTCTGCCGTTTTGAAGCTTCTTTGTTTTTGCAATGAGCTTGATTACGCTGTTATAATTTTCCGCATAGGCAACATCCTCAAGGGTGATTTTTGAAATACCCTCAGTGAAAATGCCGTCGGGATAAACATGATTGCCGAAGGCAAGGGAAGCAAGGATACAGATTTTGCGAAGAGCGTCAAAGCCCTCAACATCGGCTGTGGGGTCTTTTTCGGCATAGCCCTTATCCTGAGCAAGCTTAAGCGCCTCAGAAAAGCTCATTCCGTCTACTATCATTTTAGTCAGAATGAAGTTAGATGTGCCGTTAAGAATACCTGCAATTTCATTAATTCTGTTACCTGCAAGGCAACGGCTTATAGGTCTTATAATGGGAATACCGCCGCCTACGGAAGCCTCAAAAAGGAAATTGACATTGTTCTTTCTTGCCATTTCAAGAAGCTCAAAGCCCTTTGTTGCAACAAGCTCCTTATTTGAGGATACAACATGCTTGCCCTTGTTAAGGCATTTTGAAACAAAATCAAAGGCAGGATTTACACCACCCATTGTTTCAACAACAATTTCAATTGTATCGTCCTCAAGAATGTCCTCAAAGTTTTTGGTCATAAGAGGAGCAAACTCATTATTTTCAAAATCTCTTATATCGAGAATACGGGTAACCTTAAGAGAAACATCGCTGTTTTTCTCAATAGAATCACTGTTTTTTGTTATAAGCTCAGCAACGCCGGACCCTACAACACCAAAACCCATAATAGCTACATTCATTTTCTGTGCTCCTTTCACTCTGTGCTTTTTATGTGCACAGGCAAAAATATACACTAATAATAGCACATTTTGTGTTTTATGAAAAGCATTTGCAAGAAAAAATTTTAATTTTTGTTAAATACATTGATTTTAGGCAGATTATAGGTTACTATAATATAAATATAATACAAATAAATTAATAAAACAAAGGGGTGTTTTACTTGACAGATGTTGAAAAAAGAAAGAAATTCATAATCAATACTCTATACTTTGCTCTTCTTATCGCCATCGCCTTTGTTGCAATAAGATATGCTCTCGGAGTCTGCTTCCCCGTTGTGTTCGCAGTTATTGTTGCGGCAATTCTGCAAAAGCCTAAAAAATTTCTTACGAAAAAAACATTTTTGAAAGACGGCTTCGCCTCTGCAATATGTGTTTTCGGGCTGATTTTTGTGCTTATTACCCTTGTTGTTCTTGTAGGTGTAAGGGCAGCTGAGGAAATCCGCGGCTTCATTGATTATGTAATACTCCGTATCCAGAATATAGACGAGCTTGTTAACACAATTGAGGATGCGGTAATGTCCTTTGTTGGCAATCTCCCCTCTTTCATTTCCGAAAATGTTTCCGAAAGCATTACAACCATATTCATTCAGCTTCGTGAATTCCTCGCAGGCACAAACAATGAGCTTGCAACCTCAGTAAAGGACGGGCTCGGCGGTATTTTCAGCCTTTCATGGATTACGGCTCCCCTTACGGGTGTTATAACAACAGCGAAGGAAATACCCTCCATTATCATTGCCGTTGTAATTACCCTCGTTGCAACCTGCTTTATGACAGCCGAATTTGACTGGGTAAAGAACCTCATAATTATTCAGTTCCCCGAAGAAAAAAGAAAAGATGTTAAAAGAGCCGTTGCTCTTCTCAAATCCTCCCTTTCAAAAATGGGCAAGGCATATCTTCTTATTATGCTTATAACCTTTATTGAAATGTCTCTGGGGCTTACGGTACTCAGGCTTCTGGGCGTTTTTCAGTCAAACTACATTGTAATTCTTGCCATTGTAACAGCAATTGTTGATATCGTTCCCATGCTCGGTACCGGTACAATTCTTTTGCCCTGGACAGCCTACAACCTTATTGTGGGCGACTACGGTATGGCTTTGGGACTTATAATAATTTATGCCACCATCACTGTTATAAGGCAGATTATTGAGCCTAAGCTTGTTGCAGGTCAGCTCGGTCTTTCACCAATAGTTACCATATTTGCCCTTTATTTCGGTCTTAAGATTTTCGGCTTCCTCGGAATCTTTATCCTGCCCCTTTTCATAATTATGTTAAAGCTTCTCAACGATGAGGGTATTATTACCCTCTGGCGCTCACCCGTAAGGGAAAAGGCTCTTGCTGAGGAAAAAGCAAAAAAAGAAGAAGAACAGAAAAAAGAAGATGAAAGCAACTGAAAAAAGTCGGGACTATGTCACCTTAAAAAGTGACACAGTCCCCTTTTTTGTACCATTATTATAAAAGCCTTGCAAATATGCCAAAAATGGAGTACAATCACAGTACAATTATGAAAGAAAAGGTAATCTTGATATGAATATAATTGTTTCAGGCTGCGGAAAAATCGGTACAGCCATTATATCCACCCTTCTTGGTGAAGGTCACGATGTTACCGCTCTTGACCTTTCCGCAGAGGTTATAGGCGAAATCACAAACATATATGATGCGATGGGTGTCTGCGGTAATTCTGTTGACTGCGAGGTTCTTACACAGGCAGGTATTCAGCAGTGTGACCTTTTTATCTGTGTGACCGGCTCGGACGAAACCAATATGCTTTCCTGCTTTCTTGCAAAGCGTATGGGTGCAAAGCACACCATTGCAAGAATCAGAAACCCGGAATATAACGATTACTCTTTGGGATTTATGCGCCACGAGCTTAATATTTCAATGGCAATTAACCCGGAACAGCTTTTAGCTCAGGAGCTTTATAACCTGCTCAAGCTCCCCTCAGCCTTTAAGGTTGAATATTTTGCAAGACGAAACCTTGAAATGATTGAAATGCGCCTTAAGGAGGATTCTCCCCTTTGCGGCAAAAAGCTTTCAAAGCTCCGTGAAAAGCAGAAAACTGAGTTCCTTATCGGTGCCGTTTTAAGGCAGGGTAAGGTTGTTATCCCCGACGGTAATTTTGAGCTTATGACAGGCGATGTTATCTCCGTTACTGCAACACCTTCGGATATGCAGAAGCTTCTCAAATCCTTCGGTGTTCTTAAAAAGCAATCCCGTAATGTTATGATTTTAGGCGGCAGTAAAACTGCATTTTACCTTGCAAAGCATCTTCTTTCCGGCGGAAACGACGTTAAAATTGTTGAAAAGAAGCTTGACCGCTGTGAAATGCTCAGCGAAGCATTACCGGAAGCAGTTCTAATCCACGGTGACGGCTCACAGCAGGAGCTTCTGCTTGAAGAGGGTCTTCGCTCCCTTGACGCCTTTGTTGCCCTTACGGGAATGGACGAGGAAAACATCCTCATTTCCATTTACGCCTCAGGGCAGAATGTTCCTCAGGTTATTTCAAAAATCAATCGCAGAGAAATGGCGGACATGGCTGAAAAGCTCGGACTTGATACAATAGTTTCCACAAAGTCCGTAACCTCTGATATAGTTCTCAGATACACAAGAGCCCTTGAAAATTCCCGAGGAAGCAGTATCGAAACCCTTTATACCCTTATGGATTCAAAGGCTGAGGCTGTGGAATTCAAAATAGGCAGTGATTCACCCGTTACGGATAAGCCCATTAAGGAGCTTAAAATAAAGCAGGGTATTCTTATTGCAGGAATTATCCGACCCGGTAAAAAAGCCGTTATCCCCACAGGTGACGATATTATTCACGAAGGCGACCGTGTTATTGTTCTTGCAGCCGAGCATAAGCTCACCGCCATAAAGGATATTATCAGGTGAAAATATGAACAGACGTATGGTGTTATATACGGTGGGCACCGTTATAAAAATTGAAGCAGTGCTGATGCTTCTGCCCACGGTCTGCGCCCTTATATATAAGGAAGCCTGCGTGACCGATTTTCTTATTTCAATTGCCGCCTGCCTTGTTGCAGGCTTCGGTATGACTCTTCTTTCACGGCCGGGCAACAAGGTTATATATGCCCGTGAAGGCTTTGTTATTGTTGCCATATCCTGGCTTGCCCTTTCCGCCTTCGGTGCACTGCCCTTTTTCCTTTCGGGACAAATACCGAATTATATTGATGCTTTTTTTGAAACCGTAAGCGGTTTTACCACAACAGGTGCTTCCATTCTTGCCGATGTTGAAAAGATGAGCCGCGGTCTTCTTTTCTGGCGTTCCTTCACCCACTGGGTGGGCGGTATGGGTGTGCTTGTGTTTGTTATGGCAATCATTCCATCGCTTTCTGACCGTTCCATTCACATTCTGAGAGCAGAGGTGCCCGGACCGATAGTGGGCAAAATTGTTCCCCGAATCAAAAAGACAACAGGTATTCTTTATATTATTTATATCGCTCTTACGGCAATTGAAATTGTTTTTCTTCTTGCCGGCGGAATGCCCTTTTTCGATTCCCTTGTTCACGCCTTCGGTACGGCAGGTACGGGCGGCTTCGGAATCAAGGCGGACAGCATTGCTTCCTACAGTCCCTACCTTCAATGGGTAATTACGATTTTTATGCTTCTTTTCGGTGTAAACTTCAACCTTTATTATCTTTTGCTTATTAAAAAATTCAAGTCGGTTTTCAAAAGCGGAGAGCTCTGGATTTATCTCGGCATAGTAGGTATCAGTATCGCCGTTATTACCGTAAACATTCTTTCTTTTTACGAATCCTTCGGCAAAGCCCTTACGGACGCCGCTTTCCAGGTCAGCTCCATAATCACAACCACCGGCTATGCCACGGCTGATTTTGACACATGGCCCGGACTTTCCAAAACCGTTCTGCTCACACTGATGTTTATAGGCGCCTGTGCAGGGTCAACGGGCGGCGGATTTAAGGTTTCAAGGCTTATTATTCTTGTAAAAACCATTAAACGTGAGCTGAAAAAGCTCCTTCATCCCAGAAGCGTTGATGTTATCCGTTTTGAGGGTAAGCGCCTTGACGAAGGAACAACCCGTTCAGTAAGCTCATACCTTGCAATTTATGCACTGTTCTTTTTTGCAATTGTGCTTCTGCTCGGTTTTGAAAGCTTTGACCTTGAAACAAATATTTCTGCAGCGGCGGCATGCTTCAATAACATCGGCCCCGGCTTCAAGGCAGTAGGTCCCACGATGAATTACAGCCTGTATTCACCCTTTGCAAAGATAATTCTTTCCCTTGCAATGCTTTTCGGAAGGCTTGAGATTTATCCGCTGATTTTAACATTATCCCCCTCAACCTGGGTTAAGAAGTAAAAAAATACAGGTACCTGAGTACCTGTATTTTTTTGCTTTATCTGAGTTTTCCAAGCTTTTCAGGGTTCGCAATAACAATAAGCTGCATTTCAGCGTCAAGGGGCATTTTAGGGTCAATGTCGCAGACTACCTCACCGTTTTTGCGGACGGCAACAACATTTATTGAGTATTTTTTTCTCAGATTCAGCTCAATAAGGTTTTTGCCTGCCCACTCCTTTTTAACATCAAGCTCTATCATGGAAACATCCTTTGAAAGCTCAATAACATCAATAAAGCCTGATGAAAGAAGGTTTTTGGCAAGTCTTATTCCTGATTCGTTTTCAGGGAACACCACCTTATCGGCACCGATTTTGCTGAGAATCTTTTTGTGCATCTCCTCTGCACACTTAACAATAACAGTGGGGACCCCAGCCTGCTTTAAAAGCATTGTTGCCATTACACTTGCTTCAAGGTTACCCGCCATAGCAACAATAACAACATCAAAATTTCTAACACCCAGCTGTCTGAGCACATTTTCGTCGGTAACATCGGCGCATTTGCAAAAGGGGATTTCATCAATTACATCATTGACTACCTGCTCGTCAATATCAACGGCAACCACCTCGGCACCGCTCATGGAGAGCTCTGCCGCAACAGCCTTTCCGTATCTTCCCAGACCGAATACTGCATAGGTTTTATTTATAGCCATAAAAAACATCCTTTCTTAAATTGAAGCATCAGCCCACACTGATTTCCTCAACGGGATTTTTAATAATATTTCTGTTTTGTTTTCTTGTGCCGAAGGCAAAAGCAAGGGATATAGGTCCTATTCTTCCAAGGTACATTGTTCCCGTTATAATCAGCTTACCCCATAGTGACAGAGAAGGTGTAAGATTTCTTGTAAGCCCCACCGTTGCCGTTGCACTTACCGTTTCATAAATAATGTCAAGGGCAGATGCATCCGATACCAACGACAAAAGAAGGGTTGAGCAAAGCATAATAACAAAGGACATTCCGCACACGGCAACAGCCTTGCTTACAGCCTTTTTGGGGAGTGTTCTGTTAAAAAGCTCTGTTTCATCCTGATTTCTTATGGTGCTGAGGGCGGCAGCAAAAATCACTGCAACGGTAACGGTTTTTATGCCGCCGGCAGTACCTACGGGTGAGCCGCCGATAAACATAAGAACAAGGCTTACAAAGGCTGCACCGTTTGTGAGGTTTTCCTGAGGTACCGTTGCAAAGCCAGCCGTTCTTGTTGTTACGGACTGGAACAAAGCGAACTGTAATTTTTCAAAAAGCGTGTTTTCTCCAACGGTGAGAGGATTGTCCGATTCAAAAATAAAAATCAGCACCGCACCGCCGAAAATAAATATAAAGGTTGCCCAGAGGGCAATTTTGCTGTGAAGGGTAAGCCTTTTAAAGGTACCCGTACCGTATTTTTTTATCTGCTTTGACACCCTTATAATATCCCACCATACAATATAACCGAGACCGCCGAGAACAATAAGAAGCATTGTTGTAAAATTGATAAGGGGATTTGTGATATAATTGCAAAGGCTGTTTTCAGCTATGATATCAATACCTGCATTGCAAAAAGCGGAAACGGAATTGAAAACCGAAATCCATATTCCCTTTGCCCCGAACTCAGGTACAAAGACGGTCATATATAAAAGTGCGCCAACACCTTCCACTATAAATGTACCTGCAATAACCTTCCTTACGAACCTGACAATACCCGAAAGGCTGTTAAGGTTAAAGGCATCCTGTATAAGCAGTCTGTCCGAAAGCCCGATTCTTTTATGCACGGCAATCATAAATCCGCTGACCACCGTTATAACACCCAAGCCGCCCACCTGAATAAGAATAAGGAGCACCGCCTGACCGAAAACACTCCAGGTGGAAACGGTAGGCAGAGTTACAAGACCCGTTACGCAGGTTGCCGTTGTTGCAGTGAAAAGTGCATCAATATAAGATACTCCTTTCCCGTCTGCCGTGCTTATGGGCAGACTCAGAAGAATGCTTCCGACAAAAATCACCGCAAGGAAGCTGAGCATAATTATCCATGTTGTTGAAAGGATAAATTTCTTTTTCTTCATAGACAGCCTCCTTAGATTTTGATGTGTTAAGTATAGCACAAAAAAAGCATCTTTACAACCTGGCAGTAAAAAAAGGGGCTGTAAAAAAATTGATTTTTTTACAACCCCTCTTTTATTTATTAAAGTGTTGAGCCGAAATCGGTTACAATTATCTGGCCGGTAATTGCTCTTGATTCGTCGGAAGCGAAGAATAAAAGCATATTTGCAACATCCTCAGGCATACAGGGACTGACCTTAAGGTCGTTATGCTTCATCATCTGACCGAAAACATCCATATCCATATTTTCGGGAGCCATACCTGCAACCATGGGAGTTACAATAGTGCCCGGGCAGATTGCATTACAGCGCACACCCGTACCGCAGAATCTGAGAGCCGTGTGCTTTGTAAGACCGATAACGGCAGCCTTTGATGTAACATAAGCAGCACCGCCGCAGCCCATAACACCTGCAACGGAAGCAACATTTACAATTGAGCCGTAATTAGCCTTTGCCATTTCCTTTGAAGCTTCCCTTGTCATATACATTGTGCCCTTTGTGTTGATGTCAAGCACCTTGTTAATATCCTCTTCGCTGAACTTATCAATACCCTTAAGGCCTGAATCAAGAACGCCTGCGTTATTTATAAGAATATCAAGCTTGCCGAACTTTTCTACTGCTGCGGCAACCATTTTTTCTGCATCCTCAGGCTTTGAAATATCACCCACAACGGGAAGCACCTCACCGCCTGCGGCAATGATTTCATCGGCTACTGCCTGAAGCTGAGCTTCTCTTCTTGCAGTGATTACCACCTTTGCGCCTTCAGCGGCGAATTTTTTTGCTGTTGCAGCACCTACACCTGAGTTGCCGCCGGTGATAAGTGCAACTTTTCCTTCTAAACGGTTCATAATGTTTTACCTCACTTTAGGTTTTATTTTTACAATTTTATCACGGGTTAAGACACATTGTCAATACAGAAAAATAAAATGCAGATATTTCAAGTTTTTACCCTTAAAATATCTGCATTGGTATTTTGCTTTTTGAACTGATAATCAGAATATAAGCTTAAGACCGAGCTTTACCATAAGCTTTGTGAACACCTGCATAAGTCTGTCCATAAGCTCTGAGAACCATTCCATTTCCATAAGTGCTTCCATGATTTCTTCCTCCTTAATGTTACTTATGACAGTTTCTGTCAGTTACATTTTAGCATATTCAGGAAATTTTGTCAATTTCACGGAGTAATTTTTCGCAAACAGAATATTCCTCGCCAATGAGGGCACATTTTTCACCGCCTTTAAGAGTTTTGTTGAAGTCAATTATACATACGGGATCAAGGTTGAAGCCTGTAAAAAATACAAATACTCTGTCCTTTTCGTTTTTATATCCGCAGTAATAATAGAACTTACCCTTATAAAAAACTCTTCTGAGTGCCGTTATTTCATAATTGAATTCGGTGAATTCATTCTGATTTAAAGCATCTGCAAGCATATCCTCAAGATATTGGCGGTCAGCTTCAATAAAGGTTAACTGCTGAGAGTCATCGGAAATAATAGACCAGGATGAAAAGCTGTTATCAAGGTATCCGTAATACACATTCTTCTGCCTTTCAATGTCAAACTCAATTCCTTCCATAATTTCCGCATCATCAAATTCATAATCCTCAGGAAGGTAATTTTCTATATCGTCACCTTTACCGAGGGGGCGGTATTTTTTGAGGATATATTCGTAATTACCCTCTTCTTCTTTTGCTTTAAAGGTTATTTCCACGGGCACTGCACCTGAGGCGAGAGCTAATATTTCTCCGTTTTCAAGACTGTATTCCACATAAAGAGTCGGAGTATAAACGGTCGTTGTGCCCTTTTCCTCATCCTTTTTTATGTAAAGAATACTGTGCCCTTCAAAGGCCTTGGCGTTTTCGTATTCATCTCTGCCTTCTCTTATAGCATAGGCACCCTTGTTTTCATCAAGGATTGCTTCACCCACAGCCTTTTCAAGTGCATTCATCTTTTTAAAAAACTCACTTGGGGTTATTCCTTGCTCGCCCCAATATCCGATTTTTTTATTACCGTCATAAAGGGCAATGTTGCCGTTCTCAATTTTTATATCAAGATAAACATCCTCTGTTTTAACGCTTTGACCGTCCTTATAAACACTGTTACCACAGACAATCTGCACTGTTTTACCTTTATTATAAAAGGCTGTTGAGCCTGTATAGGGCATATTGAAGGTATTGATATATTCCGCCTTTTCACTGCCCTTCTCTGTTGCAGTGAAAACAACGGTATAAAGTCCAGAGGTGGGCCCGTAGGTAAGTACGCAGTGCTCATCCTTACCGTCAGAGTCAATATCTGCGGTAATTTCGTCAAGCACGGGAGAAAAATCGTTGTTTTCAAAAGGAACATCAGACTCATCCGTCAGAGGGTCTGTGAGAAAGCAGACCGCAACCACGACACAGCTTAAAAGTGCAAGAATAATCACCCAAAAGGCAGGCTTTTTGTAATTCATAACACCCTTTATTCTTTCCTTAACCCCCACCTCACCAAATGCAATGGGACAGGCGGCAACCATTTTGCGATTTGTACTGCAAGAAAGGAGTGCCTCAGAATAAGCCTTACGGCTGTCAGAATCAAGGTTCTTTATAACCCTTTCGTCGCAAGCCATTTCAATGTCACGGCACAAAAGAGCATAGGAAATCCACACAAGGGGGTTAAACCAATAAACACACAAAATAAGGTAGGCTAAAGGCTTTATCAGGTGGTCGCCCCGTTTTATGTGGGCTTTTTCGTGAGAAATTACATAGTCGGTTTCACTGTCAGCTATATTATAGGGAAGGAAAATCTTCGGCTTTATAAGACCTAATACAAAGGGTGAGCCGACTGCTTCACTTTGGAAAATATTATCCTTTAAAAGTGTTGCGGCGGCGGTTTTTCTTTTAAGGCTCTGATAGCTGATGAGGGCATATATCAGAAGCACAATAACACCTGTTATCCAAAGATAGGCCCCGACTATTGTTATTACCTGAACGGGGTTAACACTCGCCCCCGGTGAAGGTGCAAGTGCTTCGCCGATTACGGGATTTACAACACTGTTGAAGGACTGTATACCGCTTGAAATATGAGGTGTTTTTTCATAAATAATTTCAGGCGGAACAGTTTCAGCGGAAGGTATAAGGCTGAGTGCACTTTCAAAAGAGAAAGGCATAATAAGTCTCAGTCCTGCAACGGTCCACAAAAGGCAATTCACCCATTTAGGTGCTTTTTTAAAAATCAGCCTCAATAAAATAACTGTACCCATAAGAAAGCTGCCGCTGATACTCATATTCAGAAGCTTTAAGAATAAACCTGTTAACATCTGTTCCATTACTCTTACCTCCCGTCAATAATACTGCGTATTTCTTCAATGTCCTTTTCGCTTAAATTTTTGTGCTTTGTGAAGGCGGCAATAAAAGCGGGCAATGAGCCTTCAAACTTCTTTTCCAGAAGCTCGTCGATTTCAGCCTTCTGTGCCTGCTCTTTGGAAACAAGTGAGGTAACAACAGAGCCTTCGTTTTTTACAACTCCCCTTTCGCAAAGCCTTTTTATCACAGTATAGGTTGTTGTTCTTGACCAACCCAATTTCTCCTTACAGAGCTTTGCAAGCTCACCGCTTGAAATGGGCTCATATTCCCAGAGTATGAGGCAGAAGCGGTATTCACTTTCAAAAATTTTAGGTGAAGACATAAAAGCACTCCTTTCTTGTCTAATGCGTTAGACTGCATTTTTAGTCTAATGCATTAGACAGCATTTGTCAACCATTTTTGTGATATTTTTTTAAAAGAAGGGAAAAATACGAAAAAAAGGAGTTGTTTCTATGAAATCCCTTTGGAAAATGACAGCAGATATGCCCTCATTCCCTGAGCTTACAGAAGATATAAAAACCGATGTTCTTGTAATCGGCGGGGGCATATGCGGAATTCTCACAGCATATTTTTTAAAGCAAAAAGGTATTGATTATACCTTAGTTGAAAAAGGCAGACTCTGTGACATTACAACGGGCAACACCACGGCAAAAATCACCTTTCAGCACGGCCTTATTTACGATAAGCTTCTAAAAAGCGAGGGCAAGGAAAAGGCACATATGTATTTAAAGTCCAATAAAGAAGCCCTTGAAAGCTATGCCGAGCTTTGCAAAAATATTGACTGTGACTTTGAAATTAAGGATAACTTTGTTTATTCTCTTTCCGACCGTAAAAAGCTCGAAGATGAAATGAACGCCCTTTCAGAAATCGGCTACAACGCAAAATTTTATGAGTCAGTACCGCTGCCTCTCAGGGTAAAAGGTGCAGTCTGCTTTCCGGATCAGGCGCAGTTTAACCCTATTAAATTTTTAAGTGCAATTTCAAAAGACCTTAATATTTATGAAAACACCTTCGTAAGAGAACTTATCGGCACAACTGCAATTACGGATAAGGGCAAAATACGGGCAAACAGAATAATTGTTGCAACTCACTTTCCTTTTATAAACAAGCACGGCTTATATTTTATGAAGCTTTATCAGCACCGTTCTTATGTTATCGGACTTGAAAAGGGCAAAGACCTTCACGGAATGTATGTTGACGAAGCAAAAAAGGGTATGTCCTTCCGGGGTCACAAAGGGCTTCTTCTTTTAGGCGGAGGTGACCACAGAACGGGTAAAAACGGCGGTAACTGGGAAGAACTGAGAAGCTTTGCCGCCATAAACTACCCTGAGGCGAGAGAAAAATATTTCTGGGCGGCTCAGGACTGTATGAGTCTTGACTCTGTTCCCTATATCGGGCAGTATTCACTTTCCACACCTGACCTTTTTGTTGCAACCGGCTTTAACAAATGGGGTATGACCGGTGCAATGGTTTCGGCAAAAATGCTTTGCGATCTTGTGGTGGGCAAAAAGAACCCCTATACAGAGCTTTACAGCCCTTCAAGGAATATGATAAAGCCTCAGCTTTTCCTCAACGGTGCGGAGTCAGTTATCAATTTGCTCACACCGACCAAGAAGCGCTGTCCTCACCTTGGGTGTGCGCTGAAGTGGAACAGTGCGGAGCACAGCTGGGATTGTCCCTGCCACGGCTCACGGTTTACAAAAGAGGGGAAGGTGTTGGAGAACCCTGCAAACGGGAACATTAAATTCTGAAAACGGGGAACAATTTTAAAGAGGTGATAAAAATGGCTAAAAAAGGTATGAAGCGTCCTGACGAAACACCCAAAAAGAAAAACAGGGAGCCTTTCGTCCCTGAAATTAAAGGCAGAATGAAGACGGAAAAGCCCGTTTCAGACGCATATCCTGCTTTGGATACTGACCTTGCAAGGGATAATCTTGAAATTGATATTCCCGAAGCGGATTTGCAGGACCTTTAAAAAAGCAAAAAGGGCGATACCGCCCTTTTCTTTATTATTAATTAAGAATTGCACCTTAGACGCATTACTAACTACTGACTACTTTAATATATCAGTGCTCGTCGTAGTGGGTTACTCCGTCATCGTGAACATGATAGGTAGTTTCATAATAGTGGGTCTCTCCGTCCTCGTGAACATGAAAGCCGGGGTCGGTGGGTGTGGTCTTACTTAAAATAACAGCTACAATCATAAGAATAAGCACAACAATTGCAACGGGTATAAATATCTTCTTCATTTTTATTCCTCCTTTTATTTTTATTATAGCATTTATCTTTTTTCGTGTCAATTAATAAAACAATGTTGAGAAATTGTTGCAAAAAGCTCCCATTGCTTAAGAAATTATTACAAAATTATACTTATGCTTTATTTTTTCTTGAATTTGTGATACTATTTTTACAGTATCATTGAACACAAAGGTGACTATTATGAACACAATTAAATGCTTTATAAAAAGTGAAATCAACACCCTTAAAAGGGATGTTACTCTTCCCGAATACATACTCTGGTGGGTGCTTCGTGTGCTTCAGGCGGGTGCTCTTATTCACCTTATCAGAACTAACCCTACAGACGGCAATGTGCTTCTGCTTTCCGTTAACCTTGCAGGCACCTTCCTTTTCCCTTTGCTGAGAATACTTTTTGCTCCCGTAAAAATTGTTAAAAAGCTTTCCTTCCGCGGCCAGAGCTGGCTCAATGTTATGATTTTCTTCGGCTCTTTTTTAGCTCAGGGCCTTCGCTGGAATCACGAAATCCCCTCCTGGGATAAGACTCTCCATTTTCTTGCAGGTGCATTCATTGTTTTTGTGGGTAACGAGTTCATTAATGTTTTTGTGCGTGCGGGTGACAGGATATCTCCCCTTTTCCGCACCTTTACGGCAGTAGGCTTTTCCTATATGGCAATTGCAATATGGGAGGTTTTTGAGTTCTTTGTTGACTACTATTGGGTAGACTCATGTAATCAGGCTTACAATATAAGCCCCGAAAGAGATGCCTGGTTTCAGGCAATTTTCGGCCTCGGTGCACAGAACGAGAATCAGTGGGCAGTATTTGACACAAGCGTGGATATTCTTTGTGCCGTTGTGGGTGCAATCCCCGCTTCAATTGCCCTTCTTATATACCTTGTGAGAAAGGAAAAAAGAGAAAAGGCTCTCACTGTGAACTTTGCAGAAGCAGCCGAAACCGAAAAAGAAGAAGTTAATGTGTAAATTACAAAAGACCGTTGCTACCGCAACGGTCTTTTGTTTTTACCATTTATTCTCAACATATTCACAGAAGGCATACATATCCTTGATTTCGAGCTTTGTGCCATCATCAAGGGTAACATCACCGCTCCAGATACCGTGTACCTGATGGGTGTGCATTCTTGCAATACCGAGATTCATATCTGAATGGTGGTCAAAGGTGGGCTTCATTGTAAGGTTAAAGCGGCCGTCCTCAGAAATAAACTTCCAGTCATCCATAAACTTATCGGGCTTGGGGAAGGTTTCAACATCAACTGCACCGAACTTGTGAGCCTTTCCGTCATAGAAAATGCAGGTTTCAGTTGCATTGCTTTCGTCACCGATTGCCCAGGTGATTTCAAAACCGAAGAGATGCTTTTCTCCGTCAGGACCGGTTATGTACTGTGAGCCGTTACCCCAGTACCACACCATTTCGTGGGGAGTGTTTACTCTGCCCCAGTCAAGAGCACAGAAGGCGGTTTCCTTTTTGAATTCGTAAACCTTATCGCCGTCCTTGTAATAGCCTGAGCAGGGCATACAGTTCTGCTTTGTGGTCATAAAGTATTTCTTATTATCGCCCTTGAAGGGAAGAACTGTTGTGATGTTTTCAAGTCCCGGCATAATATCCATTTCAAACTTGCATTCAACGGTCTTATTCTTAAGAGCCATTTTAAACCAGAGTGTTCTTGAATTTTCCTTGGTGTCAAAATCGAATTCAGCCTTTCCGATTTTGTCCTTATAACGGTTGGGCACATCACCCTTAGGGGGAGGAAGATGCTTTTTGCCGCCAAGGAAAAGCTGAGTTGCATCAACAATAACCTTACCCTCTTTAAGGTCGATAAGCTTGCCTGCAACATATCCGCCAATGCCGATATTGGCAAAGCTCAACTGTACCATATAGTTGCCGTCAGCAACCTGATAGAAGTCCCATTCCTTTTTACTCATGGGGCTGCCTTTTTTTACATACTCTCTTTTGTAATCAAAAACATTGTGTCTTGCCCAGCCTGAAGCTAAAAGGGTGCCGTCGGGCGACAAAAGAGATGTAGGTTCAGTGTATTCCGTCTGCTTGGATTTTTCGGGCCATTCCCAGAAGGGTACATAGGTACGTGGTGTTTCCATAAATTATTTCTCCTTTTTATTTTCTCTGTGTATATATTGTAATGCTTTCGGTTGCCAATTGCAAGGCTTTGAAGAAAAAAATAATTTAACTTTACTTGTTATATCAAAAAGGCTATGATATAATATAAACCGTTATACATAATTTATATGGCAAAAGCATATAAAAAGGAAGAAAAAAATGAAGAAAAATCAAAAAATAAAAGAAAACACCGAAAAAACACTTTCCACCCTCAGGCAGCTTGATAAAAACCTCTGGACTATGGAATATAAATGTGACTACGGCCTTGACGAGCTTCTCAAAAAAGGCTGCAGCTCAATTATGGATGCTGTCCTTTTCCTTCAGAAGCAGGTTAGACTTGCTGTAATGCCCAACCCTGCTCACAGCGGATTTGCCTGCTCCACCTTCAATGCAAAAACTCCCGACGGAGACTATATCCTCGGCAGAAACTTTGACTATAAGGAAGCTCCCGCCGTTGTCTGCTGGACTCAGCCCGAAAAAGGTTACCGCAGTGTTTCGGTTATCGACAGCACATTTTTCATTCACGGCACAAAGTATTTTTCAATGAAAAATGCCAAAAATCACCTTCGCATTATGGGTGCCCCCTATATGGCTATGGACGGCATAAACGAAAAAGGCTTTTCCTGTGCAGTGCTTGAAATCAAGTCAAAGGCAACAAAACAGAACACGGGTAAAAAGCCCATTATAACAACCGTTGCAATCCGTGCCGCACTTGATAAATGTGCCACCGTTGACGAAGGTATTGAGCTTTTTGCTTCCTACGATATGCACGATTCACTTTTCATTAACTACCACTATCAGCTCGCTGATGCTACAGGCAACAGTGCGATTATAGAATATGTTGATAACAAAATGCACGTTATAAAGCAGGAAAAGAGGGATGACTGCCTTTCCCTTACCAACTATTTCCTTACACCCGGCGGAGATAATCACGACGGCAGAGGAATGGACAGATATGATCATATTCAGGCTACCCTCAAATCAAAGGACGGTGTTATCACCGAGGATGAGGGTATGCAGCTTCTTTCCGAGGTTACACTTAACTATCAGCACAAGCTTTTAAAGCATCAGGTAATCACCCTCTGGAGTGCCGTTTACAACTGCAGTGAAAAAACTATGCTTCTCTGCGGCGGTATGGACTACAGCAAAAAATATAAGTTCTGTGTTGATAAGCCCGGTGTGGTTGAAACTGTTATGTGAAAATAAAATCAAATATAAATCAAGTTAAAGGAGAACACTATGGACAGCTTTGCAAAAAGATTTAAAATTGAAGCCTCTCCCGTAGCTCACGAAAGCCAGGTAATTGTAAGAGGTAATATCCGTTTTACCGTTCTTACCTCCTGTCTTCTCAGAGTGGAAAATCAGAAAAATGCCCGTTTCTGTGACGAGGCAACCCAGAGCGTATGGTTCCGTGATTTTGATTATCCCCGCTATGAGGTCAGAGATGACGGCGACACGGTTACAATCAAAACAACAAAGGCTAACTTCCTTTACTCCCTTAAGGAAGAAAAAATGCTCCGCATAAAGCTCCGTGACGGCAGAACCGTAACGGATTACAAGTCAGGTAACCTTAAAGGTACCTGCCGTACACTTGACATCACTGCAGGCATAATAACCCTTACTGACGGCGTATGCTCAAAGGGCGGTGTTGCAGTTATGGACGACAGCGACACCCTTGTTATGAAGGAGGACGGAACAATCCTTCCCAGAGATAACAAGGAAAAGGATGAATACTACTTCGCTTACGGCTATGACTACATAGGCGCCACAACAGACCTTTACAAGCTGACGGGCAAGGTGCCCCTTATTCCCCGTTATGCCCTTTCCAACTGGTGGAGCCGTTATAAGGCATATACTCAGGAAGAATACCTTGAGCTTATGGACAAGTTCAAGGAAGAAGAAATCCCCATCACCGTTGCCACCGTTGATATGGACTGGCACTGGGTTAACATCAGGGAAAAATTCGGCAAAAAGAGCCACAAGGTACATCCTCACCGTAACTTTATGGAATATGTTTACGATGTATGGTCAACAGGCTGGACAGGCTACAGCTTCAACACTGACCTTTTCCCTGATCCCGACGCTTTCCTTAAAAAGCTCAAGGATGACAACTATCACGTAACCTTTAACATTCACCCCTCAATGGGTGTGCGCTGGTTTGAGGACCAGTACGAGGATATGTGCCGTGCAATGGGTCAGGACAGCTCAAAGAAGCAGCCCGTTAAATTCGACATTACAGACAAGAAGTTCACCGAAAACTATTTTGATATTCTTCACCGTCCCTTTGAAGAAAAGGGTGTTGACTTCTGGTGGATTGACTGGCAGCAGGGCACAAGAACTGCCGTTCCCGGCCTTGATCCCCTCTGGGCTCTTAATCACTATCACTTCCTTGACAACGCAAAGGATAACCACAGACCTCTTATCCTTTCCCGTTTCTGCGGTGCAGGCTCACAGCGTTACCCCTTAGGCTTCAGCGGAGACACAACCCAGACATGGAACAGCCTCGATTTCCAACCCGGCTTTACCGCAACAGCTTCAAACATTGCATATCCCTGGTGGAGCCACGATATCGGCGGTCACTGTATGGGTAAAAAGGACGATGAACTCTATCTTCGTTGGGTACAGCTCGGTGTGTTCAGCCCCGTTATGAGACTTCACTCCACCAACAATGAATTTGCAGGTAAGGAGCCCTGGAATTACAGCGGTCCCGTGCAGAGAATTGCAACGGATGCTCTTCGTTTAAGACACAAGCTTCTACCTTATATCTACACAATGAACTACCGTACACATACTGACTGCAGAGCTATCTGCGAGCCTATGTATTACGCTTACCCCGAGGATGAAAGTGCATACAAGTGCAGGAACGAGTTCTTCTTCGGCACAGAGCTTATCGTAGCCCCTATTACAGAGCACACAAGCGACAGCACCAATCTTGCTTCTGTTAATGTATGGATTCCCGAAGGCAGATACACGGATATTTTCACCGGCAGAATTTATGAGGGCAATCAGTTTGTAAGAATGTACCGTGATATTGATTACATCCCCGTTCTTGCAAAAGAGGGTGCAATCATACCTATGAGCCGTAATGACAGAACAAACGATTGCTCCAACCCGGAAGAGCTTGAGGTTCTGATTTACAGAGGCAACAACACCTTCACCCTTTATGAGGATGACGGCGAGACTCTTTCTTATCAGCAGGGCGCATACCTTAAAACCGACTTCACCGTTTCCGAAATTGAAAACAAGGTATACCTTACAATCGCAAAGAATGAAGGCGATGTAAGCGTTGCCCCCGCAAAGAGAACATACATCCTCAAATTCAGAGACATCACATCGGCAGATGTTACCGTAATGACAAACGGTAAGGCTGCAAAATATGAAATGAGAAAAGAAGGCAAGACTCTTGAAATCACCCTTACTGCAAAGCCCTCATCTTCAATTGAAATCAGCCTTGAAAACTGTGAACACCTCAAAAACGAAGACAAGAAAAAGGCTCTCACAAACGTAATTTCAAAATTCCAGATGTCAACTGACTATAAGGGTATGCTTTTCGGTGCATTCATTAAGGGCGAAAAGGATATTCCAAATGTTTCAAAGGATTTTGCAGGACCTATTGAAGAAATCCTGAAGCTTTACAGAGCCTAAAGATATGGCTAAACTTCCTGTTTCACAAAAGTATTACGATCAGACTGTTCTCATATCAGAATTGATTTCACTTATTAAAAAAGCAGCAGAAGCAAATGACAAAATAACAAATGTTCATTTTGCTCCTTTCGTGAAAGGCTATGACATTACTTTTATAAAAAATGAAACAGAAATCAGGATTTCTGTTAAATGCAGAAAGATTTTTGTCGGTAGTATACTGAAGACTTACAAAAACAGTCAATTGATACACAAAGGCATCATCAAAACAAAAGAAGATGTTTGTAACTGCACAGAAAAAATACTCAAATAACAGAAGGTCGCTGAGTTTTTACCTCAGCGACCTTCTTGTTTTACATTAAAACGGACGGCCAATGGCCGCCCCTACTGTCGGAGCGACGAGGGCGTCGCTCCCTACTTATTGCTTGTTGCTTGTAACTAACCCCTCTTCAGCCTTAATCCACGGTGTAAAATTAACGGCGAAAAGGAAAATTTCAATAAGGGCAAGGGGTATCATTTCCATAAGTGCACTCTTTCCCACTGTTGCAAAAATCACAACGAATGTGCCTAAAATAAGGAAGGTGCATATTGCAAGCATATTGAACTTAGAGTGTTTTTTGCGGTTGATGATGAAAAACAGTGCAATTGAAGCTACCGTAGCGGCAATAAAAAAGCCCGTTGCAACCCAGTGTGCAATTCTTTTCGGGTTCCAATCCTCAATGCTGTGGCCTAAGGTAAGGGCAACAAGGCACATACCAAGAAAGCCGAGAACACAAAGAATATTGAGAAACCTGCTTTTCATTTTGAATTTGTTGTACATATACTGTGTATTAATCAGTATTCCGCCTGAGGTGAGGACACCCCAAAGCCAGAACCAGGCCTTTCTGTCTTCACAAAGAAGGGACAGTGTGCCAAGCTCGGAAGCAGGATTGTTACCCCAGAAGAAGGGAAGGGCAAGACCGTAAACAAAAGCGGCAAAAAGAATTGTTATACATAAGGGCTTTGAAAATATTTTTTCGGTTTTCATTTTAACATTCCTTTCGGGTTATTAACTTGATTTATTTAACACATCAAAGATAATTGTCAAATGTCGATTAAAATGGCAATAAAAAAGTCATCCCTTTTAAGGGTGCCTTTTTGCCCAAGAGATGACTTTTTTTCTGTTTGATTAAGCTGCGTTCGTTTCAGCCTGAGTTGCTGCAGAAACGGGTGTATTCTTGTGTTTCTTTTCAGTGAGCTTCTGAATTACAACTACAAGCACAACAAGTGCCACACCTACAATGTCTGTTGCAAGGGAAGGTATGATACACATAAGTCCGCCGCCAAGGCACATAAATCTCTGCCACCAGGGAGTCTTAATGAACATATGACCCTCCATAGCCGCTGAAACACCGAAAATACCTATAAGTGAGGTTATGATAATCTGAATAACTCTGTACCATTCAGCACCTATTAAGAGCATATCGGGGCTGTAAGCGAAGATATAAGGTACAATAAAGGCGGTAATGGCAAGTCTTGTTGCCGTAACACCGGTTTTCATCGGATTACTCTTAGCAATAGCCGAGCCTGCGTATGCCGCAAGTGCAACGGGCGGAGTAATATCCGCAACAATACCGAAATAGAACACGAACATATGAGCCGCAAGAACGGGAAGACCCATTTTGATAAGAATGGGAGCTGTAATTGTTGCCATAATAACATAGTTTGCTGTTGTGGGAACACCCATACCCAGAACAATACAGCAAAGCATTGTAAGAAACAGTGCGAGGAAGGTGCTGTTTTCCGCAATGGGAACAAGAGTGTTAATAAGCAGCTGACCGAGAGCTGTCATTGTAACAACACCGGAGATAAGGCCTGCCATACCGCAGGCAACAGCAACACCTACTGTGTTCTTTGCGCCGTTTTCAAGGGATTCAACAACAATGCCGGGGTTGAGGTTTGAGCTGCCCTTTGTAAGGAAGGAAAGTGCAACACAAACCACCATAGCCACAAACACAGCCTTTGCCATATAAGCACTGCCGAGAGGAAGCCAGATTCCGAGAAGAACTGCCACAGGAATTACGGGAAGAACCCATTTCCACATATCCTTCTTTTCAAGCTTGGTATGAGGTACAAGTGAAACAATAAGTGACGTGAGAATTGCAAAGCAAGCAGAAATACCTGCACTGAAGTGATTCATTGCAATAACAAGCACAACAATTGGAATAAGAAGGTAGCCCTTGCTTAAAATGAGCTTGAAGAAATTAGGAATTGCATCCTTGGGAAGACCCTTAAGACCTAACTTCTTTGCTTCAAAATGAATCATCATAAAAATGCCGGTAAAGTAAAGAACAGCAGGAAGAATTGCAGTAACGGCAATTGTTGCATAGGGAGTTTCTGTCATTTCAGCCATAAGGAAGGCTGCGGCACCCATAATCGGTGGCATAATCTGACCGCCCGTTGAAGCGGCAGCTTCAACAGCTGCGGCAAATTCAGGCTTGTAGCCCGTCTTTTTCATCATAGGGATGGTGATTGAGCCTGAGCCAACGGTGTTGGCAACGGATGAACCTGAATACATACCCTCAAGGGCACTTGAAATAACGGCAACCTTTGCGGGACCGCCGATTGATGAGCCTGCAACGGAGTTTGCAAGGTCAACAAAGAATGTGCCGATACCCGTTCTTTCAAGAAGAGCACCGAGAATAATAAACAGCACAATAAAGGTTGTGCAAACGTAAATCGGAGTTGAGAAAAGACCGTTAGCCACATCATAGAAAAGGCTGTACATAAGGTTTCTCATTGCCGTATCAGGGTTTGCGGAAAAAGCCTTTACTGCCGCATAAACCACAAAGGCACCCGCCACAAAAATAATCGGCAGACCTACTGCCCTTCGGCAAAGCTCAACAAGAAGCACTATGGCAACAACCGCCATTACAATTTCAAGTGTACCGATTCTTCTTGACATCAGGATGATATCTTCCTGAAAAATTGTGTAATAAAGGAATGAGCCTGCACCGACTACGGCGAGGATTATATCATAAAACGGAACGAAATTAATTCTCTTTGTCTGTTTTTTATAGGCAGGGAAAATGAGATAGCCTATAAACATTATAAAAGCAAGGAACGTGGTAAGCTTTGTGTATTTGGTTGCATTCTGGAACAGGAGCGCCATCGAAATCATATAAACACTGAAGCCTGCCATAAGAACGGTAATAACTATTTTACGCCAGCCGGTAAAAACTCTGACATTGCTTTCACGGTCAAATTCCTGCATTATGGCATCAGCATCAACTGTTTCAAGGTCGTCCATAAAATTAGATTTATTTTCTGCCACGGGCCTTTCCTCCTTTTCTTTGTTTTATTTTTATTTTTACTTATAAATCCAAAATAAATGCTGCAGGTTTAATGCAGCATTTATTTCTTAATATCAGCATTTAAATTATAAACTGATTTCAAGGAAAATTATTCAGCGATAGCGCCAACTTCCTTGTAGTATTTAAGAGCGCCGGGATGAAGGGGAACGTCACCTGCGGGAGCAACTGCGTTCTTGATATCCATTTCCTTACCCTTTGCGTGAGCTGCTGCGATATCAGCCTGCTTTTCCCAAAGGTTCTTTGTGATTTCGTAAGCCTGGTCTTCGCTCATATCGTTTGTTGCAACGAAGGTAGCCTTGATAGCAACTGTCTTAACGGGTTCCTTAACGAAATCGTAGTCAGCTTCTGTTGCTGTGTATTCAGCATAGAAGGGATGATCCTTGATAAGCTTTGCAATAACATCTGCGCCAAGGTCAACAAGAACAACATCTGTTGAGGTTGCAAGCTCTGTGATAGCTGTTGTGGGAGTACCTGCAGTGATGAAAGCTGCATCGATTGAGCCGTCCTTAAGAGCTGTTGCAGAGTCACCGAAGGATGCTGCTGTCTTTTTGATGTCAGCATCGATATCAAGACCTGCTGCTGCAAGAATCTGTTCTGCGTTGTAGTAAACACCTGAGCCAACGTCACCAACTGCTACGCTCTTACCCTTAAGGTCTGCGATAGTCTTGATGCCGGAAGCCTTTGTTGCAACGAGCTGGCAAACCTCTGAATATACACAGCCGATAACTGAGAAATCAGTGATAGGAGCTTCAAAGCCGTTTGTGCCCTTGTATGCATAGTTCATAACGTCGTTCTGAACGATAGCGAACTGAGCGTCGCCGTCAGCAATCATTTCGATGTTAGCCTGTGAGCCGCCTGTTGAAATAACTGTGAACTTGTAGGCATCTGTGTTAAGAATCTGACCTACAGCTGTTGTGAATGCATAGTATGTACCTGTTGTACCACCTGTACCTGCTGTGATGTTTTCAATCACTGCGGTGTTTCCGCCTGCATTGCCTTCTGTTGCGTTTTTACCGCCGCAAGCTGCAAGAGTGAAGAGCATAAGTGCAGCGAGAACGATTGCGAGAATCTTTTTCATTGTTTTTCCTCCGTTTAAATATATTTTTATCAATTATGATATCATCAATTGTATAATATTTTACCGCCCTTTGTCAAGTCTAATATGCAATTTTTATAAATTTTATATATTTGTTATACATAATAATGAATAAAAATACATTTTTGTTGCATTTTTGCCCTTTTTATTGCAAAAAAACGCTTTTTATGATAATATCACAGCAGTATATGAAACAAGAAAGGAGTATGAATATTGAATAATATTGTACTTATCGGTATGCCGGGAGCAGGAAAAAGCACCATAGGAGTGCTTCTTGCAAAGTCTCTTCTTTGCGATTTTGCCGACACCGACCTTCTGATACAGAAAAAATACAGCTGCAGCCTTTGTGATATCATAAAAAAAGAAGGCACGGAAAAATTCATTGAAATTGAAGATGAGGTGCTTTCCGATTGCTCTTTCAAAAACACTGTAATTGCTACAGGCGGCAGTGCCGTTTACGGTAAAAATGCGATGAAAAAGCTGAAGAAAAACAGTGTCACCGTTTATCTTTCCGTTTCTGTAAGCGAGCTTAAAAAGCGTCTTCAGAATATTCACACAAGGGGTGTGGCTATGAAGGAAGGCACAACAATTGCCGACCTTTATTCAGAAAGAAAGCCACTTTATGAAAAGTATGCGGATTTCACCGTTGACTGTGACGGACTTACTGCTGAGGAATGTGTTGAAAGAATAGTGGGTTTTATTGGTAAAATGTTTCAATAAAACTTTTCTGTTCTTGCCGTGGAGCTTTTACCCAACCATTTATAAAATTTAAAACTTCTGCCTTTCCTCTATATCCGTACGCTCATGCCGCTGTGGCACATACTTTGGCTCATTCGAGCGCCAAAGTATGTGCCACAGCGGCATGAGCGTACGGATATTGAGGTAAAACTACATTTAAAAGTCTTATAAAAGGTCAGGTAAAACCGCCACGGCAAAAAACTACTTACAACTGAAAGATTTATTGAAACATAAATTTAACCCCTCAGTCTTTTTGCTTCGTAAAAATCCAGCTCCCCTTTCAGGAGAGCCTCTGCGTTGTGGTGACTTCGTCACAATTATAACGCCAAGCACAGCGTTGACTGTTAAAAGCTTCATCGGAATCCCGACACAATATAAAAAAATATTATATAAAAGATAGACTACCGGAAAATTTTGTGCTATAATTACCCCGAATTAATCTGAAAGGATTTGATAAAATGAAAAATCTTGAAAAATATCACGGCATAATCCCTGCCTTTTACGCTTGTTATGACGATGAAGGCAAGGTCTGCCCCGAAAGAACAAAGGCATTTGCAAAATGGCTTCTCGACAAAGGCGTAAAAGGTCTTTATGTGTGCGGCTCATCAGGCGAATGCATTTATCAGAGCAAGGAAGAAAGAAAGCTTATTCTCGAAGCTGTTATGGAGGCCGTAGGCGATAAAATGACAATCATCGCCCATGTTGCCTGCAACAACACTGCAGATTCAATGGAGCTTGCCGCTCATGCAGAATCTCTTGGCGTTGATGCCATTGCATCCATCCCCCCCATTTATTTCAGACTTCCCGAGGAAGCTATCGCTCAGTACTGGAATGATATTTCCTCAGCAGCACCTAACACAGATTTTGTTATCTATAACATACCTCAGCTTGCAGGTGTTTCCCTTACAATGCCCCTTCTTCGTGAAATGCTGAAAAATCCCCGTGTTGTAGGCGTTAAGAACTCCTCCATGCCTACCCAGGACATTCAGATGTTCAAGGCAGAGGGCGGAGATGATATCGTTGTATTCAACGGACCCGACGAGCAGTTTGTCTCCGGCCGTGCAATCGGTGCCCAGGGCGGTATCGGCGGTACATACGGCGTTATGCCCGAGCTTTTCCTGGAAGCTGACAGACTCATTAAGGAAGGCAACCTTGACAAAGCAAGAGAAATCCAGTATGCAATAAATAATATTATTTACGCTATGTGCGACTGCAAGTGCAATATGTATGCCGCCGCAAAGGAGGTTCTCCGCCTTCAGGGTATTGACATCGGCGATGCAAGAAAGCCTCTCGTAGGTCTTAAAGAAGAAAGCAAGCCCCTTGCCGCAAAGGTTAAGGCTATGATTGATGATGCTAAGGAAAAATTTTTGGGTGAATGATTATGAATAAGGCTTATTTAAAGGACGTGCAGAAATGGATGCAGGATGAGCTCAGTCTCTGTGTTGATTTCTGGCTCAAAAACGGTATGGATAAGGAAAACGGCGGTGTTTACACCTGCCTTGACAGAGAAGGCAAAATCTACTCAACGGATAAATCCGTATGGATGCAGGGCCGTTGCGGTTGGATTTTCGCTTACCTTTGCCACGTTTACGGCGTAAAAGAGGAGTGGCTCGCCGCTTCAAAATCCTGCCTTGACTTTATGGAAAAATACTGCATCAACCGTGAAGCAGGCGACAGAATGTATTTCACCGTAACTGCTGACGGTAAGCCTCTCCGCCAGAGAAGATACTGCTTCTCCGAAGGCTTTTACTGCATTGCAAACGCAGAATATTACGGCGTAACAGGTGATAAGGAATGCCTGGAAAGAGCAAAAAAGGCATACAATATGATTTATGCTCTCAACCACGGTGAAAAAGACCCCACGGGCATGGGTGCCAAAACAATTCCCGAAACAAGAACGGGCAGAGCTCTCGCCGACCCGATGATTTTCCTTAACACAACAGCAATTATGCGCCGTGTTGACCCTGAAAGAGAAGAACTTTACACACAGAGAGCAAAAGAGTGCACAGATGCAATCATCAACTTCCACTACAAAAAAGACCTTGGCTGCACACTGGAAACAGTTAAACCTGACGGCACACCAATGCTGGAGGTTACAGAAGGCCGTGTTGTAAACCCTGGCCACGATATCGAATGTGCATGGTTTATGATGGAAGAAGCAAACTATCT
>JAZSDP010000041.1:0-3671 GCA_045531265.1 Acutalibacteraceae bacterium
GGAATTTCATACAGAAAAGCCTAACATGGTTTGGGTAAGCGATGTGACAGAATTTTACTTCGATGGAAAGAAATTTTATCTCTGTGCTATACTTGATTTGTTTTCAAGAAAAGTTATTGCATATAAAATTTCACGAAATAACAGCACTCATCTTGTGAAAATGACAGCCAAGAAAGCCTTTGAAACACGAAAGCCTGAAAAGGGGTTGATATTTCATAGTGACAATGGCAGCAACTACATCTCAAAAGTATTCTGCAAGTATCTTGACTCCTTTGGGGTGGAGCGGTCTTATTCGAAAACCCAGACACCCCATGATAATGCGGTGATGGAATCATTTTTCTCTTCACTTAAAAGGGAAGATCTTTATAGAAGAGAGATAAAGAGTGAGCGTGAGTTCGAAAAAACAGTTTCGGACTATATTGAGTTTTATAATAAGAAAAGACCTCATAAAACAATAGGGCAGAAAGCACCGGATGTTTTCGAGAAGAATTATTTTGGATCATTGGATAATGCAGGTTAAGTTAAACCGCCACTGTTCGTTGGAACGGCGGCGAGTTTTTTTATCATTGGCAGGGGTTCGGATCGGGTACCTCGGTAAAAGTTTTTTATCCGTTTTTGGAAAGATATGACTTTTGAGCAGTTTTAGAGTGAAATAAGAAAAACCGCTTTGTTAAGCGGTTTGTGAGGAATAAAAAAGTAGCCAATCCAAAGTTTTGTTCGGATTGGCTACCCTATATCATTTGTAAATAGTGGTCAAAATAGATTTTTTAATTTATATAAAATTTGAAATGACTTATATGATTTCGTTGATGTAGCGAACTGCTGTTTCAAGACCTTTTTCGTTTTTGATTTTTTCGGAGAGCTGTTTTACTTTCTGATATCTTTCTTCATAATGTAATTCCATATCTTTAATACAGGAAATAATCTTTTCCTCTGTTACATTATGACCATCTATCTCTTCGGTAGCAACTCCTAATTTTATAAGCATATCCGCCTGTCCTCTTTGGTCTAGAACATGGGGAACAGGTATTGACGGAATGCCGTAAATCAAGGTCGCTGCCGATGTGCCGAAACCGCAGTGATGTATTGCCATTTTACATTTATCAAAAAGATAACTATGAGGAACAGAACCTATCGCAATCATTGACTCAGGTAATTTGTATTCCTGCAAGGATTTCTGAAAACCTTGTATAACAGCTCTGTTTCCTGTTTTTTCAAAGGCTTTTACAAATGCATCAAGCTTATGTATCTCAGCTTTATCTTCAAAAGACATTGCGCCCAGTGTCAAAAGAACAGGTTTATCTCCGTTTTTTAAAAAGTTATCAAGTTTTTCATCGGGCTTATAATCCTTTTCTTCCTGGTGCCAGAAACCTGTAAAAACATGATGAGGTTCCCAATAGGGATTTCTTTCTTTGGCGTATTTGCTGATGGGAATCAGGTCATAATTTGATGACATAATCATTCCGATATCTTTTGCAGGTTTTAATTTATATTCTTTTCTGATTTTATTATATGGTTTAGCAATTTGACCTGCTATAAAGCCGCCGATTATTTTATTGATGAAAGTCTGCTTTTTTAATTTCTCGGGAATCATCTCAGTCTGTAAAGTAACATTAACTGTTGGTATGCCAAGAACTTCTGCTTCTGTTGCTCCCATCTGAGCGTGCGATACCACAATCAGATCCATTCCCTTGCAGGTTTCAAAAACATCTGCTGTAGATTCAACGATTATATCAAAAACAAAATTCATTGTTTTGAGCATACTAAGCATGGGATTTTTATTTTTTCCACGAATGATTGCAGCTTCTTTTTCTATATCAATATCAGGTCCGATAGGTGCAAATTTTACGTTGCTGGATTCAATCAGTTGTTTCCAGCAGGGATGAGAACCAAGCAGTACATCATATCCGTTTTTGTTTAATTCCTGTGCCAAGAAAATATATGGCTGAACGTCCCCTCTGGTACCCATTGTGAACATTGCTATTTTTTTCATTAGGTTATCCTCCGTCAAAACAATAGTTCATTTTGATTATACCATAAAATAGTAAAATTTCAACTATTTTTTGTTCTTAAAAAATAAAAGCAGCCAATCCGAAGTTTTGTTCAGATTGGCTACCCTATATCATTTGGTCGAGGCGACAGGACTCGAACCTGCGGACTACCCGAAAAAATATCGGCGCATTGATTTCGGATTTTCTCATCACTGCTTGTATTTTTTCGCATCTTCGCCTTCCTTTTTCTGCCGCAGGCAGCGGTCGGCTCCGACACCTGGTCCCAAATTGGTTTGGTCCGCAAGATGCCTTTGTTTGTTCTGTAAATAAAAAAAGAACACCCAAAAAGGATGTTCTTCTGGTCGAGGCGACAGGACTCGAACCTGCGGCATCTTGGTCCCAAACCAAGCACTCTACCAAACTGAGCTACGCCTCGAAATATTGCAACTTTAATATTATAATACATTTATTTCGGTTTGTCAAGTGGCGGGTGTGATAAAATTTTAACCCAATAATTATAATACCACACAAGTTATTTTTATCATAGGGTTAAATTCTTGACACAACCAGAAAAAATTGTTATAATTTGGGTGGATATGCGAAATATGTCGCAGAATTCAATATTATGTTAACTGAAAGGGGCATATTTAAAATGGGCAAGTTTGTAATCAAGACAACAAAATCAGGTGGATACACATTCAATCTTAAAGCACGCAACGGCGAAATCATTGCAACAGGTGAAACTTATGAATCACTCGATTCTTGCAAGAACGGTGTTAACAGCGTAATCACAAACGCTCCTATCGCTGCTCTCGAAGATCAGACTGTTGAAGGATATCAGACAGAAAAGAACCCCAAGTTTGAAGTATATAAAGACAAAGCAGGCGAATTCCGTTTCAGACTCAAAGCAAAGAACGGACAGATTATCGCAGTTGGCGAAGGCTATAAGGCTAAGAGCAGCTGTAAAGACGGAATCGAAAGCATCAGAAAGAATGCTGTTGATTCTGAAATCGTTGAAGAAGCATAAGCTGAAAATCAATACAAAACCCACTCGTTATGAGTGGGTTTTTCTTTATTTCAAGGCTACATAATCGGAATATGCATAACCGATATTCCCTTTATAATTCACAACATACCAGTTTCCATACTGACCATAGACTGTTATTTCGGAATTATTCGGCATACTGAGAAGAATCTTGCTCTGTAACGAAGGATAAGCTCTTAAATTAAGCCCCGAACCGTCGGTTGCGACTGTTGCACTGTAAACTGTTCCAGGTTCAATAAAAGGAATACCGAAATAATCACAGAGTGACTGAACAAGAACTTTAGCTATACTGTCAAGATTTTCTTTGAGCCATGCTTCATCTAAAGGATTATCATGGTAACCGAGTTCGGATAGAACGGCAACAGCTTTTGTTCTTGTTACTTCGGCAAGAGTTGTTGTCGGTAATGCCTGAACTTTTCCTTGTAAAGGATAGATATTCTGAAGATTATTTGAAATAATCACCGCAAGGTCTTTGGAAAGTTTGCTGTATGGAGAATAATAGTTATCTATTCCGCGGAGTTTGCCCGCAAAATCTCCCCCGCCTGCATTCGAATGCAACGCTAAATGGACATCATAGTATCGCGAATTGGAGTCTGTTATCGCTCCCGTTACATTTTTTTCGGGAACATTTCTTG
>JAZSDP010000044.1:0-1887 GCA_045531265.1 Acutalibacteraceae bacterium
AAATACACTTATGATGACCTTGGCAATATCACCACTGTTAAAACAGCAAGCATAAGCTCAGGTGCTGATTTTGTTTTCCACAGGACCTATGAATATGATGACCTGAATCAGCTTACAAGGGAAAACAACAAAACAGCAAATAAATCCTATGTTTACGAATATGACGACTACGGAAACATAGAAAGAAAAATTGTTTATCCTTACACAACCGGCAACTTAGGTACTGCCACAAGCACAATAAATTATACTTACGGTGCTGACAGTGATGCAGGCTGGACAAAGCTTTTAACCTCATATAACGGTGAAGCAATTGACTATGATGCCATAGGTAACCCCACAACCTACCGTGGTGCAGCAATGACTTGGGCAGGCAGGGAGCTTAAGACCTACAGCAAAAACGGCACATCAATCAGCTATTCCTATGATGCTGACGGCTTGCGTGGCTCAAAAACAGTCAACGGTGCAAAAACAACTTATCAGTACGTTGACGGAAAGCTTCTTTACGAAGACCGCAACGGTGTTGACATTTACTATTATTATGACAGCTACGGTGTACCCTCTGCCATAAAATATTACAAGGCAGACGGCACAACCTACACCATGTATCTCGCCACAAACTCTTTGGGCGATGTCACTGCACTTTACAACCCCTCAGGTGAGCTGGTTGTAAAGTATGAATATGACGCTTGGGGCAACATCATTTCCGAAACCAACGCAACAGGCGGCACACCCTCAACAACCGCTCAATACTGGTCGGAAATTAACCCCTTCAGGTATCGTGGTTATTACTATGACAGCGATACAGGGCTTTACTATCTGCAGTCAAGGTATTATGACCCTGAAACTGGTAGGTTTATTAATTCGGATTCACAGTTGAATGCTGATTATTTATTAGGATATAACACGTACACTTACTGTCTTAATAATCCGATTGTTTTGATTGATTTTGGTGGTAAAAGACCTGTTGTTGGTGCTTCTCCTTCACGAGAGACAGATGAGGAAAGAAAACAGTCGTTTGAGTACATGCATAATATGGTGCATTCTGTAAACACTAGCAAGTCAAATGATAGTGAGAACATACATGAAGATAGACGGAATGTTTATAAACAATTTAAACACGGTTTGGAGGCATGTTTACTTTTAGTACAGGGTGGAAACCTCGCAATTGATATTGTTGTAGGAATATATGAGATTTCAACTCAAAATTATGTAGCGGCTGTTGTTGCTTTTAGTAAGGCCTCGTTAGATACAATAGCATTTGTAATTGAAATATTTCTGTTTGTAAGTGAGGAGGATGATTATGAATAAACTTCTTGTTGTTCTTATAGCTTTTGCAGGAATTTTACTTATAACTACACTAATATTGATGTTTTATTGTTTGCGAAAATATAAAGCTTCAAAAAATAATTTTAATTTTCAAAGCAAAGATTGTCGAAAGAATGTATTCAAAAAATGCATCATATATTCTTTAGTTGCTTTAGCTATGCTTTGGCTGATTGTTTTTTCAGCGGTAGCAATAGTTTATTCATCGCATTATTATACTTTAATAGCTGCCATAGGATTATTTTTGATCTTTGAAATAGTCTTGGTGCTTTCGTTTATGTTGTTTGAGAACAAATAACAATCAGGGGACGGTTAGCGTGAAAACCTCACCGCGAAGACAGGGGACGGTTCTATGTGTTGACGAAAAGTGAATAACGGGGCGGTCACCGCCGCCCCACTGTAGTCAACAACCGTCAACGGCAAAGCCCTTTCCACCAATACCTTCGGTGCAAACAACGGCGTTCTGCAAAGCACAACCTACGGTAACGGAACAGTCCGTAACTATACCTATGACGCCTTCGGCAACCTGCGTAATGTTAAGGGCACAAGCGGCGGCACAATGTT
>JAZSDP010000096.1:0-16522 GCA_045531265.1 Acutalibacteraceae bacterium
CACAGTTTTTCTGTGTATTGATAAGTCTCAATGTCTATTCTTTTGGTTTCATACATCAACTTCAACCAATAACTCGTTTCGTTGGATTCTTTCAAAGCAATTTCCAACTTTGCAACAAAATCTCTCTTGCTCTGTGCGTACTGTGCTTCATGGATATTAGCGCCAACCGATGTGCCTGCTCTTGCGAGCTGATCAGTCATATAGGAACTTTTTGGCGCAGTTACACCGTCAACAAGATTCACAATAGCAACTGCAAATTCAAAAGACAAGTCAAGTAATTTGTTTTCGGACATAAAAGCACCTTCTTTCAATGACATTATACTATAAAATATCGCGTTTTTCAATGATATATCGCTTGCGCAATATGTTATACGGCTAACGCCGCATGATATACTTGCTCCGCAAGCATGATATAATATCCGTTCCTTCATATGCCGAAGGCATATATCATCCACCATAGGTGGATATCATATCGAAGATATATCATCCGTTCTGGCAGGAACGGATATCATTAAAAAAGTTTCTTTTGTCTATCGACAAAAGAGACTTTTTTTGTGGTGACCCGGACGGGAATCGAACCCGTGTTACCGCCGTGAAAGGGCGGTGTCTTAACCGCTTGACCACCGGGCCTTATATGTAAAAGAGGAAGGAACGCGTATCCCACACTCTTTATTTTAAAAATGGTAGCGGCAGTGGGACTTGAACCTACGACCTTTCGGGTATGAACCGAACGCTCTAGCCAACTAAGCTATGCCGCCACGTCTACGCCGCTGTTCACAACGCTTGCATATTATATTATATAAAAGAACTTTTGTCAATAGTTTTTTTAAACTTTTTTCGATTTTTTTCTTCTTTTAAAAAACATCCTTATCTGAGCTTTAAAAAGAAGTCTGACAAGAGCCTTGAAGCCTCAGCTTCCATATATCCGCCTACAATAACAGGCTTATAGAAGGAAGGCAATTCCAAAAGATTGCAAAGGCCGCCCATACAGCCCATATTTTCATCGTAAGCACCGAAAACAACCCTTTCAATCCGGGCGTTTATTATGGCCCCGGTACACATGGGACAGGGCTCAAGGGTAACGAACATTTCACATCCTGTAAGCCGCCAGGAACCGAGGGTACGGCACGCTTCATTGATTGCTTCAATTTCAGCATGGCATAGGGCGTTCTGTCTTCCTTCCCTTTTATTATATCCTCTGCCGATGATTTTATTCTCAAAAACTATTACCGCACCGACGGGCACTTCGCCTTCTTCGTAGGCTTTTTGCGCTAAGGACAGTGCCTCTTTCATAAACTTCCTGCTGTTTTCCATTTTTACTGACCTGCCGAATAAGTTGAAATAAATGTTGCCGTAACAAGAATCATATAAACGAAAGCGGCAAGCATTGTGGGATTGAGAAGATAGGTTGTTACACGCTCTGCCGTTGAAAGAGCAGTTTCATTTCTTCTTAAAGGTATATGCCTTGTTTTTTTATTGAAAACCGAAAAGCAGAAAATTCCTGCTATCATTAATATATATATAAGCGCTCCGTAAACAGCATTAAGGGTTTCTTCGGGGATAACATCGGAAAGGTAGGTTACGGAAAGAGAAATTATATTGTTCAAAAAGTGAATGATAACACCCGTCCACAGTGTGCCTGTTTTAACGCTGAGGTAACCGAGTCCCATACCCGCAATAAGGGCAAAGGGTGCCTGAATAAGATTGCCGTGCATAAAGCCGAAAAGAAAGGCTGACATAACAATTGCAAAGCCGTCACCCCAGCGGCGCAGGTTACCCATAACAAAGCCGCGCATTGCCGACTCCTCAACAACTGCTGCAACAACGCCGATTCTTACAACGCTGAGAAAAACACCGAGAACACCCGTAGGCATTGCAATATCGGGGGTAGAAAGCTCTAAGCCGAAAAGTGCCATTATAACTGTAATAATTGAGGTTACATAATTCGCAACCATGCATAGTCCGAGACCTGCCACAACAGCGAGAAGGCACATCGGTACGCTGAGAGGTCTTCCAAGGGGTACGGGGTTTTCTTCACCGCTTATTTTCTGCATAGCCTTTCCCAGAAGGGCAAAGGGGATATACATTCCTAAAATTGAAAGAATTATATCAAAGGCGCACTGAAAAATTTCGTTGCTGCCGTAAAGCTCACTTATGCCGAAAATCTGCAGTGCAAAAATAAGTGTATACTGCACAAGGATATAAAGAAGCAGAGCCCCGCCGCTTAAGAGGCCGAGCTTTCTCAGCTTTCTTTTGTCCTCACTCTTTCTCCATAAAATTGAGGGGTCGAAAAAAGAGTTGTAGTCGGGGCGGCTGTTGATGTAATTAAGGGCATCGTACTGTCCGCCGTTATGATAATCTGAGTTCATCTGAATTTCTCCGTGGTATTTATTCTTCGGTGTTTTCTCTTTTTGCCGTTGTCTGCTTTTCATCAACGCCTTCGGTGCTTGAGGGCACAAAGAGAATCTTGAAGGTCATAAGCATAAGCTTAAGGTCTGTAAGAAGGCTCTGGTTTGCAATGTACATAAGGTCCATCTGCACCTTATCGTATGGCGGCGTGTTGTATTTGCCGTATACCTGAGCATAACCCGTAAGGCCTGCCTTTACCTGAAGACGAAGGGCAAATTCGGGCATATCCTTTTCGTATTCAGCGGCAATCTCGGGTCTTTCCGGTCGGGGTCCGACAAAGGACATATCACCCATAAGAATGTTGAAAAGCTGAGGCAGCTCATCAAGGCGGAGCATACGGATGATTTTACCCACAGGAGTGATTCTGCTGTCATGGTCGGAAGCGAGTCTTGCAACGCCGTCCTTTTCCGCATTCTGAATCATACTTCTGAATTTGATAACATCAAATTTCTTGCCGTTTGTGGTAAGTCTCGTCTGCTTATAGAATACGTCACCCTTGTCATAAGCCTTTATGGCAAGCGCCACACCTGCCATAACCGGAGAGGCAATAATAATTGCAATAAGCGAAAGCAGAATATCAAAGAACCTCTTTGTCCACTGATAAATCAGACTGCCTTCACTTCTTTTACAGCGGTAAACGGGAACGTTCATAAGCTGAATGGTTTTACCGCCTCTTATAATAGTATCGGAAATTTTGGGCTTTACATAAGCAATTTTGTTGTTGGCAATGCAATATTTCACAACCTCGTTGCGGTAGTCGGAATGAACACCGCAAAGGAAAACAGCTTCAACAGTTTTAATCTGGTCAAAAAGCTCAGAAAGTGAGGTTTTATCAGTGTTGAAGGTGCGTACAACGGTAAATCGTTTATCCATACTTCTGATACCCTTGAGTGAAAGGTAAGAATCAAGGTTGCCGAAAACAACAACGGTTTTTCTGGGTGCGTGCATACTGAAATAAAGCTTATCTGCCGCAAAACACCACAGTGCGGCAAAAACAGAAAAGGCAGCAAACATAAGTATAAACGGCATTACAGATACAAGGCGGTAGCTTAAAAGAGAGAAAATAACATAACAGAAGCCCTGCAGAAAACCTATGGCTATTATCTGAGAGAATATCAGGTCCCAAACAGGCGCCGTACCCACCATAAAGCCGCCGTAAACCTTTACAAAGGAAACATAAATTGCAACAAACAGCACACCTAAAAGGTAGTTGCCCAAACGGAAGAAGGGTGTGGGAATAAACTGATTATAAAAGTTAATCCACACTGCGTAAAGGGTGCCTGCAAAAACTGCGGTTATGAGTATTTTTGAAGAATAGAGTATAAGCTTTTCCTTTATATATTTATCCTTATTCATAATGTTTTCCTCTCTTAATTTTTAAAACACAACTTATTGTTTGTATGTGGTTGGTATATTATTTTTGTTTCAATAATTCTTTTAGTTGTAAGTAGTTTTTTGCCGTGGAGGTTTTACCTGACCTTTTATAAAACTTTTAAATGTAGTTTTACCTCAATATCCGTACGCTCATGCCTTTTAAATTGTGCCGAAGTCACCACATCGCAGAGGCTCCTCTGAAAGGGGAGCTGGCAAAATCGTAAGATTTTGACTGAGGGGTTGCTCTTTTAAAATTTCTGTTTCAATAAATCTTTCAACGCTTGGCGTGGAGCTTTTATCTGACCTATTATAAAACTTTTAAGTATAGTTTTTCCGTTAGCTCCGTACGCTCATGCCGCTGTGGCACATACTTTGGTTCATTCGAGCGCCAAAGTATGCAAAGCGCCCTTTTTGGGGTGCTACGGGTATACCACGAGCATACACCAACATTCGTCTCCGCATACAACCCTTACGGGTTGTTCGTACGGGACAGAGATTCGCTTACTTAATTTGATTGTAAACCGCTTATACATTACTTTATAGACACTGCTTAGGGAATAATTCCGTAAAGTATCGTCAGTATATCAAAGGCTCGTGGAAATCTATAAAATGGAATTACTTCCGTAGCGGTCAGCGAGAGTCGGAATATACGGCAGTGAAACAGCAGACGAGAAAAGCTGACGAGTTTAACAGCCTGACGGAATTAATTGACCGTAGCGGATGTGTTTATTGAGCGTATCAGTAGGAATAACTGTGGAGCACAAACACAGAGTAAAGACTAACGGGAGAAATTGCGGTTTTGCCGATAAAATAAATCTGAAGATATATCAAACAATGGAAAAGGACTATATCTTTAAAGAATATAAAACCTTTCTCGGCAAATTAGCCTCTTTCGGACTGATTGAACCAAAAGCGTGCTTTTGGTTACTTTTGTCACAAGCGACAAAAGTAACGCCAAGCGCAGCGTTGACGACTGAAAGATTTATTGAAACAAAAATTAATAAAGTATAACCCCTCAGTCAAAATCTTACGATTTTGCCAGCTCCCCTGAAAGGGGAGCCTCTGCGATGTGGTGACTTCGTCACAATTATAACGGCATGAGCACACGGAGTTAGTGGAAAAACTATATTTAAAAATTTGATAAAAGGTTTAGTAAAACCGCCACGGCAAAAAAACTATAATACATTGCAGTGTCGGACACTGACTGTCTTTTTCCGCTTAAATACAGTAAATCAACTCAATACCGCTTGCTTTACATACAGAATTATGATACCACAAAACATTATATATGTAAAGGCTTATAAAGAAAAACACCACCGATTTGACTTGAAGGGGTCTTTGTGGTAAAATAACCTACCGAATAAATTTACGAGGGTAGATATATTTATGGAAAGCTTAATAGAAAAAATAATGAACAGCGGCTTTGTTCTTACGGTAAAGGATTTTTTCTTCTTTATTTCGGAAAAGGTTGAAAACATACATTTCCTTCACCGCACCCCGAGCAAAAAGGTGATTATAGCATCTTTCAGTGTAATAATCGCACTGCTTGTGCTCGTTTCCGCAGTATCCGTTATTACTGATAAAAGTAAGGATAAGACTGAAGCCGTAGCAGGAGAAACAACCACAGAAACCACCGAACAGGAATACACTGCCGAGGCAACAAAGGAAATAGACTCCAACTTCCTGTTTGCACTTACCAATAACGATAAAACATCTGTACATTCAATTATAATTGTGCACCTGAATTCTGAAGAGGGAAAAATGCAGCTCACCTTTGTTGAACCTGAAATAAATGTTACAGTTAACGATATGTCGGGAAGCATGCCCTTCCACCTGCAGACGGGAGGCATAAGCCAGTTTCTCTGGGCAGTAAGTGAACACACGGGTGTAGGCTTCAATCGTTACCTGATAATTGACGAAGAGGGCTTTACAGGTCTTATGGGTATGCTCGGCGAAGCTGAAATTGAAATTGCTGAAAGTATTTCCTTCAACCACGACGGCATAAGCTTCATTATTGATGAAGGAACACAAAACCTTACAGCAGATATGATGCTTAAATACTGTATTTATCTGGCTCACACCTATTCTCTTAATACCGACCGTATTGCACAGGTTATTTCGCTCACCCTTGAGAAGCTTTTCACTGCAGAAACAGAAGAAAAGCTTGAAGAACGCTTTTGCAATGCTCTGGGTTATTTTACAACGGATATTTCCGCAATTGATTTTTCTGAGCACAAAACAGCCATAAAATCAATACCTCAGATGCATCTTTACGAGAACACTTCTGCCGTTGACCACAAGGAAAATCACTGATTTTCAGTAAAAAGTTGAAAAAATTGTTATAATTCTATTGATTTTATCGTATAAAGAATTATAATTGTTTTTATAAATAATTAAAACGGAGGAAAATCAAATGCAAAAATCACAAAAAAGCATTGCAAAAATACTCTTAGCCATTCTGGTTATTTTTGCCCTTGCTATCCCTATGACAAGCACAGTTTTTGCAACAGAAGATGCCGGCGTTATCACTGACATTAACGAAGGCGATGCAGTTCTCACAATCGGTGCAGACGGTGAAACAGCTTTTTCTGTTGACGTTGACGGAGAGGCAGCGGAATATGACCTTAACAATTATTCCGAAGACGAGGATACCGGTATGCTCGGCGCTTCTGAATATGTTGACTCTTATGCCGATAACCTTACAAATGACCCCGGCTTTAAAGAGCACATTGAAGCTGCACTCAGCAAGATCCGTGAGGAAATCGGTTCTTATGCAACCTTTGCAGCACTTCTTGCTCCCGTAATTGCAATTGTTCTTGCTCTTATCACAAAGGAAGTTTATTCTTCACTTATCATCGGTATCATTGTGGGCGGCTTTATTTATGCCGGCGGCAACTTTGAAACCGCAATCAACCATGTTCTTTTTGACGGCTTTGTTGCAAGCCTTTCAGACAGCTACAACATGGGTATCATCATCTTCCTTGTTCTTTTAGGCGCACTTGTTTCAATGATGAACAAGGCAGGCGGCTCCGCAGCCTTCGGCCGTTGGGCTTCAAAGCACATCAAGTCAAGAGTAGGCGCTCAGCTTGCAACCGTTCTTTTAGGCTGCCTTATCTTTATTGACGACTATTTCAACTGCCTCACAGTCGGCTCAGTTATGAGACCCGTTGCTGACCAACAGAAGATTTCCCGTGCAAAACTTTCTTATGTTATTGACGCCACAGCAGCTCCCATCTGCATTATAGCTCCCATTTCATCCTGGGCAGCAGCAGTTGCAGGCTTTGCAAGAGGCGCAGGTGCAGACAGCGGTATGAGCCTTTTCGTTCAGGCCATTCCCTATAACTTCTACGCTATCTTCACAATTATTATGATGGTATTCATCGCCGTTGCAAAGTTCGATTACGGCCCCATGAAGCTCCACGAAAGAAATGCAATTGAAAAGGGCGACCTTTTCACAAGCGGAACAAAGGTAGAAGGCGGCGATGTTGACGCTAACCCCAAGGGTAAGGTTATTGACCTTGTTCTTCCTGTTGTTGTACTTATCATCTGCTGTGTATTCGGTATGATTTATTCCGGCGGCTTCTTCGCTACCGGCGAAGACAAAGCAGGCTTTATTGAAGCATTCTCAAATTCAGACGCTTCCGTAGGTCTTGTTATCGGCTCAGCAATTGCTATTATTTTTGCAATTGTTTACCTTCTTATCAGAAGAGTTATCTCCTTCAAGGATGCAATGGCTTCTCTTCCCGAAGGCTTCAAGGCAATGGTTCCCGCTATCCTTATTCTTACCTGCGCATGGACCCTTAAGGCTATGACAGACTCACTCGGCGCAAAGATTTACATTTCACAGCTTGTTGAAGGCAGTGCAGGTGCATTCCAGGCACTTCTTCCCGCAATCATCTTCGTTATTGCTGTGGGCCTTTCATTTGCTACCGGTACATCATGGGGTACCTTCGGTATTCTTATCCCCATCGTGCTCAGCGTATTTGAAGCAGGCAACCCTCTTATGATTGTTTCAATCTCAGCTTGTATGGCAGGTGCTGTTTGCGGCGACCACTGCTCACCCATTTCCGATACAACAATCATGGCTTCCGCAGGCGGTCAGTGTGACCACCTCAACCACGTTTCAACTCAGCTTCCCTATGCACTTACCGTTGCAGGTGTATCCTTCGTAACCTACATTATCGCAGGCTTCATTCCTCAGTGGTACATCTCACTTCCCATCGGTGCTGTGCTTATGATTGCAACCCTCTTTGTTATCAAGAAGGTTACAGCTAAAAAGGGCGCATAAGATTTAGAAGATAAAAAAATCCCGACACAGCAGTGTCGGGATTTTTTTATCTTCTGAGCATTTTTATTGCCTTGATTTTAGCTTTCTTTGCCGTGGGCATAAGCTTTGCATAGGAATAATATTTCATCTTGTTGCCAACAAGAATGTATTCACCTATAAACTCGTGATAATCGGCAGAAAAGCTCTTTTTGAAATCGTAAATACCCTTGAAATTATCCTGAGGAATAAGATCGCCGAGAGTGCCGTCTTCGTTGAGCTCAGGGGTTTTTACTATAACATATCCGAGGTCGTGAATATCGCAGCCTCTTTCAATGCTTTCAAGGAGTCTGAGATAATTAAGGTAGTGGCTTGAACGGGTGTTATTTCTTATAACATTTCTTGTTCCGCCGAAAAGGCAGGAGCCCATACCTGCATAGTAAATGGAAAGTCCGCCGGCAACACAGATACGGTTATCCTTTGTGAATTCCTCAGCCTCTGCCATTCTCTTAGTAAAATGCTCCGTCTGCTTATCCACACTGTCGATTGTTTCCTGAAGCTGACGGGCCTTCTTTTCGTGGGCACCTTCTAATTCTGAAAGAGCCTTTTCCTTTTTCTCAAGTCTTTCAGCCTGAAGACGCTTATCAAGCTCCTTATCGTAATAAACAAGCTTAAGGTCACTGCAGGATTCAAACTCCTTAAGAAGCTTAAGGCAGTAGTCGCCGTTTCTTTCCACAAAGCTGTCTCTCTCGCTGGTGTCACGCATAACAGCCATAAAGTCTTCCATAATCGAGGGGTCTTTTTCAATGTCCTCAGCGTGGAAGGTACTTGCCACAAGACCTCTCTGCTCACCGATACGGATGGAATATCTTACGCCCTTATCGCATTTTTTAAGAATCTTATCCCCGGGAAGCTGTACGCCGTTTTCTTTAAGGGGAACGAAAAGCTGAACGGGCTGCTTGTATGTATAGTTTTCAATTGATGTGTTGAGCTCATAGCCAAGGTCGGTGAGGGTTTTGTGCATTTCGTGACCGTATTTTTGGTCTTCCTTGTTTATACGAAGGGAAACGGGCGGGTCCATAATAAAGCAGGTGATACCGTTTTTCTTAACCTCTGCCTTTATAAATTCCGTAAATTCCTTTAAAAGCTCAGTGTTATTAAAGTCACATACGGGGCCGCCTGAGGCATACCATATTTTGCCTGCAACAGGAAGAACTCTTTCCATAACTAAAACGGCAAGAACTCTTTTTTCACCCTCAAAGCCGCAGTAATATCTGCACTTCCAGGTGGTTTTTACCTTTTCCCAACGGGAGCACTGAATATACTGACCGCCGTTTTCACAAAGAAAGCTGTCATATGCCTGCATATCCTCTTCAATTCTGAATGTATACATATATTACACCTCGCACCTTAATTTCATAGCTTTATATATTTCTTCTCTTTCACTGAAGGGTTCTTTTACACCCTTGATTTTCATATATTCCTCGTGACCCTTACCCGCAAGGATGATAATATCACCCTTCTGAGCATTTTTTACGGCATAGGCTATTGCCTCGCCTCTGTCGGGGATTATTACGTATTCACCCTTACAGTATGATGCAATCTCCTCGCAGATTTTACGGGGATCTTCAAAATCCGGGTCGTCACTTGTAATAACCGTAAGGTCAGAAAGAAGGCCCGATACGGTGCCAAGCTCCTCTCTTCTGCATTCCGTTCTGCCGCCCACAGAGCCGAAAAGAGAAATTATACGGTTATGCTCATAGCTTTTTGCCGTTTCAATTATACTTCTGAGACTTACACCGTTGTGAGCATAGTCGATAATAATTGTAAAGTCGTCACTGACACGGACTATTTCACCTCTGCCTTTGACGGAAACGGAAATAAGTCCCTTTGCAATATCACTTTCGGAAAGACGGAAAATTTCACCCGTTGCCACGGCAACAAGGGAGTTATATGCATTCACATCACCTGGAAGAGCAACGGTGTAACATTTTTCTTTGTCACCTTTATTATAGGTGAAGGACATACCCAGAATGTTGCCTTCACGCACCTTGTTACAGGAACAGAGTGTGTAATCCGCACCGTCACTGCCGTAGGTGATAACCGCATTCTTACAGTGTTCGATAACTGTTTTAGAAAACGGGTCATCAATATTGACGATAGCCTTTTCGCACATGGGGAAAAGCTGAGTTTTCCAATAGGCGTATTCCTCAAAGCTTTTGTGCTCGTTGGTGCCTATGTGGTCGGGATAAAGGTTAGTGAATACACCTAAAGCGAAATGGGTACCGTCGACTCTGTGTGCTTTAAGACCTAAGGATGAAACCTCAATTGCCACAGCCTTGCAGCCCCCGTCAGCCATAAGGCGGAACATTTTCTGCAGCTCGTAAGATTCGGGGGTGGTGTTTACCGTTGGCAGAACGACATCGCCGTAGGATGCACCCACAGTGCCGATGATTCCTGTTTTTATGTTACCTGAGTCAAGTACGGATTTTACAATATGGGCTACGGTGGTTTTGCCTTTTGTACCCGTAATGCCGATTACGGACATTTCCTTTGAGGGGTGGCGGAAAAAGTTACAGCTTATGTGTGCAAGTGCCGCCCTTGTGTCGCATACCTTTATAACGGTGGCATCTTCGCCCACTTCTATATCCTTGGAGCAGAGGAAAACACGGCTGCCCTTTTCGTAAGCGGAGGCGGCAAAATTATGCCCGTCAGCAAAAGCACCCTGAAGGCACACGAAGATAATTCCTTCACCTGCCTTTCTTGAATCATAAGCGATATCCTTTATTTCCGCATCTTTGAAATTTTCCGAGGTATAATCCAAGTGCTTAAGTATTTCACAAAGTGTCATTGAACATCCTCCTGTTTCATAAGCATTTTCTTTCTTTTAACCTCAGCACGCTCAGCTTTATAGGCTGCTCTTCTTTCTTCCTTGCCCTTGCCGAAGCAACCCACCTTACGGAAAGCTTCAAGGAACATTGCAATAAAACAGCCCGCCGTACCAACAATAAGGTCAATCATTGTATCCGTAAGACCGTAAGCATATTCTATCTGTCCGTGTTGCATAACAAAGCCGTAAAGGCGGTCCATTGTAAATTCATAAAATTCCCAGGCAACGAGCAGTGCCACACCGAAGCCCAGAGCAAACATTGCCTGAACGGAAACCTTTATGGGTCTTTCCTCACCCTGCATAATATCGGCAACCACAAAAGCGCCCGTTGTTGCAAGAAAGCCCGCAAAGGCGTGCTCGGGAAGGTCAATGCCCGTAAAATCCGTTCTGGTGTTCAGTGTTGTACCCACAACACAAGCAAAGCAGATAAAAACGTTTAGCATTGTTTGAAGATACGAGGGCACCTTTGTTATAAAGGATTTTCCGCCAAACATCTGAAACATATCCCACAGATGGGTGAAAATGATGGCGAAGGTCGCCTGAATAAATTCTGATGTATATCCGTGCATCATTCCCCATACACCCCACACAAAAAGCAGGAAACGGCAGACCCACCAGGTAATCTGTTCAGCTTTGGAGAGAGGATTGATTATTCTGAGTTTTTTCATTTAACAAAAGTTCCTTTCGGAGTTAACATAGTTCTTTACATTATATCACAAATAAATATCTTTGGCTATACATTAGCCGTAATTATTTAATAACAACAGAAAAAAGACAGATTTTTTCAAAATTTTTAACATATCAGGGCAAATATTTGTTATAAACATCTTGAAGTATATGAAAAAATATACTATAATAGTAAAAAATTGTGCTCTATTTTATTCATAGAAAGGAAATGAGTCATGAATATCAAAGAATTTTTCAACGAAATCCCCAAGGAAATCAAGCAGGGTATTTCTATTGCCCTTGTTATTATTGTCCTTTTTACTTCCGGTAATCTTATCGGCCTTGTAGTCGGCGGCGATAAGAGTGCTGAAGCTGCTGCTACAACACAGAGCTCAACTCAGGCTACTACTCAGCCCACAACAGCCCCCACAACCGCACCTACACAGGCTCCCACTCAGGCACCTGCAACAACAACTGCTCCCGCAACTGTAGTAGGCGACACAAGCACAACTGCCGCTCCTTCAGCAGATGCAACAACAGCCGCTCCTTCAACGGGTGCTCCCACTTCAAAGGAAGATATTATAAAGCTCTACTGTGAAGCTTACAACAAGGTTTCCGAGGCTTCATCAGTTACAAGAACCTATGACTACACTTCAAACTACAATAACATCGTTAACGTTAACGGTAACGAAAAGCTCAAGGATCTTGCCGGAACTCTTATGACAAAGTTCATGGTTGAAAACACTGAGGCTACCCCCTCCGACCACGCATCACTTCCTCCCGTCGGCAGCACAACACTCAGCATTGATCCTTCCCTTATTTCAAATGCAACCTGCACCGATAACGGCGACCACTATCTTGTAACCCTTTACTCAACAGGTACAGATGATAACTACGAAATCGACTCACAGCCCGGCACAGGCTCAGCAGGCTCCATCGGTCCTCTTCTCCGCGCAGAAGATGTTTCAGGTGCTGCAGGCAGCATTGTTCAGTTTGAAGGCCTTCACTCATGGTATGCAACCGCTCAGGTTACAGCTAAGATTGACAAGGCAACAAGCAGAATTACAGAGATTGAATATAAGACTCCCTGCATTCTTCACTTTGACAGAGTTAAGGCTCTTGTTGTTGTTTCAATTGAAAACTGCGAAATCGGCCTTCTCTTCCAGCAGAAATATACAATTGCTTATTAATTAATAACTTAACAGTAAAGCACTCTGCCAAGGCAGGGTGCTTTTTTATTGCTCCGCATGTGTTATTTGTTTTTTACCGCAGAGCTTTTATTTCAGCTTTTATCAAATTTTTAAATATAGTTTTTCCACTAACTCCGTTCGCTCATGCCGCTGTGGCACATACTTTTGCCGTTCCAATTGTGACGAAGTCACCACCTCGCAAAGGCGCCCCTTTCAGGGGCGCCTCTGCGAGGTGGTGCTTACGGCACTATTTAAAAGGTATGAGCGTGTAGAGCTTATTGAAAAGCACAATACAAAAGTTTAATAAAACCACCACAGCAAAAAAATAAAGCCCCGTCAAAGGCTTCAAAAAACGAATATATAAATACCCCGAAAATAGAAATAACCCCCGGACCGATGTTCCTTTACACATCTTTAATGGTCGGGGGGTTATTTCTGTGAACTCTTGATATCTAACATCTTTTTATTTACCTCTCTTTCTGCAGAGTTCTTGCCTTCGTTTTTTCATTCAACACCTTCTGTTTTTTTGTATTTTTTAATCTATATCTTCAGTGTTTGAATGTTTTTTTGAAGGCTGAAGGTTTGTCGGCTCATTTTTTAATTTTTAAACCTTTGTTATCAGTCTCGATTTTTAAGAACTTGAAGCTTTCGTTTATTGTTTTTGTTTTTTATTTTGTTTTAACTCAGTTATAGGTTATACTCAGTTTTGTTAAGGATTCAATCTGACTTTTGCTTTTTGTTCTTTTATCGGCCTTTTTGTTTTTAAGGTTTAATTATGAGCCTTTAAGATTTTACCTGTACATCGGTATCACCTTTCCCTTTCTGTGATTATAATATAGCACAATTTTATTCAACATTCAATTGATAAATTGTATAAAGTTCACTATATATTATTTATGCAAAACACAGAAATTATACCCTTATGGGCAAAAACCGTTGACTTTTTATATGCTTTTCTGTTATTATAAATATGTTGGGCGTCTGAATAAGGCAGTTTTTTGCCGTATTCAGACGCCCTTTCTTTTTATTCCGCCTTTTCGGTTTCCTTTTCGTTCTTACCCGTTTCGGTCTTTTCCGATGTTGCACTTTCGTTTGTTGCGTCTTGGTTTGTAGCACCGTTTTCCGATTCGCCGGTAACCTTGCCGTCCTCAGCTTCTCCGGTTACATTGCCGTTTTCCATAAGGTCGTCACCAAGGTCACTGAGGCCCGTTGAAATTTCATCCATCAAGGTAGTGGCATCGTCCATCATGGATGTCATATCGTCCTTGATGTCATTGCCTGCATTGTTACCGCAGGCGGCAAAAAGTGCCACAACGGAAATCAGCAGTGCAGCGGCAATAATAAGTGAAAGAATTTTTTTCATAGTGAAAATCTCCTTTTAATATTGGTATTTTAAACTTATGATTATTATTGCCTGAATATTCATTTATATACAATTCTATATTTAAGAGCACCGAACACAAATTATTTATAATTCGGAGTTCGGAATTCCGAATTATATAAGTTGTGTTTCTCCGTCTTATCCTTTTTATAAAAATATAACAGTATATTTACCTTTTACGGTTGACTTAATCTTCTGCGAGTGTTAGAATTAAGTGTCATATTTTTATTTTAAAAAAGGAGAAGCTAAAATGAGTACAAAAACCAAGAAGCCGCAGAATCCTTTGTGGCAGACCAATCCCGGCGAAAGAAAAAGCTACTATTCATACTTCTTAGGTCAGAATATGATTTACAGTATGATTGCCGCTTATCTCACAACATTCCTTCTGCTTATCGGTGTTGACCCCGTAAAATCCGCAGCCGTTATGCTTGCAGTTAAGGTGTGGGACGCAGTTAACGACGCCATCTTCGGTGTAATTTTTGATAAGGTGCAGTTCAAGAGCGGTAAGAAATATATTCCCTGGCTTAAAATCGCCTGCGCACTTACTCCCGCAGCAACAATTGCAATTTTTGTTATCCCCGGCAGTGCAAGTGAAACCGTAAAGCTTGTATGGTTCGCCCTTGCTTACATCATCTGGGATACAGCCTACACCCTTTGCGATGTTCCCGCCTTCGGTATTATTACAGCCATGACCAGTAATATTGAAGAAAGAAACACAATTCTTTCTCTCAAGGGTGTTACCGGCGGTATCGGCTCCGCACTTACAACAGTGCTTGTTACTCTTCTTATCAGTGAATTCATCGGCCTTAATTACGGTTGGGTTTCAGTTATCGTAGCTATTGTTGCCGCTGCAACAATGTTCCCCGTATGCTCAAAGTGTCAGGAAAGAAATCAGTCCATTGACGAAGAGCAGTTCACCGTAAGAAGAATGCTCAAGTATGTTATCAGCAATAAGTATCTTCTTATTTACTATGTAGGCTACATCTTCTATTCAGGCGCTCAGACCTACAATGCTCTTCATATGATTCTTGCATACTATATTTATGAGAACTCACTTGCTTCTCTTATCACCGGTACTGTTGCAGCTGTTCCCCAGCTTATTATGGCTCTTCTCGTGCCGAAAATCATCAGAAAGATTGACAAAACAAAGCTGTTCAAGATTTCCGCAATTGCAACAATTCTTCTTTCCTTCCTTATCCTTCCCACAAAGAGCAACTTCATTCTCTTCACAATCGCATTTATGCTCCGTTCAATTCCTCTGGGTATTATCGGTGTTCTTTCCTTCACCTTCACTCCCGACTGTGCTGAGTACGGTGAATACACAACAGGTACAGAGGCTAAGGGTATCACCTTCGCTATCCAGACCTTTGCCGTTAAGCTTGCTGCAGCTATTTCAGGCTCAATGGGTCTTGCACTTCTCGGTGTCTTCGGCTTTAAAACAAAGTTTGTTGTTGACGGCATTGAGCAGGAAATCAGCAACTTTGCCGACCTTCAGGCAATCAACGCTATTTCACTGCAGACACCCGAAGCTCTCGACGGCTTATGGTTCACCTACAATGTTGTGCCCATCATCGGCCTTGCAATTGCATTTATTATCTGGAGCTTCTATAAGCTTAACGATAAGGATGTTCAGGTTATGGCAGACCACAATGTTGGTAAAATTTCAAGAGAAGAAGCTGAATCACTTCTTTCAAGAAAGTATTAAGCGCAGACCAAAAAGCAAAAATAACAGTGCAGATATTTCAAGTGATATTTCTCTTGAAATATCTGCATTTTTTCAGTATAAGATTATTTTTAAACTTTTTATGGGAATTTTGCTTTTTTAGGCGTTTTTTCACCCTCTCGGAGTATAAGCATACGCCTTCGGGGTGAAGAAAACGCCTTCTGCATCTTAATACTGAAGCTCCCAATTTTTTTATAAAATCACTTGATTATTCAAATACTTTATTGTATAATAGCACTCGAACATCCGCTGGAATAGCTCAGTTGGTAGAGCAGCGCATTCGTAATGCGCAGGTCGCGTGTTCGAGTCACGTTTCCAGCTCCACGAAAAAAGTCACTTTTGTCTCCCGACAAAGGTGACTTTTTTCAATGATATCCGTTCCCGGCGGTCACGGATGATATAGCTGTCGCTATGATATCCACCTTCGGTGGATGATATATGCCTTCGGCATATGAAGGAACGGATATTATATCATGCTTGCGGAGCAAGTATATCATACGGTAATGCCGTATATCATATCGCGCAGCGATATATCATTGAAACGCACAGAATTCCATGGTATAATCAGTTCGATAAATAAGAGTTTGCTGCATCAAAAATGTAGGGAGGGAGGGTCCTCGCCCCC
>JAZSDP010000029.1:0-18248 GCA_045531265.1 Acutalibacteraceae bacterium
AGTTATGGTCTGTCATAACATTCTTCTTTGAGTTGAGGCCTTTGAGAAGAGCAGGAGCCTTAGGCTTCTTAACAAGTGTTTCTCTGCCGTTGCGAACTAACTGGTTAAAGGTAGGCAATCGTAGCATCTCCTTTCTTTAAATATAGTTTTGCGCATAATCGCACGCTTGAATATTATAACGGATTGTGTCAATAAAGTCAACAACATTTTACCTCAGTAAGATAATTTGTAGAGTTGCTTATTTTTATTGGATTATTGGCAGTTTTTGTAGTAAATATTAACTAAATTACATAAAAACCAATATTATAAAAAGACCGACACTCATCTTTGTGAGTGTCGGTTACTGTTTTATAAAGTATAATTTACAACTTATTTATCATACTGAGAAGGTCAACATATAAATCCTTAACATCGTTGATTTTTGTAAGACCGCCCTGAAGTGACATATGGTCGCCGTCATAGGTAGGCATAATATTCCACACACCTGTTGTAACATTGCCTTCTTCATAATCCTTTGAAGGTGAGCTTGTGGGTGCCTTTGCGGAAATTGTGTTGACAAGTCCGTCATTCTGACGCCAGGATTCATCAATTACATATCCTCCTGCAGTTTCACCTGTGTAAGCACCCATAGCCTTTGAAGATGAAACAAAGAGCGACTCCATCTTGCTTTCAACGGGTGAATATGTGCCGTCTTCGTTCTGTACTGTTGCATCGCAGGGAATTGAGAAGTAATAAGCATTCGGGAGTGTTTCAAGCCATTCATTCATAGCCATTGCATTGTCGATATACATATCATAAGAAGCATAATCCCATTCTGCTCTGCTTTCTTCCTTTTCACCGTTAGCTTTTCCCACAAGATCGGATAGTGCATTCTGAATTTTTGTCTTAACGCTGTCAAAGGCATTTGCATCCTTGTCCTCAGGAATATCCTCCGTGCCTACATTATAGGCTGTTGTGCCGTTATGAGGAGCGGCAAGAGCTACAACAGAATAAATGTAGTCCCCTTTTCCGCCCTTGAAGAAATCGGAAAGCTCACTTTCGGGTGTTGCTTTTCTTTCTTCTTCACTGCCGTTTTCCATAATATGTGCAAAAAGTCTTACGGTTGCACCACCGAAGGAGTGACCGAGAATATTGATTTTATCCTCTGCACTCCAGGAGTCAATAAGAGCTCTGCCCGTATAGTCGGTACCGTATCTTTCGTGACCCGCCTTTTCAGAATGAACCTTACCGTAGTCAACAACAGTACCCGTAAGCTGTGCATAAAGCTCGCAGGCTCTGTCCCATGCGCTGGCAGAGGGAGCAACGGAGGCAGCATAACAGTCAAAGCCTTTATCCTTAAGATATTTCATAAGGTCACCGCCGAACATACCCCAATAGGGCATAAGCTTATATACGCTGTCATAACTGCCCCAGCCTGAAAGACCGTGAACAAAAACATACTTATAGTTAGTGTTCCATTCACTGCTGTCGACCTTAAGGCAATCACCCGTACCGCCGAAAAGCATGGTAACGGCCATAATTATGCTCATAAATTTGTAAATAATCTGATGAATAATTGCAGACACAAACATCTCTCCTTTTTTCTCTTTTATAAATAATAACAAATATGTTCCTGTAAAAGCAACATAAAAAATATTAAAAATTATAATATTGCTTTTTTACACAAGGCAGACAACAAAAAAGCTGAGAGAAATAGTTCTCTCAGCTTTTTATCATAAATTTATACGCTCCAGATAGGTCTGTTTTCTTCAAACAGTGCCTCTCTTGCCTGAACATCAATGTAATCAACCTCGTTGTAGCACTTCATACCCGTACCTGAGGGAAGAAGCTTACCGATGATAACATTTTCCTTAAGACCCATAAGAGGATCAGCCTTACCCTTGATAGCTGCATCGGTAAGAACTCTTGTTGTTTCCTGGAAGGATGCGGCTGAAAGGAAGGAGTCTGTTGCAAGTGAAGCCTTGGTGATACCCATAAGAACGGGTGAGCAGACAGCTTCCGTAAGTTCTTCGCCTGTAGCTTCCATTCTCTTTCTGAGCTTTTCGTTTGCCTGACGGAATTCCTTCTTATCAACAACTGCATTGGGAAGAAGACTTGTATCTCCTGCGTCCTCAACCTTAACCTTTCTCATCATCTGACGGGCGATAACCTCAATGTGCTTATCGTTGATGTCAACACCCTGAGTACGGTATGTGAGCTGTACCTGGCTGATGAGATAGTCGTGAACTGCATTTACGCCGAGAACATTGAGAACATCTCTGGGGTCAATTGAACCTTCAGTGATGGTTTCGCCCTTCTTGACGAACTGACCTTCTGAAACTCTTGCTCTTGCACCGAAGGTGAGGAAGTATTCCTTTCTTTCGCCTGTTTCTTCGTTTGTAACAACGATATGGGGATTACGCTTGATCTGCTCGAAGGAAACAACACCGTCGATTTCTGAAAGCATTGCAAGAGTCTTGGGCTTTCTTGCTTCAAAGAGTTCTTCAACACGGGGAAGACCCTGAGTGATGTCGGCGCGTGAAGCAACACCACCGGTATGGAAGGTTCTCATTGTAAGCTGTGTACCCGGTTCACCGATTGACTGAGCAGCGATAATACCAACTGCTTCACCAACAGTAACAGGCTGACCTGATGCAAGGTTTGCACCGTAGCACTTGATACAAGCGCCGTGGTCGGAGTTACAGGTAAGAAGTGAACGGATTGTTATGCGGCGGATAGCTGCTGCTTCTTCCTTGCTTGCGCCCTCATCAAGAGCCTTGTTCATCTTAGCGGTGAGATATGCATCAACCTTTGCTGCATCGCCTTCAGTGAGCATATGGTTGTTATCCATAATAACTTCACCGGTAGCTTCATCAACAAGGTTATCGAGAAGGTAACGGCCCTTGAGTCTTTCTGCAAGGGATTCAAGAATACGGTTACCGTCCATAATATCGTAAACTTCAAGACCTTCGTGGCAACCGCAATCCTCTTCACGGATAATAACATCCTGAGAAACGTCAACAAGACGGCGGGTAAGATAACCTGAGTCAGCGGTACGAAGAGCCGTATCAGCAAGACCTTTACGGGCACCACGGGATGAAATGAAGTATTCCTGTACGTTAAGACCTTCACGGTAGTTAGCACGGATGGGAACTTCAATGGTTTTACCTGCGGTGTTGGCAATAAGACCACGCATACCTGCAAGCTGACGGAGCTGGCTGTTAGAGCCTCGGGCACCGGAGCCAAGCATCATCCAGATGGGGTTGGTAAGGTCAAAGCTGCCGGTAAGAGCATCTGCAACGCGGTTTGTACAGGTATCCCATGCCTTGAGAACCTGTCTTGAACGGTCCTGATTTGAGAGAAGACCTCTGTTGTACTTTCTGTTTACTTCGTCAACGATTTCTTCTGTTTCGTTGAGAATTTCCTTCTTGGTAGCAGGAATAATAGCGTCACAAACAGCAACGGTAATACCTGATTTTGTTGAGTATTTATAACCCTGATTCTTAACATCATCAAGAACCTCAGCGGTCTTTGCAGTTCCGTGCTTCTGAATACACTTTGCGATAACCTTACCGAGAAGTCCCTTGTTAACAAGGCCTTCAACCTCAAGACGGAAGATGTTTTCGGGGTTGGTTCTGTCAACGAAGCCGAGGTCCTGAGGAATGGGATCGTTGAATATAATTTTACCGAGAGTTGTATCAATAATCTTTGACTTGTTTTCGCCGTCGATTTCCTTTGTTATACGAACCTTGATTCTTGCGTGGAGATCAAGAACACCTGCATCGTAAGCAAGTCTTGCTTCGTCAACATCACGGAACACCTTACCTTCACCCTTACTGCCGGGGATTTCAAGAGTAAGATAGTATGAGCCGAGAACCATGTCCTGAGAAGGAACGGCAACGGGCTTTCCGTCTGAAGGCTTAAGAAGGTTGTTAGCAGCAAGCATAAGGAAACGTGCTTCTGCCTGAGCTTCTGCTGAAAGAGGTACGTGAACAGCCATCTGGTCACCGTCGAAGTCAGCGTTGAAAGCGGTACATACGAGAGGATGAAGCTTAATAGCCTTACCTTCAACAAGTACGGGCTCGAATGCCTGAATACCGAGACGGTGAAGTGTGGGAGCACGGTTAAGCATAACGGGGTGGTCCTTGATTACAACTTCAAGAGCATCCCATACGCATTTTTCCTGACGGTCAACAGTTTTTCTTGCCGTTTTGATATGTGCGGCAACACCGGTTTCAACAAGTCTCTTCATAACGAAGGGCTTGAACAGCTCAAGTGCCATTTCCTTGGGAAGGCCGCACTGATAAATCTTGAGGTTGGGACCAACAACGATAACTGAACGTCCTGAGTAGTCAACACGCTTACCGAGAAGGTTCTGACGGAAACGTCCCTGCTTACCCTTAAGCATATCTGAAAGGCTCTTAAGAGGACGGTTGTTGGGGCCGGTTACCGGTCTGCCTCTTCTGCCGTTGTCGATAAGGGCGTCAACGGATTCCTGAAGCATTCTCTTTTCGTTTCTTATAATAATTGAGGGAGCACCGAGCTCAAGAAGCTTTTTGAGACGGTTGTTTCTGTTGATAACTCGGCGGTAAAGGTCGTTAAGGTCACTTGTTGCAAAACGGCCGCCGTCAAGCTGTACCATGGGACGGATATCGGGAGGAATTACGGGGATTACATCAAGAACCATCCATTCGGGCTTGTTGCCTGATGCCTTGAAGGCTTCAACAACCTCAAGTCTTTTAAGGATTCTTGCTTTCTTCTGACCGCTTGCAGTCTGAAGCTGTTCGCGAAGCTCAGCGTTGAGTGCTTCAATGTCAATTTCAGAAAGAAGCTCTTTGATAGCCTCAGCACCCATACCTACTCTGAACTCTTCGTCATTGTAGTAGTATTCCTTGATATCGTCATACTGCTTTTCGGTAATTGCCTGTCCCTTCTTTACATTGGGAACAGTACCGGGATTAATAACAACGTAAGCTGCGAAATAAAGGATTCTTTCAAGGTCTCTGGGTGAGATATCAAGAATGAGGCCCATTCTTGAAGGGATACCCTTGAAGTACCAGATGTGTGAAACGGGAGTTGCAAGTTCAATGTGACCCATACGTTCACGGCGAACCTTTGCCTTTGTGATTTCAACATGACATCTTTCGCAGATTTTACCCTTATGGCGAATTCTCTTATATCTGCCGCAATGACACTCCCAGTCCTTGAGGGGGCCAAATATCTTTTCGCAGAAAAGACCGTCACTTTCGGGTTTGAGTGTTCTATAGTTAATAGTTTCAGGCTTTGTTACTTCACCGTATGACCATTCTCTGATCTTCTCAGGTGAAGCCAGACCTATTTTGATTGATTCAAAGGTTATGTTTTCCATAAGATTCAAGTCAGCCCTTTCCTGTATTATTAGTTTTTATCAGTTGTCCCCCGACGCAGCAAGCACTGCGTCGGAAGAGGATTGTATAATTACATATTGTCTTCGTCGGGTACAAAGCCCTGGCCGAAGCCTGCATCATTGATAGTAGGATTCATTTCGTTAAAGAAAGCATCCATATCAAAAGCATCTTCAACATCATCTGCTGACTCGAAATCTGAGTCCTCGCCGCCGAAATCAAAATCGAGGTCAAGATCCATATCTTCATCCTCATCGCCTTCTTCTCTGAGTTCAAGGTCATCCTCGTCCTCGGAAACGGGCTGTTCTTCGGGAGCGTGATAGCGGTGAAGAGATACGCCTTCATCACCGTCAATGTTCTGCTTAAGGTCAATTTCCTGCTCGTCTGCGTCAAGCACCTTAACATCAAGACCGAGGCTCTGAAGTTCCTTAACAAGAACCTTGAAGGATTCGGGAACACCTGCCTGAGGTACATTTTCACCGTTAACGATTGCTTCGTATGTCTTAACACGACCGACAACGTCGTCTGACTTAACTGTAAGAATTTCCTGAAGGGTGTAAGCTGCACCGTAAGCTTCAAGTGCCCAAACTTCCATTTCACCGAAACGCTGGCCGCCGAACTGAGCTTTACCGCCGAGGGGCTGCTGAGTAACGAGTGAGTAGGGACCGGTTGAACGGGCGTGCATCTTATCGTCAACAAGATGATGGAGCTTGAGGTAGTACATAACACCAACGGTAACTTCGTTATCGAAACGGTCACCTGTACGGCCGTCATAAAGAACGGACTTACCTGTTTCGCTGATACCTGCCATCTTGAGTGCTTCTCTGATATCTTCTTCGTGGGCACCGTCAAATACGGGAGTCATAATATTCCAACCGAGCTGACGGCATGCGAAGCCAAGGTGAACCTCAAGAACCTGACCGATGTTCATACGTGAGGGAACACCGAGGGGGTTAAGAACGATATCAAGAGGAGTACCGTCTGAAAGGAAGGGCATATCTTCCTGAGGAAGAACGCGGGAAACAACACCCTTGTTACCGTGACGACCTGCCATCTTATCGCCGACCTGAATCTTTCTCTTCTGTGCAATATAGCAACGTACAACCTTGTTAACACCGGGGCTGAGCTCGTCGCTGTTTTCTCTTGTGAATTCTTCAACATTTACAACGATACCGTATTCACCGTGAGGAACACGGAGAGAGGTATCTCTAACTTCTCTTGCCTTTTCACCGAAGATTGCGCGGAGAAGTCTTTCTTCAGCAGTAAGTTCAGTTTCACCCTTGGGAGTAACCTTACCTACAAGGATATCGCCTGAATGAACCTCGGCACCTACACGGATAATACCTCTTTCGTCAAGGTCCTTAAGTGCATCGCCCACGTTGGGGATATCGTTTGTGATTTCTTCGGGTCCGAGCTTGGTGTCTCTTGCTTCAAGCTCATATTTTTCAATGTGGATTGATGTGTAAACATCATCACGGACAAGCTTTTCATTAATAAGAACAGCGTCTTCGTAGTTGTAGCCTTCCCAGGTCATAAAGCCGATAAGGGCATTCTTACCAAGGGAGATTTCACCGTTATCCGTTGCAGGACCGTCTGCGATAACCTGCTTTTCTTCAACGTGCTCGCCAACCTTGACAACGGGCTTCTGATTGATACAAGTGCCCTGGTTGGAGCGCATAAACTTAATAAGGTTATAGGTGTCAAGCTGACCGTCCTCTGCCATAACATCAACTCTGTCAGCGCTGACATAGGTAACGGTACCTGCTGCTCTTGCAAGCACGCATACACCTGAGTCTGTTGCTGCCTTGTATTCCATACCCGTACCTACATAAGGTGCCTTACAGGTAAGAAGAGGAACTGCCTGACGCTGCATGTTCGCACCCATAAGAGCACGGTTTGCGTCGTCGTTTTCAAGGAAGGGAATAAGAGCAGTAGCAACTGATACAACCATCTTGGGTGAAACGTCCATATAGTCTGCTCTTGAGGGGTCAATTTCAAGGAATTCGTCACGGTGACGGGCATTAACCTTGTTTCTTACAAAGCGGCCTTCACTGTCAAGCTTTTCGTTAGCCTGAACAACAGTGTATTCATCTTCAACATCTGCTGTCATATATTCGAAAGAATCAAGAACTACGCCGGTTTCCTTATCGATAGGACGGAAGGGAGCTTCAATGAAGCCGTATTCGTTGATTCTTGCGAAGGTTGCAAGGTAAGAGATAAGACCGATATTGGGACCTTCAGGAGTTTCGATGGGACACATTCTGCCGTAATGTGAATAGTGAACGTCTCGAACGTCGAAGCCGGCACGGTCACGGGAAAGACCGCCGGGGCCGAGAGCTGAAAGTCTTCTCTTATGTGTAAGCTCTGCAAGGGGGTTGTTCTGGTCCATAAACTGTGAAAGGGGTGATGAACCGAAGAATTCTCTTACAGCTGCAATAACGGGTCTTGTATTGATAAGAGCCTGAGGAGTAACCTTTTCTGTTTCCTGAGCCTGGAGAGTCATTCTTTCCTTGATAACTCTTTCCATTCTTGAGAAGCCTACTCTGAACTGATTCTGAAGAAGCTCGCCTACACTTCTGATACGGCGGTTGCCGAGGTGGTCAATATCGTCAGCTGAGCCTACACCGTTGGCAAGGCAGTTCAGGTAGTTGATTGATGCGAGGATATCATCAATAATAATTGTTTTGGGAACAAGCTCGTCAGCCTTGTCGGCAAGGTACGCAAGAGCTTCTTCCTTGCTCATACCGTCAATTTCGGAAATCACTTCCATAAGAACGGTATATCTTACATTTTCGTTGATGCCTGCTTCAAGAAGCTCTTCCCTTGTGAAGGAGGGAAGGTAAGGCAGAGCGTCAACCATATGGTTTGAAATAACCTTTACGGGTTCTTCAAGACCTTCTACGGCAACATAAGCCACCTTTGCACCAGCATTTTCAATTTCAAGGGCACGTGCCTTTGTAACTACTTCGCCTTCTTCTGCAATGATTTCACCTGTAAGCTCGTTTACGATGGGAGCAGCAAGGCGGAAGCCACGGATTCTGTCGGAAATGCCGAGCTTCTTATTGTACTTATAACGGCCTACTCTTGAAAGGTCATATCTTCTTTCGTCAAAGAACATACCTTCAATGTGGCTCTGTGCGCTGGCGAGCGTGGGGGGCTCACCGGGACGGAGCTTTTTATAAATTTCAATAAGTGCTTCTTCGGTATTCTTTGTGTTATCCTTTTCAAGGGTTGCTTCGATTCTGTCATCAAAGCCGAAGAAATCACGGATATCATTATCTGTTGAATAGCCGAGAACACGGATAAGCGTTGTGATGGGGATTTTTCTGTTCTTGTCTATACGGACAAAGAAAAGGTCGTTCTGGTCGGTTTCATATTCAAGCCATGCACCGCGACCGGGAATGATTGTTGAAGTGAAGAGCTTTTTACCTGTCACATTGTGAGTCATACCGAAGTATGCACCGGGTGAACGTACAAGCTGAGAAACGATAACTCTTTCAGCACCGTTGATGATAAAGGTACCGCTTTCGGTCATAAGGGGGAAATCACCCATATAAACCTCGCTGTCCTTAACCTCGCCCGTTTCCTTATTATAAAGGCGTGCAGTAAGTCTCATGGGAGCAGCATAGGTGGTATCTCTTTCCTTGCACTCCTTAACGGTATACTTGGGCTTATCGTCCATTCTGTAGTCAACAAAGCTCAGAACAAGGTTTCCGCTGTAATCAGTGATTTCCGACATATCTCTGAGTACTTCTTTCAGACCGGTTTCTATAAACCATCTGTAGGAATCCTTCTGAACCTGGATGAGGTTGGGCATCGGCATAACTTCCTCAATTTTGCCGAAACTCTTTCGCACTTTAGTGCCAAGCTTCACATCGGTTACATTAACCATTGGCTTATCACTCCATATCTTTATTATTTACCCTCTCGGGGCATTGGTCAGTTTGCTTTCCTCCACCTTACGGCGGCAGAAAATGAATTTTAAAAAATGTATTGACATTTTTTTGTTTTAATGGTAATATGCAATCAAGGAAGAAAAGAAAAAATACTTCCACACATAATTATCCATTATAAGTTTCACGATTGTATCACACTTGGCATAGCTATGTCAAGTGGTTTTTTATTAAAAATAAAGTTTTTTAACTGAAAAAGGTATATTTTAAGCTTTATTCGCTCCGAAAAGGGGTGAATTTTTCTTTTTGGGGTTATTAAAGCAGCTCTCCCCTGCCCGTAAAATAAAAAAAGACCCGCCTGAGAGGTTCAGTCTCAGGCAGGGATAAGTGCTGTTTTGGGGTGGTTTCGAGTGAAGAAACGCACGGGGTAGTGTGGGATTTGTGAAGATGTTGCAAATCAGATTTATTTAACAAAAACTGATTTAATGAATTCAATAAAAAGCTTTAAAAACTCAACTATGTATGTAATTAAAACAGTTGTGTCATCGTCAATTCTGCTTCCTTCGTCTGTAAGGGTATCAGTTGCTTCACAGTAAGTACATTTAGCAGTTTTTGTACCGTCTGTATTAACGGTTGCATCTCCGTTTGAAAGATACTCTCCCCATTCATGGGGAGCTGTTTCTTCTGCAGGAGCTGTACAGTAATAACAGTAAAGTGAATGTGTACCGTCAAGATTATCAGTACCCTTTATGAATTCGTGGTTATTTTCAAGACAACTGCAAATTGCTCTTGTGTATCTGATATTACCTTCCGCCAATTTATCAAATTCTTCCTGCGATGCTTCTTCAGGATTATTGTGTGCATTTGATAAATATTCTCTTACAGCTTCGCGTGATTTAAAGGCTTTATTTTGAGCTTCTTCAGAAAAATCATCCATCACTTGTCTGAACTCTTCTTCTGTATGTTCAAAATAATAAATCACCGGAGCATAAGTTTCGCACCAAGCATATTCACTTGTATCAACAACTCTTACCGCACCTATTTCAATAAGATAGTTTCTGTATTCTTCTGTAAGTTCTTCTAACCTTGCGGTTAAAGCATTCACTTCTTCTTGTTCATTTTCTACCCATGAACCTGTTTCGTCCCTCACAAAATCATCTTCTATTTTCCAGAATTTTTCATAGAAATAAGTTTTCATATCGGTATCAAAAGGCTTTTGATAAATATAAACATCTTCTACTACAACATACCAATCATAGTAAGCCTTATAAAATCCCTTTAAATCAGCCAATTCCACATATACCTTTTCATTACAAAGCGGACAAATGTAATGCCCTTTTTGGTAAAGCGCCGGTCTTACCAATGTTTCTTCATTAAACATATGCTCACACTCGTCCGCTGCAAAAGCCATCGGCATTACAGATAATACCAACACAATCGCAAGCACCATTGATATTATTTTCTTTCCCTTTTTCATATAAATTTCCTCCTAAACACATTATGTTACGAAATGTAACATAATTATTGTAACAAACTGTTACTATAAAGTCAAGAGGTGATTTGATGAAGGGACTGAAAATTATTCGTAAAGAGCGTAACCTTAACCAACAGAAGGTTGCAATGGATCTGAATATTTCCCGTGAAGCTCTGTCCCATTATGAAAACGGAAAGCGAGAACCAAGCCTGGATATGCTCAACAAGCTTTCAAAGTATTTCAATGTTTCAATAGATTACCTCATTAACGGCGAAGAATTCAAAAAGAAATAAAAGCAGGTTTTGTGTTACACATAAACTTGCTTTTTTATTTTCAATAAATATTGCGGACACGGCACGCCGTGTCCCTACGGTATAATAAATTGCCTGCAGGACATACCATTGCGGACCACCAAGGACGTCGTGAAACGGACCGCCGAGAACGTCGGTCCCTACTTAATGCTCACAACTTATTGCCTGAACATCGCAAAGCGATTTTCCCTGACTACTGACTACTTTAAACAAACCCCTTGATTATTTCCCTCGTTGCATATATAATAGAAAGGTAAATGAAAAAACAAGGAGAGTGTTACCGTGAATTACAGAGAAACATTAGAAAACGCAAAAACCGGCCTTGCCGATTTAAGAGATTATGCCGTTGACGGAATCAAGTCAGTTTGCGATGCTTTCGGTCCCCGTCCCTGCGGTGAAGAAAGCGATGTAAAGGCTCAGATGTTTATGCTTGACAGCATTAAGAAGTACAGTGACGAAGCATGGCGTGAAACCTTCAAGGTTAACCCCGACGCTTTTATGTCCTTTGTACCCATTGCAGGTGCTTGTATGTTCGGTGCGACAGGTCTTAACCTTCTTGCCGCCAATAAGTGCAAAAAATCTGCTCTCGGCTCCCTCGGTCTTATCGGCACTGCCCTTTCAGGCATTGTTGGTGAATTTCTTCTTTACAAAAAGCCCCTTGATCCCTTCTTCAAGGAAAAGGAAGGCGGTAATGTTATCGCAGTAAGAAAGGCTTCAGGCGAAGTGAAGCGCAGAATCATCCTTTCAGGCCACACAGACTCAGCACCTGAATGGACATATACATATAAATTCGGCTCAAACGGCTCTTATGTGCTTCTCATTCCTGCAATCACAGGTCTTCTTTACACAGGTGCTACAGCAGCCGTTAACCTTAAAAGCAAAAACAAGAAGCTCAAAAAGGCTATGAGCCTCGGTCAGCTTGCTTTCGCACCCGCTTACGCAGGTCTTTTCAACTTCACAAACGGCAAAAGATATGTTGACGGTGCAAATGATGACCTTTCAGGCTGTTATGTTTCTTCAGCAGTTATGAAGTATCTTTCAGATAATGATATCCGCTTTGAAAATACAGAGGTTATCTGTATGCTTGCAGGCGGTGAGGAATGCGGTCTTCGCGGCTCAAAGGCTTTCTTTGAAGCTCACCCCGAATACAAGAACGACGGCGTTGAAACAGTGTTCATCGGCTTTGACACAATCCGTGACGAAGAGTATATGATGATTTACGAAAGAGATATGACAGGTACTGTTAAGAACGATAAGAGAGTCTGCGACCTTCTTAAAAAAGCCGCAGAAAAATGCGGTAAGGATGTTCCCGTGGGTGCAATTCCTCTCGGCTCAACGGATGCCGCCGCCGCTTCTCAGGCAGGTATTGCCGCCGCTTCAATGGTTGCTATGGATCCCGCTCCCGCAAAGTATTACCATACAAGACTTGACAAGGCCGATATCCTTGTGCCTGAAACAATTGAAAAGACAATTGATATTGCTCTTCAGACTGTATTTGATTTTGACGAAAACGGTATCTGATAAAAAATCCACTGCCGAAGTTTTCCTTCGGCAGTGTTTTATAAGTCGGCAAGTATAATCAAAGGAGAAATATCAATATGCTTGTATTCGTATTTATTGTTGCTCTGATAGTTTTTTACGAAATGAAAATTGCAAACAGCAATGAATTCCATAAGGACTATATATCGCCCAAAAGCACTTCCTCAGTCAACGGACTTTTTACAATTCTTATTTTCCTGAGCCACTCCGTTCAGTATATCAACCTTGGCGGCGTACTCGATAAGCCCTACGCCACAATGAAAAGCAGCCTTGGGCAGATGGTTGTTGTAACCTTTTTGTTTTATTCCGGCTACGGCATTATGGAATCCATAAAGAAAAAAGGCACGGATTATGTCAAAGCCATTCCCTTCAAACGTTTTTTCAAGGTGCTTTACCATATGGCAATTGCCGTTACAATGTTTGTTGTGCTCAACCTTATCCTCGGCATAAAATATGACCTCAAGAGAATACTGCTCGCCTATACGGGGTGGACAAGCATCGGCAACAGCAACTGGTATATTTTTGCCGTTCTTGTGCTTTATGTAATCACCTTCACGGCGTTTATGATTTTCAGAAAGAATCACTACCTTGCAGTTATCGGTGTTACCGCCCTCAGTGCCGCTTATGTTTATATCCTTATGGTTTACGACATTGACTCATGGTATTATGACACGGTGATTATGTTCTCAATGGGAATGTGGTACTCACTGTTCAGGGATAAAATTGAAAAGGTTGTTATGAAAAATGACCTTATTTATATTGTCGGCGGTGGCTGTGCTGTAGCACTGTATTACCTCTTCTACCTTAAGAGGAAAAGCGGCATTGAATGGTATACTGCCTGGGCAGTAATGTTTATGGCTCTTGTTGTTCTTTTCACAATGAAAATGAAAATCGGCAACAGAATCCTCGATTGGTTCGGCTCACACGTTTTCAGCGTATACATTCTTCAGCGTATACCGATGATAATTCTTAAACATTTCGGGCTTAATGAAAGCCACAAATATGCTTTTATCGTTGTAAGCTTTTTTGCAACAATAGTTCTTGCAGCAGTATTTGATACGGTTATTGTAAAACTGGACAGTTTGATTTATAGTCCAAAGAAAATGGTAAAAAAATCAGGAGTTCTTTGAACTCCTGATTTTTTTACCATTTTCTGAAAAGACGCTTTATTTTTGTAATAAGGGGAAGCGGGAATCCAAATGCCTTTTCGCCTTCTGCAATCTCTTTAATGGTGAATTTCTGAACGGGAAGCAGTGAACCGGGAAGAGCTTCATATAAAAGCACAATTTCACCGTTTTTCAAAACGCCCAAGGATGAATAGGCATAGAAATTATTCCACTTGCCCGTAACCCCCTCGGTAATAACTCTTTTCTGTGTAAGCCAGGTTATTGTGTCGCCATCCATTTCACCAAGAGTTACCACACCGCCGTAACGTACACTCTTTTTCTGATAGTCACCCGATGGGCAGGAAGCAACAACGTATCTCTTGCTCTTATCCATATTCTCCGCATAAGGGAAAGCCTCACTGTGTGGGGGTAAAAGTAAAAATGACTTCTGACAGCGCACAGCGGAAAGCTCTGTGCTTTTTGTTTTTTCCCAGGTTTCACCACCGTCACGGCTTATTGAGGTGGGAGTTTTATCCAGCTTCACCTGTCTTCCGAAGCAGAAAATTGTTCCGTCCTCACTTTCAATAAGCTGGGTTTCGTCTATATTTTTACTGCACTGACTTCTGTGCCAGGTTTTGCCCTCGTCATCGGTATAAATAACAAAGGTTTCTTTAAGATTATATACGGGCACAAGGATTCTGCCGTTTTTGGCAGTATCCTTCTGATACTGCAATTTAATTGCAACGCCCGGTCCTGTACCGAGGAAGATTTCATCATCTGCTTTCACCTGAGGTGTTATATCAACGGGCTGACTCCAGGTATTGCCCATATCGGTACTTTTCATCATAAAAAGATGAAGAGTCGGCATAATGCAAAGTGGGGCGGCACCCGTTTCAGGGCAGGGATACTTTGAATACTCCTCCCCTTTCTTTTCGGGACCGACAGTTCTTTTTACAATTCTTACAGGCTCGGTGAGCGAAAAAGCAGGTCTTTCGCAGTTAAGGAAAACATTGCCCACATAAATATCCTTGCAGTTCTCCTTTGTTGGGAACATAGGCGGACATTTCTCCAAAAACTCTCCGCCGTCCACGGCATAATACATATCGCCTATTGTTTCATAAGAATATTCTTCGCTGTGCTTTTCGGGCAGGTAGTAGTTGGTTTTCTCTCCGTCGGGAGTGTAAATCCAGCCCTTTTCCCTTACGGTATAGGCTTTGTTTTTATTGATTTGACCACCCTCGGCTTTGAATTTTTCTTCATAAAGTGCAAGGTATTTCTTACCGTTTACTTGGGTATATCCGCTGCCGCACTCAAGCCAGTTCTTCTGCATAATGGCCTTTGATTCAGGGAAAACATCCACAACCATTATAATATCACCGCTGTTGCACTGACACATAACGGGGTCAATTGCAAAGGCTGAGGAATACTGCTTGCCGTCCTGCGGTGCTTTTCTTACGGGAGGTGAAAAAATGACTTTCATTTCTCCGAAGCTTTCGGCACCGTCATCACTGATTCTCAGAACGGTCTGTATTCTGCCGTGGTCGTTTCCGCTTTCGGATAAGTCGCACATACCTAAAACTCTCTGGTTACCGTCCTTATCCACAGGGCAGATAAGTGAGGGTATTCTGTAGCATAGTCCGTCATAGCTGTTTTTAGCCTGATATAAATCAGGAGTAAAATTTTCCTTTGAGGTTTTACCCACAAAAAGCTGATAGTATTTATTATCCATATCAATCTGCATCCTTATTCGGGAATAATGTTACGCTAATCATAGCGGGGTTGAGAATACTCTTGAGTCGGTCTGTCATAACCTTTCTTCTTACGGAAAAGCCCGGATCCCAGGCACTTTCATCAGCCATTTTAATGCCGAGCGAAAGAAGATAATCCTTCTGATTTTTTACTCTGGCTTTAAAATCCTTGTAATCCTTGTTCTTGTTGGTTGTCCATCCGCTTTCAGCTACTGCAATAAGACGGGGGAAGCACATATAGCTCATTCTGTCAAAATTTTCAACATACTCTGTCCAGATAGGTGCTTCAACACCTAAAACATTCTGTCTGCCCGTAAAATCAAGGTCAGGCAGATAGGGATTATATTCATAGGTCTTTTTAAGGGGGGTCATACCGTATTCATAGTCAAGGTAGTAGTGATAAAAGTCCTCAATGATGATTTTTCCGCCTTTATTGGCATATTCCTCACTCTTGTGGTTTTTATCCATCCAGTCACATATAATTGTATTGTTGTTGAGGATTCCTGAATTGAGGCTTTCGTTCCATGCAAGAACCTTCTTGCCCTTTTCACAGAGGTAAGCGATGATTTTGTTTGCAAACCATCCCTGAAGCTCCTCTTCGTTTTTAAGGCCCTCTTTTCTTATTCTTTCCTGACACTTCGGGCAGTTGCACCAGCGTGCCTTGGGTGCTTCGTCACCGCCGATATGTATACACTCATCGGGGAAGAGCTCCATAACCTCATCAAGAATACCGAAGCAGAAATCAAAAACAGCATCATTTCCTGCACAGAGAATGTCCCTGAATATACCGCCTTCAAGCTTTACATCAATCTGCTCTCCTCTGCAAGAAAGCTCGGGGTAGGTTGCAATAACTGAAGTTGTATGTCCCGGCATATCAATTTCAGGGATAACCTCAATGAATCTTTCATGGCAGAAATCAATAACTTCCTTGATTTCCTTTTTGGTATAATATCCGCCGTATCTTGATTTATCGGGATTTCCGAAGCCCCAGCCGTTACGGTATGAGCCGATTTCATTGAGCTTGGGGTATTTTTCGCTTTCAATTCTCCATCCCTGGTCATCGCAAAGATGCCAGTGGAAGGTGTTCATTTTATAGCGTGCGGCAGCCTCTATGTAAGCCTTGATTTCAGGGATAGTCTGCATATGGCGTGCTGAGTCAATCATAAAGCCTCTGTAAGAAAAAGCGGGAAGGTCAGTAATTTTGCATATGGGGGCTTTTCCGCATTCATCAAGCTGAGTAAGTGTTAAATTTGCATAATACTTACCCTTTTCTCCCCTTGTTGTAATAATTGTTTTTCCCTTTGTAATTTCTATACAGTAATATTCATCGGGATAGTGCTCATTAGTTTTGTACTCAATCTCGTTTTCATCAAGCCATACATAACCGCCGTAATATTCAACGGTATTCGGTTTAGGAATTACATTCAAAGACATATCTGCACCTCATTTTCTTCATTATTAATGTAATTATACTTTATTCTGAATATTTTTTCAATACTTCGGGAGGTATTAATGGTACATATACTCAATCTTTTATGCGGAATAGGGCTTTTCCTTTACGGACTTAAGCTTATGAGTGAAGGATCGGAAAAAGCCTTCGGCGATAAAATGCAGAATATTCTCTCCCTTACTGCAGGAACTAAGCTCAAGGCTATATTTACAGGTACGGCAGTAACCTCTGTTATACAGTCATCAACTGCCGTTACGGTTATGGCGGTAGGCTTTGTTGAAGCGGGTGTTATGAGCATTTTTCAGGCAACGGGCATTGTGCTTGGCGCCAACATAGGTACAACGGTAACAAGCCTTCTTATTGCCTTTAACTTTTCTGCTCTTGCACCGCTTATTATATTCCTTTCCGTGCTCACGGTGCTAGCGGCAAAAAATAAAAAAATCCGCCTAACGGGCGAAATCTTTTTGGGCTTCGGGCTTTTATTTCTGGGACTTAACACAATGGGGAGCGCTTTTACTTTTCTTAAGGAAAACCCTGAGTTTTTAAGCTTTATTATTGCTTCCTCAAAAGGGAAGATAAAGGGCATTGTTGCAGGTATTGTTATGACGGTGATAATGCAAAGCTCATCGGCAACAGTGGGAATTCTGCAGAGCCTTTGCCTGCAGGGCCTTGTGGATACTGAAAGTGCTGTTTACATTGTGTTGGGTCAGAACATAGGTACGGTTTTTACATCAATGCTTTCGGCGGCGGGAAAAAGCACTGCCGCAAAGCAGGTTGGTATGATTCACCTTGTTTTTAATGCAGTCGGCAGCCTGATCTTTCTTATTCTCGGTGAGTTCATCCCGTACGGAGAAATCCTTTCACGCTTCGGCAACGGCTCAGCTCAGGTTTCGGCGTTTCACATTATCTTCAATGTTCTGAGCGTGGTAATATTTATCCCGTTTTACCATAAGCTTATAAGTATATCGGAAACATTGGTGAGAGATAAGGTTTTTTCTTTAAAAAAAGAGAAGGTACATTGATTCCTCAATGTACCTATGTCTGCAATTAAGTAATGCTAAGATTACTGCTCAACAGCGTAAACACTAACCTTCTTGCGGTCCTTACCCATTCTTTCGAACTTAACCTTACCATCGATAAGAGCGAAGAGAGAGTCGTCTGAGCCTCTGCCTACGTTGTTACCGGGATGGATGTGGGTACCGCGCTGCTTAACAAGGATGTTGCCTGCAAGAACGAACTGGCCGTCTGCACGCTTAACACCGAGTCTCTTTGATTCTGAGTCACGGCCGTTACGGGTTGAACCCATACCTTTTTTGTGAGCGAATAATTGAATGTTTATCTTAAGCATTTGTTACACCTCCGTA
>JAZSDP010000097.1:0-51726 GCA_045531265.1 Acutalibacteraceae bacterium
TGCGCTGTTAGCTCAGCTGGATAGAGTGTCTGGCTACGGACCAGAAGGTCAGGGGTTCGAATCCCTTACAGCGCGCCATAAGAAAATGAGGTTGTACGAAAGTGCAACCCTTTTCTTTTTGTTCGAAAACTTTTAAAAGGGATTCGAACAAGGAGGGAGAAATCCGCAGGATTTCGGAAGAAAATGCTCCGGGGGAGCATTTTCGCCGACGGGGCAACGAGCGAAGCGAGGCGATAGGTGCGGAAGCACCGGGACAAAATCCCTTACAGCGCGCCATAGGAAAACGAGGTTCTGCGAAAGTAGAACCCTTTTCTTTTTATGCGAAAACTTTTCGGCTTTTTTCAAAAAACTATTGACATTTACCCTAGGTGAAAGTATATGATAAACTCATAAAGGGGGTAAAAATATGAAAATCAAAGAGGTTATAACAAAAACAAATCTTACAGACAGAGCAATCAGATTATATGTAGAGAACGGTCTTGTCACCCCGTCATGCAGTGAGTCCTATGCAGGGAGAAAGAATATCGAGTTTACTGACGATGATGTAAAAGAGCTTTGCAACATAGCGGTACTGAGAAAGGCAGGCTTTTCCATAAGCGAAATAAAGCTTCTGCGCCTCGGTGAGGAATCCTGCCGAAAAGTATTAGAGGAATTTATGGAGAAAACCTCTCAGAGAATTAAAAACGATAAAGCTGTTATGGAAAAGTTAGAAGCTGTGGCAGAAAGTGAAACAGTTACAATGCAGGCTATATGTGACAGCCTCAACAGTGTTACACAGGAAAAGGATGTGCCCGAAGCGGATATCAAATTATCTTTGAGCGAAAAAATTGAAAAATACTTTTTTACTGCCGTAGCTGTGATAGAACTTATTTTTTTATTTTTAGTTATTGTTTATACCGTTCTTGTTTGCAAATTAAATTTCGATTACCTTTATCCAACTGTGAGTTTTAATGTTTTTTTCTTCGTAAAGCTGTTTATTGTTCTGTTCGTAGCTATAAACAGTATATGTATGCTGTTTTACTATCACAAAAAGGCACTGTTTACTAAAAGAAAAAACAACAGAAAAAAACATACTGTTCTTTCTGTTGTTTCTATACCTTTATTAGTTCTGTTTGCTTGGTTGACTGTTTTTTCGATTTTTTTTCCTAACGCTTGTTCAAAAACTACATCACCGAGGAATTATCTTGTAATTGATGAGTATGCATCAAGTGATAATATTACTGCTTTCTTTCCGTATGAAATACACGACTATGCAACCTACGATATTCACATTCCCGATTTATTGCTCGATTTCCCCGATTTATACCCGGACAGCACAAAGTATTATTACAAATATTTTCATGATGGATTTGGCGGTAATGTTTTTACGGAAATAAGTGCCGAATGGAAGCTTATTGATAAATATAAAGAATATGAGGATTATTACGGCTATTACGAAGAATACAAAGAGAAATATCTCAATATGGAATTTACCCGACCTGTTACCGTAAAAACCAAGGGTGATTGGCAATGTGTTTATTATGATGATTTTTCAGAAGAAAACTGGGACAGCAGATATCTTTACAGAGTTTTTGCCTATAATGACAAAACAGAAACTCTGCGTTTTATTTATGCTGAACGAGGAATCAGAGACCCGATTGAATTTGCCGAAAAAATTGTTCCGCACTATTTAAAGCTTGATTGGTAAAATGAAGGCTTTTGGTCTTACAGGCTGAAAGCTTTTGTTTTATTTATGTGCCTGTTTTGCACCGGCTTGACAAAAATGACATAGGAGTTTATATTACTTGTATAAACATACTGCGAGGTGACACTATGATATTCCGTGTACCGTCATATTACAATACCTTTCACTGTACTGCCGATAAATGCACTGATAACTGCTGTATCGGTTGGGAAATTGAAATTGACAACGCTACAAAAGAATACTACGACAGTGTAAGCGGTGAATTCGGTGAAAGGCTTCGTGAGAACATCTCCGCCGAAAACACCTTCATTCTTAAAAATGAACGCTGTCCCTTTCTGAATAAAAACAACCTTTGCGATATCATCATAAATTGCGGTGAAAATGCACTTTGTCAGATCTGCCGTGACCACCCCAGATATTTTGAATGGTACGGCAATGTAAAAGAGGGAGGCATCGGTCTTTCCTGCGAGGAAGGAGCAAGGCTGATTCTTACCGATAGTGACTTTGGTTTTTGTGAAAGTGAAGTCACGGAAGAAAATGAAGAAATTGACGAAGAGCTTTATACTCTTCTCTATTCAGCACGGGAGAGAATATTCTCTGTGCTGAGTGAAGATATGCCAATTTCCGATAAATTCTCGTATATCCTGGACTTTGCAGAAAAATTACAGTTTATGATTGATAACCCCGGTATGGATTATGAATCTGATAGCAAACAATCGGCAAAAGGGGACATACATAAGATAATTTCTCTTTATTCTGATTTTGAACCCATAGATGATTTGTGGAATAAAGAGCTTGAAAGGGTTAAGGGAATAAAATCCGTTACACAAAAGCTTACTCCTGTAACAGAAAAATATATGCTCAATATCTGCCGTTATTTTATATGGAGGTATTTTATGAAGGGCGTTTTCAGTGAAGAAATTCTTTCAAAAGTAAAGCTCGCCCTTGTGTCAGCTTTTTTTATCTTTTTCATGTGTGAGGGCAGGGAGGATATTTCTGTTTGGACAGAAAAAAGTAAGCTGTACTCCAAAGAAATGGAATACAGCGATGAAAACAGAGAGCTGTTTTATGATTACTGCTATGAAAAATCCTGCCTTGAAACAGAAAGACTTCGTGATATCTGCTCTTATCTGTTCTGATGCTCCTCGATCATCTGCATCAGAATTTCTGCCGCATCCTCAACTGCTTTCAGACACGGTCTGTTTTTATAATATTCCGCCGTTCTTTCATCGGGAACGGCATTTTTGTTTTTTTCCATACCTTTAAGCATATCACGGCAGATGATACTTCCGTGAATTGCGGCAAATTTTTCAGAAAATTCTCTTACAAGCTCATAATTGTGCATTTTGCTTTCGCTGTCACTGCCGTCCGTTGGGGCAACAATACACCCGAGCACCATTGCGGCAGCAGATACTGCACCGCATACCTCACGCTGTCTGCCCACACCGCCGCCAAGACCTGCACTTATTTTTTTAGCAGTTTCTTCGTCAATTCCGAAACGGTGGCTGAAGGCGGTGAATACGGACTGAGAACAGTTGTAGCCTTCAATAAACAACTGAGCTGCTTTTTCTTTTTCTGTCATATAAATCCTCCTTATCAGTCAATAACACTGTTGAGCCAAACGCCTTTTTTCATAAAAGCATAGCCCAGAACACATTTTATCAAATCCACAGAAAGAACTATTGCATAAAGAGGTACAATGGGTACATGAGTAAAACGGCTGAGAATAAACGCTACGGGTACGGATATCAGCCACACAAAGCCGCTGTCAAAAAGGAAGGTTACAACGGTTTTACCGCCTGAACGCAAGGTGAAATAGCAGGCATTTGTAAAGGCGTGAACGGGCATAAACAGTGCTGCAACAAGTATAAGTGCAGAAGCAAGTGAGCGTACCGTATCCTCTGTTTTATATATCTGCGGGAATACATCAGAGAAAAGTGCCATAACTGCGGCAATAACAAATACTACCATAACGGCAAAGAAAAGAAGCCTTGTACTTGCTTTTCTTGCCTCCTCTTTGTTCCCCGCACCGAGCATCTGGCTGAGGATGATTCCTATTGCACTGCCGAAGGCAATAAAAGAAACGTTGAAAACATTGCTTATTGTTGAAACAATATTTGCGGCGGCAACAACCTCAAGACCTCTTACACTGTAGCACTGAACGAGGAAGGCCATACCTCCGGACCAGAGGGCTTCGTTAATAAGAAGAGGAAGGGAAACAACGGTGATTTTCTTCACCTGCTGCTTTGTTATTGAGGTGTGGGTAAAAAGCTTTTCAATATAGGGGTATTTCTTTTTGTGGCTGTGTGCCCATACGAAAAGAATGGCAAATTCAACATAGCGTGAAATAACCGTTGCAATTGCGGCACCTTCAATGCCCATTTCGGGTGCACCGAAGTGACCGAAAATCAGAATATAGTTGAGTATCAGGTTAACAAAAACTGCCGTTATCGTTGCTACCATGGGTACAACTCTGTCTGTAGTCTCCCTAAGTGTGCTTGCATATGCCTGAGAAAGTGCAAAAGGCAAGGTTCCCAAAAGCATAATTTTAAGGTAGCTTTTTCCGTATCCCATAACAGCCGCAATGTCGGAAGGTGCTGAATCCTTCTGAATATAGGCAGAAATAAGAAGGTCACCCAGAAGAATAAACACCAGAATTCCCACCGCAGTGAGAAGTAATGAGGTCACAAGCTTATATTGCAATGTGCTTTTTACACCCTCGTCGTCTTTTTTGCCGAAAAACTGTGCGGTAAAAATGCCCGCACCGCTCATAGCACCGAAAATACACAGGTTAAAAACAAAAACAAGCTGATTTACAATGGAAACACCGGTCATTTCCAGTGTGCCCACCTGACCGACCATAATATTGTCAAGCATACTTACAAAGTTGGTTATGCCGTTCTGAATCATAATGGGAATTGCAATAACCAGCATACGCTTATAGTACGGTATACCTGATTTTATATAATTTACCATAGTGCTGTCCTTTCACCCTGTAAAAAACCTCTCTGCAGAGAATAGACCTGAGAGAGGGTTTTTATTTATCAAGATTTTGCCGATATTACACTTAAAATCAGTGTGAACCAAGGAATTCACCGATTTTTTCTGCAAGTGCAATAATTTTATCAATGATGCTCTGGAATGCTCTGAGAATAGTACCCATAACGCCGCCGATTTCACGCACTTCATCCTCTGCGCCTGCAAGACCGCCAAGGTTTTCGGAAACAAACTTGTCAATTTCTTCTTCAAGGCTTGATGTGGGAGGCATTGTTGTGGGAATGTATGTAAGGGGGTGCTGTGTTGTTTCTGATGCGCTTGCGGAAGCCGTTGTGTCAGTTGCAACACCTGAAACAGATGAGCCGATCATAAGAGCCGTAAGCATAAGTGCTATCATAGGAATTAAAAATTTATTGCGGATTTTCATTTTATTACATCTCCTTTTTCAATTACTGCATTCATTATAACAAAAATTTCCTTTTAATGCAATATCCTGAGAAAAAAATATGCCGTACACATAAAAGTATGGGTACGGCTATTTAAGGCGGCGAGTGCCGAAGCTGAACCGGCTTTTCAAGGACAAAAGGTATTGCCACCGGTAAACTACACCGCAAAAGCGTAAAATCGCTCTCAGGTTCAGTATATGCAGTTTCAGGGCAATTGACATAATGGTATATTATGGTTTATACTAAAAGACAGAGTTTTCATTTATGAAAGGAAGATATATTATGACTAAAACCGTAGGATGCATTTTTGCGGATTCAATGGAATACGGACCTTTCCTTGCACGTGCAAAAGAAATGGGAGGCAAGGAAAGCGTAAGAAGAGGTAACGAAAGCGTTGAAATAACCCTTGCCGAAAACGGAAGAAGTCTCCGTGTAATAGGTGTCAAGTGTGGTATAGGTAAGGTTAATGCTGCTTCGGCAACAGCGTTTCTTATTGCAGACGATGGAGTTGACTTTATCCTCAATGCGGGTCTTTCAGGCGCAGTTCACGGACTTAAAAGGGAGGATATGATTGCCGCTACCACTTATATTGAATGCGACTTTGATCTTACAGCTATCGGCTACGAACCCGGTGTCAAGGCTGACGGACAGAAATACCTTTATGAAGCAGACAGCGACCTTCTTGACCTGGCTTTACAGAGCCCCGGTATAATAGCTGCTAAGGTTGGCACCGGTGACATTTTCCTTGCCGATCCCGTTAAAAAGGAATTCTTCAGAAACACCTTCGGCATTGAAAGCTTTGATATGGAAACTGCCGCAATTGCTTCTGTTTGCGAAAAATCCGGTGTGCCCATGCTCAGCCTTCGTAAAATCAGCGATGATGCTGAAGGCGACGCTTATGAAACCTACCGTGAGATGAACGAAAGGCAGGAGGCTTGCCTTACCGACCTTCTTTTCAATATCATTAACCGTTATCTTCTTACGGATAAGCTCTGGGCATAAAATTTCAGATAAGCTATCAGGTCTGTCAGCGAATGCAACAGATCTGATTTTTTTGTATAAAAACTCTCTTTTTTGTATAAAAATTCTTTCTCAACCTCTTGAAAAATAAAAAAAGTGATAGTATAATGGATAATGGAATATTAACATAGCGGAATTTTGCCTTTTTTTACTGACATTACGGAAAAAGAGCAAAGCTAAGGAAAAGGGGATTACCATTTTGAAAGCAGATTTACACTGTCACACAAAACTTTCAGACGGCACAATGGGTATTGATGACATTATCATCCTTGCAAAAAACAGCGGCGTTACAACTCTTGCAATCACCGACCACGACTGCCTTGCAGGTGTTGTAAGAGCTGAGCTTATAGGCCAGAGATACGGCGTTACCGTTATCCCTGCTGTTGAGTTTTCTGCAACGGACTATAAAAGGAATTCAAAGGTCCATATTCTTTGCTACCTTCCCGATAAACCGGAAAGACTTGAAGGTTTGTGCAAAAGCAACTCTCTTTTAAGAAAAAGAGCAGGTCAGATGATGGTGCTCAAGGTGGCAAAAAAATTCCCCGTAACTCCGGAATTCATCACAAAATGCTGTCAGGGCTCAACCAATATCTATAAGCAGCACATTATGCAGGCACTTATGGAATGCGGTTACACAACCACCATTTTCGGTGACCTTTTCAAAATGCTTTTCTCAAAAGAGTCCAGAATTAATGTGCTTATGGAGTCCAAGTACCCCGACCCCGTTGAAATAATCAAAGCAATTCATGAGGCTGGAGGTATTGCAGTACTTGCTCACCCCGGATTTTATGATAACTTTGAGCTGTTTGAGGAGCTTATTCCCGAAGGTCTTGACGGTGTTGAGGTATGGCATCCCGAAAACACACCCGAACAGCAGGAGCAGCTTATAAAAATTGCCAAAAAGCACGGCCTTGTAATGACCGGCGGCAGTGACTTCCACGGCGGCTTCAACGCTTACCCCGTGAGACTCGGTGATTACGGCCCCGATGAGGAGCACCTCAGTCAGCTTTTATCCTACAAGGCTAAAAAACGCAGAAAGCAGAAAAAACTTGAGGCAGCTGCTGCGGCAGAAGCCTGATAAATAATTTCCTGAGAAAGGAGAATAATATGAGCGAAAACGATGTAAAGATTTATCACAGCAAAAGTGAATTGAATAAATGCGGTAATGACCTTACCTCAGCCTTTGACGATGTTATTGTGCACCGCACAAACGGTAACATTGATAAAGCAAGAGCCTTAGGTCAGATTCTTGCAACAATTACCCCCACAGGCAGCGGTGACGGAATTATAGTTGACCTTAAGGATCACCTTGCGCAGAAGTATTTTGCCCCCGATATCCTTTATCAGATAAAGGTGCTTCTTGTTTTTGCCTGCGAGACTTTGTTGCAGATCGAGATTCCCGTTTCTGTGGTTTCAACAACGGCAATTGCCGCAATGTACGATAAAATCAGGGAGCTTTCACCGGGCTTTTACTGCAATATCTCAAACGGTGCCGCCTTCACATTCTATTACCTTGCAATTCAGAAGGGCGGGGACATTTCACAGAATATCGGTGATGCTTTTGCAATGCTCTGCTCGGTAAAAAATAAAGAGGGCTTTGTTGATGCAGGTAAAACTGTATGGAATCTTGCCGTTGACATTATTGAAAAAGAAATTGAAAAGGCAGATTTCAAGGTTATTATGACCGAGTGATATAATAAATAATAAAACCCGGAAAGGTCCGGGAAAACCACGGACTGACTGAGACAAGGTCAGTCCGTTAAATTTTAGCATTTTAAATGCAGCGGAGGAAATATTATGAAAATAGAAGACATTAAAAACATTCTTGGTGCAGAAATAATCTGCTGTGCCGATATGCTCGATCGCGAAGTCAAAACCGCTTGCGGAAGCGATATGATGAGCGATGTGCTTGCATTTGTAAAGGAACAGGCAGCACTTCTGACGGGTCTTGTTAATCCGCAGGTTGTAAGAACTGCGGAAATGATGGATATGCACTGCATTATTTTTGTAAGGGGCAAACGACCCACCCTTGATATGATTCAGATGGCTGAGGACAGAGATATGGTTATGCTCTGCACCGACCTTGAAATGTTCACCGCCTGCGGTAAGCTTTACGGCGGAGGATTGAAGGGAGGCAGCGGGAAATAATGGACAGCATTAAGCTTAATTATATTGTCCCCGGTGACGATTTTACACGGGCAGGCGCCGCCTCAAGCGATGTTAAACGCACACTTAAGGAGCTCGGTATTTCACCCTCGGTTATACGCAATGTTTCAATTGCTATGTATGAGGGCGAAATAAATATGGTTATCCATGCCGGCGGCGGAAACATTGAAGTTGAAATTACGGAAAAAGAAATTATTATGACTCTCGCCGACCAAGGCCCCGGTATTGAAAACCTTGACCTGGCAATGAAGGAGGGTTACTCAACGGCTCCCGACAATATCCGTTCCCTCGGCTTCGGAGCAGGTATGGGTCTTCCCAACATAAAAAAATACACCGACGAGTTCGCAATTGACACTAAGGTCGGTGAAGGTACTACACTACACCTTAAGGTGTATATACAATAAAGGAGAAAGCTATGGCTGTATTATTCCATTCGGTGCGTCTGGATGCCGAAAAATGTGAGGGCTGTACCAACTGCATCAAGCGTTGTCCCACCCAGGCTATAAGAGTAAGAAATAAAAAGGCCTACATAATTTCTGACCGCTGTATTGACTGCGGTGAATGTATAAGAGTATGCCCCCACCACGCAAAATATGCAATCAGCGAGCATTTCAATGAGCTTGTGAAATATAAATACAGAATCGCTCTGCCCGCCCCCGCCCTTTACGGCCAGTTCAACAACCTTGAAAATGTTGACTATGTACTGACGGCACTTAAAAAGATGGGCTTTGACGATGTTGTTGAGGTATCAAAGGGTGCGGAAATCATCAGTGCAGCAACAAGGGTTATGATGGAAAGCGGAGAACTGCAAAAGCCCGTTATTTCCTCGGCCTGCCCTGCGGTTTTAAGGCTTATAAGGACACGCTTCCCCAACCTTATTAAAAACCTGCTTCCTATGTGTGCACCTGTTGACCTGGCGGCAAAAATTGCAAGAAAAAAAGCTAAGGAAACAACAGGTTATACTGATGAGGAAATAGGTATATTCTTCATTACCCCTTGTCCTGCCAAAAGAACGGCAATTCAGAATCCCCTTTGCCACGAAAACGATGGCACAAACGGTGCAATTGCCATTAAGGATATTTATCCCGTGCTTGTGCAGACAATGGATAAGCTTCAGCCCGAAGAAATTGAAGCACTTAACGATTCGGGTATTATTGGCGTAAGCTGGGCAAGCAGCGGCGGTGAATCTGCAGGTCTTTTAAAGGAGAGATATCTTGCCGCTGACGGCATTGAAAATGTTATCAACGTTCTTGAAGAGCTTGAGGATGAAAAGCTCAACGACCTTGATTTTATTGAGCTTAACTGCTGTACGGGCGGATGTGTAGGCGGTGTACTTACTGTTGAAAATCCTTATGTTGCAAAAGCAAGGCTTCAGCGCCTTCGTAAATTTATGCCTGTTTCCTGCAACTCAATGAGTGCAGACTTTAACTGGGAGGAAATCGGCTGGACTAAGGAACTGACACCTTCCCCCGCCATGAAGCTTGCCGATAATGTAATAAAAGCTATGAGGATGATGAGTCAGCTGAGAGAAATTGAATCATCTCTTCCGGGTCTTGATTGCGGAATCTGCGGTGCACCCTCTTGCCGAGCCCTTGCAGAGGATATTGTAAGAGGCTATGCTGAGGAGGCCGACTGTGTGCTTCACAACATACAGGTCGGCGGAGGTAAAGGCGAGGAATGGCTTCCTGCCCCCTTCAGAAGCAAAGTTATGGGAGAAGAGGAAAAAACAGATGAAGGCTAATGAACTTAAAAGTAAACTGAACCTGAGTATACTCACTCAAGGAGATATGGAAGCGGAATGCAAGGGCTGTTACAGCGGAGATTTGCTTTCCTGGGTTATGTCAAAGGCTCAGCCCGGAGATATATGGCTTACGGTTATGGGCAACATTAATTCCGTTGCCGTAAGTGTACTTTGCGACTGTGCCTGCATTATACTTACGGAAAATGCCGCACTTGATGATGAAGCAAGGCTTAAAGCGGAAATGCAGGGTGTTACAATATTCAGAAGTGACAAAAACGCTTACGAGCTGAGCGTTGAAATCGGGAAGCTGTTATGAGGCTTTTTTACGATTTACACCTTCATTCCTGCCTTTCCCCCTGTGGCGATGATGAAATGACACCCTATAACCTTGTGAATCTTGCAAAAATATTCGGCTATGATATCATAGCTCTCACGGATCACAACTCCTGCCTTAACTGTGAAAGTGCAGTTAAGATCGGTAAAGAAATTGGTATTACCGTTGTACCGGGAATGGAGCTTTGCACCTCAGAGGAAATTCACTGCATCTGCCTTTTCCCTGATACTGAAAAAGCAATAAGCTTCAGCGACTTTGTAAAAAGCAAAATGCCCCCCGTAAAAAACAAGGAGCATATTTTCGGCAATCAGCTTATTATGGATTCAAGGGATAATATTCTGGGGAAAGAGGATATTCTTCTTACAACGGCGGCGGATATAAGCATTGAATATCTGCCTGATATTATTGCGGAATATGAGGGGGTATGCTTCCCTGCCCATATTGACAGAAGCTCTTACAGTATAATTTCCGCTCTTGGCGATTTTGGTGCTCACCTTAAGGTGAACTGCTTTGAGCTTACTCCCGAAGCAGACGAAAAACACTTTCTGCAAAAATATGAGGGCACAAAAAATAAAAATATACTCAGAAGCTCTGACGCTCATTATCTTCAGAATATGCGTGAGCCGGTATTTACCGTTGAATTACCTGAAAATTCGGCAAGGGCACTGATAAACCGACTTAAGGAGAAAAATTATGCTTGATTTTCTTGATAAAATTGAAATTATACCTGAGGACAATTATAATTACCTTATGAAAACTCAGGTTGAGCCTTGTCTTGAAAGAAAGGGTAAGCAAGGCTTTTTCACATCCTTTGACGGCAAGGCACTTCACTACGAGGCTTATGATAAGCTTCTTTCAAGGGGCAACATAATTGTTCTCCACGGCTTTACGGAGTCGGCAGAAAAATTCCGTGAAATTGCTTATTATTTCAGAAAAGCAGGCTACAGTGTTTTTGTGCCCGACCTGAGAGGTCACGGCAAGTCATACCGCACCTCACAAAGGCAAGAAAAGGTTGAAATTGACTCCTTTGACACTTACAGTAAAGACCTTGACGCCTTTATTGAAAATGTGGTAAAGCAGACAGATGCGAACAGAGAAATTTACATTTATTCTCACTCTCTCGGCAGTACCGTTGCACTTTTATATATGCTCGATCACCCTTATACGGTTAAAAAGGCGGTTTTATCATCGCCGATGATTTGCGGAAATATGGGTATGCCGGTTGCTGTTGCGGGAACCGTTGCAAAGCTTATCTGTCTTCTTGGCGGCGACAGAGTGCCTGCACCGGGCAGGTGTATTTTTAACAGTGGGATGACCGCTGAAGAAAGCGATGCTACAAGCAAGGAGAGGTTTGAATATTACCACGAAAAGAGAATAAACGAGCCTCTTTACCGCACAAGCGGTCCCTCCTTCGGTTGGGTCAAGGCTTCTCTTGATGCAAGAGACCGTCTTCTTGACAAAACTGCCGTGGATATGCTGAAAGCACAGCTTCTTATCTTCAAGCCTGAAACGGACAAGCAATTACTCGGTGTATACACGGATAAGTTCGCAGAGCTTACCCATACAAAAATCAAAAATGTGAAAAACTCACGGCACGAAATTTTTATGAGCGGTAATGATACCTTAGAATGGTATATGAATGAGGTGCTGGAGTTTTTAGGGGACAGATAAATATAAGAAAAATCCGAACGCTTCACCTATAAGGTAAGGGTTCGGATTTGTTCTATATGGTCGAGGCGACAGGACTCGAACCTGCGGCATCCTGCTCCCAAAGCAGGCGCGCTACCAAACTGCGCCACGCCTCGATATTATTTATGTTTATTAAATATAAAGCTTTTGATGTTTATTTATGCTTTGACCAAAGCAGGCTTACTCTTGCGGTTCCCAAAATCGCTTTTCGGCTTGGAGCGCCGAGCGATTTTGACCGCTGCGCCATCCTCTCCTCGCTTCATCGTCCGCAGGACGCGCTTCGGCGACGATGCTACCAAACTGCGCCACGCCTCGTTTTATATTAGGTGTGCATTATCAACGCTTGAACAGTATACACTAAAGGAGTTTTTTTGTCAAGAAGATGTTTCCTTTGGTGGTGTATTTTTGCCTAATTTCCTGTTGGGAAATTTAGTTGTTCCAAACAGTGATATATTATTATACATAAATTAAAAATTATAAGGAAGGTAAAAATATGAAGATTTTAATTGTCAACGGAAGCCCTAAGGGTAAGTACAGTATTACTTTGCAGACCTGTAAATATCTTGAACTGCTTCATCCCGAGCACGAGTTCAAGGTAATAAATGCGGGTCAGCAGATTAAAAAGCTTCAGAGAGATTTTTCTCAGGCTGAAGAAATGCTCCGTGAGGCAGAGCTTATTATATTCTCTTATCCTATTTATACTTTTATTGCTCCCTCACAGCTTCATTATTTCATAAATCTTATGAAGAAGTGCGATATCGACTGGTCAGAAAAATTTGCAACTCAGATAACTACCTCAAAGCATTTTTATGATATTACTGCTCATAATTATGTTGAGGATAACTGCCACGATATGGGACTTAAGGTTATCAAGGGCCTTTCTGCAGACATGGATGACCTTACAACAGAAAAAGGTCAGGCCGATGCAGAAGAATTCTTTAAGCTGGTCATCTGGTCCTGCGAGAATAATTTCTTTGAAAGCTATGTTGCTCCCGCAAAGGCTAAAAAGCCCGTTAAGGTAACTCCTGCAGAGTCAATTGTGGCTAAAGGCTCAGGCGAGGTTGTGATTGTAACCGACTGCGAAAGTGACAACACTCAGCTTAAAAATATGATTGCACGTTTCAGAGCGGCTCTTCCCATCTCTTCAAAGGTGGTAAATATAGGTGAATACCCAATTAAGGGCGGCTGCCTTGGTTGCTTCAAGTGTGCAGTGTCCGGTAAATGCGTTTACAAGGATGGCTTTGATGATTTCCTCCGTAATGAAATTCAGTCAGGCTCTGCAATTGTTTACGCCTTCACAATCAAGGATCACTCAATGGGCCCGCGCTTCAAGATGTACGATGACAGACAGTTCTGTAACGGCCACCGTACTGTTACAATGGGTATGCCCATAGGCTACATTGTAAGCGGTGAATACAGTAAGGAAGCAAACCTTCGTGTAATTATTGAAGGCAGAAGTGAGGTCGGAGGCAACTTCCTTTGCGGTGTTGCTACGGATGAAATCAATCCCGACGCTGAAATCGACCGCCTTGCAAAAACTCTGGCCTATGCAGTTCAGCACAAGTACACAAGACCTGCTAATTTCTACGGTGTGGGCGGCATGAAGATTTTCCGCGACCTTATCTATATTATGCAGGGCCTTATGAAGGCTGACCATAAGTTCTATAAAGCACACGGTCAGTATGACTTCCCCCAGAAGCAGCGCCCGAGAATGCTTGCTATGTACCTTGTAGGAAGTCTTATGCTTCTTCCGAGCGGTAAAATGCCTGCAAACGCAATGAATGAGGGTATGCTTATGCCTTACAGAGCCGCAATCAAAAAGGCGGAAAAAATTGCTGAGGAAAGAAAAAGTAAATAATAAATTTTTTAACGGGTAATAAGTTAACATACACTTAACAGATTGTTACCAAGTATGTATAATTTATACTGTATAAAAATATGGCGTCTTAAAGACAAAAAAATTAAACTTCAAATCAGGAGGACAGAAACAATGAAAAAGATTACAGCACTTGTACTTGCTGCACTTATGCTTTTCGCTTTTGCAGCTTGCGGCGGTAACAACGCTACAGAAGGTAACGCAGCTCCCGCAGCTTACGAAGGAGAGCTTTCAGCTCTTTGCGCAAAGATGTACGAAACAAACCCCGTTGAGCTTATGGTTATGACAGAGGGTGCTCCCGTTGACCTTACCGACGCTGAATCCCTCGCCTACTACATCGGTACATCAAACACTGCAGACTTCAAGGAAGTTATCTTCTCAGAAACAATGATGGGCTCACAGGCTTACTCACTTGTTCTTGCAAGAGTTGCAGACGGTGCAGATGTTGAAGCAATTAAAAAGGGTATTTTTGACAACGTAGACACAAGAAAATGGATCTGTGTTGAAGCTAACCAGGTTCGCGTTGCTTCTGCAGCAGACCTTGTAATGCTTGTTATGGTTGACTCACAGTTCGGCGAAACAATCGCTGACGGAATGGTTGACGCTCTCAAGACAAACGTTGGTGAACTCACAGGCGAAACTCTTACAAGAGGCTGATAAACTATGGTATTTTCGTCCCTGCCTTTTTTATATGCTTTTCTGCCTTTGGTTTTAGCGGTATATTTTATCGCACCGAAGAAGCTGAAAAACACTGTACTTCTCATTTTTTCCTTCGCCTTTTACTGGTGGGGTGAGCCGAAGTACGCGGTTCTGATGCTTGTCACCATAACCTTTTGCTATTTTGCGGGACGTGTTATCGAAAGAATCCGTGAAACCCGATGGGCAAAGCCTTTGCTGATTATTTCAGTGGCGGTGCCCCTTGGGTTTCTTGCCATTTTTAAGTATACGGATTTTCTTATCGGTACTGTCAACGGAGTGTTCGGATCGGACATTCCTTTTATGAAATTGGCACTTCCCATCGGCATCAGCTTTTACACCTTCCAGGCACTGAGCTATGTTGTTGATGTTTACAGAAAGGATACACCGGCACAGAAGAACTGGATTAACCTTGCGGCATATATCGTGCTGTTCCCTCAACTTATTGCAGGCCCTATTGTAAGGTACACCACTGTTGCAGAAGACCTTACAGAGCGTACACACAGCCTTGAAAAGGCGGCAAAGGGTATGAGACGCTTTGCTTTCGGTTTAGGTAAAAAGGTGCTTATTGCCAATGTTTTAGGCTCCCTTGTAACGGCTTACCGCGGTTCGGCAGAGCCTTCGGTAGTTTTCAGCTGGGTTTATGCCATAGCTTATTCACTGCAGATTTATTTTGATTTTTCTGCTTACAGCGATATGGCAATCGGTATGGGTGATATTTTAGGCTTCAGATTTCTTGAAAACTTCAACTATCCCTATATTTCAAAAAGTATAACTGAATTCTGGCGCAGATGGCACATGTCTCTCGGCTCCTGGTTCAGGGATTATGTTTATATTCCTCTCGGTGGTAACAGAACAACAAAATTCCGCCACATTATAAACATTCTTATTGTGTGGGCCCTTACGGGTATATGGCACGGCGCAGGCTGGACCTTTATGAGTTGGGGTGTTTACTTCGGCGTTCTGCTTATTCTTGAAAAGTATATTTTCGGAAAGGCACTTAAAAAAGCTCCCGCCTTTATTCAGCATTTTTATGTTGTTTTTGCCGTTGTTATTTCCTTTGTTCTGTTTAACGCGACCACCTTTACCGAGGCGTGGTCAGATATTAAAAATATGTTCGGCTTCGGCGGCCTGCCGGTTATAACAGCTGATACGGTTTACAACATCAGATCGTATCTTGTTGTGCTTATTGTTGCATTTTTTGCCGCAACTCCCGTATTCAGAAAAATCGGTGAAAAACTTGAAGAAAAGAAATTTATGGCAGTGGTTGAGCCCTTGCTTGTGGGAGCAGTGCTGATAATGTGCACCGCTTATCTTGTTGACGGCTCCTTCAACCCCTTCCTTTATTTCAGATTTTAGGAGGTGCCGAGGATGAAAAAAGTAAAATACATTGCTCTTGTACTTGCGTTCTGCCTTATTATCGGCGGCATTTCCCTTTGGGGTATAGCCATAAAGGACGGTGATGTTTCAGCATGGGAAAGAAGAAAACTTCAGCAGTTTCCTGAGCTGAGCGTTTCAACTCTCCAAAGCGGTGAGTTTATGAGAGACTTTGAAACCTATCTTTCCGACCAGTTCCCGTTAAGAGATATGTTTCGCCGCTTAAAAGCTAAAATACACTTTGACCTTCTGAGTCAGAAGGATAATTCAGGTATTTACATTGCAGAAGGACACGCAAGTAAAATTGACGGAAAGCTTAATACGGAGCTTGTTAACGGATTTTCAGAAAAGCTGACGGCAATTTACAAAAAGTATGTTGTAAACACAAGCTGTAAAACTTATTACAGCATTATCCCCGATAAAAACTATTTCCTCAGTGAAAAGAACGGCTATCCTGCCTATGATTACAGTGAGCTGTTCTCAGCTGTTGATGAAAAGCTCGGCTATATGGAAAAAATTGAAATAACCGACCTTCTTGAAAGCTCTGATTATTACACAACAGATACCCACTGGAAGCAGGAGGAAATTCTTCCCGTAGCGGAAAGAATCCGCAGTGCAATGGGTATGAAAAACGGTGTTTCCTATGAGAAAATGAAGGTTGATGTTCCTTTCAACGGTGTTTATTACGGTCAGTCTGCACTGCCGCTTCCTGCTGATGAGATTAAATATCTTACCAATGGGGAAATTGAAAAGTGCACCGTTTACAACGCTGAAACGGGTAAAAAAACAAAGGTTTACGATATGGAAAAGCTTAATTCTATGGACCTTTACGATATTTTCCTTTCGGGTGCCGTTTCATTTATGGAAATCACAAATCCCTCTGCAAAGGGTGGCAGAGAGCTTGTTGTTTTCCGTGATTCCTTCGGCAGCAGCCTTACTCCCTTGCTTCTTTCGGGCTACAGCAAGGTAACGCTTATTGATACAAGATATATTATGCCTGAGCTTTTAGGTCAGTATATCACATTCAATAATCAGGATGTACTTTTCATTTATTCAACAATGCTTGTTAACGCAAGTAATGCACTTAAATAAAAAAATCCCGTCGGATTTCCGACGGGATATATTTTTGTCTAATTTCTTAGAAACCGAATACTTCTGCGAAGTACTGGAAGAGCATATTGATTCTTTCAAAGATTGATTCAATGAAGTTCCAGAATGACTGATAGCCTGTTGTGTCCTTTTCTGTGTAAGAAGCTTTGTAGGTTACAGTTTTTGTTGTTTCGCCTTCAGCGAGCTGGGGAGCAACGGGGATTGTTGACTTGTGAAGAAGGTTGCCGTTTTCGTCAAGCCAGCCTGCAAAGGTGTAGTCAGTTGTGTCTGTGTCAATTCTTTCGGGGTTTGCGGGTACATATTCGTTGATTTCTGCACCGGGAAGAACATTTACTGTTGCAAGCACCTTGCCGTCGTAATCAACGAAATTAATTGTGATGGGGGGCTCTGCTGCGAATGCCATAACTCCGACCATGGAGAAAATAACAAGAACAGAAAGAATAACTGATAATGCTTTTTTCATAGGATTTTCCTCCGATTCAAAAATTATTTGATTTTTAGTCTGAATAGACTTTTACAGAAATAATTATAAATGAAACAATCGTCTTTGTCAATATTTTACTGAATTTTTTACTCAGGTGACTTAAAAACTGAATTTATCTGCTTTTAAGCTGAGTGAAAATAATGTGTCCGATTGCTTTTGAACCCTTTGTTATGTACTTTCCCAGGTTGCCTGAAATACCCGTCATAATGGGGTTTTTCAGCTTCTTTTCGTTTATGCCGTCGGCCTTTACCTTTTGCACTGTAACATTATCTTTTGTAAAGGGTAGAATACAACTGTCCTCGGGTGTGCAAATAACAGCACCGTCAGCGAATGCACAGATTTCATTTTTTTCTTCTTCACTGAGTCCGTTTTTGCCCAACGGATAAATGGCGGTTATAGCTGTTTCCGTACTGCCGTTATATGAGGGTGCAATAGACTTGCCCTGAGGAGTAACGAGGGTGTAAACATCAAGAATCTGATCCTTCGCTCTGCCAAAGTGGTGCCTTTGCTTGCCATAATAGGTACCGAAAGGATTCATCCTTACGGTTTTGTTCTTTTCAAGCCTCATGGGGCAGTGGGCCATTGAGGAAAGCACCTGTCTTGCGTTTGCGAGAATAATACCGCCCTTGTCGTCATAAAGCCCTACAAAACCGCCCGTGAGCTGATGATTGAAGGAGTCAAGCTGAGTATTTTTGCTGTCGCATTCAGGGAAGCTCTGAGTTCTGAAGGATGAAACGTCATCCATAAAATTACGCTTGATTACGGAAATATCACCGTCTAATTCAGGTGTAATCTGGAAGGGGACAGCCTGAGACCATTTCATATCGCTGAATCTGCCAAGGGCTGAGTTTTCCGTTGAAATAGATGTGGTTTCTGCAGTGTAGGGGTAAGAAACAGTTGTTCTGAGGAAAACTGCATCGGAAAAATCTGTTTTGAAAAAGTCGTAAGTGAATTCTCCGCCGCTGATTTCATCGGGCAGATGAATTTCACCCTTTATTCTCACACCTTCACCGCCACCTGCAAGACAGAGAGGCGTTACAGATTTACATTCAAAGCTGTAATCCTTATTGCCGTAAGTGATGAAGGACTGCAGAAATTCGTCACTGCCGATTTTTCTGCCGTCACAGATTGCATAAAGGATTTTACCCGAGGGAGTGAACATAAGTGAAAGTCTGTCAGTTTCAAGAAGATTTTTAAAGGGTACAGGCTCCTTTGCTTCACCGAAGCTGACATTAAGGGTATAGCTTTTCTGCACCTTGCTGAATTTCATCATCAGGAAAACGGAAGAATTATCGCCTGCCGTGGGAACTGCTGTGTATGAAATAAGTCCTTTTGCTGAAGCGGTGAGAGATGATATATTTTCGGGAGGGTTTTCAAGCTGAAGCTGTACGCACTGGAAATCCGTGCCCGTGGTGTTGTAAACCGTCAGCTTTTCCATTTTCGGCATAGCCTTCGTTTCATCTTCGATAACGGACTCTTTAAGGGCAAGAGCAGTTTTTTCTCTTTCAATATTCAGCACGGGCGTTGCAAGGCCGAAGTGAGTTGTTGAAAGCAGAAGGACTCTGTTTCTGAATGAGGGGGAGTCCATATCTTTTTTGCTTGTTACCTTCGCCATAGCTCTCGCTCTTTCAAGGCCCGTCCATATCTGGCGGTTAAATGGCTTTTCCGACCAGGAGGCATAGCCCGTAAAGTTGCCGTCAGCGGTGTCGTGGGTGAAGTCGATTTCATAAAGAGGCTTGTGGTTTTTAAGGTAGCCCGCAGGCGTGTCAAAAACAACATAGGGAAGGTCGGCAACCTCTTCAACAAGACCGTGGATACCGTCTGTATTGGCTACCTTGCCCGTAAATTTGCCAAGGTCAACGGTTTCCCAGAACATAGCATCGGCGTCCATATTGATGAAAAGGAAAAGGTCGTTATTGATAAGATTCTTTTCCTGCTTTTTTCTAAGGCTCTTTACCCAGGCTCTGAGAGTACCCGCATCGCAGACATCAGAGTTGCTGTAGGTGGGGATGATTGTCATACTCTCGTTCTTGTATGTATAAGTGAGGGGATTGAAGGCGTATTCATCGGAAAGCTTAGGAACAATTGTTCTGAAGGCATCAAAGGGTACACAGCTGTAATAAAGGCAAAGAGCCTTTATGCCAAGCTTATTATACAAGCTTACCTGAGAGGGGGTGAACATAACCTCCTGAGGGCGCACAATTTTTTCGCACTTACCGAAAATGTCAACAAGACCGCTGCCGCTTTCGTTTGTAAGGGCAAGGTTTATGCTTTCACAGAATTCGTCCTCGGTCATTGCGGATAAGGCACCGTTGTTGTAGCCCATTATGATATTCTCGTCGCCGTATTTATCCACACGCTCCTTCATCTTTTCAATTATGTCGGGTGCGTATTCGGGAAGAATCTTTTGGAGCGAGAAGAAGTTTTCCGTATCCCATGTGCCTTTTACGGGCACCCCCTTTTTATTGAAGTCCGTGAGAATATCAAGAGTTTTTCTTATGATTCTGATATCTGAGCCGAAGCCTAAATTATCGTTGCTGTCTCCACGGTAGGAGTGATAACAGTTAACGTGAAAGCCGTAGGCTATGTGAATTTTATTCTCTTTCATAAAAATACCGCCTTTTTATTAGTCTTCCTTTATTGTAGCATTAAATTTGGTGCGTGTAAACATAAATATTTTTTGCTTTTATGGTGACAAAGTGTAAAGTTTATGATATACTACTATATTGAATAAATATTTAAAAAGGAGTTTATCCTATGAGTAACATCAACGAAACCTTAAATAAGGTAATTTCTTCCCTTGGTGAAGAGCTTTCAAAGTACGGCTTTGAAGAATATACAAGTGAAAACACTGAAAAGACAGTATTCTATCAGGGCGAAAAAGGCACCCTGAAGTTTGAATACGAAAATGGCATTCTTGCCCTTTATGCAGGTGACGATGCACAGAACGCTACAAAGCGCCTTTCCGCTTCTCTTCTTTCCGAAGATGCAGATGCAAAGGATGTGAAGTATGTTGTATCTGAAATGGCTGAAACCCTTCAGTCAAAGTTCGGCACAAAGAATCCCGCCGTTTATAAAAAGGCTCAGCAAAAAACACCTCAGACCGTTTCAAAGAACGCCGTAAAGCACGGCTCATTCTATGATGCAAACACCCTTGCAAGCAAGCTTTGCCTTGTTTTCCCCGACCTTCGCCCTGTGTACAAGGAAAACCTTGAAAGGTACGGCGAATTCTTCGGTGAGGAATTCTTTGAAAAGTACGGCACAAAGGCTGTTATTGATGCTATAAAGCAGAATAACCCTCAGACAATGAAAAAGCTTTTCCAGACCCTTAACGAAATTTATGAGGACGGAACAACAGCGGTTCAGGGCCTTATTGCAGTAACAATCCTGGGTGAACTTAATAACGATACAATCCTTCTTGCACGCTGTGTTGACTATATGAGCGAAACAATGGCACCTCCCGTAATTGAGGTTAACCGTTACCTTGCTTCCGCAGCGGGCAAAAAGGCAAAGAAAAAGCTTCTTGATCCTCCCGCATATAAGCCCAAGAAGGAAAAGAAGCCCGGCCTCTTTGCTCAGGCTATGGCTCAGAGTGGCGGCGGAATGCCTCCCATGTAAAGTCTGTTGAGCAGATTTTACAGTGAAATATGACCTGACGGTCATATGAAATACACCTTCAGTGTATGAAATATCGGCTTTGCCGATGTGAATTATTTGCCTTACGGCAAATGTGTTAAGGATGTGATTTTCAGTGCTCAATAAAATTTTAGGTGCCTTCTGGCAGAACACAAAAAGACAGGACGATAAAAGAATTGCAACCCTGACTCCGCCCGAAGGTGTTTTTGAGTCCAATGACCACGAATACCTTCCCGACGGTCATATCTACCATAAGGTGGATGTATATTATCCCGAGGGTACAACTGAAAAGCTTCCCGTGATTGTTGATATTCACGGCGGCGGATTTATGTACGGCGATAAGGAGCTTAACAAGATTTATAACCTTACTCTTGCCAAAAAAGGCTATACGGTATTCAATATGAGCTACCGCCTTTATCCCGAAGTTACAATGAAGCAGCAGCTTCAGGATATTATGGAATGCCTTAAGTGGATAAGTGAAAATCTTGACCGTTTCCCCTGCGACAAGGATAACATCTTTGTTACCGGTGACTCTGCAGGCGGTATGCTTTCATTTATGGCTGCTATGCTCACTGAGAGTGCTGACCTTCGAAGCATTTATGAAACAGCAGACGCAGGGCTTCATTTCAATGCAGTCGGTCTTACCTGTCCCGTTCTTTTTATGGATGACGGCTCATTCTCAAGCCATTACACAAAAATTATGCTCGGTAAGGATTATAAAAATCAGCGTTGGGGTAAGTTCGTAAATATGGATGAAGTAATAACAATGGGCACTCTGCCTCCGGCTTTCCTTCTCACTGCCTCAGGTGATGCTCTTACAAGGGCGCAGACAAGAAAGGGTGCGGCACTGCTTAAAGAAAAGGGTCACCCTTATCAGCTTATGGATTTTGAAAGGTACGAGGGTACAGATCTTCCTCACGTTTTCCCCGTGCTTCATCCTGAATCTGAGGTTTCGGGCAGAGCAATTGATGAAATGCTTCATTTCTTCAAAAAGTACGCAAAGAAAACAGAAACAGTATAAAAACACAGGGACGCTTAGCGTCCCTTTTTATGATAACCGAAAGGAGCAAAAAATGAAAACACTTTTGCAGATGTTTCTTGTTTTTGCAAGAATAGGCGGCTTCACCTTCGGCGGCGGCTATGCAATGCTGCCAATGCTTCAGCGTGAGGTTGTTGAAAATAAAAAGTGGGCAACCCAAGAAGAACTGATGGACTACTATGCCATTGGTCAGTGCACCCCGGGTATTATTGCCGTTAATGTTGCAACCTTTGTGGGGTACAAGGAAAAAGGCTTTTTCGGGGCAGTCTTTTCAACTTTGGGTGTTATAACTCCTTCTGTAATAATTGTTGGCATTATTGCAATGTTCATCAGTAATTTTCAGGATTTGACGGTTGTTCAGTATGCCTTTTCAGGTATCCGTGCCGCCGTTGTGGCACTTATTGCTTCATCTGTTATAAAGCTTTTCAAAAAAAGTGTAATTGACGGTGTAACGGGCCTTATTTTTATTGCAATAACTCTCCTATCCTTCTTCACCGATATTTCTCCCATAATTTTTATCGTTGTCAGCGGTGTCATCGGTCTTTGCTATAAGCTTATAAAAGCAAAAAGCGTTGGCGATAACATAAGAAAAGGAAAGGGGGATAAATAATGCAAATTCTGTCTCTTCTTTTTGAACTCTTCCTCCGCTTTTTCTTTGTGGGTACCTTTTCTGTGGGCGGAGGACTTGCTACTCTTCCCTTCCTTACGGATATGGGTGAGGTGACGGGCTGGTTTAATCAGATGGATATTTCAAATATGGTTGCAATATCCGAATCCACTCCCGGACCTCTGGGTATAAATATGGCAACCTATATCGGCTATCAGGTTTTATCTGATTACGGTGCGGGGTACGGTGTTTTAGGCTGTATAGTGGCTTCTCTCGGCCTTACTATGCCCGCACTTGTTACCATTATGATTATTATGAGGGTTCTGCAGAAGTTCCGCGACTCAAAAATTGTGGAATATGTATTTTACGGTCTTCGTGCCGCTTCCGTGGGTCTTATTACTGCGGCGTGCCTCAATGTTGCAAAAATTGCATTTTTCTCTTTTGACCTTATGGCTGAGACGGGTAATTTCTTTACGGCAATTGACTATAAAAGTATAATTCTCGCCCTTCTTGTTTTCTTAGGTGTTACAAAATTCAAGAAAATCCACCCCATAGCATTTATTGCTGTGGCGGCTGTTGTGGGCATTATTTTCAAAATGTAGTGTGTCAGTAAATTATTTTAACTAACTGTTGTATTTTTAAAACTTGTTTGATATAATAAAAAAAGAGGAATTATGAAAGGAAGTCGGCATATATGGAAATCGGTGCATCTTCAGCCTGTTTTTATCCCCTTGAAACTGAAAAAGCCTTTTTGCATATTGCAGAGCTCGGCTTCAAATATACAGAAATATTCTTCAACTGCCGCAGTGAGCTAAAGCCCTCTTTTGTGCGTGAGCTCAGAACCATAAAGGATGCATACGGAATGAACGTTGTATCCCTTCATCCTTACCGTTCCTTTTCTGAGGGCTATGATTTCTTCTCTACCTACGAAAGAAGATACCGCGACGGTATTGACGGCTACAAAAGATATTTTCAGGCGGCGGCAACCTTAGGTGCAAAATATATTGTTATGCACGGGGCAGGCAACCGCACCGATATTACATTGGAGGAATATGCCGACCGTTTCGGCAAGCTTAACGAGATTGCACATTCCTTCGGTTGTACAGTCGCTCACGAAAATGTTGTTAATTATGCCGGTGCATATCCGGAATTTATGCTTTTTATGAAAAAGCTCCTGGGTGATGAATTCAAAATGGTGCTTGATATAAAGCAGGCAAGGCGAGCTGATGTTGACCCTTACGATTTTATAAAAATTATGGGCAGCAGCATTGTTCACGTTCATCTGAGCGACTGTGACTCAGAAGGTCACGATTGCCTTCCGCCCGACGAAAGCGGTGACTTCGGCTTTAAAAAGCTTTTTACGGAGCTTCATAAGGTCGGCTTTAACGGAAGGTATATGATTGAGCTTTACTCAAATAATTTCCGTGACAGCAGTGAAATTATAAATTCAGCAAAATATCTTGAAAATATTCTGTACGAAGTAAGACAAGGTAAATAAAACAAAACCGAAAGGGGTATAATAAAATGAAATGTCCGTTTTGCAGTTATGAAGAAAGCAAGGTTATTGACTCAAGACCTACCGATGAGGGTGAAAAAATCCGCCGTCGCCGTGAGTGTATTTCCTGCGGCAAGCGATTCACAACCTATGAGATTATTGAAAGTGTTCCCATTATAGTTGTGAAAAAGGATAAATCCCGTCAGGCATTTGACCGTGTTAAGCTTTTCAACGGTATGCTTCGTGCCTGCGAAAAAAGACCTGTTTCAATAGAACAGATAGACAGGGTGGTTTCGGAAATTGAAGCCGAGCTTCAGAATTCTCTTGACAGAGAGGTTACCTCAGTGCATATCGGTGAGCTTGTTATGGATAAGCTTAAGGAGCTTGATGAGGTTGCTTATGTGCGCTTTGCTTCCGTTTACCGTCAGTTCAAGGACATCAATACCTTTATGGACGAGCTTGCAAAGCTTCTCGGCGAAAAATAATTTCAGGTGATTACAATATGATATACAAAGGCTTTTCCTCCCTTGTGGGAGGAACTCCTCTTTATGAGGCAGAAAATTTTACAAAAAATCAGGGCATCTGTGCCACCGTTCTCGCAAAGCTTGAATGCTTCAATCCTGCAGGCTCCGTTAAGGACAGAGTCGCAGTGAATATGCTCCGTAAGGCCACAGAAAAGGGGCTTATCACAAAAGGGGCAACGGTAATTGAGCCCACAAGCGGTAACACGGGCATAGGCCTTGCCGCCGCCTGTATTTCAATGGGCTACAGGGCAATTCTCGTTATGCCCGACACAATGAGCGTTGAAAGGCAGAAGCTTCTCAAGGCCTACGGTGCCGAAATTGTGCTCACTGAGGGCGCAAAGGGTATGCTCGGCTCAATTGAAAAGGCTAACGAGCTGAAAGAGAGCACCCCCAACAGCTTTATTCCCTCACAGTTTGAAAATCCCGATAACCCCGAAGCACATACTATTACTACGGGACCCGAAATCTGGGAGGATACTGAGGGCAAGGTTGATGTTTTTGTTGCCTGCATAGGTACGGGCGGCACTGTTTCAGGTACGGCAAGGTACCTGAAAGAAAAAAATCCCGATATAAAGGTTATAGGTGTTGAGCCTTATGAATCACCCCTTATTACAAAAGGCGTTGCAGGGCCTCACGGAATTCAGGGAATTGGTGCTAACTTTATTCCCGAAAATGTTGATATGACCCTGATTGACGAGGTTGTTACGGTAAAAACCGAGGATGCAAAGGAAATGTGCCGTGCTTTTGCAAAAACTGAGGGACTCCTTGTGGGTATTTCCTCAGGTGCAGCGCTTGCGGCGGCGAAGGAAATTGCTAAAGCTAATGAAGGAAAAACTATTGTTGCCATTCTGCCCGATTCAGGGGAAAGGTATATGAGCGTGGGATTATATGATTAAAAAAGAGGCTGTGAAACAGCCTCTTTTTTAATCATTCCCAAAACACCCGAAGAGCCTACCAATAGCCTCATCGGTTTTCTCCTTCGGAAGTCCCGAATAATTTATAACAATAGTATGCTCTTTTGCGTTTTCCTTGTTGTGGCAGTATTCACTCAGGCAGGATATTTTTATTCCCTTTTCTGCCGCTTTACGGGTTAGCTCTTTGTCCGTAAGGTCGGTTTGAACCTGCAAAAGGAAGTGAAGCCCCGCATTTTCTTCCCGTATTTCAGTGTCACCGTAATTCGGCTGTGATAAAATGCTTTTCATAACAGAGTCACGCTGAGAGCGGTAATAGTTACGCATACGGTTTATGTGCTTTTCAAAAAAGCCTCTGCCGATAAATTTTGCGAGGGTGTACTGCTCAAAATTAGGCACGGTGCAGGAATAAAAGCCGAGGCTCTTTTTGTATTCTCTTACAAGGTTTTCGGGCAGTACCATATAGCTGATACGGATTGTCGGGGTCAGGGATTTTGAAAAGGTATTTATGTAAATAACCTTACCGTCATTGTCTATACTTTGCAATGTGGGTACGGGTTTACCTAAAAGACGGAATTCACTGTCATAGTCGTCCTCAATAATATACCGTCCGTTCTTTTCCGCTGCCCAGGAAAGCAGCTCGTATCTTCTGCTGACAGGTGTAACAATACCCGTGGGAAAATGATGAGAGGGTGAAATATGCAGAACATAGGCATCGGATTTATTCAGCTCGTCAATGCTAACACCCTTTGAATCAAGGGGGATGTGTGCCGTTGCAACACCGTTTGAACGGTAAATTTTGCTGATTTTCTGGTATCCGGGCTCTTCAAGGGCATATATTTTGCCTCTGCCCAAAAGCTGAATAATAAGTCCGTAAAGGTATTCCGTTCCTGCGCCAATAATTATGCGGTCGGGTGAAACATCCATTCCTCTGAACTGAAAAAGATATTCGGCAATTGTGCGCCGTAATTCAAAAATACCCTCTGAGGGTGAATTGGCCATAAGGATTTCGGGATTGTCTGCCATAGTCTCACGCATAAGGCGAGTCCAGGTGACAAAGGGGAAGGAGCCGTAAGGAACGGAATTCTGTGAGAAGTCCGCAAAGAAGGATTTATCTTTTCCGCCCGTCTGTTCCTCATAAAAAACAGGTGCCTTCTTTTGCTTTTGTGAGGTGGCGGTGATGTGAGAAACATAAAAGCCGCTTTTTGGCACGGAATATATGTACCCCTCCGCCATAAGCTGACTGTAGGCGTTTTCAACGGTTATGGTGCTTATGGAAAGATTTTTTGCCAGAGTACGCTTTGAGGGGAGCTTTTCACCGGGAGAAAGGCGTGATGACACAATATCGTCTCGGATTTTTTTATATAAAAACTCATAAAGGCTTTCATTGCCTCTTTCTTCAAAGGAATAGGTGAGCATAAGTGCCTCCAATCTGACCTTATAAATTATTTAGGTTTTGGTTATTTCAATATGGTCAATTCTTAGTATAATAGAAAACAGTTAATTTGTAAATACTTTTTCAGGTGGTATGTATTATGAAAAGAATTGTAACCGTTCAGGATATTTCCTGTGTTGGCAAATGCTCACTTACCGTAGCTCTGCCCATTATTTCCGCAATGGGTGTTGAAGCTGCCATTATTCCCACGGCAGTGCTTTCAACCCACACAATGTTCAGCGAATTTACCGTAAAGGACCTTACTGACCAGATTACTCCCATAACAGAGCATTGGAAAAGAGCGGGCATTGACTTTGATGCAATTTATACGGGTTATCTCGGCTCTTTTGAGCAGATTGACCTTATGATAAAAATGTTCACCGATTTTAAAAAGGAGGGTTCAATCAATTTTGTTGACCCTGCAATGGCTGATAACGGCAAGCTTTATCCTGCATTTGACGAGGCTTTTGCAAAGAAAATGGCTTCTCTTTGTGCTGTGGCAGACATTGTTGTGCCCAACATAACCGAGGCTTGCTTTATGACAGACACGGAATACAAGGCAGAATATGACGAGGAATATGTTAAGGCACTTCTTAAAAAGCTCGCTGACCTCGGTGCAAAAATATGTCTTCTTACAGGCGTTGGCTTTGAAGAGGGCAAAACAGGCGTAATGGGCTACGAAAAGGAAACCGGGGAGTTCTTCTATTATTCCCACAAAAAGCACTCACGCTCATACCACGGCACCGGTGATGTTTTCTCAAGTACCTGCATCGGCGGCATTATGAACGGCCTTTCCTGGAAGAATGCCGCAGTTCTTGCCGCTGACTACACAAGTGAGTGTATCAGACTCACAATTGAAGACCCCAACGGCAACGATTACGGAGTTAATTTTGAACAGGCTGTTCCGATGCTGGTTGAAAGGCTTAAATAATATAATCCGGAATTATTGTGACAGAAAGTTATATAAATAATTTAAGGAACTGCATGTTTAAAAGGCAGTTCCTTTTTGTTTGACAAAATCTGCATAACAGAGTATAATTACCAAGATATAGTCAAGAGGCGGCGTAAGGCGGTTAGCACTCTCCTGTGAAAGGAGTGATGCATAATGCCGATTACTTTAACATTTCATGTAGGTAAATTTACTTTTACGGTACATATTAAGGTAAAAAGCAACAACCGCCACTCTGGCCAGTGACGGTTGTTTGAAATATAATGATTAATCACGGCTAACCGCTTTTATCGGTTACCTCTTGACTATATTATATATTATCATTTCCATCTTGTCAAGTAGGGGCGGCCATTGGCCGTCTTTTTTTGTTTTTATATTCCCGATAAATAATAATCCGCAAGTAAGTTCCATGTAAACTTATCCACAATGCCGTTATCGGGTATTCTTATCACCCTTTGCCATTGGCGTACACTTCTTTGAGCTTCTGTGTCAAAGAAGTCATTCACCGTAACGGGAGGGAAATTATCGTGCTTTTCGGAAAGGAAAAGCAGCATTGTTTTAAGGTGGTATATAATATTGCTTCTCATACCGAGTGTAAGGGGAAAATCGGAATCGGAAACCCTTGCTACCTGTCGCGGTTCACTGTAAAGAAAAACCGCCCTTTCATTTTCCTCAACAATTTTTGTCCATACATCGTAATTCACAACACCGTCTTCGGGAAAGCCGTACTTGCGTTGAAAGCTCCTTACAGAGTTTTCCGTTTCCTCGCTGAAAATCCCGTCGGGAACAACTCTTTCTATGTCGGGGTCAGTTCTGCTCAGATTCCGAAGATAACCTTGTAGCTCAAAAACAGCTCTTTGTTTTTCTGTCATACTATGCGCCCTCCCTTTGAAGCTCGAAGCCCGGATATTGCCCCTCAATTCTCTGCTGACCTTCTCTGAGGGTTGAATAGACATCGACTATTGTGTTCCAGGTTCTTTCATCAATCTGCCCCGTTGGGTTGAGATTAAAAATCCGCTGAAATTCCCTTACGGCGTTCTGCATACGGGTGTCAAAAAGAGTACCCGACGAAAGGGGAGTCAGGTCGAAAAAATAATCTGCAATATAGCTCAGGTAATTACGCATAACTCTCACGGAAGGACCCACATCGCCCCGTCTCAATGTAACACCGGGGAAGGGTTCAGTGAGAACTCTCGATGAAGGGTTCTGACTTGTTACATAATCAATTACACCCTGATATGCCGCATAAAGGCTAAGCCAGGTTCGCTCATCAACCTCGCCCGTCTGCGGAAGACCCTTATACCGCTGAAAGGCTGAGACCGCATTTCTTGTACCGCTTCCGTATATGCCGTCAACGGTGACGGGGGGGAGGAAATCCACAAACCTACCGAGCAGTGCCAGAAAATACTGCACCGTTACAACGGGGCCGCCGCTGTCGCCTTCTCTGAGAGCTCCCTGAAACTGCCTCGGCAGATTCTCGTAGCCTATGCCTTCCGCATCGAGCTCGGCAAGTCTTGTTACCGCATCAAAAATGTACACTATACGGTACCAGGTGGCTTTGCCAATTATACCGTCCGGGTCAAGGCCGAATATCCGCTGAAAGGCTCTTACGGCATTTTCCGTGTTTTCATCAAATCTGCCAACTACATTTACTATTTTAGGTATGGCGGGATAATTTACGGAAATACGGTTGAGATATAACTGCATCCGTCGGACACTTTCATTAAGGTCGCCTGAGCGAAGCGGTGTGCCGGGATATGAGGGCACATTTTCCGCCACGGGAGCGTTAACAACTGTCTCAACATCGTCGCCGTAGTAATACTGTATTATGCCGATATCCGAATACCCCTGCTGAGCAAGGCTCTGACTGCCCCACTGGGAAAGCCCCTCACAGGTGACCCGCACACCGTCGCAGTAAGAGGTAAAAAGGGGATTTATTGTGCCCTCACGGCGGAGATAATCGTTAAAAATATCGTCAACTATACGGCTGATGTTTTCGTAAATGTTCCTGCCCTGAACAAAGCTCTGGTCAAAGCCCGTGTTGTTGGTGATATCAAAATCATAGCCCATTGAAGGGTACCATTCCGTATAAATTCTGTTAAGTGCAAAGGAAATCTGAGCAAGGATATTAGCCCTTATGGCGGACTCATCCCAGGTGGAAAAAATTTCCGAGGAAGCAACATTTTTAATGTAATCGGAAAAGGGTACTGTAACATTGGCGGCAGGGGAGGAGGGTGCACCAAGATGTACGGTTATGTTGGTTGGAATTATGGGAGCCATTTCAGTTTATCCCCTCACTTTCGGGTACGAGCTCAACATTAAGTACCACATCCGCACCGCCCACGGCACTTATGAGAAGGTTTTTCTTTTCCGTAAAGCCGTCGGCAAAAACATCGGCGGAATAGTTAAGCCTTTGCTCATCGGAAAGGGGCTCAAGGGAGTTTTTTTGGGGGTAGGAGGCAATTTTTATTTGCGGTGTTTCACCGCTTTTGTCCGTTGTGAGAAAGGCTTCAAGGGTATCACCGCGGTAAAGCACAACCTTTGCCTCGGGTACGGGATAAGCACCGCCACCGCTGAACACCCGTGCAACAAAGGTTGAAAAATTCTCGGGGTCAGTATCCACATCGGGTATAGCTGTGCCTTCTTCCTTTTCTTCCCCGACCCTCTCTTCTTCCGCAGGTACAGCTTCATTTTTTTCGGGTATATCCTCTGTGGGACTTTCTTCGGCGGGGGACTCAGCTGTTTGCTGTTCTTCCTTCACGGCTTCCGTGGGTTCAGTGTTGATTGAGCTTTTTTTGAGCTGTTCTTCCGGTATGGAATCCATCAGTTTTTTTGAGTATTCTTCTATAAGCTTATCAAGGTCGGGTGTCATATCAATTCTCCTTTTAAAGTTATTCAGTATATTGTATTTATTTAAAAGGGGAAATAGAATAAAAAAAGGGGCTGTAAAAAAAATACAGCCTCTTTTCAGTAGTCAGTAGCAAGTAGCCAGTAGTCAGGAAAAGTTCCTGTAAAATCTACAGAATTGCTACTTGATGCTTTTCCGGGATAAGAATGAAAATCCGCTTCAAGTCCTGAAGTAAAATCAGTAAAACAGCAAAAAACCGTTGTAAAGCTCATTTTTTTATGCTTTTACAACGGTTTTGATGTTAGATTTTTTTATTTATAAGTTTTTGTGAGACTTTTAGTTTTTTTACAGCCCCTTTTGTATAGAGATCTGTCAGTCAGCAGTCCGCTTTTTATAAAACTGAGTTGATACAACTGCAGAAGCAAGAAAAATTACTATTAATATTCCAAGCAAAAATAATTGCTGTGAGGGAGTAAGAAATAAAATACTTTCAAAATTTTCTTCTGTCATAGCCGGATATGAATCTCTCTGTGTATAAATATATTCTTGAATATATTCTTGGCGTGCTGTATTATCATAGTATACCGTGACAAGGAAAACAGCCATGCTGCACAAAAGAACTGACAAGAGATATATTATGCGGGCTTTATTTTTTAAGGCAAATGCACCTATCAACATAATTGAAAGCGGAATAATTAAAGTGGTAATTATCCAGGTCAGCATTGTTGTGAAGTCATTTATTTCTATATTACCTTTAAAAAGGTTCGGCAACATTCCTAATGCAGAAATAAAAACAAAAAATACAATTATGATGGTTGAAAATATGTATTTTGAGTAAACTATCTGTTCCTTGCTGAACGGCAATGTACTTCTGTAAATCTCCCACTTTTCACGTTCGTCCAAAATAAGATTTCCTACACACATAAAAGGAATAATTGTAATATATAATAAATCCTCGTAGGAAACGGTGTATACGGATGCACCAAAGAAAAATAATCTTACAAAACTGTTACCGGCCATTATTATTCTTACAGTTGCAAATACAAAGTAAACTACAGCATAGCTTCTGCTGAAACTGTACCACTCTTTTAAAAGTAAGCCTTTCATTTAATTCCCTCCCTTAATCATAAATACAAATAACTGTTCAAGGTCAATGGGGTAAACAGGTAATTCCTGCGAAATAAGACTTCTTAAAACAATTCCTTCGGCACCGTAGGGTGAAATTCTTGCACCCTTAACGGCATAAGGGGGCAAAGAATTCAAAAATTCTGCCGTGCAACGGATTATACCGTACCGACTTAAAAGAACATCCTTTTCTTCGCATAAAAGAAGTTTACCCTTGTGCAAAAAGGCAATATAATCGCATATTTTTTCAAGGTCGCTTACAATGTGTGATGAAATAAGAACGGAATGGTTTTCGTTTTTTGTAAAGTTGAAAAAGATTTCTGTAATTTCTTCTCTTGCAACGGGATCAAGTCCGTTTGTGGCTTCATCAAGAATCAACAGCTTTGCACCGTGTGAAAGGGCAATTGCAATCATCAGCTTCATTTTTGTTCCCTTTGAAAGCTTTTTGATTTTCTTGTCATGGGGTACTGAAAATTTATCAAGAAGATAGAAAAAAACTTTTTCATTCCAGTTAGCGTAAGTGTAACTCATTATTCTGTTAACTTCTTTTCCTGTTAAGTATTCAGGAATACCCACATCGTCAAGAACAACGCCGATATCCTCTTTTGTAAGAGCAAAATTATCTCTGTTATCCCGACCGAGAACATTTATTGTACCGCTGTTTCTTTCAATAATATCAAGAATCAGCTTGATTACTGTGCTTTTGCCAGCGCCGTTTTCGCCAATAAGTCCCATTATACAGCCGCCGGGCAAGGTGAGATTAATGTTATCCAAACGAAAATTATCGTATGTTTTTGAAAGGTCATGAATTTCAATGGCGTTCATTTTATCCCTCCGTCATAAGTTTGAACATTTCAATTATTTCTTCCTTTGTGAGGTTGCAGTATGAGGCAAGCTTTATAATTTCCTCTATATGTGCTTCAATGCTTTTAAGGTTTTCTTCTTTCACAAGTTCAATATTTTTTGGTGCAACAAAACAGCCTTTTGCGGCAACGGTATAAATAAAGCCCTCTTTTTCAAGCTCATCATAAGCTCTTTTTGTTGTGATTACGCTTATCCTTAAATCCTTTGCAAGGTTTCTTATTGAGGGCAGAGCTTCATCAGGTTGCAATGTGCCGCTGATTATATGTGATTTTATCTGAGAATATATCTGGTCATATATTGGAAGACCGCTTTTGTTGTCAATAAAAATATGCACACCATCACCTCTTTGTGCCAACTGTATATATACAGTATATACAGTTGTGATTGTGTTGTCAATAGATTGGGATAAATTAGAATAAAAAAAGAGCGTTGCATTTGCAACGGTCTCATTTCTAAAAATTAGTCAGCTGTGTAAGCCATAAGAGCAACCTGGCGTGCACGCTTGATTGCTGTTGTAAGTTCACGCTGGTGGCGAGCACAAGTACCTGTTACTCTGCGGGGAAGGATCTTAGCTCTGTCTGAAGTGAACTTGCGGAGCTTCTGAACATCCTTGTAGTCGATTTCTTCAACCTTATCTACACAGAATGCACAAACCTTCTTGCGTGACTTTCTGTTTGTGCGGTTTGCACCTTTTTCATATGCCATGAGTCTATACCTCCTGTCAGTATTTTAGTTTGCGTTGGATTAGAAGGGTAAATCTTCGTCGTCTGTGATTTCTTCAAAGTCGCTTGCTACAGCGTTCTGGTAAGTGGGCTGAGCAGCAGGCTGAACATTGTTCTGAACTGTGCCTGATTCTGCCTTTGAGCCGCAGAAGCTTACCTCTCTTGCAATAACCTCAAATGCAGTTCTCTTTGCGCCTGTGTTGTCCTCATACTGACGGGTCTGAATTGAACCCTGAACAGCAATCATTGAGCCCTTTGCAAAATATCTGCAAACGAAGTTTGCTGTGCTTTCCCAAGCAACGATGGTGATGAAATCTGCCTGTCTCTGTTCACCGGGCTTCTGGAAGGAGCGGTCAACAGCGATTCTGAAAGTACAAACGGACTTGCCTGTTGTTGTTGTGCGAAGTTCGGGATCAGCCACAAGGCGACCCATAAGTGTTACGCAGTTAAGCATGTCAGTTCCTCCTTACTTTCTGATTGTGAGAACTCTGAGAACGCCGTCAGTGATACCTGCGATACGTTCAATTTCAGCGGGAAGTTCAGGCTTTGCAGCGTATGTCATAAGAACATATGCGCCCTGAGTCTGGTCATCAATTTCGTAAGCGAGAGTACGAACACCGCCGTTTGAACCGAAAGGATCTGATGCGATGAGAGTACCGTTTGCTTCGATGAGTGCCTTGAACTTTGCCTCAAGAGCTGCAGTTGCTTCTTCACCCTTTGCAACTGAAAATACAAACATGGTCTCGTAATTGTTCATTTCTTTTTACCTCCTTATGGTCTCTGGCCCCGAATCCTTTGCCCGGAGCAAGGAAATTGTTGCAGACATACTGCAACAGTTAAGGATTATATCAGTAAAGGCATGTAAAGTCAAGAGATATAGAGGAAAAAATTTAGTTTTTTATAAAAAAATCAGAGGTAGACAAGATGTAATAATTGGTGTATACTATATATAGTTAATAAAAGGTGACAGTAGTCAAACCCAATAAGGTTTAATGGGGCATATTTTCACCCCGACTGCGTTAAAAAGCCTTGAAAGGCGCCAGCCTTTCTTCGTTTTTTGCCTTGTCGGAATAAAAATTTTCTCCCATTAAACTTCGAAGAACCTTAAATGCCCGAGTTGTAGTGCATTTGAGGATTTCTTCGACGAAGCTATACTCGTGTATTGCGAGAAGAAAAATTATCAAAGGTGCTGCAAATCGGACATTTAAGGCTTATTAGGTTCGATTTCTGTCACCTTAAGGAGAAACAACCATAATGTTAAAGAAATTACTGGCTTTATGCCTTGTATTTGTGATGCTTTTATCCCTTTCGGGATGCGGAAAAAGCAATAAGGTAGTCACCGTCAATGACAACGAAATCGGAGAAGGGGTGTTCACCTACTACCTTCAAAAGGTTATGAGTGAGCCGAAAAAATTCGGCATAAAGGAAAAAACTCAGGAAAATTTTATTTCTGCAGCCGTTACTCTTTGTCAAAAACACGCTGTTACTGCCGATTTTATGAAGGACGAGGGGATAACCCTTTCCAACCAGCTCAAGCAGTCTGTGGCAACAGAGGTTGAAGCCTTATGGAGCCTTTACGGAGCTTTCTATGAATCGGTAGGCGTTAAAAAGACGGATATTACAAAGGCAGTAACCCACGAATACAGAATGAAACAGCTTGTGGATTATTATTACGGTGTAAAGGGCAAAAATCCCGTTAAGGAAATGGACCTTAAGGAAGAGTTTGTTGACCTTTATGTAGGCTTTAAAGTGATTTCCGCCGAGCTTACAAAAATCAATGACGCGGGTGAAAAGGTTGACCTTACTCAAAGCGAAAAGGATAGCCTTAAAAAGAAATTCAACTCATATGCGGAAAAAATCAACGGCGGAGACATAACCGTTGACGAAGCGAATGTTTCATATAACGATTCAATCGGGCTTATCACCACGGAAAACCTTGAAACAGTGCTTATTAAAAAGGGCGACCCCATGTACGGTGACGGATTTTTTGAAAAGGTTGAAGGTATGGCTCACGACAGAGCAAGGGTAATTGAAGACGGTAACAGGCTTTACCTTGTTCAGCGGCAGAAAATTGCCACCACCGACGAGGATGCCTTCTATCAGTACCGCAGTGAGGTATTAGAGGAAATCAAAATGCCCGAAATTGAAAAGAAAATCAACAAGCTTATGAAGGAATCGGAAGCCGATGTTAAGCAAAGAAAAGCCGTGAAGATTTATGATAAATTGGCTGAAACAAAAAATAAAGAATAAATGTAAAACGCCCCGATTTGAATCGGGGCGTTGATTTATTTCCTATTAAGGCAACAGATACATTCCACATGGTTTGTATGTGGGAACATATCCACAGGCTGAATCTTCGTTACCTTATATCCGTTTTTGCAAAGGAAGGCGAGATCCCTTGCCTGAGTTTCAACATTACAGGAGATATAAACAACCTTCATAGGTTTCAGTGTTGCAATGCTTTTAAGGAAATTAAGGTCACTGCCGGCTCTTGGCGGGTCCATAATAACAAGGCCAACCTTTTCATTTGCCTCAGCCATACCAACCATAAACTTGCCCGCATCGGCACAGAAAAAGCGGATATTTTCAGTTTTGTTGAGCTTTGCATTGCTTATGGCATCCTTAACGGCGTCCTTGTTCAGTTCAACGCCTATTACCTGCTTTGCCTTGTCTGATGCCACAATACCGATAGTACCCGTACCGCAGTAAGCATCAAGAACGGTTTCCTTGCCCGTAAGTCCGGCGAATTCAATTGCCTTTGTATAAAGCTTCTCAGTCTGAACGGGGTTTATCTGATAAAATGACTTGGCGGAAATTCGGAAGCGTTTACCGCAGAGGATATCCTCAATATAACCGCTGCCGTAAAGCACCTCTTCTCTGTCGCCTAAAACGAGGCTGGTTTTACCGCCGTTGATGTTCCATATCACCGTAGTGATTTCAGGGTGCAGCTTCATAAGCTCTTTTACAAATTCATCCTTTTTAGGGAATACTCTTGTACCCGAAACGAGAACTGCCATAGTTTCCTTTGTGGAAAAGCTCCTTTTTATTAGCACATGACGGAGAAAGCCCTTGCCCGTATCCTCATTGTATGCCGTGAGCCTGAAACGGGGGAGAAGGATTTTTCTTATATCGGTGATGATTTTGTCCGCTGTTTTATCTTCAAGCATACATTCGTCAACAAGAACAATATTGTGGCTTGAAGCCTGATACACACCGGAAACAATCATTCCGCCTCTTGTTGTGCCAAAAGCCGCCTGAACCTTGTTGCGGTAGTGGTAAGGCTTTTCCATACCTATTATCTCTTCAACATGACCGAAGCGGCCGAGATAACGGATTGTTTTTGCCTGCTTGAAGCTGAGCTGCTCAGGGTAGGTCATATTCTGAAGCTGACAGCCGCCGCATTTTTTGTAAAGAGGGCAGGCGTTGCCCTTGCCAACTTTTTTAGGTGAAGAGGGCTTGTCGTTTTTTCTGTTTTTATATTGCATCAGAGCTTTACTCCTGAATATCTTTTTACCATTCTTTTAATGGCAAATCTGAGTGAAATGAGGGTAACTACTGCCATTGCCGCTGCAAGGGGTTCACCGTAAGCTTTCTTCATATTAAACATCCTTTCTTTTCTCGCTTTACCAAAGGTAAAGCATATCGTGTCGCAAGACATATAGAGCACTTTTAGTGCATATCGTGTGCCTGAAAGGCACATATCGAATGATAATTATTGCTAAATCTGTTTCTGACAATAAAAATAATTATATTTTTTGACCGTTATTTTTAGCTGTTGTTATTGAAGCAATGAGTTTACGCCTTATTCTGCCACATTTATTTTTTAAATCAGCATATTGATTAGCAGTAATTGCATTTTTTCTATAGAGCAATTCTAACCAGTATTCTGTTTCTGAACTTTCTTTAAGTGCAATTTCTAGTTTGTTTATAAAATCGGCTCTGCTTTGTGCATATTTTGCTTCATGTATGTTAGCACCGATTGAAGAAGATGACTTTATAATCTGATTTTTATAAATAGAAAGATTTTTGATTTCATCACATATATCAGAAACAGAAAGGGCAAAATTTATACTTTCTTCCCTTAAGGTGTTTTTATTATCGCTCATTATAACATACTCCTTAACAAAGCTGATATTGAGAACAATTTTTAGCGTCTTAAAACTGTCGATATGCTTTGCTTATGCAAAACTCGATATATTTGCTTCGCAAATTCGATATGCAGATATTGTAAATATCTGCTTAATATGTTTTCGCTTTGCGAAAACAAGGTTAACCGACAACCACACTGAATCCGAATTTATATTCTCTGTCCGCAGTGTTTTTGTATTCTTCGAGAGTGTGCGCCCCCCAGCTGTCATATCCGCCCACACCCATCTGACGGCATACTGCCCTGACATAAAGTGTATCGCTTTCGGGGAGCTCGTAGCTATGACCTGCTCTTTCAAGGGTATCCGCATCAAAGGGACAGACATTCAGCTCCATTTCCTTATCCGCCTCAAGGGTGAGTTTACCGTTACCCGTAAGCTGAGCATATCTCACGGCTGTTCTTTCACCGTGCTCCTGAGGCTTCTGGTAAGGAACATAAAGCTCATCAATATCTGTTCTGTAAAGACCTATGTTAGCACCTTCGGCACGGTCGATATAATTTTCATAAGGACCCTTGCCAAGGTAGGTGAGAGTGTCATAGTCTCTCTTTAAGGGGAAAATCAGTGAAATTTCAGGAATTTCCGGCATACCATTTTCGGGGGTGAAGCTGTAATCAATGTGCATACCCTGAGAAGAAACGGTATAAATGAGCTGACCTTTACATTGTGGAACAGTAGGCGTTGAAAAATCAACCTTAACGGTAACTTCCTTACCCTTATTTTCAATTGACTTCATATCAATTCCCTGCCAGGAGAGCTCGCCTGCTTTTTTCCAGGTGGCACAGCGTACCTCCTGCTTGTTGCCTCTGTCGTTATCCGTAAGGGCACGCCAGAAATTAAGCTTCATATCGGATTTAAGAAGCTCCTTGCCTTTACTCTTTATCGAATATAGAGCACCGGTTCTTCTTGAAAGGCAGATTTCAAAATCTCCGCCGTAAATTTTTACAGTGCCGTAATTTATGCTCACGGACATATCGTCTTTTTGGAGCTTTGTTTTGGGAAGCTTGTGTTCATTGATAACAAACTGCTGAGAAGCTACCGTATGACCGCTTTTTGCCCATAAGGTACGCTCTTTAGTTTCAAAAATGACATTGAGATACCATTCTGTATCGGGGGCGGCAGCTAAGGGAAGCTGTACCTTTTTAGTTTTGCCCGGTGCAAGGTCAACAATAACATCGCCTGAGCCGAAAACCTTGTTTCCGCTTACCTGCTGGAAATGAAGGTTGAATTCATTAAGGTTTGTGAAAAGAAAATCGTTTGTGATTTCAATTGTACCCTTTTCAGGTTTTACCGATTTTATACGGATGTTCTGATAAAGGTACTTAATTTCTTTGATTGCGGGCTTGAGCTCCCTGTCTGCAAAAATAAGACCGTTTCCGCAGAACCATCCGTCGTGGGTTGTTTCGCCGCTGTCTCCGCCGTAGCCGATATATGACTTTCCGTCAGGGAGGTTGATTCTTACACCCTGGTCAACAAAGTCCCACACAAAAACTCCGAAGAAGCCCTTATACTTATCAAAAAGCTCAAGATATTTTCTGTTGCCGCCGCAGGAGTTACCCATACAGTGGGAATATTCGCAGAGCATCCAAGGCTTTTCAGGGTGAGCCTTCATATCTCTTTCAAGGTCCCAAGGCATCGGATACATCTGAGAATAAATATCTGTTACATTCTTATCGTATTCAAATTTGTCGGACCATATGGATTCGTAATGAACGGGGCGTGAGGGGTCCTTTTCGTGAAGATAATCGTGCATTTTAAGGAAGTTTTCACCGCCGCTGCATTCGTTGCCCAAGGACCATATGATAACCGATGGGTGGTTTTTATCTCTTTCAAAAAGTGATTCTATTCTGTCCATACACGAGGGTGTCCACATTTCCATACCGTCAGGCATAAGTGGAGTGAGGTCGCCCATAAAGCGTGTGCCGTGGCTTTCAAGGTTGTTTTCGTCAATAATATAAAGTCCGTATTCATCGCAAAGGTCATACCATAAGGGAGAGTTGGGATAGTGGGATGTACGAACGGCATTTATGTTGTGCCTTTTCATTATCTCAATATCCTTAATCATCATTTCCTTTGAAACGACTCTGCCCGTGTCGCAGGAGAATTCGTGGCGGTTGGTACCTTTGAGAAGGACTCTTTTACCGTTGAAATAAAGAACGGAATCCTTGATTTCAATATGTCTGAAGCCGGTTTTACAGCTTACATATTCGTAGGTCTCACCGCCCTTATTCCTCAGGGCGATGACAATATTATAAAGGTAGGGCTTTTCCGCACTCCAGAGATTAACGAAGGGCAGTGTAGCCTTTAAGGTGGCGGTGTCGCAGTTTTCAATTGAAAGGGAGTCCGTTGCAACAACATCACCCTTTGCATCGTAAGCCGTAAGCTCAAGCTCCGTATAATCTGACTTGTCACCAAGAAGGATTTCGGCACAAAGTGAGCCGGTCTTGTAGTCGCTTGTATCCGGCTCGGCTTTAACTGTAAAGTCCTTTATATACTGCTTATCTGTTGTGTAGATATAAACGGGTCTGAAAATACCTGAAAGGCGGAAGAAATCCTGATCCTCCATCCATGAGCCGGTGCACCAGCGGTAAACCTCAACTGCTAAGGTGTTTTCACCTTCGGTGAGGTGCTCAGTAATATCAAATTCGCTGTGTCTGAAGGTGCCTTCACTGTAAGCACAGCGCACGCCGTTGATGTAAAGATAATAAGCAGATTCAACGCCTTCAAAGGCTATAATAACTCTGTCCTTTCTGAATTTTTCGGGCAGGGTGAATTTTTTTATGTAACAGCCCACGGGGTTATATTCCGTGGGTGCTTCGGGTGGAGTGGGCTCCTGAATTTTCTCCCAGGGATACTGGGTATTTGAATAAATATTGCGGTCATAGCCCAGCATCTGCCAGCAAGAGGGCACGGGTATATTGTCCCATTCTGCACAGTTGAAATCAGGATTTGCAAAGCCGTTTTCTTTTGTGCGGTATGAGTCATAAAGGCGGAATTTCCATTCACCGCAAAGGTCAAAATATCTTTCACTTTCTGTTTTTTCTCCCTTTTTTGCCTTGTCAAGGCTGTCATAGGGAACAAAGGTGGCTTTTGAGGGAAGGCGGTTTATACCCGTGATTTCTGCTTTGTTCTGCCATTCATCAAAGCCGTGAATTTCTGTTTTCATAATCATATTTCCTCCTTGAGGATTAAGTAACTGTTATTTAACGTTTACCTTATTTTCAATAACGTAGCCGGTAAGAGCGAGAAGTCCTAATGCAACAAGCATTGAAAAAAGTGTTCCGCCTATCGGGTAAATGATAAAAGCGGCAGGAATTTCCGTTGCTTTCTGAAAGCTGAAAAACGCATCGTTATAGGTTACAACAAAGGAGAAGGGGAGAAGCTCACCGATTAAATTACCGAGCTGTGAAACGGCAATCATTATACCGAAGAAGGTAAGACCGCCGAAAAGCTTTGGGTGATTATGGAAAAGCCTTGTGTTTGCAACGGTAACGGAGAAGTAAACATAGCCCACATAGGTAAGAATCTGAGCTATTATGAGAATTGCCATTACAATAAGGAAAAGAATGAGTACTTCGTTTTCGGGGAGCATACTGAGTATGCCTTTGAGCATATCGCCAAACATATCCGTAAGAGCACTTGTTTTGATTTTTGCATAGAAGAATATGAGAAGGTAAGGCACAAGCATCATAAGAAAGCCGACGATAATCCATAAAAAGGATACAAGCACCTTTGAAAGAAGGATTGTATTACCCTTTACGGGAAGAGTAAGGGTAAGATAGCCCTGCCTTCCGTAAATTGTGTCATAGAAGTTTTTGATAACGGAAACAAGGGTAACAATAACCGTTGCAATACCCGTTACAAAAAGAGCAATGCAGGTAAGTGCGGAAAGTATGGCTGAGTCTGTGAGAAGTGAAAGACCGACGATGCCTGTAACTGCAAGGGTGGCAAGGATAATTGTAAGGTGATACCTTGCCGAATGGCGTATTTCGTGTTTTATGAGCTTACCAAGCATAGGTGAACACCTCCTTGAATACTTCTTCAACGCTTTTGCCCTTTTCTCTGATTTCATCAACATGGGCATTAACAATAAGCTTACCGTCGTTTATCATAAGAACACGGTTGAATATTTTTTCAACATCGTTGATAAGATGTGTGGAAATAAGAACGCTGGCATTCTTTGCATAGTTTGTCATAATAAGGTCAAGAATTGCGCTCCTTGAAGCCGGATCAAGGCCGCCCAAAGGCTCATCAAGAATATAAAGCTTTGCCTGACGGCACATAACAAGAATAAGACAGAGCTTTTCTTGCTGACCCTTTGACATGGTTTTGAGCTTCTGCTTAGGGTCAAGACGGAAATCGGCGACCATTTTTTCAGCCTTGGCTTTGTCAAAATCCGCATAAAAATCAGCAAAGTACTCAATTGCGTCAACGGGGCGCATCCAATCGGGAAGATAGGATTTATCGGGAAGAAAAGCCACAATGCTTTTTGTGTAAGGACCGGGCTCGTCGTTATCGATTCTTACTGTGCCTGTGTGGTCCTTGATAAGTCCCGTAAGAATTTTTATTAAGGTTGTTTTACCGCATCCGTTGGGGCCTAAAAGTCCAACGATTGAGCCTTCCTCAATCTGAAAGCTTATGTCGTTAAGAACACTTTTTCTGCCGTAGGATTTACTCAGTGAAGCTACATTAATAATATTTGCCATAGTTTTTTCCACCTTAAGTTGGCGAATGTAATCCGAAATAGTTTTTTTGAATGCGGATTTTCGCCAATATTTTGTTAAAATACTCGTAAATCCGAGAGGATTTACTGCGTTTTGTGCCTCATCTTGACAAAAATTCGCTATTCAAAAAATCTTCGACCGGAAAGTGAAGAATTTTTATTGGGTTTTTGTTTTCTGAGGACGATAAAAGGCTGACGCCTTTTGAGGACGAAGGAACGAAAAGCCTTAAAAACAAACACTTTCAGGCTGTTTCGGATTATACTCGCCAACTTATCTTGTTGAATTAGTTTTTGAGCAAAGGAAATATGAGCCGATGTTCCACAGTGTGTGAAGAATAATAATGGTAAGAGGGTTGCGGAACAATGGCATATTAAGAAGCAGGGAGAGTGCTAAAAGGAGCATACCTGCGCCCTGACCGAGAAGCTGAAGATTGAAAAGGAGCTTGTCGGAAACATAGAGACGGTGCGCATTTACAATTACGGGAAGAAGGCTGTTACCCTTTTTAGGGCAGAACAGACCGACGGTTTTCTCTATGTGGCTGTTTTTGTATTCGGAAACGATGTCACGGCCCTTTGTGGAAAGCACCTTGACCCCTGCGGCATCAAGGCTGAGCCTTTTTGAAATTTCGCCCTGAGAAAGGCAAGGCTCTTTTGAACAGAGCATAAGAACAAGACCGGTTTTATTGAAGTCGGCTGAAATTTTCTTAACTCTTGAAAGCACCTTATAATTCACAAGGAAGGAAGCGGTTAGCTGACCGTCAACGGCAAGGTACATAACGAACTTGTTTTTTGCATAATTTCTTTCGTCGCTCTCGGATGGTGCGGTAATACTGTGCTGAACAAGCATTTCACGGTTACCCACAAGAATCATTTTTTCATTTACCCAGGCGGTGTAGCCCAGATACTCCTCGTATTGTAAATCCTCAGCCTCGGGAAGCTGAATTCCTGCTTGCTCGGTAAAGTCCTTAAAGCATTTGCCCGTGAGGGTATTTGCAGCCACGGTTACAGCGGCGGTGTAAACAGCGGCATCGTTTTTGTTCATATATACACCGGGTACAACCTTGAAGCGAGAAACCTCGCAGGTGAAAATATCGGATATATCCGTAACAACACCGTTTGCTTCACCCACATTGCGGAAACCGTCCTTGTCCGTTGCGGCGCCGATTTTGTTAAGGGAAAGGTTTTCAAAATAAAGGTTGACCGTTCTGAGTGCATTGCCGAGGATAGGCGTGCAAAGGCAGACAGCGGAAAGAAGGGTGGACATATAAATGCCTGCATCCTTATTTTTTAAGCATAAGACCGTTGCCATAATAAAACCTGAAACTATAACGGAAATACTGCTTAAGGTGTGGTATCTGCTTTCTTTTTTATCTGTAGCTTTTTGGGGCGTAAAGCTTGAAACGGTAACCTTTTCGTTGCAGTAAAGGATATGGGGCTCACCCTTATCGCTTATGCCCTTAGCCAGTGCATTTGCATCGGCTTTGTTATCCACACAGGCAAGGCTTCTTGTGTCCTTGGATTTCATTGCAGTACGGATTGACCTGAGTGCAGTCTGATTTTTGAAGTATTCTTCTATGCAATGAGCGCCTGCGGCAAAAATGGGCACCATAGTGAACATTTTCATACCGTTGTGACCTGCACTGCCTAAAATAAGAAGGGTGATATCATACATCATAGCATAAAAGGTTACCACGGTAAGGGGAAGATTTCTGTCAGACTTCATATCAATAACACTCATAACGCTGTTTTTGTAATCCTTGAAAAACAGCGGGATAAGCAGAGCAGTAATAAGCAGATTTAAAAGGGCGTAAACTCTGCCGCCGTCAGAGAACATATACTCAAGGCTGTTGCCGGCTGTGTAAAAATTGGGCAGAACAGCAAAGACAAGGGAAACAACAAACAGAACAGCAGTAATAATAAGCTGTATTCTTGCGGTTTTACTGCACTTTACAAGGGAGTCTCTGAGGGCTTTGCCGGTAAGAGCAATTTCCTCTTCTCTTTTCTTTTTTGCCTTTTTCTTAGCTTCTTCAGCAGAAAGAACATTGAAGCCCTGACTTTTTCTGTGCTTTACAGCTTTATCCACCGCGGCAAAAATGTCCTCGCCTTTTTCGGGGTTCACGGAATCAAGGAGACTTTCCTTTCCGTCGCCCGTGGGTGCGACCTCAATAATCGCCTCGTCTGAGGGCTTATCACCTGAAAGTACACGTACACCCTTTATGATGTTTGTTCTTTCATCCGGGGCGGGAACGTTCTTTTTTATTTTTTCCTTAACCGCATCGCTGAGATTGAAGTATCTTGTTTTCTGTGATACATCAGGCTTTTTTTGTCCCTTTTTAAGGGGGATGTTCATTGTTTTTCCTGTTTCCTCAGCTTTGTGTGAAGCTTTGGTTACTGTGATTTCGGGTGCAGACTTTTTCTCTTTTTCGTAAGGAGAGGTGCTAAGAGAATTCATAAATGCATCAATATCAACACTTGGTTGCTCATATATATTGTCGTTATTTATTTTTGAAGCAGGGGAAACGGGAGGTACAGGAACTGCTCTTGCTCTGACTCCGGGAGAGTTTTTGTTCGTTGCGGCGGTTTTTACGGGAGCCTTTTCTGTTTTCTCATCCTTTGATGTTCTGAAGGAAGCGAAAAAGCCTTTACCGTCGGTGCCTTTTTTTTCAAAGGCTTCTTCGTCGCTGAAAACCTCTTCAAATTCGTTTATATCTTCCTTTGTTACCTGCTTTTTATATTTATTGTTGGCACTGCTTGAGGATTGCAGATACTCTTTATCAGTGAAAGGGGAAATGCTGTTTTTATCCTTTGACATAACGGGATTTCCTTTCCGTTTTTATTTTGCTTTAATGCCCAGGCGCTGTCTTGCAACCTCATACATAAGTATACCTGCGGCAACGGAGGCATTGAGGGAGGTGATTTTTCCCCTCATGGGAAGGGAAACAACAAAGTCGCTTTTTTCTTTTATAAGTCGGCTGACTCCGTTACCTTCGGAGCCTACGATAAGGGCAACGGGTCCTGAAAAATCCGTTTCGCACCAGTTCTGACCGTCCATATCGGCGGTGTAAACCCAAAGCCCTCTTTTCTTAAGGTCTTCAATTACGGAAGCAAGGTTGCCCACTCTTGCAACGGGCACATATTCAACGGCGCCTGCCGAGGTTTTGCCAACTGCATAGGAGAGGGAAGCGTTTCTTCTTTTGGGGATGATGATGCCGTGAACGCCTGTAGTTTCTGCAGTACGGATAATTGCACCCAGATTGTGGGGGTCTTCAATTTCGTCGCAGATAATGATGAAGGGGTCTTCCCCTCTTTCTTCTGCAAGGGCAAAAATATCTTCGACCTCGGCATATTCGTGGGCGGCGGCATAAGCGGCAATACCCTGATGGTTACCCTGACCGCAAAGGAAGTCAAGTTTTTTCTTGTCAACCTCTTTGACCACAATGTTTTTATCTCTGCACTCGGCAATGATTCTGCCTATGGAGCCGTTTCTTTCACCCCTTGCAACAAGAAGGGTATCAATCACTCTTTCGCTGCGTAAGGCTTCGGAAACTGCATTTCTGCCGATGATAAGGTCAGCATTTCTGCCTTCGTTCGGATTATCCGTATTTTTTGCCTGCTCGGGCTTCACTTTTGAGTTATAATTACGACCTTTTTCACGGTCAAATTTTTTATCCATTTTATATGTACCTCACATTAATGCTGAAAGTATTTATAATCGTTTAATTATAGCACGGGTGATTATAATAATATTTCTCTAAAAGAAAAATAAAGGCTTCTAAAAGGGAAATGTAAGAAAAATCATATATATAGTATAAAAAAATCTGTAAAAAGCTCTTGATTATATCCCGGTTTATTGGCATAATAGAAGGCACAAAATTATATGGGAGACAAACTATGATTTTTAAAGCAAAAAAAGAATATAAAGGCACTTACGATTATATGATTGTGGGACTCGGAAATCCGGGTAAGCAATATGAAATAACAAGGCACAATGCAGGCTTTATCTGCATTGATATTTTTGCGGAAAAATACGGCATAAAAATTAATAAGCTCAAATTCAAATCTCTTATGGGTGAGGTGAGAATAGGCTCCTCAAGGTGTCTTGTTTTAAAGCCTCAGACCTTTATGAATCTTTCAGGTGAGGCTGTACGGGATGCTGCGGAGTTTTATAAAATTCCGCCTGAGAGAATTATTGTTGTTTTTGATGATATCAGCCTCGAACCCGGTAAACTCAGAATCCGTCGTAAGGGCTCTGCAGGTACTCACAACGGAATGAAGAATATTATTTATCATATGAAATCTGACCTGATTCCGAGAATAAAAATCGGTGTGGGCGAAAGACCGAATCCTGAATATGACCTTGCAGACTGGGTGCTTTCACGCTTTACTAAAAAGGAAGCTGAGGAAATCAAAAAAGCCGCTGATAATGCAATCAGCGCCCTTGAATTAATGGTAAAGGGTCAGATTGATAAGGCAATGAGCGATTATAATTCATAAAAAGGGGCTGTAAAAAAAGTGCAGACCGCATAAACCGAGACAAATAAAGGGCTTCTTCAGGCCCCAAAATCTGAAGAAGCCCTTTAAAACATATAAAAATGACTATAAACTGTAAAAATGCCGTTTTTTTCGGTTTATGCTATAAACAAACTTCGCCTCTCGACGTACCCTCGTACGCTTTCGGGTAACCAAAAATAAAGCCAAGGCTTTATTTTTGCTCAGTTTGTTTATTCTGCGCATTTTTTCACGCCCCTGAAAAGGAGCTGTAAAAAACGAAAGTTTTTTACAGCTCCTTTGTTATTATGTTTATTTCTGTTTACCCAATATAGATTCAAGATTTTTAAATGTTTCTTCCTCGTCATAAGTGTGATAATGAAGAGTAAGCACGTCGCCTTCGGCAATTCCCGTGTGGGAATGATGGTGGGTTGAGGGCTTTTTGTGTACGGCAATAACGGTGCAGGTGGGCGGCCAAAGGATATCTCTGATTTCCTTGCCGACTGCAAAGGCATCGTCGGTTACGGTGAACTTGCAATCAATAACCTTATCCTTTTTGCCTTTTCTCAGCTTATTGAGCTTTGATTCAATAACAATATCCGTAAAGTCGTGGATTCCCAGGGTTTCTATTGCCATATATGCCATAGTTACACAAAGCCCGATTGGTATTATATTTCCGAGTCCGCTCAGGCATTCGGTGGCAAAGAGTGTTGCCATAATCGGTGTGCGGGAGGAGGCGGCAAGAAAAGCGGCAATGCCCATAACAACGCAGATTATGTAATATTCTTCGGGCAGAAGTCCCGCAAGGAGCATTAATTTTCCGCAAAGTCCGCCGATTATTGCGCCGAAGCAAAGGTTAGGTACAAACAGACCGCCCGTAATCCCTACATTGTTTGCTACGATAAGAAAAATACCTCGGATACAGAAAAGAAGGGGCAGAAGCTTCCAAGGTGCGTGACCTTCAATCAGCTTTTCAATTAGTCCGTCACCGGTACCTATGCAGTCTGCGGAAAAATAACCCGTAAGGGCAGTGAGTGTGAAAACTGCAACTGTTTTAACCGCCATAGGAATATTTTCGCTTATAGAATGAACACGTGAGTAAATTTTTGTGAAAACCGCACCTGCAAATCCGCATACAAGCCCGATTATAACCGATGCCCATAAAAATTTAAGGGGCATAACAGCATCAATTTTCAGGTGGAAAAGATGAGGGCTGAGACCTGCCAATGGGCAGAGGTATTGCATAACGGCTGTGCTTGTTATTGCACTCACTGCTGAGGTCATAAACAGCATTGGAGTAAAACGTCGGTGGGCTTCCTCAAAGGCGAAGAAGATACCCGTTATGGGTGCGCCCGTTGCGGCGGCAAAGCCTGACGAAGCTCCTCCCGTCATAATAAATCTGTCCCAGGCAAGGTGGCGTTTTGCAAAAATGCGTATAACCCCTCTGCCTACGGCTGTGCCCATCTGAACTGCAGGGCCTTCCGTACCTAAAGGTACTCCGCCGAAATAGGTAACAAGTGCCGAAGGGAAAAGAAGGAATATGCTCTTTACCCAACTGAAAGAGGCAAGACCCCTGAGAAGAGTTATTGAAGTCGGGATTCCGCCGCCCTTACAGTCGGGTGCGTAGCGGAGAATAAGGGCAGAAATCACACCCAAAATCGTCGCACCGAGTAAAAGAAGGGGTAGATATTCCGCATTTTCACGGACAAGTGCATAAAGCTCGGCGGAGAAAGGAATTACCTTTGAAATGCACAGCTTGAAAAGGAAAATCAGCACACCCGTAAACAATCCCGTAATGCCCGAATAAACAAGGCAGGGGAGAATAATGTTTTTGATATATGTTATCTGTGATTTTTTCATTTTTATCAGTTTTTCTTGAACTGCTTTTTCATTCTCTGCTCTTTTGAAAGGATGGTCTTTCTGAGTCTGAGTGAGGTGGGTGTTACTTCAAGAAGCTCATCGTCCTTTATGAATTCCATACACTGTTCAAGTGAAAGAGTTGTGGGGGGAACAAGGCGCAGTGCATCGTCGGAGCCTGAGGCACGGGTGTTTGTAAGGTGCTTCTGCTTGCAGACGTTACAAACAACATCCTCTGATTTTGCACATTCACCAACAATCATACCCTCGTAAACGGGTACGCCTGCACCGATGAAAAGTCTGCCTCTGTCCTGAGTGTTGAAAAGGCCGTAGGCTGAGCTTTCACCCGTTTCGTGAACAACTATTGAGCCTCTTTCGCGTGACACGATATCGCCCTTATAAGGCTCGTAGCCGGCAAAAAGCTGATTCATAATGCCGTTGCCGTTGGTGTCGGTCATAAATTCACTGCGGTAGCCGATAAGTCCTCTTGCGGGGATTCTGAATTCAAGGTGGGTGCTGCCGCCGTCACGGGTGCCCATATTTTCAAGTTCGCCCTTTCTTGAGCAGACCTTTTCAATAACTGCACCTGCATACTGGTCGGGCACTTCAACAATAAGAAGCTCCATAGGCTCCATTGTAACACCGTTTTCTTCCTTGAGAATTACCTTCGGGCGTGAAACCTGAAATTCATAACCCTGACGTCGCATGGTTTCAATGAGGATTGAAAGGTGGAGTTCACCTCTGCCGCTTACCTTGAAGGAGTCGGTGGTGTCCGTTTCCTCAACACGCATACTTACATTGGTTTCAACCTCCTTGAAAAGGCGATCACGGATGTTTCTTGAGGTGACAAATTTACCCTCCTTGCCTGCAAAGGGGCTGTTATTTACTATAAAATTCATAGAAATTGTAGGCTCGTCGATTTTTACAAAGGGTAACGGCTCAACATGGTCGGGATCGCAGGCGGTTTCGCCGATATTAAGCTCTGCTATACCGGAAACGCAGATAAGGTCGCCGAGAGTTGCACTCTGCACCTCAACTCTTTTGAGGCCTTCAAACTGATAAAGGCGTGAGATACGGACATTCTTTCTTTCACCCTCATTATTGCAAAGCACAACGGACTGGCCCTGCTTTACACTGCCTCTTTCAACTCGTCCGATACCGATTCTGCCGATATAATCATCATAGTCAAGGGAGGAGAAAAGAATCTGTGTAGGGCCGTTAAGCTCACCCTTAGGCGGTTCTATATGTTCAACAATTGCATCAAGAAGGGGACGCATATCACCCTCGCGGACGGAGTCGTCAAGGGAAGCATAGCCGTCTCTTGCGGAAGCGTATACGGTGGGGAATTCAAGCTGGTCATCGTCAGCACCAAGCTCAATGAAAAGGTCAAGCACCTCGTCAATTACCTCGGCAGGTCTTGCACCGGGGCGGTCGATTTTGTTAACAACAACAAGCACCTTTTTCTTAAGGCCGAGCGCTTTTTTAAGCACGAAGCGTGTCTGAGGCATACAGCCTTCAAAGGCGTCGACGAGCAGAAGAACGCCGTCAACCATCATAAGAATACGCCCAACCTCGCCGCCGAAATCAGCGTGTCCCGGTGTGTCAACAATGTTTATTTTAATGTCACCGTAATGAATTGCGGTGTTTTTGGAAAGGATTGTGATACCTCTTTCTCTTTCAAGGTCATTTGAGTCCATAACACGGTCTGCGACCTGCTCATTTTCTCTGAAAGTGCCTGCCTGCTTGAGCATTTCGTCAACCATTGTGGTTTTACCGTGGTCAACGTGGGCAATAATTGCAACATTTCTGACTTCGTTTCTGATGTCCATTATCTCACCTGATTTTTACAAAATTTTCAACCTTAATATTTTAGCACTAAATATAATATTTGGCAAGTTGAATTTGCCCATACAACAGTGAGAAATTTTGTTTAATATGCACCATTATTATAGTAGTCAGTAGTTAGTAGTCAGTAGTAAGGATAAAAAGGAGCTGTAAAAAACGAATGTTTTTTACAGCTCCTTTTTTTACAGCCTCTTTTTATAAATTTATTCTGCATTCTTCATTCTGCACTCTGCATTTCTGAGGAACCCTTCCTCAGAAATTCCCTCAATTTTGTCATATTTCGGGATAAGGGAGTAAACCGTTGCGGCGGCAACAGTAACAAGGGCGGCTGCTTTTACAACAAACTTAACTTTTTTTGATTTTCCGTAAAGCTTAAGCAACTTTTTCATTTTTAATCTCCTTAATCAATAGTAATAACGTATCCACATTCCTTAAAATAGCGGATAAGGTGGGTTTTATTGTTATCCTTATTCAGCCATACCGTTGAAACCTTGCCTGTTTTGAGAATTTCTTCAAGCAGACTGCGGTTGCGGTTAACCCAGGACTTATATTCAATATCAGGCATAAAAATTACCTTTCCGCCTTTGCCGTTCATTCTTACCAACTCCGAAAAACATTATGTAGCCGGAAAACACAGGGGACGTTAAATATTCCACTGACTACTGACTACTGGCTACTGACTACTATTATTGTCAGTATTCATTATATTATATTCAGCAGGTAAATATCAATAGTTTTTATGCATAAAAAAGAAAAACCACAGCTTTTGCTGCGGTTAATGTTGTGTCGGCATCGCCTTATCTTCCCGGGCCGCTTCCAGCCAAGTATTGTCAGCACTGATGAGCTTAACTACCGTGTTCGGGATGGGAACGGGTGGACCCTCATCGCTAAAA
>JAZSDP010000012.1:0-16508 GCA_045531265.1 Acutalibacteraceae bacterium
AACCTATGAAACCGTTACCACACGTTCACAGTGGATAAAGGATTCAAATATTCCCCTTGAAAAGATAACCTTCGGTCTTCCCTTCTATGCAAGACCGACTGACGGTGACGGTTATTGGTACGATTATGTCAGTTATTCGGACAAGCTTGATGAAAACGGCTTTTATACCGACAGCAGCATCGGCAAGACCTTCTGGTTCAACACCCCCGATGTGATTGCCAAGAAGACAGAATTTGCAATTGAAGAAGGTTACAGCGGCGTTATGATCTGGCATTACAGCTGCGACCTTCCTTCAACTCACGAGGACTCACTTTTAAGAGCAATTGGTACGGTAATTGATAAGGCTCAGTAGTTTTATCTTGAGTACAGCAGGTGATCCGGAATGAAAAAAACAGTAAAACCATCACCCTTTACAGCGATTTTCTTCGGCGTTGCTGCAGGGCTTTGCTTGATTATATCAGTTGCAGATTTTATAAAATACACAGAATTTTCAATAATGAGTGTGATACTGAATTTACTTGTGGGCGGTGTTTTCGTTTATTATCTCCTTAAATACCTTTCTCAGGAAAGAATCAGCTATGATGAAAACAGCTTTACCGTCGGTGAAAAAACCTATAACTACGGAGATATCACTAATGTTACCGTGGACTCTGAGCAGCTTATCAGAAATATTTCAACTCTCAGAATAAAGGTTTACATAGAAGAAGAGGAAATCTGCTCATTTACAAAGGATGATAAGGGCGGTAAAGACTTTATTGCCGTGCTTAAAAGCAATGATGTTACGGTAAATATTGATGTTTAACTTGACAAACCTATCTCACAGTGCTAAAATAACCTTTAATAAAAGAAAAACTTAATCCCTTTAAATCGTTGAGGGAGAAGGCTTGTTTTAACGGATTATTCAGAGAGTCGCATATTTGCTGTGAGTGCGATATATTCCAGAAGCAAAGCCCACCACTCCTGAGAGTATGCCGAAATAAGGTGTGCCGCATTGACAGCGTTAAGGTCATAAGAGTGCCGTTTTTATAAAACGGAATACGGGTGGAACCGTGGAGTAATTTATCACTTCATCCCAAAGCAGAAAGCTGTTGGGATGAGGTGTTTCTTTTTTATTGATTTTATTGAAAGGAAGAAAAAACAATGATTAATGTAACACTCAAAGACGGCGTTGTCCGTGAGTACGAAGAAGGCTCAAGCCTTATTACAGTAGCAAAAAGCCTCGGTGCAGGTCTTTACAAGGCTGCTTGCCTTGGTAAAATTGACGGAGAAATCTGCGATTTAAGAACAGTTCTCACAAAAGACTGTGAGGTTGAAATACTCACCTTTGACGACGAGGAAGCTAAGAAAACCTTCTGGCACACCTGCTCTCACATTTTAGCTCAGGCTGTTAAAAGGCTTTACCCCGAAGTAAAGCTTGCAATAGGCCCTGCAGTTGATAACGGCTTCTATTATGACTTTGACAGTGAAGTGAGCTTCACGCCTGAAATTCTCGAAAAGATTGAAGCTGAAATGAAAAAGATTGTCAAGGAAGGTCTTTTCCTTGAAAAAATTGAAATGGAGCCCGCTGAAGCAATTGCTCTTATGGAAGAAAAGGGTGAAATCTATAAGGTAGAGCTTATCAAAGAGCACGCCGAAAAGGGCGACCCCATATCCTTCTACCGTCAGGGTGAATTCCTTGAGCTTTGCGCAGGTCCCCACATTCCCGATACCGGCAGAGTAAAAGCCTTCAAGCTTACCTCCTGCACAGGTGCTTACTGGAGAGGTGACAGCAAAAACAAGATGCTTCAGAGAATTTACGGCACAGCCTTTACAAAGGCAGCTGACCTTGAAGCTCACCTTCTTCAGCTTGAAGAAGCTAAAAAGCGTGACCACAACAAATTAGGCAGAGAGCTTGAAATCTTCACCACCGTTGACTATATCGGTCAGGGCCTTCCCATTATGCTCCCCAAGGGCACACACATCATTCAGACTCTTCAGCGCTTTGTTGAAGATGAAGAAAAGAGACGCGGATGGCTCAGAACAAAAACTCCCCTTATGGCTAAGAGCGACCTTTACAAAATCTCGGGCCACTGGGACCACTATAAGGACGGTATGTTCGTAATGGGTGAGGAAGAAACAGATGACGAGGTTTTCGCACTCCGTCCTATGACCTGCCCCTTCCAGTATCAGGCATACCTCAACAGAGCCCGTTCCTACAGAGACCTTCCCATGAGACTCGGTGAAACCTCAACCCTTTTCAGAAACGAGGCATCAGGCGAAATGCACGGCCTTATCCGTGTACGTCAGTTCACAATTTCCGAAGGTCACCTTATGTGTACCCCCGAACAGCTTGAGGATGAATTCAAATCCTGCCTTGAGCTTGCAATTTATATGCTCAAAACCCTCGGTCTTTATGAGGATGTGTCTTACCGCTTCTCACAGTGGGATCCTGCCGATACAGAGAAGTATATCGGAACAGTTGAGCAGTGGGACGAAGCTCAGGGTATGATGGGCAGAATTCTTGATAATCTCGGTATTGACTATAAGGTAGGTATCGGTGAGGCTGCTTTCTACGGTCCTAAGCTTGATATTCAGATCAAGAATGTTCACGGTAAGGAAGATACCCTCATCACCATTCAGATTGACCAGATGCTTGCCGAAAAATTCGGTATGGAATATGTTGCTCCCGACGGAAGCAAGAAGAATCCCTATATCATCCACCGTACATCAATCGGTTGCTATGAAAGAACACTTGCCCTTCTTATTGAAAAGTATGCAGGTGCCTTCCCTGTATGGCTTGCACCTGAAAAGGTACGCATTATGCCTATTGCTGACCGTCACCAGGATGCCGCATACGAAGTTAAGAAGCTTCTCGCTCAGGCAGGTATTGACGATGTTACCGTTGATACAAGAAGTGAAAAGCTCGGATATAAGCTCCGTGAAGCACAGCTTGAAAAGATTCCTTATATGCTTGTTGTAGGTGACAAGGAAGCAGAAGAGCGAACAGTTTCCGTAAGAAAGCGCGGTCACGGTGACCAGGGCTCAATGGCTGCAGCAGACTTTGTTAAGCTCTGCCTTGACGATATTTCTACCAGAGTAATCTGGTAAATGAGGAATTCGGAGTGCGCCGGACTCACTGCAAAGCAGCAACTCCATTCCGATGAATTCAGAAATTCCTGCCTCTCCCTTTGGGAGAGGTGTCACTAAGTGACGGAGAGGGCTTTCTGACAGATAAATATTTTAAATTACAGGGAGCGGCACCACGCCGCTCCGTTTACACTTGAAAGGTGTGAAGATATGAAAGAAATAAACGAAAGCTTAGCCGTTGAGCGTTTTCAGGCTATGATAAGAAAAAAGACCGTTTCCGCAAAGGACGGCAATTTTGACAAAGAGGAATTCGCATCCTTTTTGCCTATGCTTATGGAAAAGTATCCCAAGGTTTTTTCAGTTGTTGAAGCACAGCTTATAAACGAATTCGGTATCCTTCTTCGCTGGAAGGGAAAAAACGAAAGTCTTGATCCCATAATTTTAATGGCACATCACGATGTTGTCTCCGATGAAGGTCAGGATTGGAAATATCCCGCCTTCACGGCTGAAATCCACGACGGATGCATCTGGGGCAGAGGCGCAATTGATACAAAGTGCCTTGTTGCAGGCGTTCTTGAAGCTTGGGACAGACTTATCGAAGACGGCTTTATCCCTGAAAGAGATATTTATTTCGCCTCGAGTAACTCAGAGGAAATCGGCGGAGATACAATGCCGAAGATTGTAGAGTGGTTTAAGGCAAAGGGCATAAAGCCTCAATTTATTCTTGATGAAGGCGGTGCAATTATGTCCAATCTTCCAATGGGCATAAAAACACCATTTGCAATGGTTGCTGTTTCCGAAAAGGGCTGGGGCAGTGTACGGCTTACAGCGAAAAGTAAAACTGCCGCCCACGGTGCAAAGGCAATGCCCGGCGACAAGGTTCCTGCTCCCTTAAAGCTTGTAAGAGCCCTCGGCAAGCTTGATAAAACTCCCGTGAAGTCTGTTATGACTCCCGCAGTTTCAGGTATGCTCAAAAGCTTTGCACCTTATATTGACGGACCCGTCAAGGCTGTGCTCAAAAATATCTCAGTTTTCGGCCCCGTTGTTAAAAAGGTGCTCGCATCCAATGCCGATACTGCCTCTATGATTAGCTCCGCAATTAATCTTACAAAGCTTGAAGCAGGTAACGAGAAGGGCACAATGCCCGATACTGCGGTGGCTCAGCTTAGTCTTAAAATTGCCCCTCACGATACCTTTGACGGTGTTGTTGAGCACATTAAAAATGTTGTTGGTGAAGAAATCGAGGTGGAGGTTCTTACCCGTTCGGACCCGCCTGCAATTTCCGACCACAATACGGAATCCTTCAAGCTTATCAGTGATACTGTTAAGAAGGTATTCCCTGATGTCGGTGTATCTCCCTTCATTCTCAATGCAGGTACCGATTCAAGACATTTTGCTTCAATCTGTAAGGAGGTTTACCGTTTCGGTGCCTTCCGCCTTGACGATGACCTTTTCGGCACCGTTCATTCGGCAAACGAAAGAATCCCCGTTAAGGATTATATAAAGTGCATTGAGTTCTATACTGAGCTTATAAAGAATATAAAATAATAAAAGTGCCATCCGTTAATTCGCAATAACGGATGGCTTATTTTTATTTGTTTTTGCAGTATTTTTTGAACAGTATAATTCCGACAACAATAATTGCAATTCCTATAAATACAGAAATTACGGAGCTGAGAACCGGTGGGATAACCATTCCGCCCATTCCCACATTGCTGAACTGACTTGCGGCAGTGAATGCGGTAATACAGCCTATAACCCTCATAACCGTTGTGTATATACCGAATATAATCAGAAGAATGCAGAAAACCTTGCTGTGCTTTTTGATGAAGGAAATTATTTTATCGGGCAGTTCATCTATTGCATCAAGATATCTGTCAAGAAAGCTTCCTTTATATTGGGGCTCTTCAGCCTGAGCTTTGTATTCGGTTTCATTTTCGTCAAGAAGAAAATCCACCGTTACACCGAAAAGCTCGGCAAGAGATTTTAACTTTGTAACCTCGGGCAAGGCGTCACCCGTTTCCCATTTGCTTACTGCCTGGCGGGATACTCCGATTTTTTCAGAGAGCGCTTCCTGCGAAAGACCTGACTTCTTTCTGTAATAACTTATTTTTTCGTGTAGCTTCATAACCGTGCTCCTTTCTTTTCGTTTGTATTATAGCATTTTTACAGTTGCCTTTCAACAAACCAAAGCTTGAATTTATGCAACCTGTGGTTGCGGTCGCCTTATAAACATAAATTTAAATGAAAGCTATTGACAAAATTATGTTTTTGATTTATCATATTTTTATATTTTAAAAAGTTAAACCGATGAACGAGAGTAGTAGCATACTTTGAAGCTCAAAGAGAGCCGCACACGGTGAAAAGCGGCAGTGAAGAAGAATGTGAATGGACTTGTGAGGGCGGCCCGAAATTTTCAGTAGGCGTCGACGGAACTCTTACCGTTAAAAAAGAGAGCGTATGTCAGTACGTGATACCAAATAGGTGGCTTGCAGTTCTTCTGTTCCTATAAGGGAACGGGAGTTTATTTTTTTAGAAAGAAGCGTGATTTTATGTATTATTCAGGATTCCGATGGCGTGACTGAGGTCATAAGCTATACATAAATCACAAAAGGAGTAATAACAATGAATAATCACAGAGATTTTGAAAATTACCTTAAGCAGTTCCCTTCAAAGGACGGCTATTTCGGTCAGTTCGGCGGAGCATTCCTTCCCCCCGAGCTTGAACCCGCTTTTAAAGAGGCAGACGATGCATACGAAGCAATCTGCCACTCAGCGCAGTTTATAAATGAGCTTCGCAGAATCCGTAAGGAGTTCCAGGGCAGACCCACTCCCGTTTACCATTGCGAAAGACTTTCAAAGCTTTTCGGCAACTGCCAGATTTATCTTAAAAGAGAAGATCTTAACCACACAGGCGCCCATAAGCTGAACCACTGTATGGGTGAAGGGCTTCTTGCAAAATATATGGGCAAGAAGAAGCTTATTGCTGAAACCGGTGCAGGTCAGCACGGCGTTGCAATTGCAACTGCTGCCGCTTACTTCGGCCTTGAATGTGATGTTTATATGGGTGAGGTTGGCATAGCAAAGCAGCACCCCAATGTAATAAGAATGAAAATGCTCGGTGCAAATGTTGTTCCCGTAACACACGGACTCAAGACTTTAAAAGAAGCTGTTGACGCTGCTTTTGAAGCATATCTTAAGGAATATGACCACGCAATTTACTGCATCGGCTCAGCCCTCGGCCCCCACCCCTTCCCGAAAATGGTAAGAGACTTCCAGTCTGTTATCGGCATTGAAGCGAGGGAGCAGTTCCTTGAAATGACAGGCATTATGCCTGATGCCGTTTGCGCTTGTGTAGGCGGCGGCTCAAACTCCCTGGGTATGTTCACACCCTTCCTTGCTGACCCCGTTGATATTTACGGAATCGAGCCTCTTGGCAGAGGTGAAAAAATCGGTGACCACGCTGCAACAATGAAGTTCGGCACAAAGGGCAGACTTCACGGTTTTGAAAGCTACCTTCTTCAGGACGAGAACGGCGAGCCTCTTCCTGTTTATTCAATTGCAAGCGGTCTTGATTACCCCGGTGTTGGTCCTGAGCACGCATACCTTCGTGATACAGGCAGAGTAAATTACGAAACCGTTTCCGACGAGGAAGCAATGGAAGCCTTCTTCCTTCTTTGCAGATATGAAGGCATCATTCCTGCAATTGAAAGTGCTCACGCCGTAGCTTATGCAATAAGATATGCAAAAGAGCATCAAAGCGGTTCAATCCTTGCCTGTCTTTCCGGCAGAGGCGATAAGGATATCGACTATGTGTACGAAAACTACGGCTGTGGGGAGAAGTTCAAGCTTGACTATGACGTTGAATAAGCAGCATTATTAGTAGCAAGTAGTAAGGAAAATCGCTTCGCGATTTAAGAGATTAAAAAGGAGCTGTAAAAAACTTCCGTTTTTTACAGCTCCTTTACTTACTACTTATTTAATGGCATCCGTGCTCGCCACAGGTGTGTCCTTCACCGTGCTCGTGGTCGTGATGGTCGCACTGAACATCGGGATTGTATGTGAGCTTACCCTGAAGGTATGCCATAACAGCACCGTCCGCACTGCCATGAACTCCGCCGAAGAATTTTATTCCCGCTTCTGTGAGGGCGTTCTGAGCTCCTCCGCCGATACCGCCGCAGATAAGAACATCAATGCCGTTGTCCTTTAAAAAGCCTGCGAGAGCACCGTGGCCGCTACCGTTGGTGTCAACAATCTGAAGATTCACTATTCTGTCGTCTTCAACAGTATAAAGCTTGAACTTTTCAGTATGACCGAAATGCTGAAAAACATTTCCGTTTTCAAAAGTAACTGCAATTTTCATTTATATCACCTTTCTTTGCTTTGCTTTTACAGTATAATTATAACTCTGCAGATAAAAAAATTCAAGTTATTGACATCATTCTTTTTAAGTGATAAACTTGTTTTAGATTAAAACAGTGGAGGACAATATGGATATAAGATTTGATAAAATTACGGACAGAAAAAATACAAACAGCCTTAAGCACGATTTTGCCGTGGAAAACGGACTTCCCGAATCCGTTATGCCTATGTGGGTTGCAGATATGGACTTTAAGGCTCCCGAATGTGTGCTGAATGCACTCCAGAACAGTGTCGACCACGGTATTTTCGGTTACAGCAACCTTAAAGACGATTACTATGAAGCGGTTTCAGGCTGGTTTGCCCGTCATTTTAACTGGACACCGAAAAAAGAATGGCTTGTGCAGACCCCCGGTGTGGTTTATGCACTTGCAATGGCTGTCCGTGCCCTTACGGAAAAAGGGGAGAGCGTAATAATTCAGCCTCCCGTATACTATCCGTTCTATAATGTTATAAGAAACAATCAAAGAAATATTATTGAAAGCCCCCTTGTTTATGCTGACGGCAAATACACAATTGACTTTGAGGATTTTGAAAGCAAGATAAAAGAAAATGATGTAAAGCTCTTTATTCTCTGCAGTCCCCATAATCCCGTCTGCCGTGTATGGACTGAGGATGAATTAAAGAAGTTAGGTGCAATCTGCCATAAGTACAATGTTTATGTTGTTGCTGACGAAATTCACTGCGACTTTACCTATGAAGGCCATCCCCACCACATTTTCACCGAAACAGTGCCCGAAATGGCAGATAGAACAATTATCTGCACCGCACCCAGCAAGACCTTCAACATTGCAGGTCTGCAGTGCTCAAATATATGGATTCCCGATGAAGAACTCCGTCAGAGATACAACGAGGAAATCGCCGCAAGCGGTTATACTGTACCCAACAATGTGGGCGTTGTTGCCTGCAAGGCGGCATATTCAGGCGGTGACGAATGGTATGAGGCTTGTTGGAAGTACATTCAGGGCAACCTCGCTTATGTAAGAGACTTTGTCAGTGAAAATCTTCCTCAGATAAAATTGGTTGAGCCCGAGGGAACCTATTTCGCATGGCTTGATTGCTCAGGCTTAGGCCTTTCTGCTGAGGCTCTCAACGACCTTATTATCAACAAGGCAAATCTTTGGCTTGACGCAGGTGACATCTTCGGCAAAATTGCAGAGCAGTTCCAGAGAATAGTTCTTGCCTGCCCGAGAGAAACTGTTGTTAAGGCAATGGAAAATCTTAAAAACGCAGTGGAAACACTGTAATAACAAAGCTACGAAAAAACCGATGTGAATTTCACATCGGTTTTTATATATTCATAGGCATACTATTTTAAAAAGGGGAGCAGCTTATAGAAAAATCTGAAAACATCTGTTACAAATACCATAAGATCGGGGATACAGTAGCTGAAGGATTTACCTGTAAGCTCCCCGTACAGAACACTTCTTGTTCCGTAGTTTTCAATATCCATTTCATCAAATTCAAAGATTCTTACGGAGCGCTTATCACCCATACCGTAGGAATGGAAGCCGGAGCCGCCGTTATAACCGAGAGTGATATCCTCTTTTGTTATGCCGACAAAATTGTTAACGTGGTCGTGGCCGAAGAATGCACCGATAATGTCGCCTTTACTGAGCCAGGCTTCATACTGTCCCGTTGTGTAGTCGGTGGGCTCAGAGCAGGGAGACTCACCGATATAATTACTGTCTGAAGCTATAATATTACCGCCAAGAGTAAACCACTGCTTCTTTTCAAAATTATAAAAGGAGTCTTCTGCACCCTTCTCACCTTCAACGTAGAACTGATGAATTTCTTTAACGGGAATGTGCTGAAAAACAATGGAGGGGACAATCCTTCCGCCGTTTTTTGCTTTAAGATTATCACTTGTCTTTTTATACCATTCTATCTGTTCGGGGTAAACGCCCTCATAATTATCCTCATCCTTACCGTGGGTATCCATCATATATACATTAAGAGCATAATCCTTGCCGTCAGATGAAAGAATGGGAAGATTGAATGTTCCTTCGTCACAGCCCTCTGAGTAACGGAAATGCTCAAACTGTTTGAAAACCTCAACCATTTCGCTGAGGGGAAGAGTCTCCTTGTGGTCGTGGTCGTGATTGCCGAAGGTCATTGTGAAAGGTACAGCGGCATCATCAAAGATCTTTCCGAGCTCGTAAAGTGCTTTTTCAAGCTTTTCTTTTGTGGAAAAGGGGTAAAAATCAGCAAGCATATCACCTGCAATAACAACAAGGTCAGGCTTTTCGCTTTCAAGGGCAGTCTTCAGGAATTTCACGGTTTTTTTGTTCATCCTGTGTGTGTCCTGAGTGTCGTTGACCTGCATAATTTTAAATTTACCGTCTTCGCCGAATCTGAGAGAGTTATCCTCTTTTTTTGCTGAAACGGCAAAGCTGAATACAAAAAGCATTGAAAGAACAATAACAACGCTGATAAGCTTTTTCATTTAATAAATCCTCCTTATTTAAAAAAGGGGAACAGCTTATAGAAAATTCTGAAAATCTCTACGATTGATGCGGTTGAAAGAATATCTGTGATATAAAAGCTGAATCGGTCACCGGTAAGTTCACCGTAGAAGACACTTCTTGTTGTGTAGTTTTCAATATCATTTTCGTCAATTTCAAAAATTCTTACGGAGCGTTTATCGCCAAAGCCGTAAGCGTTAAAGCCTGTACCTCCGTTGTAACCGAGGTCGATTCCGTCTTTACTTGTGCCAATGAAGTTGATAACGTGGTCATGACCGAAGAATGCGCCTATAACATCTCCCTTTTCGAGCCAGGCTTCGTACTGACCTGTTGTGCGGCTGACGGGCTCTGAGCAGGGAACTTCGCCAACAATGCAGTCCTCTGAGCTTACGAGGGATTTATCAGGTGTGTACCATTTGCCGTCATCAAAGTTGAAGAAGGAATCGTCAGCCCCTTTTTCACCTTCAACAAAGAACTGATGAACTTCTTTAACGGGAATGTGCTGGAAAACAAATGAGGGAACAATCTTGCCGCCGTTCTGAGCTTTGAGTTCATCGCTCTTTTGCTTGTACCATTCAACCTGTTCGGGGAAAACGCCTGCATAGTCTCCGTCAAGCTTATTGTTTGTGTCCATCATATAAATATTAAATGCATAACGGCTTCCGTCTGATGAAAGAATGGGAAGATTGTATGTACCCTCATTATAGCCTTCTGCGTGACGGAAGGTGCTGAATTCTGAAAGCACCGCAATCATTTCATTTAAAGGGAGGGTCTTTTCGTGGTCATGGTCGTGGTTACCGAAGGTAACTGCAAATGGTACGTCTGCCTCTTCAAAAATACCGCCGAGAGCTCTGAGAGCATCAGAAAGTCTCTGCTTTGTGGGCAGGGGAAACATATCCGAAAGCATATCACCTGCAATAATAACAAGGTCGGGCTTTTCACTTTCAAGAGCAGCTTTAAGAAATGCCACTGTTTTTTTGTTCATATCGTTTGTGTCCTGAGTATCATTGATCTGCATAATCTTGAATTTGCCGTTCTCACCGAACTGAAGGGCATCGGATGAATCAGCCGCAAATGCAATAACGGTACAGGATAAAACCATAACTATTGCTAAAAGGGTACATAAAATTTTTTTCATTGTATTTTCCTCCGTATAATTTGTTAACATGGGTAATTTTACCAAAATATTATAAAAATTTCAACTGATTATATTTTAAAAATAATCGCTTGGTTTTTGAACATTTTTTTTATATCTGAAATTTTTTCAATGAACATTTTTCCTCAATGGCAGGTAAAGCTCACGGATGCACCAATTTCCGTTTATGTAATCAAGGAGTATAAAGCCCTTTGCCACAGCGGAATCTACGCCCGAATCTTCATATCCGTCGCTTTTGTATTCCCAGGAGTAGGAGTATTCGGCGGTGAATTTTATCATTCTTCCCCGGCTGTCATTTTCCTGAGAAATACTGTCGCCGACTGTTGATGAGTCATCATATAAAACATTCGTAAGCTGAATCTTACCTGTTTTGTAATTCTCCGTATCAACGGACAGTTCGTCAATTATCCCGTACACCGTGTTTTGAATGGTGCTTTTTTCTTCTTCACTGTAAAAGCTGAAGGAAGAAAGGTCACCGCTGCCGTCGTCACAGACCTTTACTATCGCAGGCAGGATTTTTTCGGCTTGCTTTACTGCATCCTCTTTTATGCTTTGAAGTGCTGTCAGCTCAACGGTTATTTCGTGATTTTTTTCCTTGTCAAGGTCGAGTTCTTTTATAAAGCTTTCATAGCCCTCTCTTGTAACGGTGAGGGTGTGCTTGCCCGAAAGCTCGTCTATGATTCTGTAACAGTCAACTGCATCGGAATAGGGCATTTCTTTTCCGTCAAGAAACACCTTTGCACCCTCGGGAGCATAAACGCTGATAACAGCGGTGTTCTTCAGTATTTCCGCTATCTGCGATTCGTTGAGCTCGGTTGACTGTGAATCTGATACGGTAGTTGTTCCGTCAGAGGCAGGCTCATTACCGTTCTTGGCTGAAAAAACAGAAACTGCAATAACGGCACAGAGTACGGCTAAAACGGGAATAATTATAAGGGCTTTCTTTTTCATCTTTTTCACCTCAGATAAATTATATTCCCTGTTAGGGTGAAAGTCAATAAGGGGAATATTTCGTTATACGATTGACGAAACAGTAAAAGTATAGTATAATATCTTATTGATGTTTACACATTAAATACACTTTTCACTTTCGAAAGGAGATATATCCAAAATGGATGACCCCGGCAGTCTTATTTTCAGCATAGTTTTATTGTTTGTATTGATTCTTGTCAACGCATTTTTTGCAATGAGTGAAATGGCAATTGTTTCACTTAACGACAATATGATTGACAAGCTTGCCGAAGAGGGCCACAAAAAGGCTAAGAAAATTAAAAAATTAACAGAAAATCCCTCTAACTTTCTGTCCACAATTCAGATTGGTGTAACCCTTGCAGGCTTCCTTACATCTGCAAGTGCATCAACAACCTTTGCTCAGATGCTCACTCAGGCTATACTTTCAATCAGCCCGGAGCTTCAGAAATTTGACGATTTAATCAGCGGTGCAAGTGTTGTTGTAATCACCGTTATTATGTCATACTTCTCACTTGTTTTAGGTGAGTTAGCACCCAAGCGTATGGCGATGCAGAAGCCCGAAATGATAGCCTACAAGGTGGTTGACGTGCTTCTTGTTGTTAAAAAGGTGTGTACTCCCTTTGTAAAGATTCTTTCCTTCTCCACCAACGCAGTTGTCCGTCTGTTCGGCTTTGACCCCAACGCCAATGAAGAGGTGGTAACCGAGGAAGAAATCCGTATGATGGTTGATGTGGGTCAGGAAAAGGGCGTTATTGAAGATATACAGAAGGAAATGATCAACAACATTTTTGAGTTTGACGATATCGACGTTACTGATATTATGACTCACAGAACGGATATGATTGCCGTTGAGGATACGGACACTCTCCGTGATGTTGTTGAGCTTTCAATCGAGCACGGCTATTCCCGAATTCCCGTTTTTCACGAGGATCAGGACAACATTATCGGTATAATTTATATCAAAGACCTTCTCAAATATGTTTCCGAGTCGCTGCCCGAAAATCAGAAGCCGGGCGATGTTATGCGTGAGGCATACTATGTACCCTTCAGCAAAAACTGCGGTGAGCTTTTCTCTGAAATGACGGAGAAAAGGGTGCAGATGGCCGTTGTTGTTGACGAATACGGCGGTACAGCCGGTATTGTTACAATGGAAGACCTTGTTGAAGCTATTATGGGTAACATCAGGGACGAATACGACGACGAAGAGGAAGAGATTGCCGTTGTCAGCGAAAATATTTTCACCGTTGACGGCACTACTTATATTGAAGAAGTAAACGAGCTTATCGGTGATATTATTCCCGAAGGCGATTACGATACCCTGGGCGGATTTATAATAAGCCTTTTAGGCTTCCTGCCGAAAGACGGCGATATGAATGAGGTTGAATTTGAAAATGTCAAGTTCACCATTCTCAATGTTGAAGAGCGCCGTATAGGTAAGGTAAGGGTTGAAATTACGCCCACCGAGAAAATGGATGAGGAAGAATAAAATTTACGGCAGGAGTTAAATCCTGCCGTTTTCATATACAAAAATTCCTTACGATGGGTCGCCCGATAGAGGGTTTTTGTTAATGCAAAGTGTAGAATGTAGAATTATTGACAAAATATGTCAGTTGTGATAGTATAAATCCGAGCGAAAAGCTCCTAAGAGCTATCCTTAAACGGTAGGCGGCGGTCTTTTTGCAAAGAGACTGTGACTCTTTGATTACATATAAACCTGAAAAGGAATTTTGTATTCAAAAGAGGTGATTGCTATGACAGAGGCAACTCTTGTTTTAGTACTCATTTTCTTAATAGTACTTTTAATTAAGAAGTAATAATAAGAAAACAACCGCCTGAGTTCCTGATAAGGCGATTGTTTTCTTACAATAATCATTTTTATCAGAGACTAGCCGTCTATCGGATAGCTCTTTGTTTTTTTTACATCTATATTATATACCGTCCGGCATAGGTTGTCAAGTATTTTTGTTTACGCAACAAAAAACAAATGCATAAGATGACAAGTAAAATGCCTGTTTTTCTCAAAAAACTTCTGTAAAGCTATTGACATTTACAGTTATATTTAGTATAATAGCCGAGCTGTAAAGTTATTATTCTTTACACAAGGACGCAAAAGGAGGGGAAATAATGGCAAAAAATCTTGATGTTATCATACTTTTTGATATCTACGGTGAAATGCTCACTCAGAAGCAGCAGGATTTCATTTGCTATTATTATAACGATGACCTTTCCTTAGCGGAAATTGCAGAAAATGAAGGCATAACCCGTCAGGGTGTAAGGGATGCCATAAAGCGCGCCGAAGCTCAGCTTTTTGCCTTTGAAGAGCACCTCGGCCTTCACGAAAGGCTGCAGAAAACCAAGGACGGACTTCGTGAAATACAGGAGCTTTGCGATGTAATAAACGAGGTTAACCGCAGAACGGTGCTTTCAAGGGAAATCAATGATGCTACGGCAAGAATTGATGTTCTCACCCGAATGCTCAGCGAATGAGCAAATAAATTAAAAGGAATGATTTAATGGCATTTGAAGGTCTTTCCGAAAGACTGGAAGCCGCCTTTAAAAAGCTTCGCAGCAAGGGCTCACTTACTGAGTCAGATGTTAAGGAAGCGATGAGAGAGGTTCGTCTGGCTCTTTTAGAAGCGGACGTTAACTACAAGGTTGCCAAGGATTTCACCAACTCTGTTACAGAGCGTGCAATCGGCGCCAAGGTTATGGAAAGCCTCACCCCCTCACAGATGGTTATCAAAATCGTCAATGAGGAGCTCACAAACCTTATGGGCGGTACCAAGTCAAGGCTCAATACAGCCAATAACCCTCCCACCGTTGTTATGATGTGCGGTCTTCAGGGTTCAGGTAAAACCACTCACAGTGCAAAACTTGCACTTATGCTCAAAAATCAGGGACACAGACCTCTTCTTGTTGGTTGTGACGTTTACCGTCCTGCCGCTATCAAGCAGCTAGAGGTTGTCGGCGAAAAAGCGGGCGTACCCGTTTTCCAACTCGGTCAGATTGACCCCGTTGAAATTGCAAGGCAGGCAGTTGCCTTTGCAAAGGACCACGGTCACGACTATGTTTTCCTTGATACAGCCGGTCGACTTCATGTTGACGAGGAGCTGATGAATGAGCTTAAAAACATAAAAACCACAGTCCGCCCCCACGAAATTATGCTTGTTGTTGACTCAATGACAGGTCAGGATGCAGTTAATGTTGCAACCTCCTTCAATGAGGCTCTGGGTATTGACGGTCTTCTTCTCACAAAGCTTGACGGTGATACAAGAGGCGGTGCGGCTCTTTCCGCAAGAGCTGTTACGGGCAAGCCCATCAAGTTTGTGGGTACAGGCGAAAAATTAGGCGATATTGATGTTTTCCACCCCGACAGAATGGCATCAAGAATTCTGGGTATGGGTGATATGCTTTCTCTTATCGAAAAGGCTGAAATGGAGCTTGACGAAAAGAAGGCAAGAGAATTAGAGCAGAAGCTCAGAAAAAACAAGTTCGATCTTAACGACCTTTACGACCAGCTCTTGCAGGTAAGAAAAATGGGCTCGATTAAAGATACACTCAAGATGATACCCGGTATCGGCAGAAAGATTGACGATGTGGAGGTCGACGAAAGACAGTTCGACCGCATTCAGGCAATTATCCTTTCTATGACACCTCAGGAAAGGGCAAAGCCGGATATTATCAATCCCTCAAGAAAACGCCGTATCGCAGCAGGCTGCGGTATGCAGGTTGAGGATGTAAATAAGCTTCTCAGCCAACACAGACAGATGCAGAAGATGTTCAAGCAGCTCAATGGCAAATCATCAAAAAAAATGATGAAGCGTATGAGAAATATGCCGGGAATGATGAACGGCATGAACGGTATGGGCGGAATGAACGGCTTTGGCATATAAAAAGTAAACAGCACGAAAGTGTTAGATAAAAAGTAAAATTAATTTTGGAGGTCATTAAAATGGCAGTAAAAATCAGACTTCGCCGTATGGGCGCAAAAAAGGCTCCTTTCTACCGTGTAGTAGTAGCAGACTCAAGATATCCCCGTGACGGCCGTTTCATTGAAGAAATCGGTTACTACAACCCCATGAAGGAACCCGCAGAAATCAAAATCGATGCTGAAAAGGCACAGAAATGGATTGCTAACGGTGCTCAGCCCACTGACACAGTTAAAGTTCTTCTTAAAAAGAGCGACATCCTTAAATAATTTCGGAGGTACGCACTTTGAAAGATTTACTTATATCAATTGCCAGCGGTTTAGTTGATGAACCCGAAAAGGTGACTGTTGACGTTGACGACATTAACGAAGAGGGTGTAATTGTTTACCACCTTCATGTTGCTCAGGATGATATGGGTAGAGTTATTGGTAAGCAGGGCAGAATTGCAAAGGCTATCAGAACCGTAATGCGTGCAACTGCAAACAGAAGCGACACTAAAAT
>JAZSDP010000062.1:0-138613 GCA_045531265.1 Acutalibacteraceae bacterium
CCTGAACTTCTTCTTCAACTGTTTTATCTGAACCAACTGCTTTTGTTGCAAGAAGAGCGTCAACATCAGCGGGTTTTGCTGCAGCAACTGTTTCAACAACTTTCTTTGCAAGGCCAATGAAAGGAGCACCTTTAGCAACGAAGTCTGTTTCGCAGTTAATTTCTACAAGAGCACCTGCTGTTGCATCGCTATAAGCAGCAACTGTACCTTCAGCAGCAACACGACTTGCTTTTTTAGCTGCTGATGCAAGGCCTTTTTCTCTAAGGAAGTCAATTGCCTTATCCATATCTCCGTCTGTTTCAACGAGAGCTTTTTTACAATCCATCATACCTGCGCCTGTTTTTTCACGAAGAGCCTGTACGTCTTTAGCTGTAAATGCCATAATAAATTCCTCCTAGAAATAAATATTATTTTAAAGAAACCCCGTCAATGAAATATAACGGGGTGTAAAATCAAAATTATTCAGCAGCTTCTTCTGCAGCTTCTGCTACGGGAGCATTAGCTTCACCCTGTCTGCCTTCGATGATAGCATCAGCCATTGCACCTGCGATAAGTCTTACAGCTCTGATAGCGTCGTCATTACCGGGGATTACATAGTCTACTTCATCGGGATCGCAGTTTGTATCTACGATAGCAACGATGGGGATACCGAGCTTGTGAGCTTCAGCAACAGCAATTCTTTCTTTTCTGGGGTCAACGATGAAGAGTGCAGCGGGCTGCTTCTTCATTTCTGTGATACCGCCCATAAACTTTTCAAGCTTTTCGATTTCAAGGTTAAGCTTGATAACTTCCTTCTTGGGAAGAAGGTTGAATGTGCCGTCCTGCTCCATAGCCTTAAGCTGAGCAAGTCTTCTGATTCTCTTCTGGATTGTCTGGAAGTTTGTGAGCATACCGCCGAGCCAACGTGCGTTAACGAAAGGCATACCGCAACGGATAGCTTCTTCCTTGATTGAATCCATAGCCTGCTTCTTTGTACCTACGAAAAGAACTTCGCCGCCGTTTTCAGAAACTTCCTTGATGAATGAGTAAGCTTCTTCAAGCTTCTTAACTGTTTTCTGAAGGTCGATGATGTAAATTCCGTTTCTTTCTGCGAAAATGTACTGATCCATTTTCGGGTTCCATCTTCTTGTCTGGTGACCGAAATGTACACCGGCTTCAAGAAGCTGTTTCATTGATACTACTGACATTGTTATGTCCTCCTTTTGTTTTTTTAACCACCGCAGGTTCTAAGGTAAGCACACCCCGACGGGGCGAAACGGGCATACCAATCCCCTTGCGTGCGTTATCTCGAAGAGTATATCACAAGTAAAACCAAAAATCAAGCAATTTTCATAATTTTTTTAATCTTTTTTTGTCCTTTTAAACAAAAGATTCTGTTTTTCGAGCATTGACTTTTTACTTGCAACCTCAGCCTCGGCATCAATTATATAATTAACACCATCAAACAGAAGTATGCTCCCCTCTTTAACACCTTTAGGTAAGCTTTCAGAAGATACATTGATATGGGATAAATCTTCTTTTTCAAGAACGGCAATCCCCTCTTCTATGCGGTCAACTGTGTACCTCATCAGAAATCAACCCTTTCATATTCACCGCCGGCACACCTGAAAACAATGTCACCTTCATAATCGTTTCTGTAAAGGGTCATACTGTTTGCTTTAATATACTGCAAGGCTTCCTTATGGGGGTGTCCGTAGGAATTATCCTTGCCACAGGAAATAACCGCAACATCGGCATCAACAGCATTAAGGAAGGCCTTATAAATTGATGTGCTGCTTCCGTGGTGGCCCATAGCAATAATATCAGCGCTGAAATCAGCATTTACATTATTATATACGGAAGAAAGCTCGGGCTTTTCCGCATCACCCAGAATCATAAAATCAACACCGTTGACGGTAGCCTTACAGATAACAGACATATCGTTAAGGTCTTCCGTCTGCTCAATGGGACCGAGGATTTTCATTGTTAAGCCTTCCATAATGAAGCTGTCTCCAACCTCAGCAGCAGTTACTTCAACATCCTTTTCTAAAAGTGCATTTATCATTCTTTCGTATACCTTAGTGGTGGGAATATTCATTTCGGTAAGCTCAGGCATTATGAACTCACCGATTTTGTATTCCTCAATAACATCGGTAATACCGCCAATATGGTCGGAATGAGGATGGGATGCAACAACATATTCGAGCTTCTTTATGCCGCAGGAATTGATATATTCAACAACGTAGTCGCCGTATTCCATTTCACCCGCGTCAATAAGAACACCCTTATCACCGACCTGAATCAAGGTTGATGAGCCCTGACCGACATCAATGAAATGTACATAAGCATCAGAGGCTGAATAGGGATTTGTGTCTATGCCGCCATTCTTTTCTACACCGACGCCCAACAAAAGCAATATAATAACAACAGCAGAAAGGAGCAGACTTTTTTTATTTTTTCTTCTTCGTTTTGCCATAAGAATAACCACCCTTCTTTTTATTACTGTTATTAAAATTCTTGTCGGGAGCAACAAGACACTTATCAGATGTGCCTATAAGGTCATATCTGCCTGCCTTTTTGAGTGCTTTTATAATAATCTGCTTATTAGCGTGGTTATAATACTGCAAAAGTGCTCTTTGCATTGCCTTTTCTTCAGGAGTTTTAGCAACATAAACCTCTTTCATTGTATAAGGGTCGAGGCCGGTATAAAACATACAGGTTGAAATAGTACCGGGGGTTGGATAAAAATCCTGTACCTGCTCAGGGCGAATATTTCTTTTTTTAAGGAAACAGGCAAGTTCAATTGCCTCTTCAAGCCTTGAGCCGGGATGAGAAGACATAAGGTACGGCACAAGATACTGCTCTTTACCTACGCTTTTACTGAGTTCAAAGTAACGCTTTGAAAAATTAACATAAGTGTCAATATACGGCTTACCCATTTTTTCAAGCACGATTGCTGAACAGTGTTCAGGCGCAACCTTAAGCTGGCCGCTTACATGGTAACGGATAAGCTCTTTAAAAAAGGTTTCGTCGCTATCACGGAGCATATAGTCGTATCTGATACCCGAACGGATAAAAACCTTTTTAACATCTTTGATTTTCCTTAAAGAGCGGAGAATATCAACATACTCCTCGTGATTGGAGATAAGAGCGGGGCAAACCTTTGGAGCAAGACATTTTTTACCCTTGCAAAGACCAGCACTTATCTGCTTGTCACAGGAGGGTCTTCTGAAATTGGCTGTAGGACCGCCGACATCGTGAATATAACCCTTGAAATCGGGAAGTGTTGTAAGAAGCTCAGCTTCTTTTAAAATTGACTCTTTGCTTCTTGAGGTTACATATCTGCCCTGATGGAAAGCAATGGAGCAGAAGTTGCAACCGCCGAAGCAGCCTCTGTTATGGGTAATTGAAAAACGGACTTCTTCAATACCCGGCACCCCGCCGAGTGCCTCATAGGAGGGATGATATGTTCTCATAAAGGGAAGAGCATAGATTTCATCAAGCTCCTGAGTTGTAAGCGGAGGCATTGGAGGATTCTGCACAAGCATTTTATTGCCGTGGCGCTGTTTGATGATTTTGCCTCTTATATGGTCCTGCTCATCCTGCTGAATACGGCAGGAAACAGCATATTCCTTTTTATTTTTTACAACATTTTCATAAGAAGGACATTCAGCACCCGTAAGCGGTGTTTCCGTAACATCACAAACATAGCAGGTACCTCTTATATCCCTGAGTTCGGATATATGCTCTCCGTTTCGTAACCTTTCGGCAATTTCAACAGTCTGCTTTTCACCCATACCGTAGGAAATCAGGTCAGCCTGAGCGTCAAATATAATCGACCTTCTTATTTTATCGTCCCAGTAATCGTAATGGGCAAAGCGTCTGAGCGATGCTTCGAGACCGCCAATAATTATAGGTACATCACCGTATGCTTCACGTATACGGTTACAGTAAACTATAACTGCTCTGTCAGGTCTTGCACCTGCTTTACCGCCGGGGGTATATGCGTCATCACTGCGCTTTTTCTTTGCAGCAGTGTAATGAGCAACCATTGAATCGATATTGCCCGAAGAAACGAAAAAGCCGAGTCTCGGCTTTCCGTATTCCTTAAAATCATCGGTACTGTGCCAATCAGGCTGTGAAACAATACCAACTGTAAACCCGTTATGCTCAAGCACACGGGAAATTATTGCAGGACCGAAGGAGGGATGGTCAACATAAGCATCACCGATAACATAAACAAAATCGACCTCATCCCATCCCCTTTTAACAGCCTCTTGCTTTGAAAGAGGTAAAAAATCCTTCATATTACACCTCTAACTACAAATTTTTAGTCAGATAAAACATCAAAGTCGTCACTTGAAACACTTTCGGCTCCCGCCTTCATTTCAAGGAACTGTGCCCTTGTAACAAGCACTCTTCTCGGCTTATTACCCTCAGCAGGCGAAATATAACCAAGCTGTTCAAGCTGATCCATAATTCTTGCGGCTCTTGCGTAACCTACGGAGAGCTTACGCTGAATTACCGTTGTTGAAGCTGAATTGAGCTCAGTTACAACGTTCATTGCATCTTCAATAAGAACATCATACTGATTGTCGTCATCATCAGAAGCAGAAGCACCGGCAGATTTTTTCTTAGTGTCGGCAACGGCATTCTTTTCAATTTCTTCCATAATTCCGTCATCATATTCTGCATTTTCCTGCTCCTTGATGTAGGTTACAATCTTTTCAATTTCAAGATCAGAAAGATATGCGCCCTGAATTCTGACGGGCTTTGACATGCCTACGGGATTGAAAAGCATATCACCGTTACCGAGAAGCTTTTCCGCACCGATTGCGTCAAGAATTGTTCTTGAGTCAACCTGTGAGGAAACAGAAAGTGAAATTCTTGAAGGAATGTTAGCCTTGATGATACCTGTGATAACGTCAACTGAGGGACGCTGAGTTGCAACAACAAGGTGCATACCTGCAGCTCTCGCCTTTTGTGCGAGGCGGCAGATTGAATCTTCAACCTCTTTGGGCGAAACCATCATAAGGTCGTTAAGCTCGTCAATGAAAATCACAATCTGAGGCATATACTGTAAATTGAGTTCAGGATGCTCCAGAGCGTATTTGTTATAAGACGCAATATCACGGACAGCACAGTTAGAGAACATTTTATAACGGGAATCCATCTCGCCAACTGCCCACGCGAGAGAGCCTGCGGCTTTTCTCGCATCAGAAATAACGGGAACAAGCAGATGAGGAATTCCGTTATAAACGGTAAATTCAACCTGCTTCGGGTCAATCATAAGGAGCTTGACCTGAGACGGTGTTGCATTATAAAGAATACTTGCAATCATAACATTAAGGCAAACGGATTTACCTGAGCCTGTTGTACCGGCAATAAGAAGGTGGGGCATCTTTGAAAGGTCAGCACAGGTAATGTTACCCGTGATATCTTTACCTAATGCAACATTGAGAAGCTTACCGCTGTTTTTACCTTTTTTATATTCCTCCGAGGAAATCATTTCACGCATAGTAACCGTTGAACGGCTCTTATTAGGCACTTCTATGCCGACAGCAGATTTGTTGGGAATGGGGGCTTCAATACGGACACCCGAAGAAGCAAGACCGAGAGCAATATCATCGGAAAGATTTGTAATTTTGCTGATTTTAACACCGGGAGCCGGTGAAAGCTCGTATCTTGTAACAGAAGGACCTCTAGAAACGCCGATAAGCTTTGTTTCAACACCAAAGCTTTTAAGGACATCCACAAGCTTTCTTGCAGTCAGCTTCATTTCCTCAGCAAAGTTTTCATCCGTGCCGAATTTAGGCTCATTTAAGCAATCTATGGGCGGAAGAGTATATTCCTTTTTAGGCTTTACATCTTCAACATAATTATGGACTTCATCCATATTCTTTTTGCGCACAGCGGCTGCAGAATCGGCAGCCTCAGAAACAATCTTCTTTGCTTTATTGGAAAGCTCAGCCCTTCTGTCAGCATATTCATCGTCTGCATCATCGAAAATTTCATCGTATTCGACAACTTCTTCAAAATCCTCGGGAATATCATTCTGAGGAGCTTTAGTAACACTGTTTACAGATGCATTACCGAACGCATCAACCGTACGCTTGGCACCGCTTGATATAAGGTCATCATCGGAAAATCTGACATTGGCACCACTGTTGACATTTGTGTTTTTATCGGGATAAGTGAAAACACTTTCTTCCGGTCTGAAACGTCTGAAATCTCTTTTATAAGCACCGCCCGAAACAGGTACAAAGTCCTTTTTCTGTGACGGCACAGCTGTAGGAACAGTTTTTGGTGCAGAAGATGCAGGAATAACCTCTTCTTCTATTTTTTTTGAAGGGTCATTTTCAATTTCTGTTTCATTGAAATCAAAAATGCCGTTCACAACGAGACTGTCAGGTGAATCCTGTTCTTTTTCAACTTCTTCAGCTTCTTCAATCTGAGAAGCCCTCTCCTCTTCAGCAATGAGCCTTCTTTCCTCACGAAGCTTTTTCTTTTCATCGAGCATAACTTTTGTCTGCTCGCCTTTTTCTTCAATTTTTTCTTTACCTTTATTGATAAGCTTTGAAACAATATTACCCACAGAATTAGCACTGATACCGAAGCATACTAGAACACTTACAACAAGAAGCGCCCCAACAATTACGAATGCACCTGCTTTACCGCATGAAACAAGGATAAAACCGCCTGCAACGGCACCGAGTATACCGCCGCAGAAGTGGAAAGAATTAACACCCATATCCCAGCCCGTCTGTGCAGCGTGAGTCAGGTGCTCAGTCCATTCAGCCATACCTCCTTCACCAACAGTATAGTTAAAAAGGTGGACGAAGGAAACGAACATAACGAGAAGGAACAAGCCTGAAAGGTTCGTTTTCAGAAGACTTCTTTTAAGTCCGTTAAGAGAAATCGCAATACCCACAACAATAAGGAAAATTACAACGGGCATCAGACCGATACCGAAGAAGGAATAAAGAGCCCCTCTTATGCTTTGCCATATGTTAGAGCCCCCGATAACGGAAAAAGCACCGAGAATAATACCTGCACTGAGATATGAAAGCATAACGGCATTTTTGTGATTTTCAAGAACACTGAGCCTTTCACCGCCGTTTTTGCCGACTTTCTTTGTTTTGTTTTTAGTAGATTTGGACTTCACGGAAGAAGTCTTTTTAGTGGCGGTTTTCTTTTTGGTACCGCCCGATTTTGTATTCGCCATAATATATCAACACTCCATAAATGAATCAATAAACACAATAAATTAAATAACGAATGAAATAATACCGACAAAAACGCCGAAAACAATTGAATATACACTGAAAAATCCGTAAAGCTTTTTCATATTCACTTTACCTGAAAGAGAAATGATAAGCCCGCTCGAAAGAGCTACGGCTACAATGCCGATAATAAGAACGATCGGATCAAAGACAATTCCTCCGACAAGCGCACGGACAACCTTAACAAGGTTGAACACAAGAACCTGAGGTGCAAGATACATAAACACCTCACGGGTAATAACCTGAGGCTCTGTATCACAGATAAGAAGGTTTGTTGCAGAAACAGAAACCTTTGATACACCGGGCACTGCGAAGGACACAAGGTTATAAACGCTCATTCTTATAACATCAGCTGTTGTGGCACCTCTTTTTTTAGCGTTAACGCCTTTTTTAATGTACCAGATAGCAATAATAAGGATAAATCCGCAAATAATGCTTGTAGCAGCTACAATAAGAAGGCTATTTGTTGAAAGGAACTTTTCAAAATAATCAGCAAGAATCATTTCTTTTGAAACGGGAACGAAAAGAAAAAATGAGGGCAGAAGAGAAATAAGAAGGTTCTTCTGTCGTTCTTTGTATGCCCTTGTGAGCCTGTCCTTTTCTTTTGAAAAAAAGGATTTTAATGACTTTGTATAAATTTTTCTTAATGCAAGGATAACAGCAAAAGAAAAAGCAAGCATAAAGCAGGAATAATAAAACCCAAAAAGCTTCTCGTCGGAAGAAAAATTCAGCACACAATTAAGAAAAGAATAGTGCGCCGCAGATGATGTCGGCAAAGGTGCCGTTACACCGGTAAAAATAGCAAGAATAAGGATTTTTATGTATTCAATCATTATATTTCCTCCAATACGTATTGGTTATATTTCATCAAATTTAAGTATAACACAAAGTTTTTAATAGAGCAAGTATTTTATCACAATATATTGTACATATAAAAGGACTGCCGTATAAATATACGGCAGTCATAATATTAATTTTCAGTTATTTCGGCAGATTCTGTTTGTGCTTCTGAATCGGTTATTTCCTGAGCAACTGTCTCTTCCGGTTCAATTTTTTCACCCTTCATAAGCTTTTCAAAATCGGGACCGTCAATTTTTTCACGGACAATAAGCTGCTCCGCTACATCATTAAGCTTTTCACGGTTTGTTTCAATAATTTCACGGCATTTATCGTAACAGTATGTGATAATCTTTTTGATTTCAGAGTCAATATCGGAAGCTACTGATTCTGAATAGTTTCTCATGCTGCTGTAATCTCTGCCAAGGAAAACCTCACGGTCTGATGAACCGAACATAATAGGGCCGAGAGAGTCGCTCATACCGTACTTTGTAACCATATTCCTTGCGATTTCCGTTGCTCTTTCAATATCATTGGATGCACCGGTTGAAATGTCGCCGAGAACAACAGCCTCTGCAACACGTCCGCCGAGAAGAACAACGATATCATTAAGCATATCCTGCTTTGAACGGTAGCTTCTGTCCTCTGAAGGAAGGGACATTGTATATCCGCCTGCCATACCTCTGGGGATAATGGAAATCTGATGCACGGGGTCCTGGTCCGGAGTGAAATAGGTTGCAAGGGCATGACCTGCTTCGTGATAGGCAGTCAGCTTCTTTTCCTTATCGCTGATTTTCTTTGATTTCTTTTCAGTACCTACAACACACTTAATTGTAGCTTCTTCAATTTCAAGCATTGTAATTGCTTTTTTCTTTCTTCTTGCAGCAAGAAGAGCTGCTTCATTAAGAAGATTTTCAAGATCTGCACCTGTAAAGCCTGCAGTTGAACGAGCGACAACCGAAAGCTTTACATCGGGAGCAAGAGGCTTATTTCTTGCGTGTACCTTAAGAATTTCTTCTCTGCCCTTGACATCGGGATAGCCAACAGTAAGCTGACGGTCAAATCTGCCGGGTCTTAAAAGAGCAGGATCGAGAATATCGGGTCGGTTTGTTGCGGCAATAATGATAACACCTTCATTTGCACCGAAGCCGTCCATTTCAATAAGAAGCTGATTAAGCGTCTGCTCTCTTTCATCGTGACCGCCGCCCATACCTGCACCTCTGTGTCTGCCGACAGCATCAATTTCGTCAATAAAGAGGATTGAAGGCGAATTCTTCTTTGCCTGCTCAAAAAGGTCACGCACACGGGAAGCACCGACACCGACATACATTTCAACAAAATCAGAACCTGAAATTGAGAAGAACGGTACTCCTGCTTCGCCTGCTACAGCCTTTGCAAGAAGGGTTTTACCTGTACCCGGAGGGCCTACAAGAAGAACACCCTTGGGAATCCTTGCACCGAGAGCACTGAACTGCTCGGGTGAGCGTAGAAAGTCAACAATTTCTTCAAGCTCTGCCTTCTCTTCGTCGGCGCCCGCAACATCCTTGAAGGTTGTTTTAGTTTTCTGGTCCTTGCCAAGCTTGATACGAGCTTTACCGAAGGCTATTGTACGGTTGTTTTCATTCTGAATAGTCTGACCCATCTTACGGTACATAATAACCGCCGCCCCAATCATAAGAACGGTTAAAAGAAGTGTAGGCAGCATGCTTGCCCACCAGGAGGAAGGCTGACCCTTTACATAGTCGTATTTTATTGGGTTCTGAGGATTTTCAATATTGTATTCACTAACATACTTGTGAATATCATTTACAAAAATCTCAACATTAGGAACGGTATATTTCTGCTTGTCCTTTTCCCCTGCAATCTGATACTCAAGGGCGCCGCTTCCGAGGTTTAGGGTATACTCAACAACCTGACCTGTTCTGAAAGAGCTTACAATTTCATAGTATTTAGGTTTTTCGGGGCGGGTTTTCTCACCGACTGCATATGCCATTGTAAAGATAAGAATAATAGGCACAATCAGATAAAGATAATTACCCCACTTAGGCGCCGGTTTATTTACATTATTATTTTCCAAACAATCTACACTCCTTTAATTAAACTGAATCTATAACATAGATTAATCGCTGTACACTTCAGGCTTAAGTACACCTACAAAAGGTAAATTGCGATAATATTCATCATAATCGAGACCATAGCCTACAACAAAGGCATCCGGCACTTCGCTGCCTGTATATTTGAGTTTAAGCTTAACATTGGGATCTCTTCTTTCGGGCTTATCAAGAAGAGAACAGCAGACTACGCTCCTGGGATTTCTTGATAAAAATACATTAGATAATTTTTCAAGAGTTCTTCCGCTGTCAAAAATATCTTCAACAAGAATAATATCATAATCGGAAATATCGTAGTTAAGGTCTCTTGAAATGTTTACAACACCTGAGGTTACCGTCGAATTGCCGTAGCTTTTAGCTTCAACAAAATCAATTCTGCAAGGAATTGAAATAGCTTTCATAAGGTCAGCCATAAAGCAAACAGAGCCTTTAAGTACACATACAAGCAGAAGATTTTTATCCTTATAATCCTCGCTAATCTGCTTACCTATACGGTTAACTATATTCTGTATATCTTCCTGGGAAAACAATACCTTTTCAATGTCGTTAAGCATATTATTAACCTTCCTTTATTATTTTCATTGCATTTATTGTGCTTTCATCAGTAATGTACAGTGAATTTACGCCGATATTTTCAATCCATACGACATTTTCACCGTCGTGAAGTACAGCGGTGCTGTATCTTTCTTCAACAGGTATTTTTAATTCATTGAAAAGCTTTTTTAAGCTTTTGGTGATACCTCTTGATTTAAAAGTAAATCTATCACCGGGAAGTCTTGACGAAATAAACAACCGGCTTTTAATTTTATCATAATCAAAAGCTTCGATGTCATTTATATCGCACTGCACAAGGCTGAATGTTCCTTTTTCCGTTACGGCTTTACCGTTTTCAAATGAGCTTTTCCACTCCGTTGGCAGTACGGAATCTGAACAGAAATACAACAGACCCGAATTAACCTCCGCATAATAATCTGAGGCTATTTCAACCTTGCCCTGTGAATTCATAACAGCTTCACTGATAAGGTCAATGTGTTTGCCTTCAATGCTCTTGTTCATTTTCTCTTTCAAAATATGAGCAATTGCCCTTTTCCTCAGAGCAGAAGGTGCATTTTTAAGGGTTTGTGCATTATATCCCTCAGCTTCACGGCAAGCTTCAACCAACTTCATTGTTTCTGAATAAAGATATTCTGCATCCTCACACAAAGAGCTGAAGCAGCGTAAAATATTCTTTTCATATGATTTATTTATAACACTTAGACCGGGTACAAGGTTATGACGGATATGATTTCTTGTATAGTCATCGGTGAGATTGGTGGAATCCGTAATAAAAGGGACAGCATTCTCAGCACAGTATTCTTCAATCTCCTGCCTTGTACATTCAATAAGCGGTCTAATAATATTCGGCTCCCTTTTAACGGGAATACCGCACAAACCTTTTAGTGCCGTACCTCTTGCGAGGTTGAAAAGCATTGTTTCAATACTGTCGGAAAGAGTGTGCGCCGTTGCAACAGCATCACATCCCACAGATTCAAAGCATTTGTAACGCTCTTTCCTTCCGCACTCCTCTTCACTTAAAGAGGAATCTTTAGCCAGTGTTCTGATATCAACACTGAAAACCTCAAGTTCTATCCCGTTATTCCGACAGTAATCCCTTACAAAATTTTCATCCCTTAAGGCTTCATCACCGCGGAGATTGTGGTTAATATGAACGGCTTTCAGAATTATACCGTATTCATCCTTTAATTTACTTAAAATATTCAGAAGGCACATTGAATCAGCACCGCCCGAAACACCGACCGCAATACTTTTAACACAAGAAAAAAGACCGTATTTATCAATTGTATTTTTAACTTTACATATCATTTCTGATTGTCTCCAGATTTGAGAACAAGGTATAGTCACCGTTCCATGCTACCTTAACGGTAGTTGTGGGACCGTGTCTGTTTTTTGAAATAATAAACTCCGCTTCATTTACAGGAGGTCTTTCAGCTTCATCGGAACCGCCGTCCTTTTCGGAAGCATAATACTCATCCCTGTAAAGCATAATTACTATATCGGCATCCTGTTCAATTGAGCCAGATTCACGAAGGTCAGAAAGCTGAGGCTTATGTGATTTGCCTCTGCCCTCAGTGGAACGGGCAAGCTGAGCCAGAACAACAACGGGAATGTTGAGGTCCTTAGCCATAAGCTTCAGGTTTCGTGTGATTTCGGAAACCTCCTGAACACGGCTTTCAACTCTTGAGCCGCTTTTCATAAGCTGAAGGTAATCAACAAAAACCGCATCAACATCACGGAGTCTTCTGATTCTTGACTTCATTTCCGATACCGTCATATTTGATGTATCATCAAAATATAATTCACAGTTACTCAGAAGTGCAGTTGCAGTTGCAAGCTTTGCCCATTCATCGCTTGAAATATTACCCGTTCTCATTTTAGTACTTTCTACTCTTGCTTCCGTTGAAAGAACACGCTGCGCAAGCTGCTCCTTTGTCATTTCAAGAGAGAAGAACAGCACCTTCTTTTTACCCATCATTGCCGTGTTTCTTGCAAGGTTCAGTGCAAGACTTGTTTTACCCATAGCAGGACGAGCACCGATAATGAGAAGGTCGGAACGGTTAAGACCTGTAATAGCCTTATCAAGGTCAACAAAACCTGTAGTAAAGCCTTTATATTTATCCTTATCAGGTGAGCTGAGCTTCTGAAGTTTATCGTAAACCTCGTTGACTATAATGTCACCGATTTTAGCGGGGCCTCTTGTAACTCTGCCCTGACGGATATCATAAATTTTCTGTTCTGCGGATTCTAAAAGCAAATCAGCCTGCTCGTCAGAATTTGCCGCATCATCAATGATTGTTTTTGAAACATTGATAAGAGCTCTTTTATAGTATCTCTCACGGATTATGTTACAATACGCCTCAACATTTTCTGTTGAAGGCACAAGGTCGGCAAGCTGAAAAAGATATTTCTTTCCGTTTGCATCATCATAAACCTTTTCACTCTTGAGTTTTTCAAGCACAATAAGGGGATCAATTTTATTTCCCAGAGCATCCAGCTCCTGCATAATGGTAAAAATTGACCTGTGCTGAGGAAGATAAAAATATTCAGGCTTTACTAAAATCAGCACCTGAGTAATGCAAGCAGGGTCAATAAGAATTGAACCGAGCACCGCTTGCTCAGCCTCAAGGGAGTAAGGCATATTCACATCATCAAGTGATGTGAAATTATTGGATGGATTCATTTTATGTCACCCCATTTTGGACGAACTAACTTTTGGATTATTCCCCTACCATAACAAAAAGTTTAGCAGAAATTCCTGTGTAAAGCTTAACTTCAAATTCATAAGTACCGAACTGCTTTATATCTTCAACAACAATCTTTCTCTTATCAATTTTTACACCGAATTCACTGTTGATTTTTTCTGCAATTTCCTTTGCGGTAACAGATCCGAAGAGCTTACCGTTGGCACCGGCCTTTGCAGTCATTCTAATTGTTTTGCCTGACATTTCATCAGCTGCCTTTTTAGCTGCTGCAGTTTCGGTAGCAATTCTGTATTTTTCTGCAGATTCTCTGTTTTTAAGCTCTGTCATGCTCTGAGCATTTGCTTCAACAGCAAGTCCTTTAGGGAAAAGGAAGTTTCTTGCATAACCGTCAGAGGTATTCACAAGCTCACCTTTTTTACCTAAACCTTTAACGTCCTGTTTCAATACAACTTTCATATTATATATCCTCCGTTTAAATATTAGTCAAATAATTATCAATAGCGTTCTGAAGCTTAACCTCAGCTTCAATTAGGTCTGTGTTTTCAAGCTGGCAGGCAGACATTGTCTGATGACCGCCGCCGCCCATATCCTCCATAATAAGCTGAACATTTATTTCACCGTAGCTTCTTGCGGAAATATTTACACCGTTCCCGTTACGGTAAAGCACAAAAGAGGCCTTTACGCCCTCAATATTAAGCATTTCATCGCAGGCCTGAGAAGTAATGAGTCTTACATTTTCAAGGCCCTCAGGCGAAAGAGAAATTGCACATTCCTTATAGGTATATGCGGCATCAATAACCGCATTTCTGTGACGGAAAATTTCCATATCGTTTGAGAAAAGCTTTTTACTGTCAACGGTATTCGCTCCTCTTGAACGTAGATAAGCCGCCGCTTCAAAGGTTCTCACACCTGCTCTGAGAATAAAGTTTCTTGTATCGAGCATAATACCCGAAAACAGAGCTAAAGCTCCGAAGGGGTCAATAACAGGCTTACTGTCCACATACTGGGCAATTTCAGTTACCATTTCCGCCGCAGACGATGAATTGGGCATATGATAAAACATCACCGTATCTTCAATAAAGCCTACAGATTTTCTGTGATGGTCAATAACCATAACCTTAGAAACACTGTCAACAAGCTCAGGCATTTCAGTAAAGTCTTTTTTATGGGTGTCAACAACTATAAGAAGTGTATTATCCACTACAAACTGTTTGCTTTCAGAGGGAGAAACAATAACTCCCGTGCCCTTAAGCTCAATAAACTTTTTAACAAGTGGCAAAGCAAGAGTGTTTTCCTGATTAAGAACTATTTTTGTCTTTTTACCGAAATGCTCTGCAATACAGTACATACCCACGGCACTGCCAAAGGAATCAAAATCAGAAAATCTGTGGCCCATAATAAGAACATTGTCACTGTCACTGATAATTTCAGCAACGGTTTTTGCAATAAGCCTTGTTCTTACCTTGTTTTTCTTTTCGTGGCCTGCAGAAACACCGCCGTAGAATTTATACTGAGCTTCGTGTTTAACAGCAACCTGGTCACCGCCGCGGCTTTGAGCCATATCAAGTGCCTGACGTGCAGAGTTGTTGGCTTCAATAAGCTCATCCTCTTTACCCACCCCGATTGAAAGGGTTACATCCGTATTTTTACCGTCATAAGTAAATTCACGAACCTTATCAAGAATGGAAAACTTATCATTAATCATTCTCTGCAAAGCACGTTCCTCAACAAAAATCAGCATTCTTGCATTGGAATACTTTCTGCAAAGTGCACCGTAGGATGCTGCCCAATCATCAATAAGCTGTTCAATACGGCTGAAAATAGCAGCACAGTCGCTTTCCTTGAAATTCTGATATATTTCGTCGGCATTGTCAATTACTGAAAGCAATATCGACGGACGGGAATCATAATACTCTTTTTCGGTAATTCTGAGCTTTGTTTCATCAAAGAAGTATAAAAGATAAACTTTTTCATCACCGAGGTCAATTTCACTTGAATATACGGAAAAATACAGTGTATCGACCTTAATTTTAAAGCCGCAGCCTAAAAGAAGCTTATCAATATTATCACGGCGAACAATATCCTTGATGTTTGAGCCTTTGAAATTTTCATCAATATGAAAATCTCTTTTAAAGCTTTCATTAAGCCAGATTAATGTGCCGTCTTCTTCAATAACGGTACAGGCAACAGTAAGGCGTTCAAAAGCTTTACCCTCTGAGAAATCAAGCTCAGAAGAAACTGTTTTTATTTTATGAAGAAGTTTTTCTTTCTTTGTTTTGTAATACCAGAATTTGCCCAAAGCGAAAGCAAAAACAGCCACGAATTCAATTATGGCAAGATTTCTGTTTATTGCCAGTGTAATTATACATAAAACAAGTGCAACAAGCACAAAAACCAAGGACAAATCATATATTTTCCAAAGCTTTTTCATAATTAAATCTCCATCAGAATGGGAAGAATCATAGGACTTCTCTTTGTTCTTTCATACATAAGTCTTGAAACGTCATCACGCACACGGGCTTTGATAGTGCCCCAATCATAAATCTTTTTATCGTAAAGCTTCATAATAGTTTCATAAGCGGTGTTTTCAGCATCCTTTATGAGGTCGCCTGCTTCTTTAACGAATACAAAACCTCTTGAAACAACATCGGGCCCCGATACAAGCTCGCCCGTAGCACCGTCAAGAGTTGCAACAACGATAATAATACCGTCCTCAGCAAGATGCTTTCTGTCTTTCAAAACAACAGAACCTACATCACCAACTCCAGAGCCGTCAACAAAAATGCGTCCTGCAGGAACCGTACCTATTTTTTTGATATAGCTGTCAGTTAATTCAAGGTGCGTTCCGTTATCGGCTATTACTATATTTGACGATGGCATACCCATTGCCTCGGCAAGAGATGCGTGCTTACTAAGATGCTTCTGTTCACCGTGAACGGGAATGAAATACTTGGGCTTTACAATGCCAAGCATAAGCTTTAGCTCTTCCTTGCAGGCGTGTCCCGAAACGTGAACATCATACATCTTTTCATAAACAACCTCAGCACCGAGCTTCATAAGCTCATTTATAACACGGCTGACAGTTTTTTCATTACCGGGAATAGGTGTAGCAGAAATTATAACATAATCGTTAGGACCTATTGCAACCTTTCTGTGGTCTGAGAAAGCCATTCTTGTAAGCGCGGACATAGGCTCACCCTGACTGCCCGTAGTGATAAGAACAACCTGATCCTCAGGATATTTATTAATCATATCAAGCTTAATGAGAATTCCTTCGGGAACGTGAAGATATCCGAGCTCAGCCGCAACGGCAACAACATTTTCAAGACTTCTGCCGGAAAGTGCAACTTTTCTGCCGAGCTGTTCTGCAACATTGATAATCTGCTGAACGCGGTGGATATTTGATGCAAAGGTTGCAACAATAATTCTTCTTTTTCCTGCTTTTCTGAAAAGCATATCAAAGGAAGTGCCAACCTTGCTTTCGCTTTCAGTAAAGCCGGGACGCTCAGCATTTGTTGAGTCCGCCATAAGGCAGAGTACGCCTTGTTTACCGAGTTCGGCAAATCTTGCAATGTCAATCATTTCGCCGTCAATGGGTGTTGTGTCAATTTTAAAGTCACCTGTGTGGATTACTGTACCTGCGGCAGTTTTTATGGCAAGACCAACTGCGTCCGGAATTGAATGGTTGACGTGTATAAACTCAATTTCAAATTCACCAAGTTTAACAGATTCACCAGGCTTTACAACATTGAGTTTTGCACTGCCAAGAAGATTGTGTTCCTTAAGCTTGCCTTCAATAAGACCATTCGTAAGCCTTGTGCTGTAAACGGGTACATTTACTGTTTTAAGGAGATATGCAAGAGAACCAATATGGTCTTCGTGACCGTGGGTTATGCAGATACCTCTAACCTTATCTGCATTCTTTTCGATATAGCTGAAATCGGGTATTACAAGGTCAATACCGGGCATATCCTCGTCAGGAAAGGCAAGACCGCTGTCAACAAGAATAATATCTTCATTGTATTCAAACATTGTAATGTTTTTGCCGACCTCATTAAGTCCTCCGAGAAAAGCGATTCTGAAAGGCTTTTTGGGCGTAATTTCCGCCTTTTTACTCTTCTGGTTCTTTTTCTTTTTATAATAGAAGGGTACGGACTTACCCTTTGCACTGTTTTTGTTATCCTGTATTTTTGTCTGATTCTGTGTTTTTGATTTCTGTTTTTTCTGAGCGGTTTGTTTGTTATTTGACTTCTGATTGTTGTTATTCTTCTGAGTTTTCTGCATTTTTTCGCTCATTAAATTTAACAGCTCCTTTCTCAAGAATTGAAATATATAATCTGTTTAAAATATATTGTTGAACATAGTTACCCATAATAAGAGTATTATAGCATATGATACTATTTTTTTCACACTATGTCAAGAAAATAAATATATATTTTGATTATTACAATGTGTTAATATTTTAAGTCTTGACAACAAAGAATAATTGAATAGAATATATATTGCAAATATTAATACACACATACGCACAGTATCTGAATCGTATATACCATATTATTGTATAAGGAAGTTTTTATCTATGCTGTCAAAAATCAAAGCTTATTTACAAAGCACATTTATTTACACAATTTATCTTTTCTTTGTTAAAAGTTATAGAAGAGTTAAAGGAAAGCTCAGAAAAATCAAAGCAAAAATCAAAAAGTATATCCGTAAAAAAACCGACCCTTACTATGTAAGATATGTTCTCAAATATCTTTATCCGTCTATATACAGAAAATACTCAAAATTGCCGGTTGATGAAAATAAGGTCGTTTTTGTTGAAATAAGACTGCCGAAACTCACAAACAGTTTCAAGCTTATGTATGACACAATATACAGAGAAACAGATTTTGATATTCACTGCCACTTTTTAAGAAACACCTATGTAACAAGGCCTGAATACAGAGCAAGATGCAAGGCAATGGTAAAGGATATTGCAACAGCAAAGTATGTTTTTCTTGACGAAGCTACCAATGTAACGGGTAACTTTGATGTGCGTCCAGAAACGGTAGTAACCCAACTCTGGCACGGCTGCGGTGCCTTTAAAAAATTCGGCTTCAGCACTGCAGATGCTATTTTCGGAGCTTCAAGAGCCGATATGGAAAGATATCCCTTTAACCGTAACTATACTCATGTTACCGTAAGCAGTCCTGAGGTTATATGGGCTTACGAGGAAGCAATGAGATATACTCCTGAAAGTGGTGTTGTTAAGGCTCTCGGCAGCAGCAGAACAGACATTTTCTACGATAAAAACTTTATTGAAGAATCATATAACACACTTTATGAGCTGTTTCCTGCCGCAAAGGGCAAAAAGGTTATTCTTTATGCACCCACCTTCAGAGGCAGAGTAGCAAAAGCCAAATCACCCAACGTACTTGATGTAGCCATGCTCAACGAGGCATTGGGAGAAAACTATGTTCTTATTACAAAGCATCATCCCCTTGTACGTAAGCGCCCCAGAATACCTCAAGAATTCATCGGTACCTTTGCAATGGACTTCACTGATGATATGAGTATTGAAGCACTTCTCTGTGTCAGCGATATCTGTATTTCTGACTATTCTTCACTTATATTTGAATACTCTCTTTTTGAAAAACCAATGCTTTTCCTTGCTCACGACCTTGATGAGTTCTTTGACTGGAGAGGCTTCTACTACGACTACGATGAGCTTACTCCCGGCCCCGTTGTTAAAACAAACGAAGAAATTATTGACTACATTGTCAATATTGATGAACGCTTTGATAAAAAAGAAGTAGCTGATTTCAGACAGAAGTTTATGAGCTCCTGCGATGGTCACGCAACGGAAAGAATTATAAATACTGTATTCAAAGAGGAATACAATAAACACAGAAGGTCCGAAGAACTCCCGAAAAAGGATTATCACCTTGTTCCCGGTGCAGACGATTTTAAATTCAAAAAATAATATAAGAGCGTCCGAAGAATATTCTTCGGATGTTTTTATATAAACTAATCATGTTGACAAAATTAACAGTGTTATAGTATAATAATCAAGTACAAATTTATTACTTATGAGGTGAATTTTTATGATATATGCAGTTATCGCCGCAGGCGGAATCGGAAGCAGAATGGGAAATCTCGAAAAACCAAAACAGTACCTTACATTAAAAAACAAACCTATTATTGCTCACACGGTTGAAAAATTTTATGTCAACAGTAAATTTGAAAAGGTAATTATCCTTTGCCCCGAGCAGTGGGTAAGCCACACAAAGAGCATACTCAAAAAGCACCTTCCTGAAAATGACAGAGTTGTTGTTCTTCAGGGCGGAAGCACCCGAAACGAAACAATTATGAATGCAATCAAGCACATTGAAGAAACTGACGGCCTTGACGATGAAACAATCATTGTAACTCACGATGCCGTTCGACCCTTTGTAACAGCAAGAATAATTGAAGAAAACATTGATGCAGCTTTAAAATACGGTGCTACCGACACAGTTGTTCCCGCTACAGACACAATTGTTGAAAGCCAAAACAAGAAAACAATCAGCAACATCCCGGACAGAAGTAAGCTTTATCAGGGACAGACACCTCAGGCATTCAAAGCAAAACTTCTTAAGGATCTTTATTACAGCCTTTCAGAAGAAGAAAAAGATATTCTTACAGATGCCTGCAAAATTTTCAGTATGAAGGGCTATGATGTTCACCTTATTGACGGTGAAGTTCACAACATCAAAATCACCTACCCCTATGATCTCAGAGTTGCAATGGCACTTCTTGAAGATGAAAACAATGATTAAGGCGAAAGGAAAAAATAATGCTCAATACAGTTTACAGATTAACTCAGCCGAGAAAATTTGAAATAGCATTTGATGATATCGATATTTTTGACGGAAATATAATTGTAAAGCCAACCCATCTTTCAATCTGCAATGCAGACCAGAGATACTTTCAGGGAACAAGAGACCCCAAGGTACTTGCACAAAAGCTTCCTATGGCTCTTATTCACGAAGCAGTTGGTGAGGTAGTGTACTCACCTTCTCCCGAGTTCAAACCCGGTGATATGGTTGTTATGATACCAAATACGCCAACAGAAATTGACGATATCATAGCTGAAAACTACCTTCGATCAAGCAAATTCCGTGCAAGCGGTTTTGACGGCTTTATGCAGGAATATATTTCCATCGCTGCAGACAGACTTGTAAAACTACCTGACGGAATTAATCCAGAGGTTGCATCCTTTACGGAAATAGTTTCCGTCAGCGTTCACGCTATTACGAGATTTATGAAAATCGCACACGAAAGAAGAAATGTTATCGGTGTATGGGGTGACGGAAATCTCAGCTATATGACCTGTATTTTTCTTCGTAAATTCTTCCCTAATTCAAAAATTTATGTTTTCGGCGTTGTACCCAAAAAGCTCAGTGATTTTTCATTCGTAGATGAAACCTTCCTGACAACAGAAATTCCAGGGGATATGAAAGTTGACCACGCTTTTGAATGTGTCGGCGGCAACGGCTGTCAGCCTGCTATAAGCCAGATAATTGATTATATTAATCCCGAAGGCACAATTTCTATTCTCGGTGTAAGTGAATATCCCGTTCCCATAAACACAAGAATGATGCTTGAAAAAGGTCTGAGAATGTTCGGCAGCAGCCGAAGCGGCAGAGAGGATTTTGTCAAGACCGTTGAAATGTATAAAGAACATCCTGATATTGTGGAATACCTCAGCCAGATGGTGTGTGTTGTAAAACCCGTAAGAAACATCAGCGATATGATTGAGGCTTTTGATCTTGACACAAAGAAAGCGTTCGGCAAAACCATAATGAAATGGGAAAAATAAAAAAAGAGCGATGTCATGACATCGCTCTTTTTTGTTTAATTATATAACTGCATTCCAATCATCAATTTCACCATCATAAAGAATGCCTGACATAAGCTTTGAAAGACTTACGGGATTACCTGCAAAATCTTTAAGCTTTATTATTTTTCCAAGGCGATCACATACAGCAATAAATGCTTTATATTCAGGTGAATCGGGTGAATAGTTTTCTGTTCCGCCATACATATTAAGAATTACCTGACAGATAAATTCAACAATCTTGTTATCTTTTATGCTGTCATCGACATATTTACCGCAACCTAAAAGTCTGCAAAGCTTACCGAAAGTCAATGAATTTATGAGTTTTCCTAACTTTTGCAAAACAGGCTGAACTTTACGGAGCTTTTCTTCCTCACCGCTGAAACCCTGAGCCAGAATAAGGAAGGTTTCATAATCTTTTTCAACGGTCTCAAACACACCTTTAATCATATAAATGAAATGCTCTTTAGCATATTCAATAACATCCATACCACCTAAATCCCAATCAATTGACCTAACCTGAACAGTTCTGACGTCCATTCCGTTATCGCTGAACTCAACCTTTCTGTAAGCGAGAGGATATGCGATAAGAGAAGCTGTGTTAACCTGATAAAGTCTGTTACCCTTTTTAGATTCGATATAATCAATATCGTGTATATGGGTGTGACCGACAAAAACATATTTAAGTCCGAGATCAGCAAGATAAGGTGCTGTGAATTCATAACCGCCAAGCATTGCCTTATGGGAAAACAGCGGATAAATAGGTGAAGGCTCAACAAGAGGATGGTGTGTCATTGCGAAAATCTCACAACCTGCCTTTTTTGCATCTTCAACCTGGTTCTTTATCCAAAAAAGCAAATCATTGTAATAACCGCAGAATTCGTCAAAATCACCATCGTCATTCAGAGCGAGCATACGAACATCATCGGAAAGCTGAACACAGTACGAATAAGAGTTTTTGTGCTCAGCGATTGCCTCACTGTAGCCGAAATCGTTATAAAGCTCACGAAGCTGGGCTCTTGTATATTTAGGAAGCTCCGTCTCCCCTTCTTCGTCGGTATATTTACGGGCGTGCATATAAAAATCGTGGGTTGCAAAAGTGGTGAAAACTCTTTTGCCGTTATTTTTAAGATTCTGCAGCTTTTCAACAAGAGCATCGTGGCTCTGCTGTTCACCGTCAAAGGTCAGGTCACCTGAAATGAGTACAAATTCAGTTTCCTTATCTTCAATGATGCTTTTAAATGCAGAATCAATAATTGCACCACTTTCAGCCATACATTTCTGATCAAGCTTGCATTTAAGGTCATAAGCTTTACCGCTTGAGCCTATTTTTTCATTTGCATAATAATGAAGGTCAGTAAGATGATAAAAATTTAAATTTTTCATATTTTTCTCCTATAGGTTGACGGATATAATTCAAATTCAGCATACGGAAATAACCGTATGCTGAAAATTTTTATTAAAGACCTGTCTTTTCTCTGATGTAATTTCTTGCAAGAACAGCATATTCATAGGGATTTGCAACTGCAGGGTCCTGCTCAGCTTCAACAACAACCCAGCCCTCATAGCCCGCTTCGTCAAGAATGTCGAAAACGGGGGTGAAGTCGAAATCGCCGTCACCGGGAACGGTGAATGAGCCTGCACGGACTGAATCAAGGAATGAATAACCCTTATTCTTTGCATCTTCAATTACATTCTTACGGATGCTCTTGAGATGAACGTGCTTTGTTCTGTGAACATACTTCCTGAGAACACCGAGTACATCCTCACCGCTGAATGAAAGGTGGCCTGTATCAAAAAGAAGATAAACAAGGTCGGGATCGGTGATTTCCATAAGCTTATCAATTTCAGCCTCTGTCTGAACACCGGTGCCCATATGGTGATGCACGGTGAAGTACATACCCTTTTCCTTTGCAAGGCGACCCATTTCATTGAAGCCCTTTGCAATAAGATCCCACTGTTCATCAGTGTAAACGGGCTTTTCTCCGAAGATGCTTACATCCTTGCCCTGAATGCTGTTACCCTGTTCTGAAGCACCGATAACCTTTGCTCCGAGAGCGTGAAGGAAATCCCTGTGCTTGATAAAAGCTTCAATTGTAGCTTCATAGCCTTCGGAAAGAAGAAGTGATGAGAACCAAGCATTGCAGATTCTCATTCCTCTTACATCAAGCTTATGTTTAAGAGTCTCAACATCTTTAGGGTATTTATTACCGATTTCACTGCCGGTAAAGCCTGCAAGCGCCATTTCGCTTACACACTGCTCAAAGGTGTTTTCTGCACCTAAATCAGGAAGGTCGTCATTAGTCCAGGCAATGGGTGCGCAGGCAAGATATACTTTTTCTTTATTAAGCATTTTAATTTCTCCTTTTAATTAATACAAGCGTGCTTTAATTATGTTCTTTTTCATATCCTCATAGCACTCGTGTACCTTTTCACTTTCTGATACTTCGGCAACGCCTACTCTCCACCAAGAGTCATAGCCGTCGGTCATAGATTTGTGACCGACCTTCATATCAAAGAGTGTGGGTACTGTCTGCTTTTTGCTGTCTTCAATTGCAGCATAAAGCTCTTCTTCAGTTGTGATACGGTAAGCCTTACAGCCGTAGCCTTCTGCAATTTTTGCATAGTCGGTCACAATAACTTCACCGTCAAGAAGACCGCTTTCACCGTTTCTTCTTGTGAAACGGGTACCGAAGGTATCTGTGCCCTGATTGTTCTGTAGGTTTTCGATACAACCCCAGCCGCTATTATCAAAGAGCATTACATTAATCTTTTTGTTTTCCTGAACGGCAGTGTAAAGCTCACTGTGAAGCATAAGGAAGCTTCCGTCACCGACCATTGAATAAACCTCTCTGTCCCCTACTGCAAGCTTTGCACCGAGGGCACCGCAGATTTCATATCCCATACAGGAAAAACCATATTCAACGTGATAAGTATAAGGAGCTTTTGAACGCCAGATTCTCTGAAGACAACCGGGAAGTGAACCTGATGAGCCGATAATTACAGAATCATCAGCTACACATTCATTGATAATGCCGAGTGCTCTCTTCTGAGAAAGAACACCGTCAAGCTTTTCGTTATAGCAACGGTCGATTTCTTTTTCAAAATCAGCCTTAGCCACTGCGTATTCATTCTTCCACTCTGACTTATAATCAAGCTTAGCTGTAATTGCATCACAAGCTTCTTTAGCGTCTGCAATAACTGCAGTGGAATCCATTTTGAATGCATCAAATGAGCAGACATTGATTGAAAGCATTTTTACATCAGGATTATGGAAGCCCCACTTTGAGCAGGTTGTAAAGTCCGTAAGTCTTGTACCGACAGCAATAACAAGGTCTGTTTCTTTAGCAATTGCATTTGCAGCAGCACCGCCGGTAACGCCGCAACCGCCCATATTAAGAGGATGTGAAGCAGGAATCTGTCCCTTACCTGCCTGAGTTTCGCCAATGGGGATATTGAATTTTTCAGCCATTTTGAGAACTGATTCATAGCTTTCGGAATATGTTACACCGCCGCCCACAACAATCATAGGCTTTTTGCTGTTTTTGATAAGCTCACAAGCGGCATCAATTTCTCTTTCGGAAGGAACACGTCTGTCCATATACCAGACTCTCTTCTGAAGGAAATAATCAGGATAATCAAAGGCTTCCGCTTCAACATCCTGAGGCATTGCAATACAAACTGCACCTGTATCGGCGGGGTCTGTAAGAACTCGCATAGCATTGATACAAGCAGTCATAAGCTGTTCGGGACGGTTGATTCTGTCCCAATATTTACAAACCGCCTTAAAGGAATCGTTAGCGGTGATTGCACAGCTGTCATACTGTTCAATCTGCTGAAGCACGGGGTCGGGCTGACGGCAGGCAAAAGTATCACCGGGAAGAACAAGAAGAGGAATTCTGTTTGCTGTTGCCGTTCCGCAGGCTGTTACCATATTAAGCGCACCGGGACCGATTGATGATGTGCAGGCAATAATTTTTCTTCTGTTCATCTGCTTAGCGTAAGCAATAGCAGCGTGAGCCATACCCTGCTCATTATGACCCTGATAATAGGTTAAATTATGTCCGCCCTGCTCAAGAGCCTGACCTATACCTACAACACATCCGTGACCGAATATACCGAAGATTCCGTCAACGAACTTTGTTTCCTTACCGTCAAAGCTGACATACTGATTATCAAGGAATTTAACAAGGGCCTGAGCCATTGTAAGAACCATTAAATATCAATCCTTTCTGAAGGAATTTAATCTTATTAAAAAACACTTTTAGGAGTGCTCGTAAGAGCACTCCTATAAAATCATCAGCCGATTTCTGAAATCTTAACTGCTCTGCCCTCAGCAACTGACTTTTTAGCTGCAAGAGCAACAAGAATTGAGTTAAGACCGTCGAGACCTGTTGTGGGAGTTGCCTTATCGTTCTGAACTGCATCAACAAACTGAATCATTTCGTCACGGAAGGACTGCATATATCTTTCAAGGAAGAAGTAAAGAGGCTTATCTGTTGTAACACCGTCAGCATTCATAACTGTTACGTTTGTAGGTGTGTCATTTGCAGCCATAGCGGCACCGAGTGATCCGAAAACTTCAATTCTCTGGTCGTAACCGTAAGCGGCACGGCGGCTGTTATCAATAACGCCGAGAGCGCCGTTTTCAAATTTAAGGTTGATAATTGCTGTGTCAACATCACCTGCTTCACCGATTGCGGGATCAACAAGGCAGGTAGCATTTACATAAACCTCAGTTACATCTGAACCGGCAAGGAAGCGTGCCATATCAAAATCGTGAATTGTCATATCAAGGAACATACCGCCTGAAACTGCTGCATACTCAGCAGAAGGAGGCTCAGGGTCACGGGAAGTTATTTTAATAAGCTCAAGATTACCAACCTTGCCCTCATTGATAAGAGAACGGACATGAGCAAAGTTATGATCAAAGCGTCTGTTGAAACCAACCTGAAGCTTAACACCGGCTTTTTCAACGGCGGCGATAACTGCCTTAACCTTTTCGGGAGTGAGATCAACAGGCTTTTCGCAGAAAATGTGCTTACCTGCCTTGGCAGCCTCAATTGAAATATCAGCGTGTGTGTCTGTTGATGAGCAAACAAGAACTGCATCAATTTCTTCATCAGCAAGCATTTCCTTATAATCGTTATATACCTTGGGAATACCGTACTTATCAGCCAGCTCCTGAAGACCGTCTTTAAATACGTCTGTAATGCCGAGAACTTTTGCTGAAGGTACGTTATAAGTGATTGACTGCATATGCACCTTACCGATACGACCTGCACCGATGATGCCGATGTTTAACTGTTTCATTGTGTTAGCCTCCGAAATTTTAATATATGTTGGAAAATACATCCAAATCGTGATAATTATAACACAAAGAACTATCGGTTTCAAGAAAAAACCGATAGTCCATTGTAACAAATATTATAATTTTTTTTGGTTATTTTTCCTCATTCTTAATAGGAATAATATAGAATGAGAATTCGAGCTCGTCTTTAAAATCTATTCTGTATTTTTTAAGTGCATCCTGACCGCAGCTGTTGGTACCCGTACCTCTCATAAAGCCGTCGATATTAACACTTACAAGCTTTTCGTTTTTAAGATCTTCAATATGCTTAGACTTTCTGAGAGATTTTTCACTGTAATTGTGTACACTGAATGAGAAAGGCTTTTCATCAGCGGCAATCTTTACACCCTTGCCCTCAGCATCAGTAAGAGTGAACCATCTTGTACCGCCGTGGTTACCGTTATCCTGAGGCTTGATATAATCAACATTCATTCCGCCAACTGTGGAAGTGAAAATACCAAGTTTACTCTGAACTTTGAAGTCGGGAAGGTTTTCAAATTCACCGAGACCGTAGTATTTTACATTCTGCAAGGATTCATCAAGATTGATGTTAAGTCCGAATCTGGGGAGGTCATAGTTTTTGAATAAGCCCTTCTTCTCTAGTTCGGTTTTAACCTTTATTGCACCGTCAGCATATACGGAGTATTTTATTTCAAGCTCAAAGAGTTTTGCACCTTCATAGCAGAGATAGCCCTCTGTCTCAAGCTTTACACAGCCCTTATCGGTCTTATCCTCATACTCAAAGGATTTAAGATCAAAGCTGACCTTATCAAGACCCTTTTTCTGCCAACTCTTGACAATGTTTCTGTCGTTGTCAAGGTATGCTCTGTAAATGTTTGCGGTAAAACCGTTGCTGTCGTTAAGAACTTCCTTACCGTCGAGCATATAGCTCATAAGTGCACCTGTCTTCTTTGAGAAAACTGCATGACCGCCGTTAAATTCAACAGTTACAGCTTCTTTCTTATCCTTAAGGCTGATGCCTGCTTCTTTATTGATTTCTGGGTTTGAAAGCTTTTCACATATAATAATCTGCTCAGAAGCAATTTCTTCACCTTCGGCATTACTATAAATGAAGTTGATATAAGCATCTCCCTCATCCGAAGGACTCTTGTGAGCGATAACAACATTCTTCATTGACATAGGCTCGATTTCGAGTTCAACTGAACCACTGTCAACCATTGTTCCGCATTCATAAAGCTCATAGGAAACCTTATATTCATTAGCATTTGTAAAGCAGTTAGTGTTTTTGAAGGAATAAAGGTTATCACTGATTCTTTCAGCTCTTATAGGACGGTAAACGGCTTTCATTTCAAAAGCACCGGTGTGGGGTGTTCTGTCAGGATAGAAAAGACCGTCAACACAGAAATTGTCATCGTGGTACTTTTCGCCGTGGTCGCCGCCATAGGTATACTTATACTTTGCATTGGGATCATATACGCTGTGGTCAGCCCATTCCCAGATACATCCGCCCGTAAGGATATCATGCTTATAAATTGACTCCCAATATTCTTCAAGAGCACCGGGACCTACGCCCATAGCGTGGCAGTATTCACAAAGGAAATAAGGTTTACCTTTATATCTTTTAAGGAATTTGTGCTGACCGATTCTTTCAACAATTTCACTGTGCTGATACATTTCGGATATAACATCATAACCTGCTCTCGGAGTTCTGATAACTGCTTCATAGTGCACGGGAATATCTGTTACAGTTTTCAGATAATCATAGCACTTATCCTGATTTTTCCAGCCGCCTGATTCATTGCCGAGACTCCACATAGTAATTGAAGGATGGTTTTTGTCTCTGCCGTAAAGTCTCATAACTCTGTCCATCATTCTGGGCAGCCACTTTTTATCGTTACTGATAACATTAGGCTTCATTGTGTACTTAAGCTTCTGGTCAAACTGTGTGCCGTGAGTTTCAATATCAGCCTCATCAATTACATAAAGACCGTATTCGTCGCACATTCTTATGAACATCGGGTCGGGAGGATAATGTGATGTTCTGACAGCATTGACATTGAACTGCTTCATAAGAAGAATATCCTTAAGAAGGTCTTCTCCTGTCATAACATAGCCCGTAATATGATGGGTATCGTGATGGTTTACACCCTTGAACTTAATAAGCTTACCGTTAAAGAGGAAGCGCTCACCATGAATTTCAACAGTTTTGAAGCCGACGGTTTCTCTTACACACTGAATTTCCTTTTCACCGTCAAGTATTGTAAGGTAAAGCTCATAAAGCTCGGGCTTTTCAGCATTCCATTCAATAACATCAAGTGTGCCGAAATCAAAAGCTACTCTGCCGCTCAGCTCTTTTTCAAGCTTTGCAACAGACTTACCCTTATATAAAAGCTCAGCTACAAGCTTTTTACCGTTAAGATCATTTCCGTCAACAGTAACATCGGCAGTAAGCTTATAGCCTGACTGCTCTTTCTTGGTCTTTACCTCAAAATCAAAAATATACTGTTCAGGGTTTTCAGTTATATATACATCACGGAAAATACCGTTTTCTCTGAACATATCCTGACATTCAAGATATGTACCGTTACACCACTTTGAAACAATTGCCATAAGCTCGTTTTCACCCTCATGAACAAACTCCTTAAGGGCAAATTCGGCACTGTTATGGCTGCCTTCACTGTAACCGACAAATTTTCCGTTTACATAAAGAGTAAGGCAGGAGCAAACACCGAGAAATGTAATAATGGGATTTACTGCGTCGGAAGATATATTAAATTTTTTAACATAAACACCTGCAGACATTTCTGAAGGAACATCAGGAAGAGTCATAGGAAATTCATAACGGGTGTTAAGGTAACAAGGCTGTTCATAGCCTGTTCGCTGCCAAGTGGAAGGTACTTTTATGGTATCCATCGCAGTTTTTTCACTGTCAAAATTACCGGGAATACGTGAAATTCTTGAATAATACTTAAAATTCCAGTCGCCGGAAAGCACATTTACCACCGAAGAAGTGTATCTTTCAGTGATGGCGGTTGTGCCCTCAAACTCGGCTTTCCCTTTGTTGGGAATAAAATAGCTTCTGGCTCTGAGCTTATTTTTTTCGAAAACCGAAAAATCATTGATGCAGAGCTTTTTAATCTGATACTTCATACAATACCTCCTGATGCCGATAAATCCGTTTAAATTCACGAATATTCAACATAAAAATATATTTGAAGTTATTATAACACCTTTTTACAAATATTTCAATTATTAATTAATTAAATAAGGTCAATACTTATCTCGACAGGATTTTTTATTCGCGTGGAGGTAATTCGTTTGTACTACAACAAGGTTGAAATATGCGGAATTGACACATCAAAGCTGAAGCTTCTTAAAGAAAGCGAAAAAATTGAGCTTTTGAAGAAAAGTCGTTCGGGTGATAAAGCTGCACGCGAACAACTGATAAACGGAAATCTCAGACTTGTTTTGAGTGTTATTCAGCGCTTTTCATCAAGAGGTGAAAATCTTGATGACCTGTTTCAGGTCGGTTGTATCGGTCTTATAAAATCAATCGACAACTTTGATGTTAACCAGAATGTACGATTTTCAACCTATGCCGTTCCTATGATAATAGGTGAAATAAGGCGGTATCTGAGAGATTATAATCCCATAAGAGTGAGCCGTTCCATAAGGGACACAGCCTATCACGCAATGCAGATTAAAGAAAGAATCATTGCTGAGACACAGAAGGAACCTACAGTTGAAGAAATTGCTAAGGAAATGGGCATTAAAAGAGAAAATGTTGTTATTGCCCTTGAAGCAATTGTTGAGCCGATATCAATTTACGAACCCGTTTATTACGATGCAGGCGATACTATTTATGTTATGGACCAGATCGGCGACAGTCACAGCGATGTTAACTGGATTGATGAAATCCTTTTAAAAAAAGCAATAAACGAGCTTCCTGAAAGAGAAAAGAAGATCCTGTCTTTAAGATTTATGAACGGCCTTACGCAAACCGAGGTTGCGTCAGAAATCGGCATATCTCAAGCTCAGGTTTCAAGGCTTGAAAAAGGAGCACTTGATAAAATTAAAAGTCACAGAAAAGTATATATATAAACGGAAAAACGACACTTCCACATCACGGAAGTGCCGCTTTTTTTATTATACTTCATCAAAGCTGAAAGCTTTGTTATATATTTTTACTCTGCCGTTATCGTAAACATATGCATTGTCACCGCAAAGGTAAGTGTTAAGTGATTTTTTGCCGCTGTCAAGCTTGCCGTTAAGATAAAGCTTCAATACACCGTTTCTCTCCCGTACGGCAGTAACCTGAACAACATCCTTTACTGTGCTTCTGCTTTTAAGCACATCAGTACCGACAGTGAAATAAATATGACCGTCCTCTCTGATTTCAAGCTGAATCTCTCCCCCTTGCTTCATAAGCATTTTGGGGCTGCCGTCAGTAAGAGTAGCTTTTACCGTAAAGTCGGTATTACCTTTAAGAGAATACAGGACAATGTTGTTTTCGCAATAATCGAATTCAAACTCTGCTGCTGTAATGTTACCCATAATATCAGCCACATTTTTAAGAATGATTTTATTTTCACCGTTAAAGCTGTTTTTAAAGGTAATATGCACAGACATATAGTCTTCAAGAAGCTTCACTTCAACAATTTCATTTTCATCACACCTAAGATTTTCAATGTTTACAAACTGATTAAAGCTTACTTCAACAGTAGTCTCGTCAAGTGCCCTTACATAATCAACGATTAAAGGCTTGTATGCTTTATTAAAGTGGAAAATTTTAGTTTCATATGCTTTAAGAGAAACAGCAAGTGAGTCGCCGTAGCCGTACTTATTTTCACTCTGTTCAACCGTATACGGAATTATAACCGTAACATCAGACTTCGGGAATGCTCTGTCAACACCGATATTTTCATCCAGCTTCAGAACATAATCCATAGGTCTGTCTGCACTGTTGCGAAGGCAGACTATACCCTCTTTTTCGTTAAAGCAGCTGAAGCCGTACACCTGAGAAAGAGAAGGTCTTGAGCCGAAAATTACGGAATTTGAAAGAACATCCATATTGTCTTCAAGGAAAGAGAGTACCGAACGGTTAATTCTCCATTTTGCCTCGTTCATCATGCTGTGGCTGTAATAAAGCTCCCAGAAGGCTGTACCTCTCATTGCCATGGTAAACAGATACTCCCTGAAATCGTCATCATTCATTGAAACCTTGGCTTCGTTGCCGTAAATCGGGTCATGGTTATAAAGACAGCGCTGAGGTAACTGGAACTGCCTTGATGTATAAAAATCAAAATAACAGTCATCACGGTATGAAAGCATTCTGTCCTTATCGGAAACAACCTTTTCTTTGCCGATAAAATCTACATCATTGCTTATCTGCATCCATATTGAATTAACCCATTGAAAAAACCAAGGACTCGGCGGTGCATAGCATGTAAGATTAATAAAGAAATTCTCGCCGCCCTTTGCATTCATTTTTTCAAATACGGATATCCATTTTTCCCATAAATCAGTGTAGAAATACATTTGATTATATCCGCCGACCATATGGTCGTGCTTTTTGTTTTTGCAGGGATACTGAGCAAAGCCGTCAAGCTTAAAATAATTAAGGTTGAAGCTATCCATAAATTCAAGCATCATTTCTCCTGTTTTAAGTGTATATTTTTCACTTGCAACACAGATATCGTGGGCTTGTTTGTTTACATATCCGTTGCCTGCATTTTCAATATGACGGGCAAATTTAATGGTATCCGTTGTGTAACCGCCTCTGGGACCTACCCAGACACCGAAGCGTGAGCCGAGAGATTCAGAAAGATTTTTAAAAGGAGTGAGCCTTTCAGGAAATTTACTGTTAAATGTCCAGAAGCCTTTGGAATAATCGTTCCATCCGTCATCGGCAACATAGGAGTCAATTGCTCTGACACCGCTTGAATTGAGGCCTTTTTCAACCTCAAGAAATGAAGAAGTAACATTTTCTTCAGTAATATTAAGCATATTATCAAACCAGGAATTATACTGAATTCTGAGTTTAACGGGTTTAGAAATGTTGCGGATGTAAGAATAAAATGATTTCTGTACCTCGGCAAAATTATCACTCGGACTGACACCGCAGACATATTTATAACTTTTGTAGCTGCCGTTTTTACAAAGATCGGTTAAAGCTTTACCGCTGAAAGTACGTACAGACACGGTATAATCTTTTATAGTATTGATTGCAGCAGGAAATTCACAGCCGAAATAAAAGGAATCAACATATACAGGCTGTCCCATTTCAAGACCGTAGCCGGGAATATGTGATTTTTTCTGTTTGGGTAGACACCAGTTTTTAAGTGTTGAGCCGAAATGTGTTCCGCCAAGCTCAACAAAATCAAGAGCAAGTTTCTTTTCGTCAGAGGTTTTAAGAGTGATATACTTATTATAGTAAGGCTTATCCTCGTAAAACTCATAAACAAGCCTCAGCTTTATTTCACTGCCTTTAACCCTAAGCTTTTTAAAAAGTAATTCCGTTTTATTAACTGAGCCGTTTATCTCACTTTCAATATTTTCAATTTTAAGCTCTGACGCATTAACAACGGCTTTAAATATACCCTTTTTAAAGCAGACAAAAAATTCCTCGCTCTTATCAAGTCCGTCAAGATAACTGCCGCTGAGCTTGTTACTGATTTTTGCAGATACTATTCTTTTTTTGTTTATAAAAATTTCTTTTTTGAAATATAAATTTTCAAAAAGTACAGAGTTTTCTTTGATTACAACAGCCATTTTTATGTCTCCTAATGCAAATTATTTATTATCATTTATCCAACCGATAATATCTTCACAAACTTTTTCAAAGCAAGCGGATTCATTAAGAATTTCGTGTCTTGCTTCGGGATAGAGAATTGTTTTTATGTTTTTCTTACCTGCATCCTTAAGCATCTGTTCAACCTTTTTTACTCCTGCACTGTAATCACCCACAGGGTCCATCGCACCCGCAATCATAAGCACGGGAAGCTCCTTTGAAAGGCCTGTGAACCATTCCTTTGAGGAAACATATGAAAGCAGTGAGAACAAATCACGGTAACCGTAAGCGGTGAAAAGGAAGCCGCAAAGAGGGTCGGCAATGTATTTATCAACCTCGTCATTATCTCTTGTGAGCCAATCAAAGGCTGTTCTGCCTTCGAACTTGCTGTTATATGTACCAAAACCGATTTTATCAATAAGCTTACTTCTGTGGTGGTCACCCTTAAGACCGGAAATAAGCTTTGTAATAAGAATACCTGCTGAGGCAGCGGGATTCGGTCCTGCAGTGCCGCAGAAAACAGCGCCGTTTATATCCTTGGCGTATTTTATGCAGTAAGCACGGGCAACAAAAGAGCCCATTGAGTGGCCGAAGAAAAAGAAGGGCTTTTCAGGATTTTCTTGTTTTGCAATTTCTGTAAGCTTATGGCAATCTTCAACAAAATGCTTCCAACCTTCTGAAACACCGAAATAACCGAGTTCATTTTCATTTTTTACGCTCTGACCGTGACCGATGTGGTCATTGATATAAAGAGCTATTCCTCTTTCACAAAGATATGCTGCGAATTTTTCATATCTTTCAAGGTGCTCAGCCATACCGTGTGCCACCTGAATTATGGCGTTGACTTCACCGTTTTCGGGAAGATATGAGGCGCAGTGTATATCAGCAAGACCGGAAACTGAAGAAAAAGTAAACTCTTTTTTTATAAATGACATAATAAAACCCCCAATTATAATAGTATATAATAGGATTATAACACATACTGTTTTCATTGTCACTATATTTCATCGAACAGAATCAATGCATATTAACCAAATTTTAGCCAATTATTTTGTAAAACGGTGCGAAAACATAGCTACAGTCCGTTTTTCGGGACTCCCGACTAAAATTTATCGAACATTTGTATTGACAAACCAAAAATATGTGCTATAATAAAACCAGAACAAAAGAACGAATGTTCGTTTTATAATATGGAGGTAATTAATATGTTTGCTACATTAGAATCTTTTTCAATCTTTTTCTTTACTTGTCTTGCTCTTGTTGTTCTCGGAATAATTTTTGAAGAAAAGCTTGTTGCAATTGAAAAGAAAATTGATAAAAAAATTGCACAGAAGAAAGTCGCCAAAAGAAAGAATGAAATCAAAAAGCTTAGAACACAGCAAAGCAGAAAACAGACATCTCCTGCAACAAAAAGACAGCAAAGACCCGTTGCGGCATAAATATTAGAGTAGAGAATAATCAAGTTCACCTTTACTTACTGTGAAAATTCAAGTAGGTTGCGGTGAACTTGACTTTTTTTAAATTATAAGTACAATATATAGTGTATTTTTACAGATGTATTCAAAAGAATTGGAGGAATACCAATGAGCGAGAACACCAAATACTGTATGGGCTGTATGAAGGCTATGCCCGAAGGCGAAACAATATGTACCAACTGCCGTTATTCTGCTGATTCAAGTCAGCAGGCGCCTTACCTTGCACAAGGAGTGCTTGTAAAGGAAAGATATCTGGTCGGCAAAGTTATTGCAATGGCAAACGATTCAATTACTTATATCGGCCTTGATACATTCACTCAAACCGTTGTTACCGTAAGAGAATATTATCCCCATAAAATTGCTCACAGAGCAAACGGCAGTACACTTGTTTCGCCCATAAGCAATTCCTCCCTTTACGACAGCTGTCTTGACAGTTTTATAAACCTGTGGCGCGGTATGAGTATGCTAAGTGATGTAAAATGTCTTCCTAAAGTAATTGACATATTCAGTGAGAACGATACGGCTTACTGCATTTGCGAAAGCAAAGAGACTATGTCTCTGAAGGCATATTTTGAAAAAACAAGAAAGCCCCTGACTTACAGCAAGGCTGTTGCCGCATTTATTCCCCTTCTTAACGGACTTAAGGTTTTGCATAATGCAGGTATTGTTCACGGCTCAATAACACCCACCGCTATTCAGGTAGGATCAGACGGAAGACTCAACCTTAACGGATTTACAATTCCTCAGTGCCGTTCAGACATTCCCGAGCTTGCAGCAAAGCCCGTTTCCGGCTTTTCACCGCTTGAGGTATACGAAAGCAATACAGTTGGCCCTGAATCAGATATTTATTCACTTATGGCTGTTCTTTACTATTCAATAACCGGAAGTGTTCTTCCCAGAGCTACGGACAGAATTGAAAAGGAGAAGCTCACTATCCCCTCCTCTGTTGCAGCTGTTATGCCTAAAAATGTGCTTAATGCTCTTGCACGCTCACTCTCCCTTTATCCGCAGAACAGAATCTCATCTGCTGAAGAGCTGGTAAATTGCCTCAGAGATGCACACGCCCAGCACTCCACTTCCACAGTCAGGCCGACTGCCGAACGTACACCCGCTATGCAGAAAACAAGCCCTGCCCGACCTACACAGAGAAGTGCAAGTGCTGATCGTCCGGCAAGACCTCAACAGAAGCCTCAGCCGAAAGCACCCGTAAAAGAAGAAAAAGAAACCTCACTTATAGCTCTCGGTCTTGCAACCTTTGCCGCTGCAGTAGTTGTGATTTCAATTATATTCTGTGCACTTTATTCAACAGTGCTTTACAAAAGCTACAACATCCCCTTCCTTAACAAGGCTTTATCATCAATGGTATTCCTTCCGATGAATAAAGAAAAAGAGCCTGAAACTCAGGAGCCTGAGCTTACAACAGAAGAAGCTCCGTCAGTGAGTGAAACCGCATATGCAACTGTTGCCGACTTTACTAAGCTGACATATGATTATATCATTTCAAACGAGTCCTTTAAAAGAAATTTTGTTTTTGAGTTCAAACAGGAGGCAAGCGACACCGTTGAAAAAGGCGGAATCATAAGCCAGGATGCAACCGCCGGTGAAAGCGTACCCGTTGGTACTGAAATCAGACTGGTTGTAAGCACCGGTATTGAACAGATTGTAGTACCCGATGTAAAAGGTAAGTCCTACGAAGAAGCTAAGAAAACCCTTGAAAACGCTAAGCTCAAGGTAGAAAAGGAAGTTCTTGAAAACACCGAAAACAAGACTCCCGATGAGGTTTACTCAATGAGTGCTGACCCCGGTTCTTCTGTTGACAAGGGTACCACAATCACCCTGAGTGTTTGGGATAAGGTTCCCGAAACCACAACAGCTGCGCCGACTACAACGGAAAAGGCTGCAGAAAAAACTACTGAAGCTAAAAAAGAAACAACAACCAAAAAATCTGTCGAATAAAAAATTTAAGTTTTTTTGAAAAACATATTGACTTTCTCAAGTGAATAGTATATAATGACTAAGCACTTGAGAAAGTGATATATCGCGGAGTGGAGCAACCCGGTAGCTCGTCGGGCTCATAACCCGGAGGTTGCAGGTTCAAATCCTGTCTCCGCAACCAGAAAAAATCCTTCGATACCCTTTTGGGTGTCGGAGGATTTTCTTTTGTTATGACAGCAAGATTTAACCTGCAACCGACGGGTGTAACCCGGGGCATAGAGCACGACCGCCGCCGGTGGCGGATGAAGGGAGTGCGATTATGGCGCAGCGGGCAAAATTTCTGTGCCGATCCAAGGCACAAAGAAATTTTGGGCACCGCAAGAGGGCCTTTGCAGGTTCAAACATATTTTTACTTTTATGTTGTTTCATCTTGTATTTTCCCATATATTATGATATACTAAGTACGCCAAACTAACTGAATATGTGAAAAATAAGGGTGTATTTTATCTTTTTATGGGATAAGTTTATCTTTTTTGTACCACAATTACATTATAGGATTTGTTAAAAACGCAAATTCCATTTATGTAATTGTGGTTACACCCGTTTCACATAAAGTTAGTTTGGCGACTATCGGAGTTTGCGTTTTTAGTGCGTTTGCTTCGGTAGGCGCACTTTTTTATTTTTAGGGAACGGGGTGAGTATTTTTAAAGTTTATTGAAATTAACTAAACCTTATGATATGATATAAAAAAAGGAGTAAAAAAGCTATGAGAACATTAACAATTAAAAGAGCAAAAAAATATGTAGGCTGGATGACGAGTGCAAAGATTTATATCGAAGACCCGATTTCAGGCGATACGATTATAAACAGTGTGCCTTGCAGAAAGCTCGGCAACATTAAAAACGGTGAAGAAAAATCCTTTACTATAGGAAATGAGGCAGCAAGAGTTTTTGCCGCAGCTGACAGGCTTAGTAAAAACATAAGCAATGATTTATATGAGCTCCCCGCAGGTGAAGATGACATTTATCTCACAGGTTCAAACAGATACAATCTTGCCAACGGAAATATATTTGTTTTTGATAACAACACAAGTGAAGAAGCACTTTTAAACCGTAAGAAGAGTAAAAAGAAATACCTCATTCTTCTTGCCGTTGCCGCAGTTATAGGATTTATCTTTGGTTTTGCTGCTGAATTTCTTGAAACGGAACCGGTGGCAGAAACTTTTGTATGCGATGAAATGAGTATTGTTCTTACAGATGAATTTCTTGAAACAAGAGCAGACGGATATGATGCTGTTTATACAAGCGGAGACGTAGTTGTTCTTGTTATGAAGGAAGATTTTGCTGTTTTGGAAGGTCTTGAAGATTATTCAACCGAAGAATACTGCAAACTCGTTTTAGAAAACGGAACAGAGTCCGATGCTGAAATTACCACAAAAGACGGAATTTCTTATTTTACATATCAGGATGAAGATATTGAATACAATTACGAAGCTTTCGCCTATAAAACTGATAAATCCTTCTGGTTGGTACAGTTTTCTACAGATATAGAAAATATGGAAACTTATGACGAGCAAATTGACATGTGGGTAAGCTCAATAACATTTGAATAATTTAAATAAAAATCGGCGTGTTACACACAAAAGTGTAGCACGCCTTAATTTTTTATTCACCAAAACCAATCTCAACTTTTCCGATACCGCCTGAGACTTCAAGAATGTTGTCACCCGTACCGATTGTGCACTCACCGTTGATACGGTCGTCACCAACAGTAAACTCACCTATGCCCGTTTCAGCTTTTACGGTGTAATTATTTAATGCTGATTTAGTTTTTAAAACAAACTCACCGATACCTACATCAATTTTACTTCTGCCCGTAAAGTCACCGCCGATATTACATTTACCTATTCCGACATCAATGCTGAGATTATTAATATCAGCATCGTCAATACTGAGACTGCCCGTACCAAGGTCGATTTCAGCATTATTAAGTACGTTAATATACTGTGCGGCAGTCTCCCCTGCTCCGATATCAAGCTCAAGCTTTTTACTGAGAAGCTTTTCAATATTTACAGAGCCTGCTCCCGCTTCAATACTAATTTTATCAAAATATTTACCGTCAGGAAGGTAAAGAATAACCATTGTATCATCGAAAAGAGAAAGGATTTTTCCGTTTTCTTCAATTCTGAGAGTATCCTTTTTCACCTTTGTTTTTATTGAGCCGTCATTGGTTTCAACCTTAAGCTCGTCACCGCTGCGGATAAGAAGATGTGAGGATGCAAGCTCAATTTTTATTTCATCAATATTTTCATAGGTTTGAGAAAAGTCAATATTCTGCTGCTGTTCAACAACATAATTTTTAATTGAAACACCGCCGGTTACTATGAACATAAGACCGGCCGCACCGATGAAAATACCGGCTATGAGCATAATTGCAAATATATTTGCAAGGTCTCTTATTACGCGCTGAAAGGATGTCATAATACATCAACTCCTCCGAACAGACAGGTAGCATTGATATAAATCCTGGGAAGACCTGCATCCTGCTGAACAGTTTCTGTTTTATCGGAAACGCCGCCGAATACTGAGGTTGATTTAGTTACAATCTGCACACCCTTGGGGGCAATGATTTCAACTGATCCAAAGGTTGCATTGGTGTTGATTACGATATCGTGATTAACAACGGCGTTTTCAAAATTGCATTTGACTGAGCCGAAAACTGCAGTCATATCCATTGATTCAAGCACTTCGTTATCAATGGAATTTACATGCTGAGTTGAAAAGGTTGCAGTGTATTCTCTTCCGCTGATTTTACCTTGATTGAGGGCTTTAATTTTTTTTGCAACATTACCGCCGAAAAGAGAATCTTTGAAAAGAAGTGAAACACCCACAACAACAAGAATAGTGGGAAGCATAAGCTTCATAAGCATTTCAAAGGTAATAAGCTCCTGACAGGCAAGAAGAAGGAAAATACCGACTGCAATACCTAAAAGGTCAAAGGTTTTGTCTCTGCCTCTGAAAAGGTCAATTGTACAGGGAATAATGATAAACAGTGTCCACCAGCCGTCAAAGAAGAAATTAATGTCAACAACCTCAAAGGTGTCAAGTCCGATAAGCACGCCGAGAACAATCAATAAAAGTCCCCAGAGTATATTTTTCATATTTTTCATATCTGAGTCTCCTCCGTTTTTTTATTTTACATAACTTTACATTATTAACATTATATGAAGCTTAAAGAAGTGTAAGCCACTCTTTTTCTTTAAAGCCCGTATATATACCTTTATCGGATATAATCAGAGGTCTTTTGACAAGCATACCGTCAGAGCTGAGAAGGGCTAATTTTTCTTCATCTGTCATTCCGGGAAGCTTATCCTTAAGCTCCATTGATTTATAAAGAAGTCCGCTTGTGTTGAAGAAGCGTTTTATGTCAAGCCCGCTTCTATTGTACCATTCAGTAAGCTCTTCAACTGTGGGATTATCTTCTTTAATGTTTCTGACTTCATATTCAATACCGTTATCGTCAAGCCATTTAAGTGCTTTTTGACAGGTTGTGCATTTTGGGTAACAAAGTACAAGCATTATCTGACCCCCTTATTTAAAATACATATAAAGCTGACATTTAATCATACCGTTATAAAGCTTACGGCGTTTATCAGCCTTTCTGCCGAAGAAGGTTTCAAAATCCTCACTGGGGCTTATGATGTTATACGCCCATCCGCGCTCCTGATTGAAGCATTTGCCCATCACCTTGTAAAGTTCTTCTGCCTGCTTAAGATCAAGAAGTCTTTCACCGTAGGGCGGATTGCATATTACCGTTCCTTTTTCACTTTGCTTAAGGAAATCCTTAACATCACGCTTTTCAAAGATGATATACTTATCAACGCCTGCTCTTTTTGCATTGGCTAAGGCAACCTCAAGGCTTTTTTCGTCAATATCTGAGCCGTAGCAAACGAACTGACTGTCGGTTGTCTTCAGTGAACGGGCACGCTCCCTTTCCTCAAGCCAGATGTTTTCGTCAATCTGATCCCATCTTTCAGCGGTAAAATTACGGTTGACACCGGGAGCGATGTTATTGACCATCATTGCGCCTTCAATAAGTATAGTACCCGAACCGCACATAGGGTCATAAAGGGTGTGATAAGGTCTGAGCCTTGCAAGATTGCAAAGAGAAGCGGCAAGAGTCTCTTTCATCGGTGCTCCGTTGGATTCAAGTCGGTATCCCCTTTTATGTAAACCGTAACCCGAAGTATCAAGAAGAAGACTCACCTTGTTTTTCATAATGGAAAACTGAATCTGATGAACGGGGCCCGTTTCCTCAAACCAGGATATACCGTATTTACTTTTTAATCTTTCAACAACAGCCTTTTTAATAATTGACTGACAGTCGCTTACGCTGAAAAGTGCCGAATTCAAAGAATAGCCCTTAACAGGGTAAGCATCGTAAGCGCCTATCCACTGCTCCCAAGGGAGAGCCTTTGTGCCCTGAAAAAGCTCTTCAAAGCTGAGTGCATCAAATGTGCCCACAAGAATCTGAATTCTTTCAGCATAGCGTGAGCAGATATTTGCCCTTGCAAGGATATGCTCGTCACCTGAGAATAAAACCCTTCCGTTTTCGGACACAACATTTTCTGCACCAAGACCTTTCATCTCATCGGCAATAAGCTTTTCAAGACCGAGAAGGCACGGAATTACAAAATTTATTTTCATATTTTACCTACTTTCGCAGCAATAAGAACCTCGCACGCTTTGCGTTCGAGAACCTTGTTGTAATATACAATAAAAATCCGCCGTATCATACGGCGGATAAATTGTAACATATTTTAAAAGATAAATCAATCACTATCAGGAATAATTAAGCCGTAGCCTCCGTCCTTTCTTGCATAAACGACACATATTTTATCGTTAGCGGAATTAAGGAACACATAAAACTGATGGTCAAGAAGATTCATCTGCAGAATTGCTTCGTCAACACTCTGAGGCTTGAGCACAATCTCCTTTGAACGGACAACATCATAATTATCCTCAGGCTCAAAGGCATCAATTGCATCATAGGCTTCAAATGCTCCCGAGCGTAGCTTTTTTTCAACCCTTGTCTTATTCTTGCGAATCTGACGAACGATTGAGTCTGCACAGCGGTCAAGAGCATCGTTCATATTCTGGGCTCTTTCCTGGGAACGGAAAATCATTCCGTCATAGAAAATTGTAACCTCAACAATCTGTTCGTTCTTTTCAACTGTTGCTGTTACTTTCGCTTCAACATCAGAGCCGAAGAACTTTTCAACCTTTTTAAGGCGCTTTTCTGCTCTTTCCTTGAAGGAATCCCTTGGCGTGCATTTTCTGCCGATAACTGTAATATTCATATCGTCAGCTCCTTTCTATATAAAACTTCTCTTTATGAGAAGAATTTTTAGAGTTAACTTTTACAGTTACAGTGTAGCACATTTAAACATAAAAATAAATAGTTTCTGTAATATTTTATATATTTTTAACAATTATTTTCTATCATTCATCCGAAAATAAGCTTATATATTCTTCCATAAGCTTAGTATATTTCTTTTTATACTCCTTCGCAAGATCATCACTTAAGCTGTCAGTGAGATTTTTTTCGCTGTGATTTTTTAAAAGCCAGTAATGGAATATAGCTTCTTCAAGCCGCCTTTTTAGAAAATCACGGTCCATTTGCATAAAATCACCCCGAAAATATAATTCATCTTCATTTTATGCAAAATCAAACGGAGCTGTTAACAACAACTCCGTTTGATATATATTATACAAATTCTTTATAAATTCTTTCAACAATAGCTTCCATCTCGTCCATATGCTTTTCCATTTCGCTGACGAGCTTGAACTGGTTTCTTGCTCTTACAAGGTTGTGCTCCTGATATGCAGTCTTGAAGTAAATGTCACCGTCAAGATAGTCCGTAAGGAAACGGACACCGCATTCAAAGGTCATAAGCTTAGCTGAAAAAGCAAGATGCCTGATCTCAGTTTCATTCAGGTCCTTTGCGCAAGAGCTGAGGAAACCCCTTGTAAATGCTTCAAACAAATCAAGAGATACCTTTACATTATCAATGTTATCGTCATCTTCTCTTGTTGTGTTTGCACCGAAGCGGATTGAGTCACCGAAATCGTAAAGAGAGAAGCCGGGCATAATGGTATCAAGGTCAATTACACAAATGCTGTCCCCCGATTTTTCATCAAAAAGAATGTTGTTGAGCTTAGTATCGTTATGGGTAACTCTTAAAGGAATAAGACCTTCTTTATAAAGGTTAAGCACTTTTTCAGCATCAGATTTTCTGTTGAGTGCAAATTCAATTTCTTCCTTAACCTGACTTACTCTGCCGGCTGTATCAAGTTTCACTGAATTCTCAAGATTTTCAAGTCTTTTGGGGGTATTGTGGAAATCTTTAATTGTTTCGTGAAGAGTATCCATAGGATAACCGTCAAGACGTTTCTGGAAAAGGCCGAAGCTTTTGCCTGCTTTTTCAAAAACTTCTTTGTTTTCAATCTGATTTATGGTGTAAGAATTATCAACAAAGTTATAAATTCTCCAACACTTTCCGAGATGATAAAGATAGTACTTATCATTATCCGCCTTAAGGAAAGTCAGAGTCTCTCTGTTGGCATCTCCGCCGCTTTCCTCAATTTTTGTTCTGAGGTACTTGGTTACACCGACAATGTTATCCATAAGCTGCTGAGGATTTTTGAAAACGTGAACATTAATACCCTGAACAAGGTATTTATGAAATCTGCCCTTGTTTACAAAAACAGCAAGGTAGGTTGTGTTTATATGTCCGTCAGTGAATATTTTATATGAATGAAATTCGCCGTTGATACTGAAATGTCTGCACACTTCAATAAGTTCTCTTTCTATTGTACTCATAAGATTTTACCTTTCAATGATTTTAATATCCGCAAAACAATGGGGATTATGAAATCCGGGCGGCAGTGTTGTCATCTTCGTATAAGAATCATAATGTCTGTGCCCGGTTTCATCGCCGCATTTATAAAAGTTGCCTTTTATTTCGCAAGCCCCGGCATCAAAATGAGCTGAATAAGCCTCACTGATAAGTGAGCAAGGAATATATAATTCCAGAGACCAACCGTCAGGATTCACCTGAGTGCTGACAGAAGGCTCCTCATCTGTAAGGGTTTTGAGATAAACTCTGTCAGTTTTACCCTTGCCGTATTCTGTAAGATAAGCACCGACACTGTTCATTTCAAAATTTATGTATTCGTCTCTGCCCTCTAAGGCGCAGACAAAGAACTCCATACAGCTGTCCTGCCAGACGGGCTCATCACGGTTCGCGTGAATTGCAACAGTCTCAGTTTCATCAGTTCTCATTCTGACATATATTCCGTCATTTTTGCGAAAGCACATTTTAAAATATGTGTTGAAGTAATAACCGGGATTCCAGTTTGAAAATTCAAGCTTTTCCTCGGGTACGACATCCCAATCAATTTCAGTGAGGAATGAAAATGTATTATAGGTTTTCATTATTCTGTATATTCGCCTGTTTTGTTGAGATAATAAATTCTTGAGTCGTTATCAAGAAGCATTCTTGAATCGGAGAAGTTGAAGCCGCTGTAATTGAAGGGCTGCTTTGCTTTGAAGCCTGAGTTCATAAGCATATCACCGCCAACAGTGTATTCATCCTTTTCGTTTCTGATTCTGATTGTTTCACAAAGGAAATCAAAGAGCTTGCCGTCTTCAACATCAAGCTTCTTGGGCAGAGGTACATTAATCATATCGCCGAATTTTTTGATGGGAAGAAGCTGAGGACGAACATTAAGGTGGTAAATAAAGTTTTCATTAAGATTTACCAGCTTGATAACATCATTTCCCCAGTTGGGTGTAACTCTGTTTACAAAGTAGCCGTACATAGCCTCTGTTTTATCTGCAGAAGTAATCTGCCACATTGCTCTGTCGTCCTTTGTAATGTCACCGATCCTTGAAAATTCACCGAACTGAAGGAGACGACGGTGCTTCTTATAATATTCAATCTGCTTTTTAACGCAGGTTTTATCTGTTTTTGAAAGCATTGTAACATCAAGCTCATAACCGAGAAGACCAAATGCGGAAACATTGAAGCGGTGCTCGATTGTGGAGTGTCTGAAGTTTGCAAAGCTGTAAGCTGCTGCAACGTGCATTGTCATAACAGACTGAGGATAACCGTAGGATGTGCCTGACTGAATATACACTCTGTCAAGGGGGTCGGTGTTATCACTTGTCCAGCACTGAGGCATATAGCAGAAGGTTGCAAGGTCAAATCTGTTACCGCCGCTTGAGCATGCTTCAAAGAGGATTTCAGGGAAGCGTGATGTAAGTGCATCCCAGATTTTGTAAAGACCGAGGATGTATCTGTGGAAGTATTCACCGTTCTTTGCACCCTTGCGTCTTGAGAAAACGTCAGAGAAATGACGGTTGTTATCCCACTTGATATATTCAATATTACCGTAACGGAAAACATCTGTCATAGTGTTGATAATATAATCAACAACCTCATCTCTTGTAAGGTCAAGAGTAAGCTGATTTCTGCCCTGAGAGGGAGTATACTTATCAGTTGTCATAGCCCAATCGGGGTGTGCACGGTAAAGGTCACTGTCCGGGTTAACCATTTCAGGCTCAACCCAAAGACCGAATTTAAGTCCCATTGCATTAACCTTTTTTGCAAGACCGTCAATGCCGCTGGGAAGCTTCTTTTTATTTACATACCAGTCACCAAGACCTGCTTTGTCGTGATTTCTCTTACCGAACCAGCCGTCATCAAGAACGAACATTTCACCGCCGAGCTCTTTTGTAGCTGCTGCAATGTCAAGAATCTTCTTTTCAGTAAAGCTGAAGGTTGTAGCCTCCCAGTTGTTTACAAGAATGGGACGCTCTCTGTTCTTCCAGTAGCCTCTTACGATATGCTCCTTAACAAAAAGGTGCATATTCTGACTCATTCCGTTGAGTCCTTCGTGGCTGAAGGTCATAACACTTTCGGGAGTATCGAACATTTCGCCTTCCTTAAGCTCCCATTCAAATTCAAAGGGATTGATACCGTTCTGAATTCTGAGAAGTCCGTGAGTTGAAATTTCGGTTCTTGCAATGTGGTTACCTGAATATACAAGGTTGAAGCCGTAGCAGTTTCCGTTTTCTTCAGTACAGTCCTCTTCACGGATAGCGAAGAATGGGTTGTGTCTGTTTGAGGAGTAACCTGCAATTGAACCTACTGAGCATTCACCTGTGGTAAGGATATGCTCGTGCTTATATCTTTCTCTTGCCCAGGCGCCGTCAAAGGTAAGCATTACGTACTTGCCTCTCTGAAGGTCAAGCTGCATACTCATAAGATTGTGAATCTTGATGGGGTTCTTGCTCTTATTTATGAGTCTTGAACTTCTTGTGATAACATTGCAGTCTTCAAAAACAGTGTAAAGAAGGTGAAGCTCTGCTCCGAGCACGGCATCCTCAAGAACAACAGTAAGAGTATCGCTTTCGCCGTAGCTTGAAGGAAGGCCCTGAAGGTCAGGCTTAACCTTTGTTACTGCTGAGCTTTTATATTTGAAATCTGTTGTGAATATATCATCATGTGAAGTGAGCTGCATTGAAGGGAGTCTGTAGTCACCCTTGCCATATGCTGAATATTCAAGAGCGATGTGGTCAAGAGAAAGGCTCTTGTCCTCCTGGCAGTAGGGAGTGCTGTTGCTGTAGCCTGAAGCGTGCTTATCGTAAATAAAGGTGAAGTCATCAGTGTTTCTGATTCTTCTGCCGTAGTACATACCCTCAAGCTGACCTGTGGGAAGAGCTCTGAAAACATAACTTGTCTTTTTTGTCTGGAGATGGAATACATTGTCTTTGTTAAGATAAATCATAATAACTCCGTTCCGCCCTAAGGCAATTTATTATCCTTTATATTTTATACCAAATACTGCAAAGTGTCAATAATAATACGTAAAGTCAAGTAATAAGTTAAACTTTAAAAATTAAATTTAAACAAATTATGAATAAATTTCACTTCTCTTATTGTAAAACGTAACAATGTGTGTTATTATCTAAGCAGTAATTTTCACAGAGGTGATAAATATGAATAAAATCATTGTCGCAGACGATGAAGCGAGAATCAGAAAGCTTGTTGCTGACTTTCTGAAAAAAGACGGATATGAGGTAATTGAAGCAGAAGACGGTGATGATGCTTACAGACTTTTTGAAGAACACAGAAATGACCTGAGCCTTATTATTCTTGATATAATGATGCCCGGTCTCAACGGTTGGGAAATATGCAGAAAAATACGCGAAAGCTCTACCCTGCCCGTTATTATGCTCACAGCAAGAAGCCAGGAATTTGATGAGCTGACAGGCTACGAATCAGGTGCTGACGATTATGTGACAAAGCCATTCAGCCCAACTATTCTTGTTAAACGTGTTGAAGCACTTCTCAGAAGAGCAAATCCGATAGCTTCAGTATCAAACGAAAAGAAGTTCAGCGACCTTATTTTTAATGACGAAGCACACGAGGTACGCCTTGAAGGTAAGGAAATTGACCTTACGCTTAAGGAGTACAATATACTAAAAAAATTCCTTGAAGCTCCCGGAAGAGTTTTCAGCAGAGAACAACTTCTTGACAGCATTTGGGGGTATGATTTTACGGGAGATATCCGTACTGTTGACTCCCACGTTGCAAGGCTCAGAACAAAGCTCGGTGATTGGGGAAACAACCACCTTAAAACCGTTTACGGCATCGGATATAAGATTGAGGATTGCTGATGAAAGCCAAAAAGAAGTACATAAGCAACTTAAAAAGCAGATATTCTCTTGCGAGTATATCGGGTATTCTAATTTGTTTTATTATATTTTCCGTTATCCAGTTTGTTTTTATGGATGATATCTTCGGTCTTGCTACAAGGATAAATATGCTTGATACTGCACGGAAAATTGAAGAGATAGATTTTTCCGATAAAAAATATCCCGCACTATTATCAGAATACGAAACCGAAAAATATCTTTATATTGAGATTTACTCCCCAAGAGATAATCTCATTTATACATCGCAGAGCAATGATACTGTTTACAACAGTTACGGAAACAGTGACAAAAACAAAACCGAACTGAAGCCCAGAGTTATGAAGCTTCTGACACAGAATATTAAGGATGACGGCAGTTACTTTGAATTAAGACAAGAGTATTACACTCCGTCACAGTATATTGTTTACGGAACATTCTTCGGCAGTGACACGGGGCTTGTGCTTTATTCTTCAATAGATGTTATAAAAGAAAATGCCCGAATAGCTTCATGGGCGCTGTTTGCGCTTTCACTTTTTGCAGTTATAATGTTTTTTGCCGTAACTATATACTATGCCAACTTTTTCACTGAGCCTATAAGAAAGATAACAAGGACAACCAAAAGAATTGCAGGTATGAATTTTGACGAAAGCTGTCCTTCTTTCAGAATAAAAGAACTTGACGAGCTGAGCGAAAACATTAACGTGCTTTCCGCTTCACTTAACAAAGCTCTGACTGACCTGAAAATTGAAAACTATCAGCTTGAAATGGATATTGCAACAGAAAGAAAGCTTGATAAAACAAGAAAGACTTTTATTGCAAATGTTTCCCACGAGCTAAAAACACCTATATCTATTATTCAGGGATATGCAGAAGGTATGAAATACGGTATCGGCTGCGATTCAACGGAGGAGTTCTGCGATATAATAATTGACGAAGCGAACAAAATGAACTCCCTTGTAATAAAGCTTATGGAATATCTGCAGTACGGTTCTGGCGGATATAATCCGAAGTTTACCGAGTTCAATATATCTGAGCTTATAAAGGATTGTATAGCTAAACGTCAGTTAAATATTGAAGAAAATGAAATCTGTACTGAGCTTGATATTGACGAAAGCTTTACAGGCTACGGTGATACAGAACTTATAGCGAACATATTCAACAACTATCTTTCAAACGCACTCAGTCATATTGATTTTGATAAAAAGCTTATTATAAAAGCCATCCCCAACGGACAGAGTTACAGAATCAGCGTTTACAACTCAGGCAAACCCATTCCCGGAACAGATATAGAAAACATATGGCAAAGCTTTTACAGAGCTGATAAATCCCATTCAAGAAAAGAAGGCCGCTTCGGTCTGGGGCTTTCCATAGTTGCAACCTTGCAGGAAATTCACGGAGAAAAATACGGAGTTATCAACGGTGATAAGGGCGTTGAATTCTGGTTTGATATTAAAAAATCCACATAAAAACAAGCTGAAGGCTTAAAATCCTTCAGCTTGTTTTTTGATATGTAATTAAAACTCTGCAAGATTGTCGGAGGACATTTTTCTTTCTCCGCGCTCGATTTCATGAATCATTTCAACAAGCTTTGTATTAACGGGAGTGGGTACGCCGTACTTGAGACCGTTTTCAACAAAGAAGCCGTTAAGAATGTTGATTTCGGTAATCTCACCTGCTTCAAGAGACTGAAGGGTTGAAGGCTTAACATCTGAATAAAGCTTACCTACAATACCTACAACGAACTTGCAAAGTCCGTTATATATCTTGTTATTACCGAGTGCAAGCATTCTGTATTCAAGCACAAGGCCGTACTTTGGCACCTTGATTTTCATAGCCTTTGCAACAGCCATACCCTCTCTTGCAATGTTGAGGAAAAGGTCTCTTGCTCTGTTATCCTTAAGAATTTCACCAAGCTTTTTACCGGTGATACCTGCAACAGCATTTATGCAGGAGTTAATGATGAGCTTTGAATACTGACGGCTCTTGATTTCCATTGTAATCTGTGTGGGAACAACGCTCTTGAGCATTTCTGCAAAGGCTTCAAGTGTCTTTGTCTTTCTGCCGTCAAGCATACCTACATAATATTCACCAAGACTTGTCATTGTAACATCGTTATCCGCATTTCTTGTTGCACCGAAGCCGATCATACAACCGACAGCCTTATCTCTGCCAACGATTTCTGCAAGCTCTTCTGTAAGAATACCGTTCTGCATACCTACGATAATACCGTTTTCGGCAACATAGGGAAGCATCATTTTTGCACAAGAAGCAACGTGTGCATACTTTGTTGCAATAATGATAATATCAAACTTTTCATCGCCGAATTCGGAAACATCGTGATAACACTTGAAGTTTACATGGTGTTCACCCTTTGCACCGTGAAGATAAAAGCCTTCCTTTTCAATAAGCTCCTTGATTTCAGGAATATGGCACTTTACTCTGATATCATATCCCTGCTCCTTAAGAAGCACTGCAACGGTACCGCCAATGGCACCTGCGCCTACAACAATAACTTTCATTTTTAATTCCTCCAATTAATATTTCATTCTTACTTTTTCTGCAAAGCATACTAATTTTACCATTGTATTATATACCATTATATCCGATAAATAAAGGCTTATTTTTCTTTTTTATGTTATAGACAAAAAAACAGCTTCAATTTTGTGCATATTTCTTTTTTAGCTGAATAACAGCCTTAAAAACACTGTTTTCCTTGATAAAAGATAAAAGATGATGTATCATAATGTCAATATTGTAGAAAGGCGGAACTCTGATGATTCACTCAATTGAAAATGAAATACTGAAAATCTCAGTTAAAAGATTCGGCTGTGAGCTGACAAGCATTAAATCAAAAAACAGCTCTTACGAATATCTGTGGCAAGGCAATCCCGACATATGGTCAGGGCAATCACCTATTCTCTTTCCGATAATAGGACGGTTGATTGAAGATAAATATACGCTTGACGGCAAAGAGTACGAAATGGAAAAGCACGGCTTCGGAAGGAGAAACGATTGGGAGTTTATTGGCAAGGATGAAAACTCCTTGATTTTCAAACTAAGCGAAAACGAAACAACAGTAAAAGCCTACCCTTACTGCTTTGACCTTATTGTTAAATTTATACTTGACGGTAACAGGCTTACGGTCGAGCATAAGGTTGTGAACAAAAACGACTCAGTAATGTATTTTTCAATAGGCGCTCACCCTGCCTTCAACTGTGAAATCGGTGACAAGCTTATTTTTGACAAAAACGAAACTCTTGAAACAATTAAAATTGATCTGGTAAATTCTCTGAGGCTCCCTGAAACCGAACCGTTTGTTAAAAATGAAAAGGAAATTGTAATAACCGAGGATATTTTTAAAGAGGATGCGCTTATATTTGAAGGCGTAAAATCTGAAAACATCACACTCGTAAGCGAAAACAGTGAAAGAAGCATAAAATTCAACCTTGGCAATGCGCCTTATCTCGGCATATGGGCAAAGCCCGGTGCACCCTATGTGTGCATTGAGCCCTGGTGCGGAGTTAATGACTCTACGGAAAAGAAAGCGGATTTTTCACAAAAGGATGCAATCAATTTCTTAAAGCCTGATGACAGCTTTACCTTTACCTGGTATGCTGAATTTAACGAATAAATATTTTTTTGGAGAAGAAATATGAAAGAAATTACAGATTACAACCTTAAACCCGAAGAAAGAAAACACGTAAAGCCTGCAGAATTTATTCTGTACCTTATGGGTGTTTTCTTTTACACAACAATGACAGGCGTTGTTGGCGCTAACAGAAACACTTACCTTGTTAATGTTCTCAAGCTTGAAGAATCCCAGACGTCACTTTTTAATGCAATTGTTGCAATTGTTCCCTTTATACTCAACTTCTTTATTGTTATGTATATTGACGGCAGAAAAATGGGTAAAGAGGGCAAATTCAGACCTATTGCAATGCTTGTTGCAGTACCGATGGGTGTTGTTATGATGCTCACCTTCTGGGCACCGCCTTCACTTTCCGGCACAATTCTTATGATTTATGTTATTACAATCGGTATTCTGTGGGGTGTGCTTTGCACCTTCGGTAATTCCATAAATATGATTGCAAATGTTATGTCTCCTAATATGAAGGAGCGCGACCAAGTGCTTTCATTCAGAAGTATCGCTTCCGCAATCGGAAACTCAGCACCAATGCTTTTCCTGCTTATTATCGGTCTTATCTGGAAAAACAATGAGGGCTTGCAGTACATAATCTGTGCGGCATTCTGCGGTGTTATAGGCATTATTACCGTTCTTTTAGGTATGAAAATTGCAAGAGAAAGAACAACCTATTCCGCTGAAAAGAAGAATCCCCTTCTCGGCTTTAAGGATATTCTTACAAATAAATATGCCTGGACCATTATTATTTCAGAATTTCTTAAAAGCTTCCGCGGTATTTCGACCTATATGGAAGGCTTTCTTGCAATTGCAATTATCGGTGACCCCTCAAAGAAGATATTCATTCTTCTGCCCATAGGTATCGGTACTGCAGTAGGTATGCTTGTAATCAACTTCCTTTTAAAGAAATTCAACTCAAAGGTACTTTATATCGGAAGCGGTATTTACTCCGTATGTGCAAATATCGTTGCATTTACCGTAGGTTATTTCTATTTCAAAAGCGGAAATTCCGCTCTTGTTGTTGCTTTTATAGCTTGTCTGTTCCTGGTAGGCTTGCAGTTTGGTGCTTCAAATCTGCTACCCCTTATGTTCCAGGCTGATGTTCTTGAAGATATTGAAGCTAAAACCGGTAAGAGACTTGACGCTTCAATGCCCTTTGTTATTTCAATCGGTACACTTATAAGCGGTACAATTGCAAGTACACTCGCACCCCTGATTCTTTATGGCGACAATTCAATTATCCATTACATTCAGCCCACCGACCTTGTTCCCATGCCCACACAGACAATGGACACGAAGATTCTGCTTCTGTTCTTCTATACAATTATCCACGGTCTTATGATGTTCCTCGCAGGCGTTCCCTTCTTCTTCTATAAGCTTACAGGCCAAAAGAAGGAAGAGGTGCATGAAAAGGTGCTTGAAATGCGAGCTAGAAACGAAAAAGCTGAATAATATAAAAACTGTGGCTGTTGCAACTAATTGCAACAGCCACAGTTTTTTATTCGATTATTTCAATTTCATCGCCATCAAAGACCTTACCGCCTCTAATAACCCTTGCAAATATGCCTTCGCGTGGCATAACACATTGGCCTACAAGCTTCTTTATTGCGCAACCGTCGTGGCACTCTTTACCTATCTGACTGATTTCAATAACACACTGACCTACCTTAAGCCGTGTTCCTACAGGGATTGTATAAAGCTCAATGCCTTCGGTTGTTATATTTTCGGCAAATACGCCGTGGCAAAGTCCGTCAGTGGGTAAGCCTTTGGATTTTTCAATGCTTTCCTTTGCAAGAAGGCTGACCTGACGGTGCCATTTACCCGCATGGGCATCACCCTCAAAGCCGAAATCCTCAATAAGCACACCGGGATTTATTTTTGTTTTGGGTGTGCCCTTTTTTTCGCTTATATTAATTGATAATACCTTACCTTTCATAATTAACCTCCTATTGTGTTCATTCCGTGTGTTTTGCCGTAACCGCAAGAGAATTTATGTTCTGTAGGTTTGGCTAAAATCGCTTTATACACAGCCTCCTTCAAACGCACTTCATCGTTTATTATGTCTCTTACATCATATACAAGGTCGCTGCCGAGGCATGGCTTGATTTTACCGTCAGAAAGAAGGCGTATTCTGTTGCATTCACTGCAGAATTTATTGCTGACAGGAGTAATAAGTCCTATTCTGCCTTTGAAACCTTCAGCGGTATAATACTTTGCAACGCTTTGCTCGAAGGTGGATTTTTCAGACGGAAAAGGTTTAAGGAAAGAAAATTTTTCAAGAATTTCTTCTCCCTTCACAACAAGGTCGGATTTTTCACCTTCAAAGGAAAAAGGCATAAGCTCAATAAAACGGACATCAATCTTTCTGTCTTTCGCTATATTTATTAGTTTTTCTGCCTGAGCATCGTTCTTGCCTTTTACGAGCACTGCATTGAGCCTTATGGGGTAAAGTCCCATTCTTTCACATTCGTCTATACCTTCAAAAACCTTATACAGATAATCATAGCCCGTAATTTCCTTGAACTGTGCTTTATCTGTTGTATCAAGGCTTATGTTTACTGCCTTAAGTCCTGCGTTTTTTAAAGGCTGTGCAAACTCTTTAAGCCTTACGCCGTTGGTTGTAAGGGCGATTTTTTTAATACCCTCAATTCTGCTGATTTTTTCGGCAATATCGCAGATATCCGTTCTCACAAGGGGCTCACCGCCGGTGAGTCTTATTTTTGTTATGCCGAAAAATGCAAAAGCTCTTACTATTTTTTCAATTTCATCTGCATTAAGCTCACTATCAGCCTTTGCCTTTTGTGCACCGCAATAAGTACAGTTCAGATTACAACGCTGAGTAACGGATACCCTGAGATAATTGATGTTTCTTCCGTAGCTGTCAATCATTTTTAAAATCGCTCTTTCCGCCTGTTTTACTGAGAAGCTTAACTTCACTTATTTCCATTTTTCTGTCAATTGCCTTACACATATCATATACGGTTAAAGCGGCAACATTAACCGCTGTAAGTGCTTCCATTTCTATGCCTGTTTTATATGAGCATTTTGCATAAGAGCAAATATAAAGCTCATCCTCACCGTTGTTATCAAATGTAATTTCTACACTTTCAATCGGGATATTATGGCAAAGAGGGATAAACTCCCAGGTACGCTTTGCCGCCATTATACCTGCAATTCTTGCCGTTGCAAGTCCGTCACCTTTTTTAAGCTCGGAGTTCAGAAGCTTTCTGAGGGTTTCCTTTTGCATTTTTACCTTTGCAAAAGCCTTAGCAGTTCTTGAAGTTATTGCTTTGTCCCCGACATCAACCATCAGCGCTTCACCTTTTTTGTTAAGATGTGAAAAATCACCCAAGGCTGTAGCCTCCCATCTCAGTTAGTCTTTCTTTAAATTCATCACTTCTGAATGCTTCAAGGAATTTTTGCACCTTTTCACTTTCATAAGCGTTTTCGTCAATAAGGAAATCGTACTCTTCAGTGCAGATTTCAATAAAATCAAGGGCATACATTTTTGCGGCGGAATATATACCGAGTCCGCAATCAGCATTACCCGCCGCAATAAGGGCGGCAACGGCTGTATGAGTAAACTCCTCGTTACGGTAGCCGTCGATGTCATTTTTGTTCATATTGTTTTCACTGATAAGATAATCGCAGAGGATTCTTGTTCCGGAGCCGAGCTGACGGTTTACATATCTTCCCTTTATTATATCAGAGAAGCTTTTTATATTCAAAGGGTTACCTTTTTTAACCATAAGCCCCTGAATTCTGCCAACACCTTTTATGAGCTTTACACCGCCGTCGGGGAAATATTTTTTTATATAGCTTTGATTATATGTTCCGTTCTGAGTATCAAGAAGGTGGATACATCCCATATGAGCCTGCTTGTTTTTGAGGGCAGTTATAGCCCCCATACTTCCCACATGGCTTGATTTTACGGTAAAGCAGTACTGTTTTTTAACAATATCGGTCAACTCATCAATAAGAGGGTCGTGGCTTCCCGTTATAATGAGTGAGCATTCAATCTCTTTAAGGTCCTTTAAAAGGCGGATTTCGACATTTTCACCGACTTCAAAGCCCTCGCTGTCCTGAGGCACAACGAGTATACCGTCAGCCTTGGTGAAGCTTGTTATAACACCTGCACCACGGTTCAAAGGTACAGCCGTAAGCATATTACCGACTTTGCCGAGAGTCACTCTCACATATTCGCGGTATTTAAGTGAAGACACTACGCGCTTACCCAAAACTGCATTTATGGCTTCAATACCGTTTTCACTCTTTTTATGATATAAATCTACTACGCTTTTTACTATTTCCTCCATAACCACAATTGCGGAAACGGGATAACCGGGAAGACCTATTACAGGCTTATTCCCTATTCTGCCGAGAACGGCAGGCTTACCGGGCTTTATTGAAAGGCCGTGGAAAACAACTTCACCCAAAGAAGATATTATTGTACTTGTGTAGTCGTCCCTGCCTGCAGAAGAGCCTGCAAGAACCAAAACTGCATCACATTCCTCAGCCGCCTTCTGAAGCGCAGAAGAAAGCAGTTCTTTTTTATCCTCTACTATATCATAAACCTTTGCTTCGCACTGCCATGAATTGAGCATTGAAGAAAAAATAGTGGAATTGAACTCTATTATTTCGCCCTTTTCAGGGTTTGATTTAGGTGACACAATTTCATCGCCCGTAGGTATTATACCGAACACAGGCTTTCTGATTACTTCAACTTCAAGAACACCGCCTGCAAGGAAAGCTCCGCACATTGAGGGGGTAATTTCAGTAAAAGAAGGTGCAATCATATCACCCTTGCAGATGTCCTCACCTACCTGACGGACATTCTGCCAGGGGTGTACTGCGGAAAGAAGGCAGACCCTTCCGCCATCTTTTTCGGTTACATCCTCAACCATTACAACTGCATCAAAGCCTTCGGGAACGGGGTCGCCTGTATCAACAACTGAATATTGCTCCCCTTCAAGTATGACGGGACTGTTTTCCGAGGCACCGTAGGTATCCGAAGCTTTTACGGCAATACCATCCATAGCACTGGCGTTATAATGAGGTGAGCATATAAGAGCATAAACAGCCTTTGAAAGCACTCTTCCCGATGCATTGAAGACGGGCACCCTTTCAACACCGAAGGAAAATCCCGCAACACTTAGACAGTTGAGATATTCATTTTTGGCTTTAAATAAATCTGTATTATTAAGATAGTTATGCTTCATATTTTTACCTTTCCGAAAATAAATTAACGGTAACTTCTTCGCCCGATTTCAGACCCTCGCAGTTGCGACCGATAACAATATAGCCGTCGCCCTCAGAAAGAAGGGACACAACACCGCTTTTACCGAAAACGGGTGTAACTTCTCCGCTATCGTATTTTACGCAAACGATTTCCTCTCTGCCGTGATTGGAGGATACATTCTGAGTTAGCTTCCCTTTTACGGTAATGACTTTGTTATTTTTTCCGAGCATCATATTAACAAGGGGGGCAATTAATCTTAAAGCAACAAAATATGCGGCAACGGGATGCCCCGGCAGACCGAAGACAGCTTTTTTATCAATTTTACCCACTATGGTGGGTTTTCCCGGTTTCATTGCGAGTCCGTGAATATAAACCTCACCGAGAGAAGAAATAATTTGGGCAGTCATATCTCTTGCACCTGCAGATGAGCCACCCGAAATGAGCACAATATCGTTTTCGCAAACAGCTTTTTTTACTGCGGAATAAATATCATTGTAAGTATCTTTAATTATGCCGTAATTTGTACAGTCGCAGCCGAGCTCTTGCATAAGGGAAGAAAGGATATAAGTGTTCACATCCCTGATTTTGCCGAAAACCGCCTTGCTTTCGGCAGGAATAATTTCATCACCCGTTGAGATAATGCCTGCTTTGGGCTTTTTATAAACATTGACAGAAGTTATACCAAGGCAGGAAAGAGCACCGATTTCACGGGATGATATAATTCTCCCTTTTTCAAAAACCGTATCACCTGTTCTGATGTCGTCACCTTTTCTTGTAACATTTTCAAAGGGACTTACTGATTTATAAATAAGGGCAAATTCGTCAAAGGAGACATCGGTGTTTTCCAACATAACAACACTGTCAGCATCTTCCGGCAACATACCGCCCGTGGAAATTTTTACGCATTCACCGTTTTTAACGGTGAAATCTGCTTTTTCACCCATCAACACTTCACCGATAACAGTAAGCTGTGAGGGCATACTTTCTCCGCTTCCGTAGGTATCGGAGGCTATTACGGCAAAGCCGTCTACGGTTGAACGGTTAAATGCGGGAATATCTTCCGCTGAAACAACATTTTCACTCAACACCCGTCCGAGGCAATCATTTAAATGAACACACTCCGTTTCAGCCTTTATATCTGAAAATTCAGTTTTTATTATTTCAAGCGCTTTTTCTGAGGTTACCACCTTTAACATCAAATCACCTCTTTATATATCAATTTTCCATGAATTAATAAACTTTTTGCCCCAATCTGTACGGGGATTCTGTAATAATTCACGGGTATTTCCCGATTCGACTATTCTTCCGTCCTTGAGCATAACAATTCTGTCAGCAAGTGCCATTGCCTGGCGGGGTGAATGGGTTGTCATAAGTATTGCACAGCCCGTTTTATTTTTGTATTCCTTCAAAGCGTTCTCAATAATTTCAGTGCCTTCTATATCGGCTGCACTTGTCGGCTCATCAAGAAGAATGATATCAGCCTTATTTACGAGTATTCTTGCAAGAGAAAGACGCTGACATTCACCGCCCGAAAGGCTCTTAGCATTTTTATCGGCAAGTGCTTTAAGATTGAAAAGGTTAAGAATATCCTCTGTTCGCTTATCGGCATCTGTCTTATCCTTAACGGAGAAAAGGATGTTCTTTTTAACGGTTTTTCCAAAGGGTACACTTTGCTGAGGAAGGTAGTACATAACGCCCTCAGATGAAAAATCGCCTGAGTTCTGCTTTATCACACCCGAAAGTATTTTTAAAAGTGTACTTTTACCGCTACCGTTAGGGCCGACGATTACAACGGTTTCACCTTTTTTTATTTCCAGGCAATCAATATCAAGCACGGTTCTGTTGCCGTATACCTTTTTTAGTTCTTTGATTTTAATCATATTTATCCTCCTTAACGAGTAAGGATGAAACTATATTCACTATAAGCGAAATAATAAGAAGTATCATACCGAGAGCCAGGGCAAAGCTGAAATTACCCTTATTGGTTTCAAGCATAATTGCCGTTGTCATAACTCTTGTTTTCCACTGAATGTTACCACCCACAAGGCTGACTGCACCCACCTCAGCTATTGACCTGCCGAAAGCGGTAAGCACAACTGAAAAGAGTGCCTGCTTGTTTTCTGACAAAATAAGTATTGCTGTTTTAGCCTTGCCAAGATTAAGTCCTTTTGATGTTTCAATCAGTCTTTTTGCATTTATTGAGGTTATGGATTCAGAAAGATTTATCACAACGGGAATTATAAGCATACACTGCGCAATTACCATTACATCAACGGTAAAAAGCAGTCCGAGAGACCCGAAGGGTCCGTATTTTGTAAAAAGCATATACACAATCAGGCCTGCCACCACAGGAGGCAGACCCATAAGAGTACCGGTTATTCTTTTTACTGTCCTTTTGCCTTTAAAGCCGCTTTTTGAAATCAGCACACCGAGCGGAATACCGATAAGACACGATATAGTGGTGCTGAAAAAGGACATACGGAGCGTTACACCGATTATGTGTAACAGCTCCCTGTCCATACTGAGAAGCATATTAAAGGCTTCTGCTATTTTTTCCAAGGCTTATTCTTCAATAAGATAAAAAAGTGCAGAGCCGTATTCTTCTTCACCGTACTTTGCAATAAGTGCGGATGCCTCTTCACCTGTCATCCATTCAATAAGAGCCTTTGCACCTTCGGTGTTAATACCTTCAAGCTTTTCGGGATTACACTCAATAAGTGAGTATGTGTTTTTCATATCCTCGCCTTCGGAAAGAAGGATTTCAAGGTCAAGATCTGCCTTGTTTGAAAGGAAGGTAGCTTTATCTGTAAGGCAATAAGCGCCCTTTTCACTTGCCATTGAAAGACATGCACCCATACCTTGACCTGCACTGATGTACCATTCATCGTCAGCTTCGGGAACATCATCGGCCCAGATTTTAAGCTCTGCCTTGTGTGTACCGCTTTCGTCACCGCGGGAAACAAACTTTGCTTCTGCATCTTCAATTTTATCAAAGGCTGCTGCTGCATTTGCGCTATCCTTGATAGCTGCAGGGTCAGTTGCCGGGCCGACAACTACAAAGTAGTTATACATAAACGGGATTCTTTCAATGCCGTATCCTTCATTGATGAATTCTTCTTCGGATGCTTTTGCGTGAACAAGAATAAGGTCTGCGTTGCCGTCTTTAGCCTTCTGAATTGCGGCACCGGTACCTGCTGACTGAACTTCAACAGTATAGCCCGTAGCCTTTTCAAAAGCAGGAAGAAGATAAGGAAGAAGGCCCGAGTCATTAACAGAGGTTGTGGTTGACATTCTGATTACGGGATTTGCAGGCGCATTGCCCAGGGTTTCTCCACCGCCGCCGCAGGCAGCAAGTGAAAACAGCATTATAGCTGCAAGAATGATTGCAAGAAGTTTTTTCATAATTCATTCTCCTTTTCAATCACGGAAGGCAAATCAGTTTCCTTTTTTGCCCTTGACCGTTACCTGCATAAATTCTCCTTGCAGGTTGTGTTATTTCGGTCACGCTCACTCAACCGTGCACGAAAGGTTTAGGCAAAGTGAGTCGGAATATGAATTAACGGTGAATATCACCAACTTCAACAAAAAATATGAATAATATGAAAACTATATTGTAAATTTTGTTCTTTTATGATATTATATATCAGTAATTGTAACTTTTCAAGTAGGAAGTGATAAAATTTTGAATTTCGGCGTAATTTGTATAAGTGACAGATGCTCCAAAGGCCTTTGCAAGGATTTAAGCGGACCTGCAATTATTGAAGCTGTATCTGAACTTGGAAAAGCCACGGAATATATAATCGTTCCCGATGAAAAGGAAGAAATTGAAAAAGCTCTTGTTTACCTTTGTGACGATGTGAAGACAGATGTTGTATTTACAACGGGCGGTACGGGATTTTCGCCCAGAGATATAACCCCCGAAGCTACAAAGGCTGTTATTGAAAAGGAAGCTCCCGGAATTGCGGAGGCTATCCGTATAAAAAGCCTTGAAATCACACCTAAGGCAATGCTTTCAAGGGCTGTATCAGGAATAAGAAAGAGCACACTTATAATTAATCTGCCGGGAAGTCCGAAGGCAGTGAAGGAAGCCTTGAATTTTGTTCTGCCGGTTCTCCCACACGCCGTTGATGTGATTAAGGGTGACACTATGAACTGCGGCGGAAATTACGGCAAGGGCGGTGATTGATTGAGCTTAAAAAATATAACTCAGCTTTTCAGTATAGACGATAAAACAGTTTGCATTGTTGGATGCGGTGCATTGGGAACAAATGCGGCGGTACATCTTACAGGTGCGGGGGTTAAAAAGCTTTATCTCTGCGACTTTGACACTGTAAGCCTTTCAAATCTGAACCGTCAGTTTCTATTTACAAAAATTGACGGAGGATTTTTTAAGTGCAATATTCTCAAAGAAAGACTTTCTTACTATTCAACGGAAACTGAATATGTACCCATTGTAAAAAGAATTATGTCCGCAGAGGATCTCTCTTTTGCAAAAGACTGTGACATTATTCTGTGCTGTGTTGATAATGCCGTTGGCAGAAGTGCAGTTGCAGATTTTTCAAAGAAAGAGAAAATCCCTTCAGTTTTCGGCGGAGTTGACGGCTTTTACGGAACAGCCTACCTTTATCTTCCTGATATAACGCCCTGCCCTAACTGTGCCGGAATAATAAACGACATTTCTGTAAGAAGCTCCGTTTCCTCATCGGCAGGAATCATCGGTGCTATGGAGGTTAACCTTGCTTTGAGATACCTTCTCACGGACGATAAGGGCTCTGCGGGAAAAATCTTTGTTTTTGACGGTGATTTATGGGATACCCTTTCAATAAAACCTAATTCTGAATGTAAAATATGTAATACACCTGAGGTGAAAGTATGACGAACTTAAAAGGCTATATGGGAAAGGTTCTGTTTGTTGACCTGACAAATAAAACCTATAAGGAATTTCCCTGGACAGACGAGGACAGAAAGAGAACTATCGGCGGTAAGATTATGGCAGCCGACATTCTGCTTCAGCACATTAAACCGGGCATGAAGGCTTTTGACGAGGATAACTGGCTTGTTATAACAACGGGTCCTCTGACCCGTTGCAAAACACCATCATCAACCCGTTTCAACATTTCAACGGTTTCTCCGCTTACAGGAATTCTTACCTCATCTAATTGCGGCGGTCCCTTCGGCAGACGACTGAAAAAGGCCGGCTGGGATGCTATGGTAATTACGGGCAGGGCAAGTGAGCTCACCTGGATTGAAATTGTTGACAGTGAGGTTACCTTCCACGATGTACCCGAATATAAGGGTATGCTTACAGGTGAGCTTCAGAAGCTGTTTAAAGGCGGTACAAGTCCCCTTGTAATAGGTCCTGCCGGTGAAAATAAGGTGCTTTATGCAGGTGTTTTCAGCGGTGAAAGAACCGCAGGCCGCGGCGGTGTAGGTGCCGTTTTTGGTGATAAAAATCTAAAAATCATAACAGCAAATGGTACTCAGAATCCTGAGATTTACGATCAGGAAAAGCTTGATACAATCACAGAGCAATGGAAGATGCAGCTTCTCCGCCATCCCATTACCGGTGCTCAGCTCTCAAAGCTCGGCACGGCAGGTCTTGTTGCCCCAATGCAGGCGCACAGAATTCTTGCAACAAAAAATTTCAGCGACGGCAGATTCGATGCTTTTGAAAAGGTATCGGGTGAAGAGCTCACTGAAAAGTATCTTGTAGGTAACGGTAACTGCTATTCCTGTCCCATGCGCTGTGAAAGACGAGTAAAGGTTGACGGTAAAAATGTAAAGGGTCCCGAGCTTGAAACCCTTGGTCTTTTCGGCCCCAATATTCTCAATGACGATATAGAAAAAATTCTCCGCTGGAATTACGAGCTTGACGAGCTTGGTATGGACACTATCTCCTGTGCCGGTTCAATTGCATTTGCAATGGAATTACAGGAAAAAGGTATGTGGAACAGCGGCCTTGAATTCGGTAAGACCGACAACATCAGCGACGTATTCAAGCTTATAGCAAACAGAGAAGGTATAGGCGATATTCTTGCTGACGGCACAAAGCGTATGAGTGAAAAGTTCGGCGGAAAAGAGTTTGCGATTCACGCAAAGGGCATGGAGCTTGCAGCATATGAGCCCAGAGGTGCTGTAGGTCAGGGCCTTGGCTATGCTACTTCAAACCGTGGCGGATGCCACCTTAACGCAGGCTATATGGTTGTTCTTGAGGGCCTCGGTCTTAACATGAACTCATATACACCCAAGGGTAAAGCAAGCCTTGCAATTATGTTCCAGAATGTTATGGAGGCCGCTTCTGCAGCAGGCTGTTGTGTGTTCACCTCTTATGCAGTTCTGCCCTGGTTTATTGTTGCAAAACCCACAAGTGTGCTTACAAGAGTTGTTCAGCAGGCTTTCAAATTCCTCACACCAATTCTCTATATCGGTATGCAGTACCCCGATATTCTTGCTCTTAACATTCCTCTTATTCAGTACCCGAGAGCAATCAATGCTGCCACCGGCTCAAAGTACACTTTGGGTACTTTCATTAAGGCAGGATCCTACGGCTACAACGTTGAAAGAGTGTGCAATGTCATCTTAGGTCTTCCCGTAGGTAAGGATACAGACACACTTCCGAAACGTCTGACAGATGAAGAACAGGTGCCCGGTGTTAAAAAGACAAAGGTACCTCTTGATAAAATGAAGAAGAGCTACTATATTATCCGCGGTTGGAAAGACGGCGCACCGACAATGCGAATGATTAAAAAGCTCGGTATTAAGCTTCCCGAATGTGCAAAGGAGGTCTACCCCTATGGTAAAGGTTAAGGTTTTCGGCGTTATCCGCACAACAACAGGCTTCAGCTATCTCGAGGTTGACGCAAAAACTGTAAACGAAATTTTTGAAATAATTTCAAGAAGAATGGCTCTGGGCTACGAAGAAGACAAGGAAGAGCTCGAGCGCAAAAAAAACGATCCCAATGTCAAATATATTAAACCGAAAAACCCTGCTCTTGAATATCACGAAAGACTTCAATTCAAGGATGCGGTTGTGTATGTGAACGGTGAAAGATGTATGCGCAAGGGTAAAAAGCTTTCTTCCGGAGACGAGGTATGGCTCCTTTCACCTGCTGCAGGTGGTTAAATTACACAAAACGGTCTGTTACACAAAAATGTAACAGACCGTTTATTTTATTTGTAGTGCTTTTTAAGTCTTTCGTATTCTTCATCCGTTATTTCAAGAACGCCGCCGTGCTTGAAGCCGTAAGGGAAAGAAAAATCCTCCTTGCACATACGGAAATTCATATCACCCACACTGTCGCTGACAAAGGGTACATAACCCATTTTTTCCCTTTCGCAGCCGAAAAAGTCAAGCATAAGGCACCATTTTCCGTCGGGCAGAACAAAAGTTGTTGCCGCTTCATAGCAGCCCGGATTCGGAATCTCACCCATCAGCTTTTCGAACTCTTCATCGTGTATATAGGGTCCGTAAAGGTTATCGGAAACTGCATGCATATTCATGCCCGGGTTATGAGCATTTTTATAAAACATATGATACTTATCACCGTGCTTACGGATATGGGTATCAAGGATTTCGTTTGACTTTGTAAAGAAAAGGCGAGGCTTTGTAAAGGACTCAAAATCCTTTGTAGCAGAATAATAAATTGACATATGCTTATAATTATCCTGAGCCACAGTTGAGCCCCAATGAATGAGATACTCCCCTTCTGTTTCATCATAAAAAACCTCAGGTGCCCACATACAGCCGAAATCGTCCCTGCCGACAGGTATAATTTTCTGCTCGGAGAAATTTATAAGGTCATCGGACTTCCAGAAGCAAAAGCCGTGACTGCCCGTTTTGTTGACAATACTCCAATCCACCTTATAATTTTCATCAAGGCGGTAAGAAATGGATTCATCGGTGGTTAAAATTACGAAGCCGCCGTTTTTAAGTCTGACGGGCTCAATATCTCTGCAGCCCTTCATACTGATTTTACTTTTGAGTACGGGATTGCCGGAATTCAGCTGTTCCCAGTTATAACCGTCACGGCTTACGGCAAAATAGACCTGTTCACCGTCGGGAGTGATTTTTTCTTTAAAATGAGCAAAAAGATAAGGCATATGTACACATCCTCAAAAAAATTATTTTCTCTATTATAACATAAAAGAATTTCTTTTCAATACACTGATTAATAAAAATATCTCTATTGACAAAGCACAGCTTTTTTGTTAAAATACAAAGGCTTGATATACGGAGAGTTGTCCGAGTGGTCGAAGGTGCAGCACTCGAAATGCTGTGTGGGGAAACTCACCCAGGGTTCGAATCCCTGACTCTCCGCCAAAGAATAACCGCAACTTTGATACAAGTTGCGGTTATTTTCTTTTTGTGATATAATAAGAAAAAGGAGGGATTATAATGGAATTATTGGTTTTTGCAATATTCTTTTTTGTGATTCTTATTCCGCTGGTTTTGGGGATAATAATTCCCATATATAAGAAGCACAGTAGTGTAACCGGTGGCATTATCAACTACGATTCCAGCATGAGAAAATTTGTTTATAAAGTTAATCTCTCATACCAGCAGGTGGTTGACTTGTTAAATACGAAGAACGATGTTGATGAACTATCTTGCACATTTGATTTTGATAAAGCAATAATAAGATTTTCAGAATATGGTTCACATAGAAATTACTATTTTCAAGTTCAAGAATGTAGTGGCTTTTCTATCTTAAAGCTGGAACAAGTTGAGTTGATCGGTATGTCAAGCCATGTTCCCTATAAAATCAACCCGTTTATAGTTAGTAAATTGCAAGCAGAAATCGTGCCTTTTTCCCAGTATGGTTTTTAGTTTTGCACCCCCCTAATTCAAAATGCTCCCCCTAAAATAATCTTGCACCCCCTCATCTCAAAAGGGGGTGCGTTTGTATTAAAATTAGATTCAGTCTTCAAAAAACCATTCGTTAAACTAATGGTTTTTTCTTTTAATCTATCATTGTTATTCATCAAAAAGTTTATAAATCAAGTTTATTTCTTGTTGAGTGAAATCTACATCTGAAATCATTTTACTGAGCCTCTCTTTATGAAGAATTTCACAATTTCCTTTATGAAAATAGCCTTTTAATTCCAACATATAAGCGTAACTTTCTTCCCTGCTCATTTCATAAAAACTATATGGGTAAAAATTATATGTATGGTCTTCAAAAATGAATTTCAGTTCAATGAGCCAAACAGTTGAATTTTTGGTTACCGCCCGATAAACATCAATTACTAATTTTTCAGCATCTTCTAATTTTGCGTTATGCGTTTTAATATTAAAAATGTTATATGAAATCAATTCATTTTTAGTATCCAATGTTTCTCTGGGAAATACACCTAATGTTAAAATCAATAAAGAAATCAAAAGCATCACTAAAAATTTTTTTGCAATTCTTTTAAATTTAATCTTTTTTGATTCATCCAAATTCTCTCTGAACTCTTTTGAGAAAATCGGATAAACTCTGAATGTTGGCTCCATTGCTTTTGGTTTAAACTTTTTATTACCAAAAATCGGTTGTTTGGATTTATACCCACAACTCAAAACACAAACGAATCCGATTAAAATAAACATAATTAATGGAATAGAACATAAAATTGTAACTCTTTCATTGTTTACAGCAATAATTAATTCGTTGTTTCCGGATACAATAAAAGGAAGTACATTGGTGAAGAAATTAATAACCGTATATAATAACAAACACGCAGACACAAACAGAGCGATATACAAAAATCGGTCCAAAAGCGACAGCGGGGGCTTTTTAGCTCTGATTTTCCTTTTTGAAGACATTATGTTTCACCTCTGCATTATATTAACACATATTTGTTACTATATCAACCCACTTAAAAACTAAAAACCGCTGTACAGACTGTACAGCGGTTTCTGCTTTATTTAACTTCGTCGTTAACAACTTTTCTTTCGCCGAAAAGAAGTGATATGCACCATATGGCGCCAAGGGCAACAAGGGTATAGATTATGCGGGAAAGGATTGCACTCTGTCCGCCGAAAATCCAGGCAACAAGGTCAAACTGAAAAATTCCGATAAGCCCCCAGTTGATGCCGCCGATAATGGTAAGAATCAAAGCAATTTTGTCAAGCATCTTAATTCAACTCCTTTTGTGATTATTATGGGCTGAATCAAAGGCTTTATACATTATACTTCCTTTGCCATTAAGAAATTGCCGAAGAAATTAATAATTTTTTTGAAATTGTTCTTTTGATAAAATTTAATTGCACCTGTGTTACCCATTCCGCAGGAAAGCATAAGACCGTGCACACCGTTTTTTGAAAGGTGTTCGCCAAGTGCATTTACAAGCCTTGTACCCACACCCTGACCCTGGCATACATCAAGAATGTCAATGTGAAGATGTGCGGGGTACTTATTTTTAAGAAGCTTATGAACAAAAAGCTCGCCCATTGCCATTGTGTAAAAATTGAAGCCGAGCTCCTTTATTTCAGGCATATAAAAATTCATAAAATTCTTTTCGTATGTATCGTAGTCCTTTGCGCAAAGAATATAGCCTACTGCCTCGTCTTCTTCATTCACTGCAACAAAACAGCAGTCAGGCTCGGTTTCGGTGTAATAATCGTTGAACATAAGCTCAAGAAACTTTCTCTGCTTTTCCGTTTCAAGGGGTAAGGATGAGGTTTCATAAAGAACTTTGATTAAATTCTGCTTATCCTTAGGTTCGTATTTTCTGATGTTTATCATAATTTCATCTCCCATATTTCTTTTGATGAGGTTGAAACGCCGAGAGCACCGCTACGGGTGGCATTTTTTACCTCTTCCTTTTCACTCACAAGTCCGCCCACTATTACGGGCACATCAAGGCTTGTGCTGAGCTGTTTTGTGATTCGCGGCATAATGCCGGGCATAATTTCAATTGCATCGGGGTTAATCATCTGCGAAGCCTTAACGGCAGTATCAATTGAAAGGGAATCAATAATAAATATACGCTGAACGGTGAGCATACCGAGAGCCTTTGCCGTTTTCAGTTGGCTGTTTTTGGTTGAAATAATACCGTCAGGCTTTATTTCCTCAGCAATGTATCTGAGTGCGGTTGCATCTTTTGAAAAACCGTCAAGAAGGTCAATATGAATAAAAATCATCTTTTCCCTTTCTTTAACACGCTTTACAATATCCTTGAGATTGAAAATACTTCCGCAAAGAAGAAATATTATTTCGCAATCAGAATTCAGTGCATCATCAAGATTTTTTTCGTCCTTAACCCCTGCTATTATGGGGTTGTTTTTCATTTTTTCAGTGAATAAATCTTTCATAATTACACCTCAACAGCTTTTTCAATAAGCCTTCTGAGCTCTTCAACGCCTTCACCCTTGGTTGCGGAAAAAGGAACAACACTGATGTTGCCGTATTTTGCAAGAACGGTGCAGATTTCAGTGAGCTGCTTCATTCTCTCTGTCTTATTAAGCTTATCGCTTTTGGTAAGGGCAACAACAAAAGGAATCTCACGCTCTGTCATATACTCAATCATATCAATATCCTGCTTAGAGGGAGCATGGCGCATATCAATAAGCTGAACCACAAGCCTCAGGTCTCTTTCTGAGGCAAAATAGCTTTCCATAAGCTCTGCCCAACGGATTTTTTCAGCGTTAGAAACCTTTGCATAGCCGTAACCGGGAAGGTCAACAAAGCGGCAAGAATCAAGCTTAAAAAAGTTAATTGTAACGGTTTTACCGGGCATTGAGCTGACCCTTGCAAGGGATTTTCTGCCTAAAAGTCTGTTAAGAAGGGAGCTTTTGCCCACATTCGACCTGCCTGAAAATGCAATTTCAGGCAAATCCGATGCTTTTAACTGTTTAGCCGTTCCGAAAGAGGTTTCAAAAACTGCGTTATCGTATCTCATCCTTTTTCCTCCTGTCGGCAATTATAATATCGTGGGGTGCAAATTTAACCGATGACTGTGAAAGACTTTCCGTTTCCGCTTTGTGCTGAAGGGCAAGTTCAAACACCTCATCGAGCTTTGAAACGGGAATGAATTCAACATTGTCCTTCACAACATCTTCAATTTCCCACAGGTCGCTGTAATTATCCTGAGGGATAATAATCTTTTTAACACCGGCTTTATATGCCGCCATTGACTTTTCTTTAAGTCCGCCGATAGGAAGAACTCTGCCCGTAAGGGAGACTTCACCCGTCATTGCAACATCACGTCTGACCCTTCTGCCGGTTAAGACAGAAAGCAGAGCCGTTGAAATGGTAACACCTGCAGAAGGTCCGTCCTTGGGAACCGCCCCCTGAGGCACATGGATATGAATATTCTTTTTAGCGAACATATCGTTATCTATGCCGTATTTGTCGGACTTGCTTCTGATATAACTGAGAGCCGCCTGAGCGGATTCTTTCATTACATCTCCCAGTGAGCCCGTGAGTTGAAGCTTGCCGTCACCGTTCATGGTTACTGCTTCAACCTGAAGAATTTCACCGCCGACGCTTGTCCAGGCAAGGCCGTTTACAACACCTACACTGTCCGCTGAAAGAAGCTCATCTTTTCTGTACTTCTCAGGTCCGAGAAGCTCTTTTACAAGATTTTTTGTAACGGTGATACGCTTTACCTGTTTCTCTGAGAGCTTTACAACACATTTTCTGCATACAGCGCCTATGGTCTGCTCAAGCCTTCTGACGCCTGCTTCTCTTGTGTATGACTCAATAATGAATCTTAGGGCATCATCATTAAATCTGAGATTAGTCCCATTAAGACCGTGCATTTTAAGCTGCTTTTTTACAAGGTGATTTTTTGCTATATTGAACTTTTCCTCAGGAGTATAGCTTGTAAGCTCAATAACCTCCATTCGGTCATACAAGGGACCGGGAATTGTTGAAGTATCGTTTGCCGTTGTGATAAACAGTACCTTGCTGAGGTCAACGGGAAATTCGATATGATTATCCCTGAAGGTATTATTCTGCTCAGGGTCAAGCACCTCTAAAAGTGCGGAGGCGGGGTCGCCCTTATAATCCCTGCCAAGCTTATCAATTTCATCGAGAAGGATAATGGGATTGAAGCTTTTTGCCTGTGTGAGGGCGTTTATTATTCTGCCGGGCATTGCGCCGATATAGGTTTTTCTGTGGCCGCGGATTTCCGATTCGTCACTAACACCGCCAAGAGACATACGCACATATTTTCTGCCCATAGCCTCTGCAACACTGCGAACAATTGAAGTTTTGCCGATACCCGGAGGACCCACAAGGCAGATAATCTGACCTTTGACATCATCGGTCCTTTCCTTAACGGCGAGCATTTCAATAAAACGCTCTTTGACCTTTTTAAGTCCGTAGTGGTCCTTATCAAGAGTCTTTCTTGCCTGAGGCAAATCAAATATATCCTCAGTGTATTTGCCGAAGGGAAGGCTGAGTGCCGAATCAAGATAGGCCCTTGTTATTGTTGCATCAGCAGAATTACCCGCCATTTTAGCAAGCTTGTCACATTCAGAATTAAGCTTTTTTCTTATTTCGTCACTGCAGTTGAGTTCCTTTATTTTAAGGCGGTAATTCTGCACATCGGAAAGAACATCCTCACCTTCACCGAGCTCATCTGCAATGGTTTTGATTTTTTCTTTAAGGTAATACTCCTTCTGATTTTTTTCCATCTGAGCGTTAACCTTTGACTCAATTTTATTTTCAAGCCGGAGAATTTCATTTTCCTTCAAAAGCAATGAATACAGCTTTTCCAGCCTTGAAACAGGGTTAAGGTCACTTAAAATAAGCTGTCTGTCCTCGTAACGCATAATTGAGCTTGATGCCACAACATCGGCTACGGTTTCTGCAGAATCAGAGTGAAAAATCTTTACCGCTTCCTCAAAGTCACCGGAGGCAAGGTGGATAAATTCATCAAAAGCATCCTTGACCTTTCTTATAAGTGCATCGGCATAAACGGAATCAAGGTTTCTCGGAGCTATTGCTTTTCTTTCCTTAGCATCACAGATAATATAAGGCTTAGTCCCCAGAACCTCACTTATCTGAGCTCTGCATTCGCCCTCAACTATTACTCTCATATAATCCGCATCGGGTGCTTTTATAACCTGCCTGATGTTAGCAATAACGCCCATTTCAAAAAGGTCGCCACTTTCGGGATTTTCAACATTGATATCCTTCTGTGCAACGAGGAAAAGCTTCTGATTACTGCTCATTGCGGCATTGATTGCTTCAATGGATTTTTTTCTTCCGACGTCAAAATGAAAGCGGGTACCGGGAAATACAACTATCCCCCTGAGAGCTACCGTCGGCATAGCTTTAAAAATAAGATTAACTGCCATATATAAATCATTCCTTTTTAACTGTCAAAAAAACATACATATGATTATACAACAATATGAAAATTAAATCAACATTCTTTGTGTATTTTAAAGCAGTAATTATTAGAAATATAAGTAACATATATATTAATATGATTTTTTCGGAGTGATTTTTATGGTAATAAGGCTCAATATAAAATCCGTAATTATGACCTTTACTGTCCTTGCGGTTATCATATGCTCAATAGTTGTTCTGCCTGAGGAGATTGCATCGGTTAGCGGTACGATAAAGAATGAAACCGTTGAGCTGCCCGTAATTATGTACCATCACCTTACGGAAAAAAGTAAGAGAGCAGGCAAGTACACCCTGACGAAAGAGCAGTTCAGAAAGGATATGGAATACCTGAAAGAAAAGGGCTATGAATCTGTTGACACAAAAATGCTTACGCATTATGTTGAAGGAAAAGGAAATCTACCCCAAAGGCCGATTATGATAACCTTTGATGACGGTTTTGAAAGCTTTTATGTTCTTGCAAAGCCAATACTTGAGGAACTCGGAATAAAAGCATCCGTTTTTGTTATAGGGTACCTTGCAGATGAATACACAAAGCTCAATGACCACAATATCAACTATTCCTACCTCACCTGGAATGAAATCCGCGAGTTAGATGAATCAGAATACATTGAAGTGCAGAGTCATACCTATAACCTCCATAACAACACCAAAGGAAAGCGGAAGGGCATTGCGCAACTAAAGGGTGAATCGGTTAATAACTACGAAAAAATAATTACCGCTGACCTTAAGACAATGAAAGATAAATTAACGGATAACTCTGGCGTTCTGTGTGAGGCAATAGCTTATCCTTACGGTGTATACAGCAAGGTAACTGCTGAAATTATGAAAAAACTGGGCTATAAGCTTTCCTTCACCTGCGAAGAAAGATTTAACATAATTACAAAAGGTGATGAAAACTGCCTTTTTAACCTTGGCAGATACAACAGACCCTCAGGCAAAAGCAGTGAGGAATTTTTTAAGAATATACTAAAATAATTTTGGGCTGTTGGAAAACCAACAGCCCGTATTTCTTACAATAAAGCTTTTTTGAGTGCTTCAAAATTACGCCTCATAAGGCTTACATAGGTTTCTCCCTTCTCGAAATCCTCGGCAGAAACAACATGGCAGGAATAAAGAGTTTCAACCCTTGCGCCTGTCATATCCGAAATTGTCTGTGCAATTTCACCCTTACTCAGGTCAACCTTGAAAACAACGGGTATTTCTTCATTCTTTACCTTTTCGCTGAGGAAAGATACGGTCACAGGGTTGGCTTCAACCTGAGCGGAACAACCCGGGAAAGCGGCATAATAAGAAAGAGAATACCTTTCCGTAAAATATCTTAAGGGAAATCTGTCACCGATTACGATACATTTGCGTTGAGCATTTTCAGTAAAGAGAGAAATTTCACTGTCAAGCTTTTTTATCTCATCGGTATATTTCTTAAGGTTTTCCTCATAGTATTCTGTGTTGCTCTCATCAGCTTCACACAGAGCGTCGCAAACAGCTTCACAGATAGTAACTGCATTAACAGGTGAAGTCCAGACATGCTCGTCATATTCTGCCGAATGCTCGTGTTCGTGGTCATGATGGCCGCGGTCAGTTTCCATACCTTCAACGGTGTTTTCCTCATAAAGCTCAACAGTATTCATCATTTTGATTATATGCATATCAGAATCTATGGAAGAAAGGATACTTTCAGCCCATTTATCGGACTCACCGCCGCCGTAAACAAAAACATCGCTCTGCTTGATTTTCAGTATATCACCCGGTGTAGGCTCATAGGTGTGGCTTTCTTCACCGGGTGAAAGGAGCATTATTACCTCTGCCTTATCCCCCGCTATCTGCCTTGCGAAATCATATTCGGCAAAGGCTGTTGCAACAACAAGAGGTTTTTCTTTACCATGGTCGGTTTGTGCTGTTCCAAAGGAAAACACCGCAAAATATAAACCGGCACATAATAAAATTATAAGTGCTTTAAAAGGAACTCTTAAGCGTGACACACTGCTGTTTTTCGGAATTTGTGAGACAGCCTTTAAAAGAGTGAAGCATATGAGCATAAATATGTTCATAACAACAACGCTGGCGCCTGTGGGTGCTTCAATTTTTATTGAAAGCAGAAGCCCTGAAACAAAGCAGAATACGGAAATTACAACGGAGCTGAGCACCACGCTTTTAAAGCTTTTGCAAAGTCGCATTGAGGTTACGGTCGGAAAAATTATGAGGGATGAAATTAAAAGTGCACCCATCATTCTCATACCGATTACTATTGTAACAGCCGTAAGAGCAGCTATAAGCATATTGTAACCGCTAACCCTTGTACCCGTTGCCTTTGCGAAGCTTTCATCAAAGGTCACAGCAAAAATCTCGTTATAAAAAAGGACAAAAAGTGAAATTATAATAAGAGCAATTATACTGCTTGTTACAACATCGACCTCACTCATTGTGAGAATGCTGCCGAACATATAGTTATAAATATCAACATTCATACCCGTTGTCATTGATGTTGCAAGAACACCCACGGCAAGGGAGCCTGTTGAAATAAGAGCTATGGCGGCATCGCCTTTTATTTTTCCGTTTTCGCTCATTCTTAAAAGCAGAAAGGCTGCAACTACTACTATGGGCAAAGCAAAATAAAGTGGTGCTACGCTTGCGGCAGTTGCAATTGCCATTGCACCGAAGGCAACATGAGAAAGTCCGTCGCCAATCATAGAAAAGCGTTTGAGAACAAGGCTTACACCCAAAAGAGCCGAGCATAGAGAAATAAGCACACCGACAATAAGCGCCCTTATAAGAAACTGCTGAGAAAAAAGTAAAGTTAAAACATCATTCACCGTCTCTACCTCCCGAATACTTCTTATATAAGTCGCTCATAAAGTATTCTTCAGTTGTTCCGAAAAAACTGCCCCGCTTTTTAAGGTGAAGAATATGAGAAGCAAAATTCATCCCCGAATAAATATCGTGAGAAATCATAACAACGGTAATACCGTAATCCTTATTAACCTTACGGATAAGCTCATAAAATTCAGCCGTTACAATTGGGTCAAGACCCGTAACGGGCTCGTCAAGAATAAGTATCTTTTTACCCGCACAAAGAGCCCTGGAGAGAAGCACTCTTTGCTGCTGACCACCGGAAAGCTCACGGTAGCATTTGTTTTTAAGATGAAGAATATCAAGCTTTTTCATATTCTCAAGTGCTGTTTTTTTGTTTTCGGAAGAAAAGAATATTCCCTTCTTTTCACCTATACAGCCTGAAAGCACAACCTCATAAACGCTTGCGGGAAAATCCTTCTGCACCGTTGTCTGCTGGGGAAGATAGCCGATATCACCCTTACCCACCTCTTTGCCGAAATGAAGATGGCCCGCGGCAGTTTGCTTAAGCCCGAGCACAGCTTTTATAAGTGTACTTTTACCGCTTCCGTTTTCACCGACTATAATAAGGTAGTCGCCCTCATTGACGGTGAAATTCAGGTCTTCAACAACACTGTTATTTTCATAGCTTAAATATACATTTCTGCAACTGATTAATGACATAATGTTAACCTCTGCAATTCTCACAAAGTCCGTATATAACGGTTTTTGAATTATCAACAATAAAATTGTGATGCATACGGATATGCTCCCCTACACCCGACATAAAATCACAGCCGAGATGAAAAAGCTTTCCGCACCCAGTACACTGGAGATGAAGATGTCCGTCACAATCAAGTCCGTCATCAATATACTGATATACACTGCTTTTGCCGTCAAGACTCTGTGATTTTCTGACCCTTCCCGTTTTGGCAAGGCTTTCAAGATAACGGTAAACTGTGGTTTTACCGACGGGAGTGCCCTCAGATATTAAAAGCATATTAACATCGTCGCAGGTAAACTGCTTTTCAGGATTATTTATAAGTGCTTTTTCAATAAGCTTTTTCTGTTTTGTGTTATATGAAATATCAGCCATTTTACACCTCAAACTGAAAATGAATTTCAATTTCAAATTATACATCAAATAATTTTATTGTCAATAGATAATTTATGTTGAAAATTAAATATATCTGTGATAATATATCAAAAAAAGGAGGAATATTTATGCTCAGATTCTTTAATTTTTTAACTCAGGAAACAACTGAGTCAATAACAGATGCCACAACCACAAGCAACATTTTTCTTGATGAAAGCGGTCAGTTTGTTGACCCTTCCCAGGCTGTTGATAATGTTGCTTCCTGGTGGGAAGAGCTTGACCTTATCAACAAAATCATTGAAAAAGTGCCCACACTCATTATTGCGGTTGTTGTGCTTGTTTTAGGCTTCTTTGCCGCTAAGCTTATTTCTAAGCTTGTTGTAAAGGCTATGAAGGCAAAAGGTGTTGACCCTTCCGTTTATAATTTTATCAGAAGAATTGTTTCTGCAGTCATTAATATTTTTGCAATTATGTCTGCTGTTTCAATGTTCTTTGACCTCAGCTCATTTGTAGCTGCCATTGGCGGTGCAGGTATTGCCGCAGGTCTCGGTCTTCAGGCAAGCGTTTCACAGTTTGTCAGCGGTATTCAGATTCTTATTAACCGCCCCTTCAAAAACGGTGACTTTGTTGAGGTTAACGGAGTATCAGGTAATGTTACGGATATAAGATTTATGGATACTGTTATTACAACGGTTGATAACAAGCGTGTTATTATTCCCAACTCACACATCACATCAAACCACATTATAAATTATTCCGCTGAAGAAAAGAGAATGATTAACCTTATCTATTCCATCAGCTATTCCGATGATATAGCCAAGGCTAAAAATGTAATTCTTTCCGTTGCGGAAAGAAACGAGCTTATTTTAAAAGATCCCGAAACAAAGGTATTTGTTGATTCGCACGGTGCAAATTCCATAAACCTTGTTGCAAAGGTATGGTGCAATGTTGCAGATTACTGGCCCGTTTATTTCAGAATGCAGGAGGATGTTAAAATCGCCTTTGACAACAACGGCATTTCCATCCCCTTCAATCAGCTTGATGTACATATTACAAAATAACACAAAACAGCCCTTTATGTTTATGAAAAGGGCTGTTTTTTATACATTTATGATACAAACTGTTAAAGTGCACAAAATATAGTGTAAAAACGACAGTATAATTCTAACTGTCAATTCTTGTAAATCTATTGAAAAGTTTGCAGAAAAAAGTAAAATATAAATGAAGACATTTGTATTTTAAGCGAATGATAAATTAATGGGGGTAAAGCAAAATGTCCACAACATCATTAACAGAATATCTTGATACCATTCCACAGGGCCGCCTCGGCATTATTGCAATGAGAGGGTGCGAGGAGCTTGCAAAAAAGGTAAGCGACCAGATTGTTGAATGCCGTGAAAAGTTTGAAAAAGAACACAGCAATCTTCATCTTAAAGGCTACCACAGAGATTCATATATAATCGATGCAACCTTTCCGAGATTTTCAACAGGTGAAGGTAAGGGCGTTATCAATGAATCAATCAGAGGCTATGACCTTTTCATTATCTCCGATTGCTTCAATTACAGCGTAACCTACAAAATGTACAACCTTAAAGATGCAAACGGCAATCCCCTTCAGGTGCCCATGAGTCCTGATGACCATTTTGCAGACCTTAAGAGAGTTATTTCAGCCTGCGCAGGTAAAGCAAAAAGAATTACTGTTATTATGCCTATGCTTTACGAGGGAAGACAGCACAGAAGAACCACAAGAGAATCACTTGACTGTGCCCTTGCTCTTCAGGAGCTTGAAAATATGGGTGTCAGCAACATTATCACCTTTGACGCTCACGACCCGAGAATTCAGAACGCTATCAAAATCGGTTTTGAAAGTGTATCCCCCAATTACCAGATGATTAAGGCAATTGCAAAAAGCCTTAATAACGATATTAAGTTCACACCGGAAAGCACAATGATAATTTCTCCCGACGAAGGCGGTATGGGCAGATGTGTTTACTATTCACAGGTGCTCGGCGTACAGCTTGGTATGTTCTATAAGAGAAGAGACTTTTCAAAGATTGTTGACGGCAGAAACCCCATCGTTTCTCATGAATTCCTCGGCTCAGATGTTGAAGGCAAGGATGTTATAGTAGTTGACGATATGATTTCAAGCGGTGATTCAATGCTTGATGTTTGCCGTCAGCTAAAAAAGCTCAAGGCAAGAAGAATTTTTGTATTCTCCTCCTTCGGTCTTTTCTCCTCAGGTCTTGAACGCTTTGACAGCGCTTTCAAAGAAGGTGTTTTTGATAAGATTTTCACAACCAACCTTATCTATCAGACTCCTGAGCTTCTTACAAAGGAATGGTACTATTCAGTTGATATGTCAAAATATGTTGCTCTTATTATTGACACCCTCAACCACGACAGATCAGTAAGCCCCTTCCTGAACCCCATTCAGAAAATCAACGCTTACATTGAGCAGTACAAGCTTAAATAAGTCTTATTAAACCAAAAGCCATTGCATTTCCCAAAAGGATTTGCAATGGCTTTATTTTCATTATAAAATTTCATCAACATTCATAAGTGGCTGTAAGCTGCGTTTAAGTATACCGTTCATATGAGCAATTGCAACGCCGTAATTTACTATGGGTACATTCTGCTCACTGCATCTTTCGGCCCTTGATTTCATCTCTTTTTCGTTGAGCATACAGCCTCCGCAGTGAACAACAAGGCGGAAGGAGTATAAATCTTCCGGAAATTCACCACCGCTTGTGAAATGAAACTCGGGCTTGCTGCCGCTGAAGCTTTCAATCCACTGAGGCATTTTAACTGTACCGATATCGTTGCACTGTCTGTGATGGGTACAGCCTTCACTTATGAGCACTTTGTCGCCGTCTTTGAGTTTTGACAGCACCGATGCACCTTCTATGAGAGAAGGAAGGTCACCCTTATACCGTGCCATAAGGATTGAAAAGGATGTCAGCGGTATATCCTCGGGTACAATCTGAGAAACCTTACCGAAAGCCTGAGAATCGGTTATAACAAGCTGAGGCTTTTCACTGAATGCAGACAGGGATTCTGAAAGCTCTGTATCACGGCAGCTTACTGCAACTGCTCCTGCATCAAGAATATCCCTTATTGTCATCTGCTGAGGCAGAATAAGTCTGCCCTTGGGGGCGGCTTTATCAATAGGAACAACAAGAACGACTTTATCCCCTGTTTTCAAAAGGTCACGGACTAAAGGGCGTTCTTTTTTATTTTTATCTGAGAACTTTCCGATAAGCTCTTTCAGCTCATTGATATTTTCACCCTTGAGAGCACTTACATATATTTCGTTTTCTTTTAAGGTGCGTTCAGTTGCATATAAATCGGATTTATTGAAGGCTATGATATATGGTATGTTTTTTTCTTCAAAACGCACTGTTAAAGCCTTTTCAGTTGCAGTCAGCTCCCTGCCTGAATCGGTAACAAGAACAGCTATATCGGTCTTAGAAAGACTTTCCATAGCCTTTTTTATTCTGAGTTCGCCGAGATCACCTTCGTCGTCAATACCGGGTGTATCGATAATTACAACAGGTCCCAAGGGTAAAAGCTCCATAGCCTTTTTAACAGGGTCTGTTGTTGTGCCCTTAACATCTGAAACAACACTGAGTGACTGCCCCGTCACAGCATTCACAAGGCTGGATTTACCCGCATTTCTTAAACCGAAAAAGCCAATATGAGGTCTCTCGCCCGATGGAGTAGAATTAAGTGACATAATTTCCCTCCTTATCAGAAACGGAAATCTCTGCGGTTTGAGTTTTTTATATCCTCAATATTCTGCTTTGCTATCTGCTTTACCTTATCCTTAGTGACCTTTTCGATTTCTTTATCAATCATTTTAAAGCCGACCTCTTTTGTTTCGTCGCTCGCGTAGTCAACGAGGTATTCAGTAAGGGTCATAAGAGCATTGGGATGACAGCAGTTGATAATCTGACCGTTTTTACAAAGGGACATAAAGCGGTCGCCCGTTCTGCCTTCACGGTAGCAGGCAGTACAGAAGGAAGGAATATGGCCGTTTTCCATAAGCCATTTAACAACCTCGTCAAGTGTTCTCTGGTCGGAAACATCAAACTGTTCTGTATCGTGTGGTCTTTCCTCCTGAGTATAACCGCCGACCGAAGTTCTTGAGCCGCCGCTTACCTGAGAAACACCGAGACGGAGAAGCTTAGTTCTGACCTCCTCAGTTTCTCTTGTTGAAATAATCATACCCGTATAAGGCACTGCAAGACGGATACAAGCCGTGATTTTTTCAAATATTTCATCGGAAATTGAATTATCAAAAGCAGTGGGGTCAATATCGTCTGCCTTTTTAATTCTGGGCACACTTATTGTGTGAGGTCCAACACCGTGAACGGCTTCAAGGTGTTCAGCATGCATAATAAGACCGGCAAATTCATATTTATAAAGCTCAAGACCGAAAAGAACACCGAGTCCGACATCGTCAATTCCGCCTTCCATTGCTCTGTCCATAGCCTCAGTATGGTAATCGTAATCATGCTTAGGTCCCGTGGGATGAAGCTTAAGATAGCTGTCCTTGTGGTAGGTTTCCTGGAAAAGGATGTATGTGCCGATACCTGCATCCTTCAGCTTTCTGTAATTTTCAACGGTTGTTGCGGCAATGTTGACATTTACTCGTCTTATGTCACCGTTTTTGTGATGAACGCTGTAAATTGTTTTAATACATTCAAGAATATACTCAATGGGGTTATTCTTCGGGTCCTCACCTGCTTCAATTGCAAGGCGCTTGTGACCCATATCCTGAAGTGCAATAACCTCAGCCTTTACCTCTTCCTGAGTGAGCTTTTTTCTTGCAATATGCTTATTTTTAAGGTGATAAGGGCAGTAAACACAACCGTTCACGCAGTAGTTTGAAAGATAAAGAGGGGCAAAAATAACAATTCTGTTGCCGTAAAAGGCAAGCTTGATTTCCTCTGCAATTTCATATATCTTCTTTATTTTTTCTTTGTCCTCACAAGCAAGAAGCACAGAGGCCTCTCTGTGGGTAAGACCGCTGCAGACTGTACCCGTTTCCGTTTTCTTAGGTCTTGCCTTTTCAAGAATTTCGTCAATAAGCTCAAAGTTGTTCTTGTTTTTTTCGGCAAATTCCAAGGTTGCTCTGATTTCTTCGTCGTTTATAAATTCCTCTGCTTTGAGGGATTTGGGATTATACACAGCCATAATAATTTTCCTTTCTTCATATATATTATTTTTTAATATCGCCTCGGTCACTTACTATTTCGTAACCGATATCGGCTATTATTTTTTTAAGTTCAAGTAGCTTTTCTGCAGATTCTGCACCTGTATTAAGCTTGTTGTTATAAAGCTCATATTTATCTCTTGAAGATACAGGAGAAAGATTGGGCATTACAACATTAGCACCGCTTAAAATACCTTTTTCTCTGCCGTTTTTTACTATTGTGCCCAGTGCCGTAGTAGACGGCAACAGAACATTAGGATGAATTATTCTTATAACGGAAAGAAGATAACAGGTAAGCTCTGCCGTACCCGCTTTTTCGTTTTTAAAGGGTGTATCTCTGTGAGGAATAAACGGACCTATACCGCACATATCGGGCTTGAACTGCGCAATAAACTTGAGGTCCTTTGCAATTGTCCTTGCCGTCTGATAAGGTGAGCCCACCATAAAACCGCAGCCGACCTGAAAGCCGATTTCCCTAAGGTCAGAAAGACATTTCATTCTGTTTTTCAGGGTAAGGTTTTTTGGATGAAGTGCCGAATAGTGCTCTTCATCGGCGGTTTCGTGCCTTAAAAGATATCTGTCGGCACCCGAATCAAACAGCTTCTGATAAGACTCCCTGCTTCTTTCACCAAGAGAAAGAGTTACGGCACAATCGGGATATTTTGTTTTGATTTCTTTCACAAGTGAGCAAAGATAATCATCGGCAAAAAAGCCGTCCTCGCCGCCCTGAAGAACAAAGGTGCGAAAGCCCGAATTATAGCCGTTTTCACAGCAGGAAAGTATTTCTTCTTTTACAAGGCGGTATCTTTGGCAATTAGTATTACTTTTTCTTATTCCACAATAATAACAGTCATTTTTGCATATGTTGCTGATTTCAATAAGTCCGCGGATATATACGCTGCTGCCGTAAACCTCTTTTCTGAGTCTAACTGCCTCATTTCTAAGAATTTCCGCTGTTTCTTCATTAAAGGCTAAAACAAGCTGTTCATACTCCGAAAGTGAAAGAGAACGGTTTTTAATAAGCTTTTCGATTACAGTTTTAATATTATTATCCATTGCTCACAACACCCGAAAAAGCAGTTTTAACGCTGACCCCTTGAAGCTTACCTATTTTACCCGAAAGGGCAGAAATAACATTTTGCGGAGCATCAATGGCAATGCTTATTATATTGATATTGCGCTGTCTGTAGGGTATTCCCATTCTGCCGATTATATATTCACCGTAGGAATGGAGAAGTGAGTTAAGTTCTTCAACAGTTTCACCCTTTTCAACGATTATGCTCATAACCGCAACACGAGTTTCCATATTTACCTCCAAAAAAATATTGCTGTACCGACAAAAAGGGTACAGCAACAGAATTTTATAATAATATCATCTTATATTAAACTGTCACCTTATCCTCAGAGGGAAAAATCCGTCTTTATGTCAGGTGAGTATATTATATACTGTTTTAAAGAATAAATCAAGTATTATTCTTCAGTAAGAGGTATTATACCTCCTATATCACGCAACATTCCGTTATCCGTACAACGGAAAGAGCAGCCGTGTTTTTGCAGGAAGGCTGAAATCAAGTAAAAATCTCTGTGCCTTGTAATATCGCCGAAGAAAACAACCTCATTTTCCGATATTTTACCCGATGCTCCGCCGATAAAGCCGTAATCGTGCCCGGAAAGGGAAATATCACCTTTACTTATCAAAAGGCCGTCTATACCCTTTTCAATCATTTTACGGTATATGGATTCATCATCAGTAATTGCGGCATTTTCACTCACAACAAGAACTGAGCATTTGGTATAGCCTTGCTTTACGGGCGCAAAGGTTTTATCATCAAGAAGACTCAGAGCATTTTTATCGTTATATTTGAAATTACCGAAAGCATAATTACCAATAAGGGCAATATTCAGCTTTATATCCGAAGGATAGCTACCTTTGATTTTTTCCGATGTTTCAGTAACAGAAAATCCGAGTACGGTTAGCTTTTCCCTGAGCACAGACTGCCTTTTATCAAGAATGATATTATATTTACCCGTATGCAGAACAGCCATATCAGTGTGAAAAGAAACAGCAGGATCAATATCGATATTCGCCTGATTTGAAATAACCGAAATACCTTCAGATTTAAAGAAGTCCATTACAGCCTTGTCCTTATCAGTGCAAATAAGAGTTTTGACTTTTGCTTTCGGAAGATTAGGAAAATTTATAATTCCGTTCATAACACAATTGCCTCAAAGGCTTCTCTGATTGTTTTAACACCAACTACTTCAATTTCTTTTTTCAAGGCCGCAGATATGTTTTTATAGTTGCTTTTGGGAATAATACAACGCCTGAAGCCTAAGCGCGAAGCTTCCTTGATTCGCTGTTCACAGTGAGAAACACCACGGATTTCACCCGCAAGTCCGATTTCACCAAAAGCTAAAACATCATCCTTCAAAGCATAATCCTTCAAAGAGGATACAAGCGCCATTGCAATGGTAAGGTCAAGGGCGGGCTCATCAAGCTTCATACCGCCGACAATATTAATATATGCATCCATATTTGAAAAATAGTACCCTCCCCTTTTTTCTAACACGGCAATGAGCATATTGAGACGGTTGAAGTCAAAGCCGTTGGAAATTCTTCTGGGGTTTCCGAAGCCCGAGGTGCATACAAGGCCCTGAATTTCGGCAAGAAGAGGTCTTGTGCCTTCCATAACACAGGCAACACAGGAGCCGGGAGTGTTCTTAGGTCTGCCGGAAATGAGCATTTCCGAAGGATTTTCCACCTCACGAAGCCCTGTATCAAACATTTCAAAAACGCCGATTTCATTAGTTGAGCCGTATCGATTTTTAACGGCACGGAGTATTCTGAAGGAGAGGTTCCTTTCACCCTCAAAATAGAGAACTGCGTCAACTATATGTTCAAGGACCTTAGGGCCTGCAATGTTTCCGTCTTTATTGACATGACCGACCATAATAATGGGGATAGAAAGACTTTTAGCGGTGCGCATAAGAATATTTGAGCTTTCCCTGACCTGAGTTACACAGCCGGGAGAAGAATTAAGCTCAGTAAAATTCATTGTCTGAATGGAATCCACAATAACAAGGTCAGGTGAGGTAGAATTGATGTGTTCACAAACTGCCTGAACATCGGTTTCGCAAAGAATAAAGAGGTTTTCCGTATTAACCTTAAGTCGGTCAGCACGAAGCTTAATCTGACTGTAGGACTCTTCGCCCGAAACATAAAGAATTTTGAGATTTTTGCCGAGGCACTGACAAATCTGCAACAGAATTGTTGATTTACCTATACCCGGGTCACCGCTTAAAAGCACAAGAGAGCCTTTTACAATGCCTCCGCCGAGGACTCTGTCAAGCTCCTTCATTCCCGTTTTATATCTGAGTTCGTTATCAAAGCTAATATCCCCCAGTGCATAAGAGGTTACACTGCGCACTGAGGAAGAAAAGGGAGATTTTCCCTTTTGGGCTTCCACCTGCTTTACGCTTTCTTCCATTGTTGCCCATTCGCCGCATTCGGGACACTTTCCGAGCCACTTGGGATTTTCATATCCGCAGGATGAACATATATATACAGTTTTAGACTTCTGAGCCATTTTCATTCTCCTTTGATATATTCCGATACTCCTGCCGCAATTGCAAGAGCCATTTTTTTCTGATAGTTTTCGTCATTTAGAAGCAATGCTTCTCCCGGGTTTGACATAAACCCGCACTCCACCATAACGGCAGGGCTTTGAGCGTGGTAAAGAAGATATATTTCTTTACCGCTTTTTTTAATTTTTCTTTCGTTATCATTCTGCAGAAGATTAACTATACTTTTCTGCACAGAATCAGCAATAAGCATACTTTTTTCATTATTAGGTGAATAAAACACCTGAGCACCGTTGTACTTGCTCTGAGAAAAATGATTCTGATGAATACTTAAAAAAATACTGTCAGGGTTTTCATCTATTACAGCCATACGGTTTCTGATATCGGAAACCTTTTTTTCTCTCTGAGTGGTGCATCCGTCACCGTAAATCATTTTATCCTCATCGCGTATAAGAATGGTATCATAACCTAAAGAGGACATAATTAGACTCAGCTTTAAAGAGATGCTGAGGTTTATATCCTTTTCGAGTGTCCCCGTCGACGATTGAGTACCGCCGTCTTCACCTCCATGACCTGCATCTATGATAATAAGCGGTTTTGATTCGGAAATACTGTCAGAAGTTACCGGCACCTTGCTGCTGAATACACCGATAAAAACAACAAGAAGCATACCGAAAACAACTGCAGATACAACGGATATCAAGCTTTTAACAGTGAAAGATACATATAAACCTTTTCTCATAAACATCACCAATAATTTTTATGAGAAATATACTGATTATATTATCATTATTCTATCATAAACATTTTTTCTTGTAAACAGAAATATAAGTTAAAAGAATTTGCAGTACAGAAAAAGGGACTGCAAAATTAAACCCGCCGTTCAAAGACGACGGGTAAAGATATTCAATCAAGCTTGAGCCTCTTCTTCTCTTTTTCTTCTGTTTACCGTTACTATTGCCGTAACCTCGTCCATAAATTCACCGTGAAGCTTGAACTTCTTTGTGAAGATGATAAGAGAAATAAAGAACAATGCACAGGGAATTACGCAAAGCATAAGGGTGATTGCAAACTTGGCACTGTCAGGATTCTGGCCGTGAAGCTCACCGTTATAGCCTGAAAGACCAAGGGAAGCAAAGAGGATGATTGTCTGAATTGTGTAAGCCATTTTCTGTAAAAAGCCCTTCATTGAGAAGGTGATTGATTCTGCTCTGAAGCCGAGCTTAACTTCGCCATAGTCAACAACATCGGCAAGGAAAATGGTCTGTGCGATGAACATTGCGGACATACCGATCGAGCAGATAAGGTATGAAACGTTCATTACCATAATCATTCCGCTGAATGCACCCACTGCAATACCTGCATAACCTAAGCCTGCAAAAATGAGTGAGGTCTGATAAGCCTTACGCTTTGACATATATTTTGTAAGAAGAGGAAGTGTGAGCATACCCACAATTGAGCCCACTGCCTGGAAGGTTGAGAAAAGTGACTGCTTGTTGGGATCACCTATTACAACATCAAAGAAATAGGTTGCAACGCCTGAGGTGAGGTACCAGCCTGCATTTGAAATCATGGCAAAAAGCATAAATACAATAAGCTGGTCATTGGATTTAATAATTTCAATAGCTCTTTTAAAGGAGAATTTTTCTGCAGACTTTGTTGTAATGGTTTCCTTTGTTGTTGCAACAGATGTACCTGCAAAAACTACAAGCATAATTGCGCAGACAAGAGCACAGATAAAATAGCTTCGTGCATCGTGAACCTTTACTGTTTCACCGTTAGAGTCAACTGCAGTTGTAACACTGACAGCGGTCATAATAACGGGAGCGAGGATTGAAACCGCACCCTGACCGATACCTGAGAAGGCTCTTGCAATTGTAGAAATGAGATTTCTTTCCTTGGGGTCGCTTGTGAATGAAGGAACCATTGACCAATAAGGAATATCAGCAAGGGTGTTAGTCATACCCCATGCGATATACATTACAGCAACATAAGCACAAAGTGCAATACCCGTAAGCTTAAAGGGATTAGTGAACAGAAGCACAAGCACTATGGCGTTGAGCATTGAGCCGCGAAGAATCCAGGGTCTGTACTTACCCATTTTTGTGTGAGTGTTATCAACAATTGTGCCCATCATAGGGTCGTTTATACCGTCCCAAAGTCTTGCAATTGGAGTCAGGACAAGAAGGAAGCCTGCTCCGAGACCGAGTACGTCCGTAAGATATTTTGCAAGGAAGGAATAGAACATACCGTAGCTAAGGTCAAGACCGACGGCGCCGATACCGTAACCAAGCTTACTTTTGATGAATTTTAAAGTGTTCATAAAATTCTCCTTTCATTTTTAACATTGCCAATTAATAACCTTGTCGGCAAATTTTATATCATCCGTTTCGGAGCAAATGCACATAACATACTCCCCTTTTACGGATATATTAAACATAAGCCCATAGGCTTCAAATTTATCTTTTTTCACAAAGCCGGAAAAATCATAAGAATTAAGACCGCCTGATATTCCGTCACCGTAATATTTCAGTATGCTTTCCTTCATAGTCCATATACGGGTGAAATCAAGTTCTTTTTCTTCACTTTTACAAAGGAATTCATATTCTCTTCCGGTAAAAAATCTTTTTGCGACCTTTTCTTTATACTCACACTTAGTCTGAATATCACAGCCAACCTTTTCAGTACCGCAAAGGCAAAGAACGCAGTCACCGCTGTGGCTGAGATTAAAGTGCAGAGGGCTGTTTTTTATATAGGGCTTGCCGTTTTCATCACACAAAACGGTAAAAACCGTCAGCCTGAATTCTGAGCTGAGCACCTCACACAGCAGAGCCTTTGCACAAACAGATTCTTTTCTTTTAAGTGTGCTTTTATCAGAAAAGAAAGAGTAAATTTTTTCTCTCAATATGGAGACGGTTCCGTCATCTACCGCTGATATATCCGCTAAAACTGAATACAACATATTAACTGTTCTGTATCTTAGCGGCAACAAGAGTATTTTTCATTAACACAGCTATTGTCATAGGACCGCAACCGCCGGGAACGGGAGTGATATAAGAAGCTTTTTTCTTAACATTGTCAAAATCAACATCACCACAGAGCTTACCGTTTTCATCTCTGTTAATACCCACATCAATAACAACAGCGCCCTCCTTAACCATATCTGATTTAATAAACTTTGCTCTGCCGACGGCAGCGATAAGGAGATCTGCATTGGATGTAAATTCTGAAAGTTTCTGTGTTTTTGAGTGGCAGACAGTAACCGTTGCACTTTTTTCAAGAAGAAGGGATGCCATTGGCTTTCCGACTATATTGCTTCTGCCGACTATAACACAGTTTTTGCCCGTTACATCAATATTATAATAATCAAGCAGATGTATAACACCCATAGGTGTGCAGGAGGCGAAATCATAGTCGCCAAGCCAGAGCTTACCGACATTTACGGCGTGGAAACAGTCAACATCCTTTAAAGGTGAAATTGTATCAATAACCTTCTTTTCATCAATATGAGAAGGCAAGGGAAGCTGACAGAGAATACCGTTTATTTTTTTGTCTGCATTAAGCTTTTCTATAAGCTCGAGAAGCTCGTTCTGAGTTGTTTCTTCGGGCAGTGCGTATTCATAGGATACTATACCCGTCACTTCGCAGGCTTTTTTCTTGTTATTTACATAAACTCTTGAAGCAGGGTCGTTACCAACAATAATAACCGCAAGGGAAACTTCAATTCCTTTTTCTCTGAGCTTATCCGTTTCCTCCTTCACCTGATTTTTGATGAATGCGGAAACCTCTTTACCGTCAATCAGCTTATACATATTACACCTCTTTTTCCTCAGCAAGGTTTTCTTCTGAATTTTTAACAGGCTTGCCTTTAACTATTTTATACTGCTTACTCTGAGCCTTCAAAGCCTTTTTCTCGGCTTTTTTCTTTTCGGCGGCAAGCTCTTTTTCCGTCTTGGGCGGGAAATAGTCAATACCTTCAATAGGCTTGGGATTTTTAGTATACTTAATTAAGAATACAATAAGGAGCGTACCGAAGATGAGAACAATAGCAAGAGAAAGAAGCTGTGACACCCTGAGGTTTGTGTTGACGATATAAAGGCTGTCCGTTCTCATACCTTCAACAATCATTCTTTCAAAGCCGTACCATAAACCGTAAGTGAGAAAAAGCTGACCGCTGAACTTACGGTACTTTTTAAGGATAATAAACAGCACAAAGAAGCCAAGAATACACCATACAGATTCATAGAAGAAGGTAGGGTGAACATAAAGGCTGTTTTCAGCTATGTATGAAGGTATATCCGAAACGCCTTCAAGGCCGTATATAGAGGGATTCTGTGCAATTTTATCAGCGATAACATCACTCATCATACCCCATTTGGGATTATTAGTAAGTACGCCGAAGGCCTCCTGATTAGCATAGTTGCCCCATCGGCCGATACCCTGACCGATAAGAAGGCTCATACCTACCATATCAAGAAGGTTATAAAAATTCAGCTTTTCAACTTTGCAGACTACAAAAGCCGCAACTATACCGCCTATTATGCCGCCGTATATTGCAAGACCGCCTTCCCATATTTTAAATATTTCGGAAAGGTGATTGCTGTAATAGTCCCATTCAAAGGCAACATAATAAAGTCTTGCGCCTATTATAGCGGCAATTGTTCCGTAAAGAAGAACATCAATCATTTTATCAAGATTAATCTTCCATTTATAGGCCGTTCTTCCGCCGAAAAGAACGGCAAGTAAAAAACCGAAGGCGATTATTGCACCGTACCATCTGACAGATGTAAAGCCAAGGTCGAGAACATTGGTAACGGTAAATTCCCTGGAGATTCCGCCGAAACGGACTAAGGTTTCAAATTCAGGCATAAATATTCCCCTTTCAGGTCAACTGAGTAATAGCAATCATAACAGGCATTGTTAGAACCGATATGAAGCTGACAAGAGCAACTGTCTTTGATGCCACGCTGGCATTTCTTTCATACTTTGTGGCAAACATAAAGGTATTGTTTGCCGAAGGTACGCTTGCAGTTATAATGCAAGCCGTAAGAAGCGTTCCCCTTATTCCGCAAAGGTAATAAAGACCGATGCATAAAAGAGGAAGCACAATAAGTTTAAGAAAAGAGGCAAGATAAATACGCTTTTCCGTAAACATAGTTTTAAGGTCTGTATTTGCAAGATAGGTGCCGAAAATCAGCATTGCAATGGGCGTATTCAAGCTTCCTACCATTTCAAGAGGCTGACTGAGAACATATGGGACCTCCAGATCAAGCAGGAAAATAGGAAGTCCGATTATAACGGCAATTACCCCGGGGTTAAGGATAAGCTTTTTGAGGTTAAACTTCTCCTTACCCTTATTCATAAGTGCGGCACCGTGAGTAAAACAGAAAATATTAAAAACAACTACTCCCGTGGCACAGTAAAATACACCCTCATCACCTAAAACAGCCTGAGCCAGTGGCAACGCCATATATCCCACATTGCCGTAAATCGAAGCGTATTTATAAACCGCATTGTCCGAATCCTCTTTGTTTCTGAAGAAAAATTTATTCAGTGCAATAGCAATTACATGAGTTGCCGTTGCAACGGCAAAGGAAATAAAAAACTTTTTTACCGTATCTGCATTCATCTCAATTGTAATAAATGAATTGATAAGCATACACGGTGTTACAATGTGCAGAAGAAGATTAACCGTTGCACGGGCTGTTTTTTCCGTAAAAAGCTTTGCTTTATCGCAAACAAATCCGACAGCAACAATAAGATAAAGCACAGTTACCTGAGTTGCCGCAGAAATTACATTATCTAAAAAATTCAAATTAAAACTACCTCTTTTAATCAGACTTCAACCGTATTATTCTCAGATGTTTGCTTTCTTAATACAAAAAGCAAAACAATTACAAACAGCGAAAAAGCAAAATCAGCTATGTTGAAGGGATGCTCGGAATTAATAAAGCTTCCGCCCGAAACAAATGAAAATACAAGCCTTGTAAGGCTGAGAGTAAGAGCAATAAGAGCAGCAGGAAAGCCGAAGCCGGTTATTCTCCAGGAAAAGCCGTCACTGTAAACGCCTGAATTAACCTGAGCAAAGGCCACAAAGAACATAACTGTAAGACCGAGCATTATAAGCTCAAGGAAAAGATCAGAAACCTCAACAAAGCTTATCTGTCTTATAAATCTGTGTATAAGCCTGAATGCCGCCCAGCCTACGGGTGCAAGAGCAAGAAGCTTATGCTTTGAAACATTATCATTACCCTTGAAGAAGCCGACAGCAAGAAAATAAATATAAAATGAAGCCAAAAATGCAAAGAAGCTCTGCACTGCCAAGGGAAGGCTTCCCGTTGACATAAGACCCTTTACACCGCTGAGAGCTGATGAAGCCGAAAGACTTTCGAAGCAGGAAAAAAGGCTGTAAAGACAGTCGTAAGAAAGAGTAAGACCAAAAAAAGCCGTGACGCAACCAAGGAAAAAGTTCTTAATTCCTGCACAGTAAATTCCTTCACTTTCTTTACTGATAAAGGAAACAGTAAGACAGAAAACAGTAAAAGCAGCAATTATACCGTAAAGCAAAACAGTAAAAATGCCTCCGCCAACAGCAAAACCCGTTTCAGGGTCAATGAATTTTGCTGTCTGCAAAACACGGATTAGACCACATAATACTGCTGTTACAATAAAACTCATATAAACAGGCTTTAAAGACAGCTCAGAATTGTTTTTGATTTTCATATTTTATTCCTCCACATATACTCTCTGGTCAGATGGAATATAATTTTCAAGTGTCCTGTAATTTTCTATTCTTTCATCCATAGGAACATATTTTTTCTGCACGGCAATATTCTTATAAGCAGGTCTTATAATCTTACCGCCTGAGATGAGTTCTTCAAGTCGGTGAGCGGACCAGCCGGCGATTCTTGCAGAAGCAAAAATCGGTGTATAAAGGTCCTCTGGAATTCCGAGCATTCTGTAAATAAGGCCTGAATAAAGGTCAACATTGGCACACATAACCTTGTTTTTACCCTTGACCCTTCTGAACACCTCGGGTGTGAGCCTTTCAATTGAATTTATAAGCTCAAAATCCTTTTCAAAGCCGTTTTTATATGCAAATTCTTTTGCCTTTTTCTTAAGAATAACGGCTCTGGGGTCGGAAAGGGTATAAACTGCATGACCCATACCATAAATAAGTCCGCTACCGTCTCCTGCCTGCTTTTTTATAATTTTTTCAAGATAGTCAGCAATCTGCTTTTCATCTGTAATATCCTCAACGTGTTCCTTGATGTCAGCAATCATATGGCTGACCTTAATGTTGGCTCCGCCGTGACGCGAGCCTTTAAGTGAACCTATTGCACCCGCAAAGGCAGAATATGTGTCAGTACCGCTCGAGGTGAGAACTCTTGTTGTAAAGGTTGAATTATTACCACCGCCGTGCTCAGCGTGAAGAATAAGGCAGATATCAAGAAGTTTTGCTTCCTCGTCTGTAAACCTTCTGTCGGAACGGATTGAACGGAGAATTGTTTCAGCCGTTGAAAGCTCCTTTTTTTCAGGATGAAAATACATACTCTTCCCGTAAAATTTCATTCTCTTGACCTGATATGCATAGCACATCATAACAGGAATCTGTGCAATTACCTGGACAGACTGACGAAGAACGTTTTCAACAGAGATATCGTCCGGATTATCGTCAAAGGAATATGAAATAAGAATACATCTTGCAAGCTTGTTCATAACATCCATTGATGCATTTTTCATAAGCACATCTTCAATATATGTATCGGGAAGCTCACGGCAGATTCCCAATATACTTTTAAAAATTTCAACCTGACTTCTTGTGGGAAGTGAACCAAAAATAAGAAGATATACTACTTCCTCATATCCGAAGCGGTTTTCTTTTTCGCAAGCTTCAATAATATCAACAATATTAATTCCGCGGTATTTAAGCAAGCCGTGCTTGGGAACTCTTTCACCGTCTTCAATATAATAGCCTTCAACAGAACAGATGTTGGTAAGACCTGCCATAACACCTGTACCGTCAGGGTTTCTCAAACCTCTTTTAACGCCATACTTCCAGAACTGGTCCATATCGATTTGGCTTTTCTTTTCAATTTTCTCACTCATAACAGCAAGAAGCTCAGGAGAAATAGGGTTAATTTTTTCGTGCATTTTTGCTGCCTCCCGTTTTAAGGAATTTTCACCTCATAATAAATGGACATAATTCCTCATAATAAAATGTAATTATCTTATATTTTATAACATACTAATTACAAAGTCAATATAAATGATGAATAATCATCCTTAATAATAGTTTAACGGACGGTATGTTTTATATGAAAATTTATGCAGTTTTATCCTTAATCATTTTTTTATCACTCGCACTGTTTCCTATGGTTTGCTTTATAGATAAGGATACTTTCGCAAGGCAAGAAAACACAAGCCTGCACTATGAGGAAACTCAGACTGAAAAAGAAGATAAAGAAGATAAAGAAGAAAAAGACGATACAATCACTGTTCTGAGGGCTTCTTCAGGCAAAACGGAGAAGGTTGATATGACAGAATATTTAATCGGAGCTGTTGCAAATGAAATGCCTGCATCCTTTCATGTTGAAGCACTCAAGGCTCAGGCAGTAGCCTGCCATACATATGCATTATGGATACTCAAAAATGCCGATAATCCAAACAATGATCTCGGTGATATAAGTGATAACAGCTCAAAGCATCAGGGGTACCTTAACCAAAATGAAATGAAGGAGAAATGGGGTGAAAACTACGAAAAATACTATAACAGAATAAGCGAAGCGGTAAATGAAGTAAAAGACTTATATCTTGATTATGACGGTGAGCCGATACTTGCAGTATTTCACGCCTTGTCATCAGGAACAACGAGCAATTGTAAGGATGTGTGGGGAGATGATATCCCTTACCTTGAATCCGTACCTGCACCGGGAGATAAACTCAGTGCTCAGCTTGATTCCAAAGAAACTTTTACCGGTGAAGAGCTGAGAAAAAAGTTAGAAATCAAAGAGGATAAAATAGATCTGATATCTGACTTTAAAGTTGCAGATTCCGGATATGTTACCGAAATAATTATCGGTGGCAAGAGCTATACAGGAAGGGAAATAAGAAGAATTCTGAACCTAAAAAGCCCTAACTTTACATATGAGCAAAGTAAAGATAATTTTGTTTTCTCCGTTAAAGGCAAGGGTCACGGTGTGGGCATGAGTCAGTACAGTGCAGATTTTATGGCACGTCAGGGAAGCTCCTATAAGGAAATACTGAGTCATTTTTATAATGGTGCCGAAATTAAAAAAGTAAGTTAAATATTTACAAATGTTAAAATGGGGAGTATAATCAAAAAAAGTCTGTTTTTTACGGGGGAAATTTAAATGTTTGTCAGGGTTAACAGTATCGGTATGTTTGGTATGTCAAGCTTCGGCGTAGGCGTTGAAGCCTCCATTGACTCAGGTATGCCCAGATTTGATGTTGTAGGTCTTCCTGATACTGCGGTCAGCGAATCAAGAGAAAGAGTCCGCTCCGCAATGAAAAACTGCGGTTACAAATATCCGCCCAGCCGTATTACCGTTAACCTCACCCCTGCCGATATAAAAAAAGAAGGCCCCGTTTACGACCTTCCCATACTAATTGCCCTGCTTATAGCTTCGGGACAGCTTGAATGTGATATCAAGCGCTCCGCATTTTTCGGTGAGCTTTCCCTCAGCGGTAAAGTGAGAAAAGTAAAGGGTGCACTGCCCATGGTTATAAAAGCAAAGGAATTGGGCGTTAAAGAGATTTATGTACCCGTTCAAAACGCCAGTGAATGTTGTGTTGTTAAGGGTATTGATATTTACCCCGTTCAGAACATAAAACAGCTTCACGCACATCTTTGCGGTAAAGAGAAAATAAGCAAGGTGAATTCACGCTTTTACGGAGAATATGAAAGGCCCCACGACTGCACTCCCGATTTTTCCGATGTAAAGGGACAGTATCAGGTAAAGCGTGCACTTGAAATTGCAGCTGCAGGCGGACATAATGTGCTTATGATCGGCCCTCCCGGCTCGGGTAAAAGTATGCTTGCAAAAAGAATACCGTCTATTTTACCGGATATGACCTTTGAGGAAAGCCTTGATGTTACAAAAATGTACTCCATAGCAGGTGTTCTGCCGGATAATATTTCACTTATCAAATCAAGGCCCTTCCGTTCACCCCACCACACAATTTCAACGGCAGGTCTTTCAGGCGGAGGTAAAATTCCCCGCCCCGGTGAAATCAGCCTTTCACACCACGGTGTGCTTTTCCTAGATGAGCTGCCCGAATTTTCAAGAATTTCAATGGAAGCTATGAGACAGCCCCTTGAAGACGGTAAGATTACAATTTCAAGAGTTTCCGGCTCACTTACGTATCCTTGCGATGTTATGCTTGTTTGTGCAATGAATCCCTGCCCTTGCGGATATTACGGACACCCCACAAGAAAATGCACCTGCGCAAAGGGTGCACCCGCAAAGTATCTTTCAAAGGTAAGCGGCCCCCTGCTTGACCGACTTGACATACACATAGAAGTTCCTCAGGTTGATTTTCAGAAGCTTTCCGACAGCAAAAAGAGTGAAAGCTCAGCTGACATCAAAAAGCGTGTTAACAAAGCAAGAGCCATACAAAATGCACGCTTTGAAGGAACGGGAATCACCTGCAATGCCAAAATGACGCCTTCAATGACGAGAAAATACTGTGTACTTGACGAAAAAGGCAAGGCAACCTTAGAAAAATGCTTTACTGCTATGGATTTATCTGCAAGAGCATACGATAAAATTCTCCGCATTGCAAGAACAATTGCTGACCTTGACGGCAGTGAAAGCATTGAGCTTGAGCATATTTCAGAAGCGGTACAATACCGTTCACTGGACAGAAAATTCTGGGGCACAAATAATTGATAAAAAACCGTGTGTTCAACGAACACACGGTTTTTTATCAATTTAAACATTTGCTGCAAGAAGGAAGGGTGTGAATGCAATCATAAACTGACCTACATAATAGGTTGTATGGTTAAGAACAAAGTTTACAGGTGTGTTTCTGTCTTGCTTAATTGCAAAATACATCGGTGAAAGGATAACATCGGAAAGAAGGAAAAGAAGAGCACCGATGTTGAACACAATGTAGGAAATCTGTTTTGTAACAATTGCAGCCCAAAGAGATGTACCTACTGTTAAACCGAGCACAAGGCAGTAAGCGGTAACAATGGGATAGAACTTGCCGTACTTCTGCTTGGTCGGTTTTTCAAGAATGAGATTGATTGCTGTGATGATAATCGCAACAATAATAGGAACAATCATATCCTTGGGCACAAATCCTGCGTGGACATACATTGCACCGACATAGAAGAAGTGGCCGATACCGAAGGAGATGAAGCCCATATTAAGATACTGGTCATTATGCTGAGGATAAAGCCATTTCTGGTCAAGATAAATATCACCCATAAGACCGAAAACCTGGCCTACAACAATTGGAAGTGCATATTTCCACACATCGGGGCAATCAGTGTTATTGAAAGCACCGGTTACTGCAGTGAGAATAAAGCATACACTTGTAAGATTCTTGATGTAAACACCGAGAACGCTTCTTTTTTTATTGCACATAACCATAAAGATTATAAGGAATATTGCACCTAATGCAAGTGATAAATATGTAGTCATAAACAATAACCTCCGATTTTATAAATCTTATTTAAGCTTCTATACTGATTCCGCGTTCCGCTCTGATAACTGCAAGCTCTTCAGCAATTTTTGCTTTTTTATCCTTTGTTAAATCATAGAAGAACATAGGAACAGCACACAGTAACATACTTATACCCGGAACTATGGAAACAAGTGAAAACATTGCAAAACGAAGGTTTTCAGGCATTTCCGTTGCGGCAACAACAGCTGTTGAAGAAAGCATCTGTTCAGGCTTAAGTCCTATAGCCATATACATAACAACAATGCCCGATGTTGCAAAAGCATTACCAATTTTATTGATAAAGCCCTGACAGGCTGCACCGAGAGCGTTATCGCGGAAGCCGGTTTTAAGCTCCATATAATCAAGACAGTCGCAAATCATTGCAAAGCATACTGTATTGATAACGCCGAGAGGAATGCAGGAAATGATAATAAAGGGAATGCAAACATAAAGATTCATGGTGAACCAGCCGACAACGGTGGTAACAATACTTGCCGCAAAGCCTGCAAGACAGCTGACAATAACAAGCTTTTTGAAATCTATCTTTTTCATAAGCTTGGGCATAAACAGTGTTGCACCGAAAAGACCGATAATTGAACTAATCTGGAAAACTGTTTTTACTGTTGAGATGCTTGCTTCAACGGCGGCGATTCTTTCAGCCTCAGTTGCAAGAGTGGCAAGGTCAGGTCCGATATAGAAGGAATACCTTGCAACATGGATTGCAGCGGCTGAAACCATATATCTGCCGCTTGAAAGCACACCCATAAGAAGAACAAGAACAAGGGGCTTACATTTGAAAATTCTGCTCAGCTGTGACGGCTCACCTTTAACAGGCTTACGAACAGGCATTTTAACTCTTTCCTTAACTCTGAAAACAAATGCATAAAGCACTGTACCGAGTCCGACAGTTACAATTGCCATAAGGAGATATTTTCTCTTCTGAACGGTAAGAGGGTCTATAGCTTCGGATGAATTCTCAACCCAGGCAGCAATAACAAGTCCGATAATAAGGAAAAGTACTTCGGGTACGGCTGAGCCGATAGAGTTGAAAATTTTACTGATTGAAATAACGGAGCTTCTTTCCGTTGAAGACGGTGTGATAACATTGGGTATTCCCCAGAATGCAACATCACCTACGGTGTAAATCATACCCCAAAGAACATAAACAATTGCTGAATAAATCATCATCTGTGTTTTATCAAGGTTGGGGCTGAGATACATAAGGAAGGTCATTATTGCAATAGGTATGAGAGCGAAGCGGATAAACGGCTTCATTTTTCCGCTTTTAAGATTGCTTCTGTCAACAATCATACCCATCATAGGGTCATTAATTGCGTCCCATACTCTCGCAAGAAGCATAAGAAGCAGCACAAACATTGGTGCAAGCTGCAGAACATTTAGATAATAGTCACTGATATAGCTTGACATCAGGGCATAAATCATACCCTGACCCATACCCGCTACACAAAAGGCTGACAGCTCTTTTTTAGGAACATATTTTTTTTCTTCCATAATAAACCTCCTGTAGGTTAAATTCCAAAGTATATATTAACACAAAATGCGACTTTTTTCTATTCAATTTTAAGTTTATTTAATTTGTCGGGTGTAGAAAAAATATAACATATTTTGTGCTTTTTGCCAAAACTTCCCCTTTATATTGCTTTTATGTAATAAATAATATATCATATAGGAGATACATTACATTCACGAAGAGAGGTAGGCAGTATGAATCAACCGTCAGAATATTTCGTAAAAACCTTCGGATGGAAGTCAGACAGCAAGACAGATGATAAATACATAGTAATCAGAAACAATGTAAGGCTCTCACTTCTTACGGAAAGGCTTCTCCGTGTTGAGGTTGACAACGAAGGTATTTTTACCGACGAGCCCACACAGAGCGTAATCAACAGAAACTTCTGTTCACCGCAGATAAGAGTAGCTGAGGATAACGGAATAGTTGTAATTATGACCACTAAAACAATTTTCCGTTATGACACCGTAAACAAAAAGATGATCGGTATTTCCCTTAAAGGCGGCAAAGACCTTACAGAATACAACAAGGGCAACCTTAAAGGTACATACCGCACCCTTGATATGACTACGGGTGCTATTCCTCTCGGTGACGGTGTAATGTCCACTGAGGGCGTTGCAGTTATTGATGATACAAAGTCTCTTATACTTAAAGAAGACGGTACAATCGGCGAAAGGCGTAAAACCGTTAAGGACGAATACTACTTCTGCTACAATCACGATTACAGAGCTTGTCTCAGAGACTTTTTCAGCCTTACGGGTGAAGTGCCTCTTGTCCCCCGCTTCTGCCTCGGCAACTGGTGGAGCCGTTACAAGGCCTATACCCAGCAGGAATACATTGACCTTATGAATCAGTTCCTTAAAAGGGAGATTCCCATAACTGTTGCTACAATTGATATGGACTGGCACTGGGTTGACGTTAAGCAGCGTTTCGGCAAAAGCGGAAGCAAATTGAGCCTTTTACCCGGAAGAACCGATTTTATTCTTCAGGGAGACGGCTGGACCGGCTACAGCTGGAATACAGAGCTTTTTCCCGATTATAAGGGCTTCTTGAAATGGCTTCACGAAAAGAATTTCAAGGTTACTCTTAACCTTCATCCTGCTCAGGGTGTTCGCTTCTTTGACGATATGTACGAGGAAATGGCTGAAAGAATGGGAATTGACCCCAAGACCAAGAAAAGAGTCAACTTTGATATAACAGACCCACAATATATAGATGCATATTTCAATGTTCTGCATAAGCCATATGAAAGAGAAGGTGTTGACTTCTGGTGGATTGACTGGCAGCAGGGCAAGAACACAAAAGTCAAGAATCTTGACCCTCTGTGGGCACTGAATCACTATCACACCCTTGTTGATTCCGACGCCGACTCAAAGCGTCCTCTTATTCTTTCAAGATATGCAGAGGTAGGCTCACACCGTTATCCTCTCGGTTTCTCAGGCGACACAAAAATTTGCTGGGAATGCCTTGATTTCCAGCCCTACTTCACAAATACTGCTGCAAACATAGGTTACACCTGGTGGAGCCACGACATCGGGGGTCATATGATGGGCTCAAAGGATGACGAGCTTTATGTACGTTGGATACAGTACGGTCTTTACAGCCCGATTATGAGACTTCACTCAACAAGCAATGAGTTTATGGGCAAGGAGCCCTGGAAGCACGAATTCACTGCTGAAACCATTGCAGTGAATGTTCTCAGGGAAAGACATACCTATATCCCCTACCTTTATGCAATGAACTACCGTACACATAAAAAGGGTATTGCTCTTTGCGAACCGATGTACTACGAATACCCTGAAGAAAAGTGTGCATATGAAGTTAAGAATCAGTTCTTCTTCGGCTCAGAGCTTATTGTTGCACCTATTACAACAAAGCTTAACCCCAAAACAAACCTCGCATGTGTTGATGTATGGCTTCCCGAGGGCAGATGGACCGATATTTATAACGGAAACATTTACGAGGGCGGTCAGCGTATCAGGATGTACAGAGGCATTGAAAGCATCCCCGTACTTGCAAAGGAAGGCGCAATTATTCCACTTAGTGCAAATGACCGTGACAATGACTGCACTAACCCCAAGGATATGAAAATCCGCATTTTTGCAGGCAATAACACCTTCCCCCTCTACGAGGATGACGGTGAAACCAATGCATACAAAAACGGTAACTTTGCAATAACAAATTACACCGTTGCAAAGGACGAAAACAATGTTACATTTACCGTTTCACCGGCAGAAGGTAACTGCAGCACTCTGCCCAAGAAAAGGAATTACACCTTTATTTTTGAAGATGTTGCAGAAGGTGATATAAGCGTAAACCTTAACGGTAAGGAATGTGCTTATGAAATTTGCAGATGTGACGGTAAAACTACTGTTTCCGTAAAGAACATCGTACCCAAATCAGAGCTTATAATCGCTTTCGAAAACTATACTTTAAGAACAAATGATGACAAAAAAGAAAAAATCATCAATCTTGTTACAAAGTATCAGCTAAGTGTAAGCTACAAGAACGCAAAGTTTGCACCCTTCCTTAAAAATGTAAACGGAAAAATTCCTTCCTGCGACGAAAGTCTCAGCGGACCGATTGAAGAAGTGCAGAAACTAGTATAACTGTTATAAAATAATTACGAGGTAACATATATGAACATAGCAAATAAACTTACTGTTTTCCGTGTGGTGCTTGTCCCCTTTTTTGTTCTGTTTATGCTCACGGATTTTACACAATACAACCGTTGGATCGCCTTTGCAATTTTCTGTATTGCAACAATCACTGACAAGCTTGACGGTACAATTGCAAGAAAGTATGATATGATCACAGATTTCGGCAAATTTATGGACCCGATTGCTGATAAGCTCCTTGTTTCTTCAGCACTTATCTGTCTTTCGGCCTTAGGTGAAATACCTGCATGGATTGTTATTGTGATTATTGCAAGAGAATTCGCAATAAGCGGAATAAGACTTGTTGCAGCAGATAACGGCGTTACAATTGCCGCTACCTGGTGGGGCAAAAGCAAAACAATTGCACAAATGGCAATGATTATAATAATGCTTATGAACATTCCGGCATTACATATTCTTTCTCAGGTTGTTATGTATGTTTCACTGATACTTACTCTTGTTTCTATGGTAGATTATATGATTAAAAACAAGGCTGTACTCACAAACGGAAGTAAATAAAAATTGAGGTGATGCGATGCATCACCTCAATTTTTATCCTGTAAAACCACTTATAAGTTCAGCGGTAATTTCAATCTGCTTTGTGTTTGCAAGTGAAGCTTCACCGTCGCCCGACTGTGCACCGTACATACCGAAGTAAGCATGATTGCCGCCGTCAATGATTTTTTCAGTAAATTCAGAAGGAAGATTCTCTTTATATTCATTGTACTTTTCTCTATTCATAACACAGTCTTCACTGCCGTAAACGGAAAGCACATTAAGGTCGGATTTGCTGAAATCGGCTGTGGAATAAGAGCCTAAAAGGATTAGCCCCTTGAAACTGTCGGCATTGTCCGAAAGGTAAGCTGCTGCCATTGACCCGCCGAGGGAATGCCCGCCGATGTACCAATCCTCAATGCTCTGAAATCTCTGCTGTATACCGTCAGCGGCGGAAACATCAAGCACGGCAAGGTTAAATGGCATTTTTATGAGCACACAAAGTATATCATTTTCCGCACAGGCTCTCATAAGAGGCTCATAAGCGGTGTATTCAACCTTACCGCCGGGATAATAGATAAAACCTGCTTTGGGTTTTTCAGGAGAGAAAATCATATAATCCTCGTCAGTTGGTGTTACAAAACAGCTGTTGTACTGCGATGAAAAGGCCGAAACAGCCTGAGTGTCTGTACGGTAGTAATCGGATACATAAGAGGCTGAAACAGAAAAAATCAAGGCAAAAAATATGATTAATGATATTAATAATTTATGGCTTTTCTTCATTGTAATATACCTCATAGAAATGAAATAAAAAAGATAAAAGAGACTACTTTCTCAAGTAGTCTCTTTCGGACTGGTCCGAGTGACAGGACTTGAACCTGCGGCCTCTTGACCCCCAGTCAAGCGCGCTACCAAGCTGCGCCACACCCGGATTTATTTTCGACGACTTTGATATTATATACATAATGCTATTAAATGTCAAGCCTTTTTTGCAAAATCTTTTAAAAATCTTATTTATATTGTTTTATCATTGTTTTTTCTTATTCTGAAGTTTTCACCCAGCAGAAAAAGCATACACATAAACATAATTCCTATACAGACGGGAAGTGAAATTTCATTATTTATCTGCTCAGGTAATTTACCTACGCTAACGGTCTGCTGCGACAAGGGTAGGTTACTGAAAATAACAGAAAATATAATCACCGTAAGTCCGCTGTTAATTATACGCGAACATAAAAAGTACTTCAGGGGTAGCTTCATTCCTGTGACTGCAGGCATTATCTGTAAATGGGCACACACACCTCCAAAGCCGAGAATCGCCGCCGTTATTGGTAATGACATTGTTTCTGTTGCCTTTTCACAGCCCTTTGTCATTTCCATAACGCCCGTAAGGAACATATCCGTTCCGTCAGAAACAGGTAAAAGCTCTATAAGAGAACAAAGGCAGGAAAACAGCACCACCCAGGCACAGACATTAAGCATACTGCGGCTGCTTTGTGATACCGAAGAAACAACAGCGGTCTGAAAACAATTTTTTTCACTTTCTGATGATTTTACGGTAAAGGATTCTTCGCATTTAATAACAAAACGGCTTAGAAGTCCAATAGTAAGGGATGAAGCAACAAGAGAAAAATACAGGATTATTCCTATGCTTTTATTTCCCGCCATATAGTATCCTACGGTGTTGATTACAAAAGCGGGTCCGGGATTAATGCAGAACAGCAACAGTCTTCTGCCCTGACTTATCGTTATATTCCCCTTTTTATACATTTCACTTATCATAGAAGCACCCACGGGAAGTCCGCCGATCATTGACATAACAATTACCGCACCGCAGCACCCGGGTAAACGGAAGAATTTTTCAGTTAAAAATGAAAAAAGCCTTCCGCCTTTTTCGGAAAGTGTACTGTTAACAATAAAAGAGGAAAGAAACATAAAGGGATACATTGACGGAATGAGGGTATATATGCACATTTCTATTCCCTTTTGTACTCCCTCCCCTGCTTTTGCAGGAAACCTGAGAAGAGTAAAGGCAAACATAAATACAACTGTTGCAACAAAAAAATAGGAAAAAATATATTGCATATTGTTAAACCGTCTTTTATTAACCATACTATCACCCGTTAAAAATATATTCGGTGTATCCTTGAAGTATCAGTATTTTATTACATTAAGGAACATAAAATATTCAAGAGGTGTTTTTATGTCAAAAATCAAAAACAGAATTGAGCATTTATCAGATATAACTGCTAAAATGACTAAGCCCGTAAACATTGATATAACATCAAACAACGAAGCGTTGGTAAGCGGCAGTAAGGGTGTTATTGAATACAACGAAAACAGAATAAAAATCAATTGTGACAATATGATTGTCGGGTTTTGCGGAAACTGCCTCAGCATAACCTCCCTTTGTGTTGACGAAGTACTGGTAACAGGTGAAATTATAAGAATTGATTTTGCAAACTGCTGAAAGGAGTTTTAAAGATGAACCCGATTTACATACTGCGCTATTTTAGAGGTTATGTTGAATTCGAAGCTTCCGGCGGGTTTATTGAAAGATTCATTAATCTTTGCGCAGTTAACAGAATACCCACCTGGGATATGGAAATCAATAAGGGTAATATTAAAGCATCAGTTTTAAGAACAAATTTCAAAAAGCTCAGAAAGGTGAGCAGAAAATCAGGCTGTAAAATCAATATAAACCAAAAGTGCGGTTTACCATTTTTTATGAGAAAAAACAAAAATCGGGTAGGACTGCTTGTTTCGGCTGTATTTCTTGTTGTTTTCTTTACTGTTATGAATCAGTTTATATGGATAACGGAGGTTACGGGTACCGACACAGTAAGTCACGAGGAAATCAAAAATTATGTTGCAGAAAGCGGTCTTAAAGCAGGTACTTTTACACCGTCGGTTGACACTGTTACAATAAGCAGAAATGCCGTTAACCATTTTAACGGCAGACTTATGTGGATGGCTATAAACATTAAGGGCAGCAAGGCAGTAATTGAAGTCAGGGATTATGTTGACGAGCACGAGGATAAGCAGTTCCGAGACCCTTGCAATATAGTGGCTGATTTTGAGGGTAAAATAATATCTGTTGAGGTTATAAACGGTTATAAGGAAATCCATGAAGGCTCAGCTGTTAAAAAGGGCGACCTTCTTATAAGCGGTGTTCTGGAAAACAGAGATATGTCAACCTCTTATTGCGAAGCAAGGGGCAGAATTACGGCTTTGCACAGCATAGAAGAAACTGCATTTTATCCAATAAAAAGCGAAAACAGGTCGCAAATAAGCAAAATAAAAACACGTTACAGTATTTATCTGTTCGGAATGAAAATACCCCTAGGTTATATAAGAAACAGCAGTTACAATTTTATAAATGAACACAACAGTTATCTGAACATCGACGGGAACACGCTGCCCTTCGGAATAATCAAAACCGTATACTGCAAAACTGAGGGAAGTAGGAACAACAACAATTTTGGGATTCTTTATTGCCTTGACAGGTTTGCTGATAATTTTTACGGCAAATACAAAAATACAAATATTCTGAACAGTAAACTCAGCATAATTAAAAAAGATGACGGATATAAAATAAAAGAAAGTCTTGAGTGCATCGATTTCATAGGTGAACCAAGTCCTATTTACGCAGAATTTTATGAAAATTAAATATTTTTTTCTTAAAACTCTTCACTTTTTTGAAAATATGTGCTAAAATTTATAAGATATATAAGAGATAATTGTTATTTATCTACACAGCAAACAAACGAGGTGCAAAATCATTTTGGCAGAAAAAACAGTAAGCATTGAAAGAATGGAGCACGCTGTAACCCTTTTCGGCTCCTTTGATGAAAACATAAAGCTGATTGAAAAGGAATTTCAGGTCAGCGTTATTATCCGCGGCAGTGAAATGAAAATTCAGGGCGATGAGGAAAACGCCGATAAAGCCCGCAGAGTTGTTACCAACCTGCTTCATATGATAAATAAGGGTGAAGCTCTCAACGAGCAGAACATAAGATATGTCATATCTCTTGTAAAGGAAGGTAATGAAGACAAGCTAAGCACAATGAGCTCCGATGTTGTTTGTATAAGTGCCAAGGGTAAGCCGATCAAGGCTAAAACTCTCGGTCAGAAAAAATATCTTGAAGCTATTAAAAACAATACGGTTGTAATAGGAGTCGGTCCTGCAGGTACGGGTAAGACTTACCTTGCAGTTGCAATGGCGGTTGCCGCCTTCAGAGCTAAAGAGGTTAACAGAATCATCCTCACCCGCCCCGCCGTTGAAGCCGGTGAAAAATTAGGATTTCTGCCCGGTGATTTGCAGCAGAAGGTTGACCCTTATTTAAGACCCCTTTACGATGCACTTTTTGATATGCTCGGACCTGAGAATTTTCAAAAATATCAGGAAAGAGGAAATATTGAGGTAGCTCCCCTTGCATATATGCGAGGCAGAACCCTTGATGACAGCTTCATCATTCTTGACGAGGCACAGAACACCACCCCCGAACAAATGAAAATGTTCCTTACAAGACTCGGTTTCGGCTCAAAAATAGTCGTAACCGGTGATATTACACAGATTGACCTTCCAGACGGAAAGAAATCAGGTCTTGTTGAGGTTATAAAAATATTAAAGAACCTTGATGATATTCAGACAGTCAAGTTCTCGGAAAAGGACGTTGTAAGACACAAGCTCGTTCAGGATATCATAAAAGCATATGAGAAATATGAGGAGGTTAAAAGAAGAAAATGAAGGACAAAATCAAAGTAATCATTACAAATGATCAGAATGTTATAAAAATACCCACGGGTATCAGAATGCTGATAAGACGCTGCTGTAACGCTGTGCTTATTACGGAAAAGTTCAAGGGCTCAGCTGAAATCAGCGTAACAATAGTTGACGATGAACAGATTCATGTTCTTAACCGTGAACACAGAAATATTGACCGTGCAACGGATGTACTCTCCTTCCCCTTAGGCGTTGAAGGTGTTTACGACATCAACAACGATACGGGAGCACAGATGCTTGGTGACATTGTTATTTCCATTGAGCACGCAGTAAAGCAGGCTGACCTTTACGGTCACTCACTTGACAGAGAAATTGCATTCCTTACCGTTCATTCAATGCTTCATCTTCTCGGTTATGACCACGAGCCGGGCGGTCTTGAGCTTGTAAGAATGAGAGAAAAGGAAGAAGCCGTTCTCACTCAGCTCGGCCTTGTAAGAAGCGGCAGCTACTATACAATGGAGGAATAAGCGTTAATATAAAAAATGGAACATTATTTAAAACTTTTCAGAAGCTTCCGATACGCTTTTGAAGGCATTTTTAACACAATTAAAGCCGAACGGAACCTAAGAATACATATAACCTGCCTTATTTATATGTTCTCCATACTCGGTTTTACCGATTGGTTCACCCTTACAAGAACGGATTGGGCTGTGCTTTTAATTGCAAGCGGAACGGTTATTGCAGGCGAACTGATAAACACCGCTGTTGAAAATGCCGTAAACCTCGCTTCGGAAGAAAAAACTGAGTACGGAAAAATTTCAAAGGATGCGGCTGCAGGTGCCGTGCTGATAAGTGCAATATTTGCCGTTCTGTGCGGAATAGCAATACTGTTTCAGCCCGAAGCATTCAGAAGGATGTTTGAATATTTCACAGGCAACATTGCTATGCTTATTATATTTGTGCTTAGCATTATTCCTGCAACACTGTTTATCTTCTTCGGAATTCCCGGCAAAAAAAGGTGAAACAATGAATAATATTTTTTCAAGAACGGAAAAGTTAATAGGCTCCCCTGCCCTTGAGAAACTAAAAAGCTCAAGGGTTGCTGTTTTTGGTATAGGCGGAGTCGGAGGCTATGTTGTTGAAGCACTCGCAAGAAGCGGTGTTGGTAACATTGACCTTATTGATAACGACAGCGTAAGCGAGTCAAATATCAACAGACAGATTGTCGCTGATACCGAAACCGTTGGCAGAATGAAAACCGAAGTTATGAGGGAAAGGATAAATAAAATCAACCCCGATTGCTTCGTTAACTGCTTTAATCTTTTCATTTTGCCCGAAAATGCGGACGATTTTGACTTTACGGTTTACGATTATGTAGTTGATGCAATTGACACCGTATCGGGCAAAATTGCCATAATTGAAAGGTGCTGTAAGCTGAACATCCCCGTTATTTCTTCAATGGGCACGGGAAACAAGCTTGACCCGACACAGTTTGAAATTACGGATGTTTATAAAACAAGTGTCTGTCCCCTCGCCCGTGTTATGAGACTCGAAATGAAAAAAAGAGGCATAAAAAAATTAAAGGTGCTTTATTCAAAGGAGCAACCGATAAAGCCTGAAAACCCCGCAATCGGCGAGAACGGAAAGCCGATACCGGGAAGTATTTCTTTTGTACCGTCTGTTGCAGGGCTTATCATCGGCGGTGAGGTTATTAAGGATTTGATTAAATAAAAATAATGAGCTGTTGCAATTCACAACAGCTCATTATTTTTATTATAAAATTATTTTACTTCAACTCTCCAACCATAAGGATCTTCTCTCTTACCCCACTGGATGCCTGTGAGTTCATCATAAAGCTTCTGAGTGAGCTCACCGATACCGCCGTCACCGATTGTCATAACATCGTCCATATAACGGAGCTTACCAACGGGTGAAACAACTGCAGCTGTGCCTGTACCCCATACTTCTTCAAGACTGCCGTTCTTAGCAGCTTCAACAAGCTCGTCAACGGAAATTCTTCTTTCTTCTACTTCGTAGCCCCAAGCCTTACAAACATTGATGATGGAGTTACGTGTGATACCGGGAAGAATACTGCCGTTGAGTGCAGGAGTGATAACCTTGCCGTTAATCTTGAACATAATATTCATTGCGCCAACTTCTTCGATGTACTTTCTTTCAACACCGTCAAGCCAGAGCACCTGAGAATAACCCGCATCGTGAGCCTTAACCTGAGCGATAAGTGATGCGGCATAGTTACCGCCGGTCTTTGCAAAGCCCATACCGCCTTTAACAGCTCTTACATAGTCATCTTCAATCCAGATACCAACGGGAGCAAGTCCGCTTTCGTAGTAAGCACCTGAGGGTGAAAGGATAACCATAAACAGATAAGTTTTTGAAGGAGCAACACCGAGGAATTCATCAGTTGCGATTACGAAGGGACGGATATAAAGTGATGTGCCGGGGTCTGAGGGAACCCAGTATCTGTCAATATCAACAACAGCCTTAACTGCTTCAACAAAGATTTCTTCGGGAATTTCGGGAATGCAGAGTCTTTCGTTTGAAGCGTTAGCTCTTTTAGCGTTCATATCGGGGCGGAAAAGATAAATCTTATCGTCTTCGCCTCTGTAAGCCTTGAGGCCTTCAAACATTTCCTGGCCGTAATGGAAAACCATTGCACTGGGGTCGAGAGAAATATTACCGTAAGGTACGATTCTTGCATCGTGCCAGCCCTTACCTTCGGTATAGTTCATCATAAACATATGGTCTGTGAAAATGTGACCGAAGCCAAGCTTTTCACCCTTTGCAGGCTTAGCCTTGGGAGCAGTTGTTTTTGTTACTTTAATTTCCATTGTAAACACCTCTGATTATTCAAAATCGTAGCCTGTTTTAAGGGCTTTAATGTTAATATCAATAAGGTTTGCCTTTTTGGGAGGAACAACCTTTTTTACGGTTTCTTCAATACCTTCGAAGCCGAGCATATCGCTTGCTTTCATAAGCTTACCCATAAGAATCATATTGGCGAGGGTTGCGAAGCCTTCATCCTTTGCAATTTTGGTAGCAGGAACATAGTAGGTTGTAACATCAGTTCTTTCAACCTTTTTGGAAATGAGGGTTGAATCAACAATAATAATACCGCCTGAAACAACATCATTTTCATACTTCTGAAGTGAAGGAAGGTTCATTGCAACAAGGATATCGGGTTTTGATACGATGGGTGAGCCTACGGGCTCATCACTGATGATAACGCTGCAGTTAGCTGTACCGCCGCGCATTTCGGGACCGTAAGAAGGAAGCCAGGAAACCTGCTTATCGGAAACAAGGCCTTTATAAGCAAGAAGCTTACCTGCAAAAAGAACACCCTGACCGCCGAAGCCTGCAATGAGAATCTGTGTTGTGCTCATTATTCTTCCTCCTTCTTTTCAGCATATTTATCCTTATATACACCGAGAGGATAATAAGGAATCATTTTTTCGTCTACCCATTCAAGAGCCTTCTCGGGAGTCATACCCCAGTTTGTGGGGCAGGTTGAAATAACTTCAACAAGTGAGAAGCCTTTTTTATCAATCTGATTCTGGAAAGCCTTTTTGATAGCCTTCTTAGCGTTTCTTACATTTTTAACGTTGTTTACTGCAACTCTTTCAATGTATGAAGCGCCGTCAAGCTGTGAAAGCATCTCCGAAACCTTTACGGGGAAGCCGCAGTGATTTGTATCTCTGCCGTAGGGTGAGGTCTGAGTAACCTGACCGGGAAGAGAGGTAGGAGCCATCTGACCGCCGGTCATACCGTAAATTGCATTGTTTACAAAGATGATGGTGATATTTTCATTTCTTGCGGCGGCGTGAACTGTTTCTGCAGTACCGATTGAAGCAAGGTCACCGTCACCCTGATATGTAAATACAATGTGATTATCGGGATCGGAGCGCTTAAGACCTGTTGCAACGGCGGGAGCGCGACCGTGAGCGGCTTCAACCATATCGCAGGCAAAATAGTTGTAAGCGAGAACGGAACAGCCAACGGGTGCTACACCGATTGTCTTGCCTTCAATTCCGAGCTCGTCGATTACCTCAGCAACAAGGCGATGAATAATACCGTGAGTACAACCGGGGCAATAGTGAAAAGGAACATCACAAAGTGACTTGGGTTTATCAAATACTACCATTATTCATTACCTCCTTCGTTAGCTTTTCTGATTGATTCGAGCACCTGTTCGGGTGAAGGAATCATACCACCCACTCTGTTACACAGAGTTACGGGCTTTTTGGAATGTGTATAAAGTCTGATATCTTCAATCATCTGACCCATTGAAAGCTCAACAGAAATAAAGCTCTTAACCTTGTCTGCAGCTTCTTCAAAGACCTTTTTGGGGAAGGGCCAGAGTGTGATGGGACGAATCATACCAACCTTGATGCCCTCTTCTCTTGCTTTAACAATTGCATTTTTTGCAACTCTTGCGGCAATACCGAAAGCGGCAACACAGATTTCAGCGTCATCCATCATATATTCTTCGTACATTACTTCATTTTCTTCAATCTGAGCGTATCTTTCATATCTTGCAAAGTTGAGCTGTTCAAGCTCTTCGGGTACAAGAGAAAGAGAGTTGATGATGTTCTTTTTTCTTTCGCACTTTGTACCGGTTACCGCCCAGGACTTATCATAGTCAGTAACAACAGCTTCCTCAAGAGAAACGGGCTCCATCATCTGACCCATTGTACCGTCAGCAAGAATCATTGAAGTCATTCTGTATTTTTCGGCAAGGTCAAAGCCTTTAACGGTAAGATTTGCCATTTCCTGAACTGAGGAGGGAGCAAGAACAATCATTCTGTAGTCACCGTGACCACAACCCTTTGTAGCCTGGAAATAGTCTGACTGTGAAGGCTGAATACCGCCGAGACCGGGACCGCCTCTCTGAACATTGACAACAAGAGAAGGAAGATCACTACCGGCAAGATAGGAAAGACCTTCCGCCTTAAGGGAAATTCCGGGGCTTGAAGATGATGTCATAACTCTTTTGCCTGTTGAAGCAACACCGTAAACCATATTGATTGCCGCAACTTCACTTTCAGCCTGAAGGAAGCAACCGCCGATTTTAGGCATCTTCTTTGCCATATATGCGGCAATTTCAGTCTGAGGAGTGATGGGATAACCGAAGTAATGACGGCAACCTGCAAGAATAGCAGCTTCTGCAATTGCTTCATTACCTTTCATAAGAACTTTTTCAGCCATTTTCCTTACCTCACTTTTCTACCTTGATAATGCAGTCGGGGCACATTGTTCCGCAAAAAGCACAACCGATGCACTTGCTTTCATCTGTCATTTCAGCGGGTGAATGACCCTTTGCATTGATTTTATCCTTTGCAATAACAAGGATTTTTTTGGGGCATGCAAGCACACAAAGACCGCAGCCCTTACACATATCTGTATTAAATGTTACCTTAGGCATAAATTTACCTCCGATTAAAATAATTTACTTTGTAAAACCAAGGGGAAAAGATTATTGATTCTGTCCCCTATTTTTTCACATACTTTTTCTTCGGCACTTGTGAATATGAGAGGCAACCCTGACATTTCACAAAGCTTTTTCACTTCCGTCTGTGTTGAAAGAACATCCTCGGCCTTTGTAAGTGAGCCTAAATTTGAATTGTTGACTATTCCCGTAAATTTCATTGAAGATGCTGCTTCAATTTCTTTAAGCACAATCAAGGCATCCTCGGCATTCTTCGTTAAAGGTCGGAAAAAATTAACAACAAAAAACATTTCGTAATTATTTTCCGTCATAAGAGCCTGAGAGAATCTGCCCAGTGCCACGGCACCGGCATCGTCACCGCCTATATCCATAACGGCATAAATGCTTTTATCGTGAATGACACGGTACATGCTCTGAGGCAGAGAAGGAATATCAAGGTTTGTGTTGGCAAACTCGGAACAGATAAGGTCAATTCCTTCATCTTTCAGTTCCTTTTCACTGTCCTTTGTACGGAAATAGGGATTTACAATATCAAGGTCCGCAATAACAACGGGAAGATTCTGTTTTTTTAGGTGTTTTGCATAATTTACGGCAATATTCGTTTTACCGCTGCCGTAATGTCCTGCAAATAAGCTTACTCTTTTTTGCAAGATAATCCTCCTTCGTTTTATCGTTACCTTATATTATAGAACTTTTGATTATTTTTTTCAACAGAATTCGGGTTTAAAACTGAAAAAATTACAGTTTTTAAGCCATTGATGTTTGTTGAATTTGACTATAAATTACAGCTTGTTTCTCTGAATCTTGCCGCTGATTGTTTTTGGCAGTTCATCTCTGAACACAACGATTCTGGGATACTTATAAGGAGCTGTGTTTTTCTTTACGTAATTCTGGATTTCCTTTTTAAGCTCTTCCGTAGGCTCAGTGCCCTTTGTAAGAACGATACTTGCCTTTACAACCTGACCTCTGATTTCATCGGGTGCGGCAGATACACCGCATTCAAGAACATAAGGAAGCTCCATAATAACATTTTCAATTTCAAAGGGACCTATGCGGTAGCCCGATGACTTGATAACATCATCAATACGGCTGACATACCAGAAGTAGCCGTCTTCGTCTCTCCAGGCTGTGTCACCTGTATGGTACATTCCGTCGTGCCATACATCGGCAGTTTTTTCCTCATCACGGTAGTAGCCCTTAAACAGACCGCAGGGAATCTTTTTATCAGTTCTTACAATAATTTCACCTGTTTCACCGTCAGGGCAGGGATTACCGTCAAGGTCAACAATGTCAATATCATAACCGGGAATAGGCTTACCCATAGCACCGGGCTTTGGTGTTGTGCCCACAAGGTTACCGATTGTAAGTGTGGTTTCTGTCTGACCGAAGCCTTCCATAATAGTAAGACCTGTTGCCTTTTGGAACTGATAGAACACTTCCGGGTTGAGTGCTTCACCGGCTGTTGTTGCATATCTGATTGAGGAAAGGTCGTACTTCGACAAATCCTCTTTAATAAGCATTCTGTACATTGTGGGAGGAGCACAGAAGGTTGTAATATTGTATTTTTTGAACATGGGAAGAATTTCCGAAGCATCAAAGCGGTCAAAGTCATAGGTAAATACCGAACCTTCACTCATCCACTGACCGTAGAACTTACCCCAGAGAGCCTTACCCCAGCCTGTATCGGAAATTGTAAGGTGTAAATCCGTAGGCTGAACATTATGCCAGTATTTAGCAGTTATAAAATGACCGAGAGCATATTTATAAGAATGGCAGGCAATTTTGGGATAGCCCGTTGTTCCTGAGGTGAAGAACATAAGCATTGAATCATTGCCGCAAGCACTGTCCTCTTCTCTTGTGAAAATACTTCTGAAGAGCTTATATTCCTTATCAAAGCTGTGCCAGCCTTCTTTTTCACCGTTAACAACAACCTTAACCTTAAGTCCGTCATATTTCTGACTTGCAAGGTCAACCTGGTTTGCTGTTTCACCGTCAGATGTGCAGATAATGGCCTTAACGCCTGCAGCCTCAAAACGGTACTCAAAATCGTGCACAACAAGCTGATTTGTTGCGGGAATGATAACTGCACCCAGCTTATGAAGGGCAAGGGCTGTTATCCAGAACTGATAGTGACGCTTTAAAACGAGCATTACTCTGTCGCCCTTTTCTATGCCTAGGCTCTTGAAATAGTTGGCGGCACGGGCAGATTCCTTCTTCATATCCTTGAAGGTAAAGCGTCTTTCAGTTTTATCATTAGAAATATGAAGCATTGCAAGCTTATCGGGATATTTATCCGCAACAGCATCAACAACATCAAATGCGAAGTTGAATTTATCCTCATCTTTGAAGCTGATATCACGGAGAATACCGTTTTCATCCTCTGTTGTTTCAATAAACTTTTCAACAATAAGGTCGTGCTTTGTTTTAGCGGCAGTGTAAGTTTCACTTGCAACCTTCTGCTCCGTTGCCTCATCGCCTGCAATAACAACAGCAAGGAAGGTACAGTCCTCACCGTCAACGGCAATCATACCGTGAGGTGTGGAGCTGCGGTAATAAATGCTGTCGCCCGCTTCAAGAATTTCAGTATGCTTACCAACACGGATTTTAAGCTTACCTGAAAGCACATAGTCAAACTCCTGACCGCTGTGGGTTGTTGTTGCAATCTCCTTATCCTGAAGCTCCTGTTTATATTCATATTTTGCAAGATAGGGCTCAGCAAGCTTATTGCGGAAAAGGAGTGCAAGGTGGTCAATTTCAATACCCTCATCCTCATCCTTTGAAATAATTTTACCCTGATTCTTTCTTGTGACCATATAAGAAGAAAGATTACTGCTGCGGCCTTCAAGAAGGTCGGTTTTTCCTATACCGAAAACCTTTGCACACTTATGTATAAAGGAGAAAGGCAAATCATCGGCACCGGATTCATAAGCGATATATTCCTCCTCGCTCAGGTCAACCTTCTGAGCCATTTCTGCCCGGCTGTAGCCTGCGATTTCGCGCATTTCCTTAATTCGGAATGCCACCTCTTTAAGCTCGTTATCCATCTTGTTAAGTTCCACTGTATTCTGCCTCCTGTCATAATGATTTAGGACAAAAAATAAACCCGTCCCAAAGTTTAATCTTTGAGACGAGTAATAATCAAAATCAATACCCGCGGTACCACTCAAATTGCGATTTTTAAAACCGCCACTTCAGGCTCCGATAAGCCCTATGCATTAACGCAGCAATCACGAAGGATGTCTACTGATTCGTTGAACTTTCGGATCCTCAGCTCAGAAGTGATAGGATTGTGAAGGATTATTTTATCGGCTTTCCAGCACCGCCGACTCTCTGAAAAAATATTACTTCGTCCGTCTTCGTCACAGCTTTTAATATTTAATTTGAAAGTATTTTAGCACTTTAAGAAATTAAAGTCAATATGTTTTTTGCAATTTTTTTGTTTTTTATAAAGAAAAAATTTTCTTTGCATTTTTATAAAGAATTTTTTCTTCCGTCTCGGAAGAGAGCCCCAATTCCTTGAATCTTCTGAATTCTTCCTCGTGGCTCCACATTGGAAAATCCGTTCCGAACATAACCTTGTCACTGCCGTAAATTCCGATAAGCTCCTTAACCTCATCGTTTGTCAGCCAATCGAAGGTTGAACAGCAGTCAACATAAAAGTTTTCGTATTTATGGAGCTTCTGTGCCGCCTCCTGCCAGCAGGACCAACCTCCGAAATGAGCACCGATAACAGTAAGATTTTTATATTTTTCAAGCACGGGCATAACATTATCGGGATTGGAAAAACCGTAACGGGTATCACCCGTGTGAAGAAATACGGGAAGTCTTCCTTCACACAATTCGTATATTCGGTCACACTTCGGGTCGTCTATTCTGAATTTTTGGAAATCCGGGTGCATTTTTACACCCTTGAGTCCGAGTTCAATAATCTGACGGACATCCTCTTCAATTGAATCGGAATCGGGATGAAGTGTTCCGAGACCCGTCATAAGACCCTTTGATTTTTTAACAGTTTCGGCAATAAAGGTGTTTATTGATGAAACCTGATGTGGTGTTGTTGCAACAGAAAAAACAATATAATGGGCAACTCCGATTTTTTCGCCGCTTTTTATCAGTGTATCATATTTTCCGTCATAGCACATATCAATATCATAAAACTCAGATATACCCTGAACGGCTCTGTCTGCTATTTTATCGGGATAAATATGGCAGTGGCAGTCAATAATGGGACAGTTCATTTTATCATCTTCTTTTTAATTTAAATATTATCTTAGGGGCTGTTGAATTAAGATGCAGAAGGCGTTTTCTTCGACCCGAAGGCGTACAAAGGTACTTCGAGAGGGCGAAAAAATGTTTAAAAGCCAAAAAAATCATTTTAAAACTGTCACTATAAGTAAAGGGCTAAAAATATGCAGGTGTTTCAAGTAAAACTACTCGCAAAACACCTGCATTGGAATTTTGGCTTTTGGTCTGCACTTAATTTGACAGTCCCTTTGTTTTAAGCAGTTTCAACGGAGTTAGCCTTCTGCAGACCGTATTTTTCAATAGCTTCTTCTCTCATTTTATATTTGAGAATCTTACCCGCAACATTCATGGGGAAGGAGTCTACAAAGTCAACATATCTGGGTACCTTATGCTTTGCCATATGGTCTCTGACATACTGCTTCATTTCATCTGCGGTCATACTCTCCCCTTCTTTGAGGATGATGCAGGCGGCAATTTCTTCACCGTACTGTTCATCGGGTACGCCGATAACCTGAACATCACTTACCTTGGGATGAGTGTAAATAAATTCTTCAATTTCCTTGGGGTAGATATTTTCACCGCCGCGGATAATCATATCCTTGAGTCTGCCGGTGATTCTGTAGTTTCCGTCCTCAGTTTTACATGCAAGGTCGCCCGTATGAAGCCAGCCGTCCTTATCAATTGCAGAGGCTGTAGCCTTGGGCATTTTATAATAGCCCTTCATAACATTATAACCACGGGCAACAAATTCACCGGTTTCACCAACGGGAAGGTCTTCGCCTGTTTCCGGGTCAACAATCTTGCACTCAATTTCAGGAAGTGCTCTGCCGACGGTGCTTACACGGACCTCAAGTGAGTCATCGGTTGAGCTCATTGTACAGCCGGGAGAAGCCTCGGTCTGACCGTAAACAATGGTAATTTCACTCATATGCATTTTTTCAACAACATCCTTCATAACGGAAATGGGACAGGGTGAACCCGCCATAATACCTGTTCTCATATGGGAGAAGTCCGTTTTCGGGAAATCGGGATGCTCAAGCATTGCAATAAACATTGTGGGAACGCCGTGAAAGGCGGTAATTTTTTCCTGATTGATGCAGGCAAGTGAGGGCTTGGGTGTGAAATAAGGCAAGGGATAAAGGGTTGCGCCGTGAGTCATTGAAGCGGTCATGGCAAGCACCATACCGAAGCAATGGAACATAGGCACCTGAATCATCATTCTGTCAGCAGTGGAAAGGTCCATTCTGTCGCCGATGCACTTACCGTTGTTAACAACATTATAATGGGTAAGCATAACGCCCTTGGGAAAGCCCGTTGTACCTGAGGTGTACTGCATATTGCATACATCGTTGGGGTCAACATTTGCGGCAATTCTGTACACTTCTTCTACGGGTACATTTTCAGCTCTTTCAATTGCTTCATCCCAGGTAAGGCAGCCCTTTTTCTTAAAGCCTACGGTAATAACATTACGAAGGAAGGGAAGTCTTCTGCAGTGAAGAGGTGAACCCGCCTTTGTATTTTCAAGCTCAGGACAAAGCTCACCGATAATATCAGCATAATGGGAGTCACGGTAGCCCTCAACAAGGATAAGAGTGTGAGTATCCGACTGCTTGAGAAGATACTCAAGCTCGTGAATTTTATAGGCTGTATTAACGGTTACAAGCACTGCGCCGATTTTTGTAGCTGCCCAGAAAGCAATGTACCACTGAGGGATATTTGTTGCCCACACAGCAATATGGCTGCCCGGCTTTACGCCGAGTGACAGAAAGGCTCTGCAGCATTCGTCAACATCGTCACGGAATTCGGCATAGGTTCTTGTATAGTCGAGAGTTGTATATTTAAAAGCGTATTGGTCGGGGAATTCCTCTACCATCTTATCAAGAACCTGGGAAAAGGTCTTTTCAATAAGAGCTTCCTTTTTCCACACATAATTACCCGTACCTCTTTTATTAAGGTAAAGGTGGCTCTTTTTTCTTGAAGGAGCCTGGAATTTCTGCATATACTGATTGAAATGGGCAAAAATCACATCAATTTCTGTAAGGTCGGGCATCCAGTCAGGATTCCATTCAAGAGAAATGAAACCGTTATAGTTAATTGATGAAAGTGCGCTTACTACAACATCTACGGGCACTTCACCTTCACCGATAAGGCAGTATTCACGCTCACCGTCAATCAGGGCAGAGTCCTTAAGGTGCACATGTCTTATATATGCACCGAGATTGGTGATTGTTTTTTCTGTATCCTCCTGCATTTCGCAATATGTATGGTAAACATCCCACAATGCGGCAATTGAGTCGCAGGCAAATTCCATAAGCACATCACGAAGTGCCGCCGTATCTGCGAACATTCCGCAGGTTTCAATAAGAATGGTTACATTCTTTTCTTCTGCATACGCTACAACCTCAGAGAGGGTCGCAATTACATTTTCTCTTGCATTTTCATTTTCGCCTTTTGCATAAACGCGTACATATGGTACACGGATTGAAGAAGCAAAATCAATGTATTTTTTAATTGTTTCAGCACTTGCGGTAATATCGTCGGAAGAAATATCCGCACTGATGTCAACACAGGGAACGGTTATACCGTTATCCGATAATTTACGCATGGTTGCGGCTGAATTATATTTATGGAAGGGACCGTCCTTTTCTGTAAGCTCAGAGCCGAGGACAGTGTGAAGCTCAATACCCTTGAAGCCGATTTCTTCTGCAAGAGAAGTGAAATCCTGCCAGGTATAATCCTTCCAACCGTTAATTGAAAAAGAAAGCTTCATCATAAATTATGCCTCCTCATATACGATTTTGTTGATAGCGTTAAGATATGCTCTGATGCTTGCACCGATAATATCCGTTGAAATACCCTTACCTGAATAAAGCTTGCCGTTGTTACGGAGCTTTACAAGGGCAGAGCCCATAGCTTCCTGACCTTCTGTAACGGACTGAATCTGGAAATCGTCAAGCTCATAGCGGTGGCCTACAATCTGCTCAATTGCGAGGAAGGATGCGTCAATAGGACCGTCACCGCCTGCAAGACCGTTGATTTTTTCACCGTTCTTTGTAACGGTGATATTAGCAGTTGCAGAAATAACATTACCGCTGTTTATAACATAAGATTCAAGGAAATATGTAGCGGGAACCTGCAATGCGGCAGAGGCTATAATTGCATCAAGCTCTTTAGCACCGACGGGCTTTTTACGGCTGATACGCTTGAATTCGTCAAATACTTTGGACATATCATCCTGAGAAAGGTCATAGCCGAGTACCTTTACGGCTTTTGTAACCTCGGTTATATCATCGTGCTCATTGAGTACAAAATCATTTCCCACTGAGCCGAAGCCGAAATCATAGGGTGAATTCTTTGTTCTTTTTGCATTGGCAATCCACTCTATCTGCTTTGCTATTCTGTGGAATTCGGTCATTTTTACGCTTGCAGAGAGCATAAGCTCATCAGAATGGAACTTTACAGCCTGACAAACGGGCTCAAGAGCTGCAGCTTCCGTGCCTGAAATTGAAGTAACCTTGATTTCTCTTACGCCTGATTTTACTGCTGATACGCAAAGTGCAACGGACATACTCATCTCGTTACTGCACTGAATACCCACACATACATTTTCAAGCGAAGTCACGTTTGCATAAACATCATCAATAAATGTTGAAATTTCATCTGCGAGCATTGTTCCCGCAGTATCGCAGAGGGTAACAGTGGTTGCACCTGCTTCAACAGCGGCTGAAACTGCCATATAAAGGAAGTCAACCTCACTTCTTGTGGCATCGTCAGCCACAAATTCAACATCAGGACAAAGTGACCTTGCCTTTGAAATAAGCTCTTTAATCATCTGGAGCACCATAGGGGGCTTTTTCTTGCAGATATATTCCATCTGTACCGTTGAAGTGGGAACAACAACCTGTATTCTGGGCTTTTTCGCACCTTTAAGTGCATCAGCTATTCTTTCAACATCCTGCTCTTCAAGGTTAACGGGAACGGCAATAACGCTTGAATTAACACAGGAAGCTATTGATTTTATAAGAAGAATATCGGTTTTTTCCTTTGTAATCTGAGGAAGCTCGATAACGGAAACATTAACCTTGTCAAGAAGCTTTGCGATTTCAATTTTCTCCCTGAAGGAAAGGGTATAGTCACTGTTTTTTGCCGCCTGCTTCAATGTAATATCGGCAATTGATAATTTTTCCATTTTAAAAACTCCTTTAATGTGAATTTATAAATCGCTAACAAAAAAATCCTTGAAATTACCCTAAAGTAACTTCAAGGACGAAATAAATCCGTGGTACCACCTTGTTTACCGCCGCAGCGGTCACTCTTCAAGACTCTGACAAGCCTTTAGCCATGATAACGGGGCATCCGTGACTGCCTACACAACCCACAAAGTCTTCAGCAATCCTGCTCGGAAACGAGGCTGAATAATCATTCTGTATCGGTTCTCACCAACCACCGACTCTCTGAAAGCGAAGATATGAAAATTCATAATTTCGTCAACGCATTTATGATATTGGAAAGTATTTTAGCATAAAGGAAAATAAATGTCAATACTTTCACGCTTTAAAATTTAAAAATTATTTTGTGCCGAAAATTCTGTCACCGGCATCACCGAGACCCGGCACAATATAGCCTTTTTCGTTAAGCTTTTCGTCAAGTGCGGCACAGTAAACGTGTACATCGGGATGAGCCTTTGTGAAAGCTTCAACGCCTTCTGGAGCCGCAATAATGCACATAAAACGGATTGAACGGGGACCTCTGAGCTTAATCTGAGAAACGGCATCAATGCCTGAGCCGCCCGTTGCAAGCATAGGGTCAACTACAAAAACATCTCTTTCGCCTATGTCCTTGGGTAATTTGCAGTAATACTCAACAGGCTGAAGGGTTTCCTCGTCTCTGTAAAGGCCGATATGACCGATTCGGCAGGAAGGAACGAGGTTTGTCATACCGTCAACCATACCGAGACCTGCGCGAAGAATGGGAACAACTGCAAGCTTTTTGCCGCAGATATGTCTTGCTGTCATTTTACAGATGGGGGTTTCAATTTCAACATCTTCCAAAGGAAGGTCCCTTGTTGCCTCGTAGCACATAAGGGTAGCAATTTCAGAAACAAGAGCTCTGAAATCCTTTGAGCTTGTTTCTTTGTTTCTGAGTATGGAAAGCTTATGCTGAATAAGCGGATGGTCAAAAATTGTTACATTATTATACATTGTGCGACTTCCTTTCTGTGCTTTTATGCTTATATTATAACTGTCATTTTTAAATAAATCAAGTTATTTTGAATAATAGGATTATTTTATGTATTTCTGACTTTCTGCCACCGCAAGTTCGTCACAGCGTTCATTTTCAGGGTGGCCTGCGTGACCCTTTATCCATTCAAGGGTAACATCGTGCTTTGCTATGAGATTCAGAAGCTCATCCCATAATTCAGGATTCAAGGCGGGCTTTTTATCCTTTTTACGCCAGTTGTTTGCTTTCCAGGATGCTGCCCAGCCTAAGGAAATACCGTTGAAAACATACTGAGAGTCAGTAATTATTTTAACCTTACATGGCTCTTTTAATGCCTTTAGACCCTCAATAACCGCCGTAAGCTCCATACGGTTATTGGTTGTATGCTCCTCACCGCCGGAAAGCTCCTTGCGTTTCCCTTTATAATCAAGTATTGTACCCCAACCGCCGGGTCCCGGATTTCCTGAACAGGCACCGTCGGAATATATTGTAACTTCTTTCATAATTCAGCTCCTAATATGTTATCGGCAGTTATTTTACCATAACTGATGTGATCTTGCAAGATAAAAGCCATAACTTTAGAGTAAATCTTAACAAAAGATGAAATTATATAAATGGCTTGCAGATTAAATCGATTTAATGTATTATATAATAATATAAGTAAAACACCAACGGAAAGAAGGCATAAAATGTTAAAGCAGAAAAGAAGTTTTTGGGTTGAATACAAGTACATAATCATATCCTTCCTTGCCTCAGCAGGAACCATGCTTGTGATATATTTGTGTAACAGTATGATCCCTCTCGGCGACAACACAATTTTAAGAATGGACCTTTACCATCAGTACGGTCCCCTTTTTGCAGAGCTTTATGAGAGAGTTACTCAGGGTGACAGTCTCTTGTATTCTTGGGCATCGGGCCTGGGAAGCTGTTTTTTGGGTAATTACTTCAACTACCTTTCAAGCCCTATAGGTGCAATTGTGCTGTTCTTCGGCCATAAAAACGTTACGGAAGCCATTGCCGCAATGATACTTATCAAAGCCGCACTTTCTTCGGCTACGTTTACCTATTACCTGAAAAGGTCTTTAAAAAGCAACTCTTATGCCGCCTCGGGCTTTGGCGTAATGTATGCCTTCTGCGGATATATGCTTGCATATTACTGGAATGTTATGTGGCTTGACGCTATGGTGCTTTTACCCATAGTTCTTCTGGGTATTGAAAGAATAATTGATAACGGCAAAATGAAAACCTTTGTTGTGGGTCTTGCTCTTTCAATGTTCTCAAACTACTATATGTCATATATGCTGTGCATTTTCTCCGTTGTTTATTTCTTCTATTACTTTATCAAGGGCTACAGCTTCGGTGATGTTGTGAGCAAAAAGGTGAAAGGTTCTGCCTTTAAAAACAACAGATTTATAAGAAGCGGTTTCATTTTTGCCTTCGCTGCACTTTGCGCCGCAGGTCTTATGGCTGTTGTTCTTCTTCCCGTTTACAATGTTCTGCAATCCTGTTCAGCTACAAACGATACCATGCCCTCAGACACACAGACATACTTTACTTATTTTGACTTTTTTGCTAATCACCTTGCAAGCCTTACAACCACAATCCGTTCAAGCGGAGACGATGTTCTGCCAAATGTTTACTGCGGTGCTCTTGCACTTATTCTTGCACCGATGTACTTTTTTACAAAATCGATTTCGAAAAAGGAAAAGGCAGCAACATTAGGTCTTCTCGGCTTTATTTATCTCAGCTTCAATATAAATATCTTTAACTTTGTATGGCACGGCTTCCATTTCCCCAATGACCTGCCCTACCGTCAGTCCTTCATTTATTCCTTTATTCTTGTTCTGATGGCATACAAAACATTTATAAGGCTTAATGAGTTCAAGGCAAGGCATTTCGGCGTTGTGGGTGTTGCTCTTATATGCTTCACCGTGCTTGTTGAAGAGCTTACATCAAAAAATGTAACCTCAAGAACAGTTCTTCTTTCACTTATTCTTTTTGTAATTTATGTTGTTGTGCTTACAATTTTCTGCGATAAGCGATATCAGGCGACCTCCGTTGCGGCACTGCTTCTTGTGTGCATTTGCAGTGAGGCTGTTATGTGTGATACCGGTGCAATGAATATTACCATTACAAAAGATTCATATGTTGGCGATTATGACGATTTCAGCGCAATGAAGGATACTCTTGACACTATTGAAGATGATAAATTCTACCGTATGGAGCTTTCTGACCTGCGTACAAGAATGGATCCGTCCTGGTACTACTATAACGGTGCTTCCGTATTCTCTTCAATGGCATATGAGAGACTCTCCAACCTTCAGGATGATCTTGGTATGATGAGCAACAGAATCAACAGCTATACCTATAATCCGCAGACTCCGGTTTACAATATGATGTTCTCAATGAAATACATCGTAAATAATTATACTCCCGATATGCACGCAAATTCACCAAATTACACAAAGGTTGCCACACACTCAAAATATACCGCTTACAAAAACAATTATTATCTCCCAATAGCCTATCTCGCTGATACAGGTCTTACAGCCTGGGGAACTGATGAATATATTGAAAACTGGAAGAGTACAACCAATTATGACCCCTTCAATCTTCAGGGAGAATACTTCAACCTTGCAACGGGCGGTGCAGGTAATCCTTTTGAAAGACTCGACCCGAATTTTATAACCTATTCTAATGTTGAGCCCTTCACAGAGTCTCTTACATCATCAAGCTATTATTACGATAAAACAACAGATGACCTTGAAGGCTCAGCCACATTCTATCTTATCCCTGAAGAAAGTTCTAATGTTTATATTTATTTCAAGGTTGACGGAGCAGATTCAAAGGATATTACCGTAAACTCCCCTCTTGGCACAGTGACACATAATTCAACTCACGACTGTATACTTGACCTTGGTTATTTCAATGCAGGCGAAACAATAACAATTAATATTCCCGTTGAAAATAACACAGGCTCAATCCGTTTCTTCGCTTATACACTTAACAAGAAGATTATGGACAAGGGCTATAAGATTCTCAGCGAACAGCAGATGTTAGTTGAAGAGTTTGAGGATACAAAAATCAAGGGCAGATTTACTGCTGAAAAAGACAGCCTTCTTTACACCTCCATTCCCTATGACAAGGGTTGGAATGTGTATATTGACGGTGAAAAGGTTTCACAGGAAAAAATTGTAAAAGTGGGTGAAGCACTTTTAGGCGTTATGGTTGAAGAAGGAAACCACGATGTTGAATTCAAATTCAGCGTTTCAGGCTTCAAAGAAGGCGCACTTATAACAATTATTACCATACTTCTTGTCGCTGCATATTATCTTCTCAAAAAACTCCGCGGGGATAAATCTGATGACAGTATTGAATACACTACCATTTCAGACGAATGGAGTGATGATGTTCTTATTCCTGAAAAGGTAACAGAATATAACGATGATTCCGATTCGCAAGACTTTGATGCAGCAGTGAAATATGCCGATAAAGGCTACCCCGCAAGGGAAATTATCAGCCCTAAAACAACGGTTACAAGAGAGGTTTTCTCACCGAAAACAAATCACATTGAAGTGACTGAAGTTCACACAGAAGAATAAGAAAAAACAAGCCCAAAAAGGAGCTGAAAAAACGAAAGTTTCGTTTTTTCAGCTCCTTTTATTAGTTAAAGCAGGGAAGTGTTACTTCAACGGTCACACCGCCATTTTCTGTTTGGAAAATACGGATTTCACCCTCGTGAAGCTCACATATTTTTTTCGCAACGGGAAGTCCTATTCCGTTGCCAATGGATTTATGATTCAGGTCGCCCTGATAAAACTTTTCAAAGGCGTGCTGCATATCATTTTCCGTCATACCTCTTCCGTGGTCTACAAAATGAAAAACAAGATTTTCTGCTTTTTTTGAAACAGAAATCTCAACACTGCCCCCTTCTTCGGAATACTTTATGGCGTTATCCGTAAGATTAATCCATAACTGCTGAAGAAGGTTTTCATTTGCAAAAATTGTATAATCCTCACCGTCAAATTCTACCGTTATATTTTTATCGGTGCATTTATGGTATAGCGTTGCAACAACAAGCCTTATCTGCTCACTGACATTAAATTCAGTTTTGCCTGAAGCTATTTTCTGATTTTCGAGCTTGTTGAGATTGAGAATATTATTTGAAAGCTCCGCCAGACGGTGGGATTCGCTGATTATTATATCGAGATATTCCTCACGCTCTGATTCAGTGAGGTTTTTCTCTTTGAGCATTTTTGCAAACCCTTCAACGGACACAATAGGCGTTTTGAATTCATGTGAAAAGTTGCTGATAAAGTCGTTTCTCATAATTTCAACGCTGTCAAGCTCACTTGCCATATTATTGATTCTCTTGTAAACGGTACGCACGGTTCGGATACCCTTTGGGGTTATTTTGACCTTATAATTTCCTTGAGCAATTTCATCAAGAACACCGTAAATCTCATAAAGCGGGTCAAGAACAAAGCTTTTGAAAATAAGGGAAGTCAAAAAGCCGAAAGCAAGGCTTATTACACCTATTACAACCTGCTCAATATGACGGGGAAGCCGCTCAAAATCAAGGGATGGTGAGTTCTGAACGAAGCGAAAAAAGTAAACAACCGCACCCATAGATGAAACTGTAATAATGAAGGAAATAACAGAGAAGGCAAATATAAGGTGAAGCTTATCCCGTCTTGATTTATTTTGCTTTTTCATCCGTAATCACCGCCTTATAGCCGATTCCTTTTATTGCAACAATTGTAAACTCAGGATAGTCACCGAAACGCTTTCTGAGTCTGTTGATATGTACATTTACGGTGGTATCCGATGTTTCGGAATTCATACCCCAGATTTCATCCATAAGCTGGATTCGGGTAAAAATCTTTTCGGGAGAAGAAAGAAGCTTAAAAAGAAGATAAAACTCTTTTTTGGGAAGGGTAGCTTTTTCCTGACCTCGGCTTACGGTAAGAGCATTATAGTCAAGGGTTACCTGACCTATATGCAGTACCTGCTCAGATACTGCCCTTGTACGCTTGAGAAGAGCCTTGATTCTGAGTAAAAGCTCACGCTCGTCAATGGGCTTTACTATATAGTCGTCAGCACCGGAAATAAAGCCCTGACACCTGTCCTCAGGTAGGCCTTTGGCGCTTGTTACAATAACAGGGGTGTCAATATTATTGCCGCGGATTGTTTCAAGGAACTCAAAGCCGTTGATTTCAGGCATCATAATATCCAAAAGAATCATATCAATGTGCTCTGAGTCAAGAAGCTCAAGAGCCTTTCTTCCGTTATGAGCAAGAATAACATCGTAGCCTTCATTTTTAAGTACAATCTGCATTAAACGGGCAACATTTTTATCGTCCTCTGCAACGAGAATTCTGAACATAAAATCTGTTCTCCTTAAATTTTAATAGCCATATTTTAGCATCATAAAATTAACGGTAAATTAACATAAATGTATATTTACAATTTGTTAACATGTATATGCCCAAAGTTAACTTTGAGTTATCTATAATATGTTTTAATACTGTATGTGTATAGTTATATATTAATAAATAGGGAGGTGCTTGCCTTTTGTCGGGCTATAATCTCATCGGTTATTATGCCATGTATCTGGTAGGAACAATACTGATGTTTACAGTCAGCTTTCTCACCTACAAAAAATATGAGCTGAAATTGTGGCAGGCTATCGTATTCACCATTGTTGCACTTGCAGGCGGTCTTACCGGAACAGTAGTTATGGGTGACATATACGGCAAAGTTCTTGCGGCAAACGGAATTGCAGGAAGCTCAGGTATGGCGATTTACGGTGCTGTTATGTTCACACCGATAATTCTATTGATTACCTGCCTTATTTTCAGACAGCCCTGGAAAAAGATTATCGATATGATAGCACCGAGCGGAATTATCTTCACCGCCTGTGCAAAGCTCGGCTGTTTATTTGCAGGTTGTTGCAGCGGTATTGAATGCAGTTTTGGTATTTACAGCAATGTTCACAAAGCTAAAATGTTCCCCTCACCAATATTCGAATTTATAACGATGCTCATAATAATCGTAATCGGATTCAGATATGCATTCAAATCAAAGAAGTTTGTTTCCGGTACGGTATATCCCGTAATGGGTATCCTTTATGGCTCAACAAGATTCTTTTGGGAGTTCCTGAGATTTTACACCAGGGACATCGAAAGGCATATAGTAATGGGAATGACGCTCTGGCAGTTCTGCAGTGTTATCACAGTTACGATTTCGGTAATATGGCTTATTTATCTTAACAAAGATAAAATCAGAGCTTTTATTGAGCAGAAAAAAGCTGAAAAGGCTGAAGAGGAAAGAAAGGCAAGGGCCTTGGAGAAAAGAAATAAGAAAAGGAAAAAGAAAGTCAGAAAATAAAGGTTATAAATTAACTTTTATATAAAATTAATCACATCAAGGAGATGATAGCTTATCCTAAAACGACCCTTATCCCCCGCTCCAAGACGGAGCAAAAAACACTGTGTATAAGATTTATACATAAAAACTTTAATGGAGGAAAAAAACATGAAAAGACAAATCAAACAGCTTTCGAAGAAGTCTTTGAGTGTACTGCTTGCAGTTGTTATGCTTATGACGAGCATGAGCGTTTGCTTCGGAACAATAAGCATTGCCGCAAGTGGAACGGTTACTACACAACAGTGGACTGACCTTGTTAACGCACTCAATGCCGCTAATATTTCGGGAGCAAGCTTCAGCGGCAGCACCGGTGCTTATGTTCTTAATGACCCGGACGGCACTGTTCTTCCTGCGGTTGAAGAGTATTTTGAAGTGTTCGATACCCTTGCAAACAAAACACCTGCAACGGGTAACCCTAACAACACAAACACTGATTATACCCAAGGTTCAAACGAAGGCAACAGAGTTATCCAGCAGGTTAACAAGAGCATCAGAGACACGTTGGCAACAAAAATGGGTTCCGCTTACACAAATGCGGTTGCATCCTTTGTTGAAAAACTTGCTTCAGGTTCAACTGTTTCCACAGGAACAGCTTCTGAAAAAACCAAAGGCGGACAGAACAACAACGACAAGAGTCTCCCGACCAATGAACTTTCTGATATCGCACCTATAACTCTTACTGTCAACAAGAGCTCTGTGCTTAAATCCTATACTCTTGACAATCTTCCTTCAAGTGTGGTTACAACAAAGATTTTTACCGTAACACATTCTAAGGATAAATATGACTATAAGTATAAGGAAGAGTCCGGCTGTAGTTGGGGACAAAAGTATACTACTTACACCCGTTATTACAAGTATTTCTACTACATCAGTGGTGTTAGTGAAAAAGACGGTGAATCTATTGACACATCTATCCTTACCGATACAAGAGATGCACTTGCAGACTATGCAGAGTATTTTGGCTATACTCTTGACGAGCTTGTTGCAACTGATGTTGATACCCTTGCAGGTGTAAGCAAAGCTGTAACAGATGCTAAAAAAGATGTTATTGATAATTTCAGTGAAGATATCTGGAATTACTATTTCCAGTCAACCTATAATGTTAAAGCACTTACAGACAACATCACTCTTGCAACAGAAATTATTCCCCTTGCAAAAATCTGCATCAACCTTTATGAGCTCAAGGATGCCGGCTTTGACGGAATGACTGAAGCTCTGCTCAGAGATCTTCACAGCAAGCTCACATCCGGTCTCAACGCATACGATAAAGCTACAGCTGCTGCACGCAACTATATTGATACTCACTCATACGAAGGCAGATCTTTCGTACGTGCTGACATTCAGGCTTTTGCTGATGAGGTTCTTACAGAAATTCAGCTTATTGAGCTCCGTGCTCTTAAGCAGGAAATTGACGCCACTGTTCCTGAATACTATGCCTACAACGAAGATGATGTTATCAGCGGAGCTGTAAGCGGTGCAACACTTTCAGCAGCTAAGGGTACAGTTGACGGCTTTAAAACATCCATCAAGTCATACCCCGAAAACCTTGTTAATATTGTAATGCGCGGTTATAGCGATGAACTCGGTACTCTTTCATCAAACCTTGCATACCTTATTAAAACTGCAAACTATGATGACCAATTCTCTGCCGAGTATGCAAAGTATGTTGCTGAGGTTTACAGTGCAACTGATATCACTGCCGATTCAGCTACCCTTGTGGAATCACTTAAGAAATATGATTCCTGGTACACCGGTCTTAAGACTCTTATCGGCAAAATTGAAAACGAGCTTGAAGCCGGCACTGCTGAAAAAATTCTTGCAGAGCTTGACGATGAGATGAAGGCTCATATGGAAAGCACATATGCTACCCTTCACTCAAGAGTTGAAGCTCAGATTGATATTGCAACAGAGCTTTATGCATCAGTTGCTGCTCTTAACGGCAAGATTGACATTCTTAATGCAAGTAACTACGCGAAGTATAAGAGAGCCTTCCAGGTTATAGAAAAAGATACCTATGACTTCCTTATTGCAAGCCCCAACTTTGCAATGCCTCAGGCAACCATTGATAAGTACAACGCTCTCAGCGATGACTTTGAAATTTACAACAACTTCATTGCAACAGGCGGTTTCAGCAGCTTCAAGCAGATTCTTGGTGAATATGCTAACCGTGAGGTGCTTGACAATGACCTTCTCAGAGATGAAGAATTTGTTGTAGATAAGACTAAGGTTGAAAATGTAATCACCGGTCTCGACAAGCTTATCACTTCCGAAGAAATCGGTGGTCTTCTTGGCGGTCTTTTAGGCGGTGAAGAAGGTAAGGCACTTGATATCGGTCAGCTCCTTAAGGATCTTATCGGTGATATGCTCTTCAGTGACGCTCTTATCAACACAGTTGTTAAGATGCTTAATCCCATTCTTATCAATGCTCTTGCCGACATCTGGCTTAACAGTCTTCCTCAGGAAGTTGATATTGTTGGTAAGGTTACATACGATAAGAACCTTAAAACAGTTGTAAATGATGTAGGTTTCTATATCTTCCCTGACCTTATGGCTTCCCAGCTTGATAAAACCAAATATGGGGATAACATTACAAAGCTCAACGCTGCTGTAACAAACTTCAACACAGAATTTGGTGTTACAAACAGTGATGATTTGGATAAGTATTTCACATACTACACTAAGGACGACGGCAAAAAGGCCATGGATAAATCCCCTTGGGATTCAAAAGAGATTAATGACGAAAACGGCAACCTTACCCTTACATGGGGCGTTGATGCTGCTAAGGAAGCAGGTGCAACCGGTGACGAACTTGCACAGATTTTCTATAATGCATTTGACGATGCTCTTGCCGGTCTCAGACCTCTTCTTGAAGTTATTTTTGCAAACAAATCATTCTCAGGCAAATCTGAAAATGTTGCTCACGTAAGTTTCCTTGGCCGAAAAGATGCAGCTCTTAACATCACAGCTTCAGGCAACAAGGGCTTTGCTAATCTTCTTGTGCCCATTTATGAAGCTCTTGAGGTTCCCTTTACTCCTGTCAGCACAGTTGAAGGAAGCCACTTAGAGGATGCTAACTCAATTGCAAAGATTCTTGAATCCATTATCGATCCGATTTTCACACTTTGCGATGAGCTTGCAGCAAAGCCCCTTGAAAAGATTATTTCTATTCTTCCAAACCTTTGCTACGCACTCACTATGCAGTCACTTCCCAAGCTCCTCGGTATGCTCAAAACAGACATTCATTACGCAGCATCCGTTGACATCGGTTGTAACATTGATGCAGCAAGTGATGATATCAGCATCAATGTAGGTGAAATGCTTACAAACGAAATGGGCAACGGTGATTTCAACAACATCATCGACCTTTCAAACGGTGTAAACTCACTTCTCGGTCTTCTCGGTCTTCCCCTTCCCGAAATTGATCAGGGCAAGATAGCTCAGATGGGTAAAAAGACAACCATCGAAACAAGCAGAACTGAATATATTTACGCAGGTCTTGAAGGAACCGGCACAGCTTACCACATCGCAGCCGATAAGGGTGCAGTTGGTAACTACCTGCTTCAGTACATCTTCGGTATTCTTGAGGATGAAGAAGCATTCAAGGGTCTTCTCGGTATGCTTATGACTAAGGAACTTGAAGACGGCACAAAGGTACCTGACGAAGCTAAGATTGCAGAAACAATCGCATCCTTCAATGAAATGGGTCTGTTCAAGCACGGCAAAAACAATGCTATTGCAGCTATTGTTGAGCTGTTTAATGCAGACACTCTTCCCTATGCTGAATACAACTGGTATGTTGACGAAATGTTTGACGGTACAGTTCAGGGTCTTACTCCCGCAATGGTACAGTACCTTTCATACGACAACGACCTTACAAGAGAAAAGGCAGCTTATATTGTTGACCACCTTGACGAGCTTATCGGCTCAATCATTGATATGGTTAACGGTAACGAAGAAGGTACATACAGCATTGCTGCAACACTTAACGGTCTTATCGGTGGTCTTTTCACAAACGAAAACATTACAGTAATCGCAAAGGCACTTGCAGGTTTCGATATCAACGCTCTTATCGCAGGCTCCGGTGAAAGTGCTGAAGGCGATGCAAACGCACCCGAAACCGTAGCAGAAGGCGAAGAAGAAACCGAAGCAGCAGCTATTGATGTAAACGCTCTCATCAATGACCTTCTCGGTATCGACCTTACTGCATTCGCTCAGTATAAAGACATTGCTGACGATTACGATTGGGGTGTAACAGACGGTGCAACATTTGCATCAGCTCTTGCAAATCTTCTTGCTCCTCTCAATCCCCTTCTTAACTTCATCCTTAAGGGTAAGGATATCAGAGTTATCACAGATGATAACGGTAACAACGCAGCTATTACTCTTAAGGGCTCAAATGGCTACGATACAGCTCTTGTTCCCCTTCTTGAAGCTCTCGGCTGTGAAACAAAGGCTCTCGCAGAAGACGACAACGTACTTGAAGTTGTTCTTCTTGCAATCGTCAATAAGCTTGAAACAATTATCGGTGAAGGCGCTGATGCAGTTGAAGGTATCGCAAACCTTCTTCCCGGTGTTCTCTACTTCCTCCAGAGCAATGCTCTTGCATCAGTTGTAGAAAATCTCCTTCACCCCGTATATCAGCTTCTTGATACAATCCGTCCCATTTATGAGCTTGACATCTTTGAGCTTATCGGCGGTCTTCTTCCCGAAGACGCTCCCATCACACTTGATCAGGCAACCCTCAGCAATCTTGACCTTAGCTTTGTTCTCAACCTTGTTAAGAATCTTGTAGGTCTTGACTTTACAGCTCTGGGAACAGTAATCGCTGATGTATGTAAGGTAGCAGTTAAGGATTATGAGTCAAGCAGCTCACTTATCGGCGAAAACGGTAAGAAAGGTGCTTACACAGACCTCTTCGATGCAACTGACATTGTTGCAGTTATCCTCAACTTTGCATTCGATTGGTGCACAGTTGACACTAATGTTGATGCTCTTGCAGCTGTTATAGGCGGCGAGGATGCAGCACTGGTTGAAAAAGTAAAGACATACATCGATGCTATCTATACTATTATAGAAGGCGTTGAGATTAAGTACGATACAATTGACTGGGCATACAACTTCCCTGAAGGTTTTGACGAGGCAATCTTCTCATCAGGCATTTCAATCCAGCCCACAATTGAGTCTCTCAACTATCCCACAGACTGGACAGAAGATACAGCTAAGTATCTTGACGAAAACCTTGACGAGCTCATCAATGCAGCACTTAAGCTTGCAGGCGTTGAAGGCAACCTCAGCGATATGCTCAAGAGCAATATCAACTTCCTCACAGGTGCTAACCTCAATGCTATTGTAACAATGCTTAACGACCTTCTCGGTAAGCTCAATAAGGAAATCGTTGACAATGCAGGCGTTCTTATCGGCGCAGACCTTGAAACTCTCAGAAACTACAAGGCTGACGAAGATAAGACCTACACAACAGTTGAATTCGCTAAGGAGCTTGCAAAGATCCTTAATGTAATTCCCGAAGTTGTAAATCTTGTATTCTTCGGTGACAACTTTGAAATCTTCAACTATGCAAGCGGCGAAAGCGTTGGTACCATTACCGGTGCAAACGGCTACTCAAAGGGTCTTGCACCCATCCTTGAAGCTCTCGGCTGTAAGGACCTTCCCGCAGCAGATTCAAAGAATGTTGAAGCTGTTCTTGTTTCAATTGCTAACCGCTTCGACGAAATCCTTGCAGATCCCATTAACGAAATTCTCAATGTTCTTCCCAACATCATTTACTTCCTTAACGCTAACGGTATTTCAACTTCACTTAAGAATATGGTATCAAGTGTAACAGGCTTTATGGGTCTTCTTAAGGATAGCTTCGGCGTTGATGTTGACCTTATTGCTATTATCAATGATGCACTTAACGGCCTTCTTCCCGAAGAATCAGAAGCAGAAATTGATGTTCTTAACCTTGACCTTGAAACAGTATTCACACTTGTTCAGGAACTCCTCGGTCTTGACCTTACAATGGCTTCAGATATTCTTGTTGACTTCTGTGTAGGTAAGATTGAAGCATATGAATCAATTAGCGGTGAATATGGCTTCAGAATGGTTTACAACGATGTATACGCAAGATATGACATGATTACAATCCTTGTAACAATAGCTCTTATGGTTGTTTCTAACGAGGATAATGCAGCCGCTCTTGACGAAATGATCGGCACAGAAATTATGTCCGCTCTTAAAACTGTATTCGCAAGCGTAGAAATCAACTACGAACCCATTGATTGGGACTACTGCTGGGATGAAAACGGTAACGCTACCGGCGAATCAATCCCCGTAATTGAAAGTGCTATTACCTATCCCAACGACTTCACAGAAGAAGATGCAAAATATCTTGCAGAAAATCTTCCCGCTCTCGTTGATACAGTTATTAAGCTTGTTAGCGAAAACGAATCACTCGCTGAGCTTCTTTCAGCAAATGTAAATATCTTCACTGCTAAGACTCTTGAAGACCTTATCGGTCTTATCGCAGGTCTTCTCGGTGATGTTGACAGTGTTCTTCTCGAACTCGGTATGATTCTTGATGTTGACCTCAATGGCCTTCTCGCTCACGAAGTTGACAAAGATATTGACACTGTTGATGAATTTGCAGCAGAGCTTGCTGAAATTCTCAGCAAATATGCACCCGGTGTGATTGAATGGCTCCTTCTCGGCAGGGACTTCACATTCTTCGTTGACGAAACAAAGATGGCTGAAGGCGTTCCCTACGATAAGGATAAGGCAATTATCACCATTAACGGTGCACACGGTTATGCAGAAGGTCTTGCACTTGTGCTTGAAGCTCTCGGATGTGAAAACCTTCCCAAGGTTTACGAAGTTGAAAAACTTAACACAACTGCAGTTATTGAAGGCGTACTCACCTCTCTTGCAAACCGCATCAATGAAATCTTCGCAAATCCCGTAGAAGAAGTTATTGACCTTCTTCCCAACCTTCTCTACTTCCTCAACGCTAACGGCGTTGCAGCAGCAGTAAAGAACCTTACAGGCGCATTCAACGCTCTTGCAACTAAGCTTCAGGCATTCGGTCTTGACATTTCACTTGGCAGCCTTGTAAATATCAAGAAGCTTATGGGTCTTGAAAATACCGACGCCGCAATCAGCCTTGATAACCTTACAATTGAAGCACTTCTTGAAGCTGTTTCACTTATGGTAGGCCTTGACCTTACAAAACTTGACGAAGTTCTTACAGGCTTTGCTCTCGGCGAAGTTCAGGAATATGACTCAACAAGCAAAGAAAAGGCTTATAGGATGGTATACCACACTGATTTTGAAAACTACGATATGATTACTGTTCTTGTAACAGCAGCTCTGCTCGTTGTATTTGAAACAGAAGGCAATGCTGAAAAGCTTAATGAAATGATCGATACAGACATTATCACTGCTATTGAATCAGTATTTGCAGCAAGTGAAATAACTTACACTGCTCCCAATTGGAACTATCCCCTTGCTGATAACGGTACAGTTGATGCTATGAAGTATTCAATCACCTATCCCAACAACTGGACAGAAGAAACAGCTAAATATGTAACTGCAGTTCTTCCTGAAATCGGCGATATGATCGCAGGTATGATTGACAGCAATTACACCTCACTTGCAGCTCTTCTCCAGGATAAGGTAAATGTATTCAATGCTGATACACTTAACAGCCTTGTTTCACTTATTACTAACCTTCTCGGTGATATCGATGAAGGACTCCTTGAAGCAGCAGGTATGCTTCTCAATGTTGATGTTATTGGTCTTAAGAGCTATGAAGCTCCCGAAATCAACTCAACTGAAGAATTTGCAGCTGAACTTGCAAATGTTCTTACAACATATGCAGGCGGCGTTGTTGAATGGCTCCTTCTCGGTAAGGATTACAAGTTCTTCGTTAAGGATGTAACTGAAAACGGCGTACCCGTTGACTTCATCACAGTAAACGGTGCTTACGGTTATGCAGAAGGCCTTGCACTTCTTCTTGAAGCTCTTGGCTGCACTGACCTTCCCGATGCTTATGCAGAAGGTGCAACAACAAAGACAGTTGTAGAAGGCACTCTCCTTTCACTTGCAAAGCGTATTGATGCAATCCTTGCAAATCCCGTAGCAGAAGTTCTTGGCGTTCTTCCCAACCTTCTCTACTTCCTCAACACCAACGGTGTTGCAGCAGTGGTTGATAATCTTACAGCAGCTCTTACAGCTCTTCTTGACAAGCTTGCAGTATTCGGTGTTGAACTTGATCTTAACGAACTTGTAAACCTTCAGAAGCTTATGGGCATCGAAGGTAAGGGTGCTAAGATTGACCTTGACAACCTTACAATCGCAGACCTTCTTGAAGCTGTATCACTTATGACAGGCCTTGACCTTACTCTTATTGAAGATGTTCTTGTTGGCTTTGCACTTGGCGAAGTTAAGGCATACAACTCAGTAAGTAAGGAATGCGGCGAAGCTAAGAGAATGCTTTATGCTGATGAATTCGACACATATGACATGGTAACTGTTCTTGCAAACCTTGTTCTTCTTACAATTGCAGATGAAGATAATGCAGAATTTGTCAGGGATCTTGTTGGTGAAGATATTTACGGCATAATCGTAACTCTCTTCAAGGTTGAATCACTTCCCGTTCAGGAATTCGATTGGCTCTTCACAGAACATGCCGATACAGATTATGTATTCTCAGCAATTATGAGCTCAGAGCTTTATGCTGACCATAAGTACGGTCCTCTTTACACCGAAGAAATGGCCCAGTATATTGCTGATAACTTCGGCAAATTTGTAGATAACATCATTTATCTGCTTGGTCTTAACATCAACGGCAACACTGTTGATAACCTTACAGATCTTATCAACGGCCTCATCAACGGTTCTGTTTACAACAGTGCAAATGTAGTTGCTATCCGTGACGCTCTTGCAGGTGTTCTTAACGGTATCCTTGACCTTAAGGCTGGCGATACAGTTGTAGGCGGCCTCATTGCTGAAGTACTTAAGACAGCCGGCATTGCAGATATCACTGCAGTAGCAAATGTTGAAGTTCCCGAATTCACAGAAGACAGAGCTAAGTTCGTTGAATCACTCTGTGATGTTCTTGAACCCCTTTACGGTGTTCTCAGATGGGCTCTTTCAAACGAAGATATCTCCTTCTTCGTTGATGTTGATAAAACTGATGCTATCACTCTTCCCGGTGCAGAAGGTTATGCATACGGTATTATTCCTCTTCTTGAGGTACTTGAATGCGAAAACATTCTCACTCCCGACGAGTACTATGCAGCAGTTGAAGCTGACGGAGACGTACTTCTTACTTCAATACTCAATCCCATTCTTGACAGAGTTGACGTAATTGTTGAGAATCCTGCGGAAGAAATCCTTGCAATTCTTCCCAACCTCATCTACTTCATCAATTCAAACGGTATTGATACTGTAGTTAAGAATACACTCAACGCAGTTTACACTCTCCTTAATGTAATCGAGCCAATTGCAAAGATTGACCTTTACGAAATTATTGGCCTTGATCTTTCAACTCTTACCTTTGAGAAGCTCTTCTCCATGCTTCTTGATATGATTGCTGAATCAACCGGCTACAGATTCACATTTATGGACGTAAGCGCCGTTGCCGAGCTCAGCATAGGTACTCTTGTATCCTATGAATCAAAGAACGGCAAGACTGCTTACAAGATGGTTTACAGCTCCAACACAGCAAGATCTGAAATGGTAACAGTTGTTATGAGACTTCTTGTAACCTTCATAATGCATGAAAACAATACAGAAATGCTCTTCGGTCTTCTCAGAGATAAGCTCGGTATGACTGCAGATGCAGAAAAGTATATCAGAAGCATTATTGATTATCTCAAGAAGAATTCAACCGTAACAGCTTACGGTATGGACCTTGCTCTTGCAACATTCTATTACATCTTCTACGGTGTGGATATCGGCGTTGATAACACAGCAAACGGTATTAAGAATCTTAATGCAGAATGGACAAAGATCATCAGAGATATGAGAAATTCAAAGAATGAAGGCGAAGCACTTGCAGGTGAAATCATCGCAGGTATCCTTGACCTTGAAATCTTTGACGATGTCATTGACCCCGAGGAAGGCGTTGCTCCTAACGGAATTATCGCATTCTTCCAGAAGATTATTGATTGGTTCAACAAGATTATTGAATGGTTCAAAAATCTTTTTAACTGATAAAATAATTAATTAAAGGTAATACCGCCGATGCACAAAGCATCGGTGGTATTTTTTCATTACAAAAAAAGGTCGCCGCTTATTGCGACAGCCTTACTGTTTTTTTCAGTTTTCGTCAAGGCAGAGAACCGTTCGTTGTCTTCATCCTTTTTATAGGTTCTTAAACCGAATTAACCCTCTCCGACGGCAAAGCCGCCACCTCTCCCAAAGGGAGAGGCAAGCAACTTTTCGCAACAGCCTTTGTTCAGTGTTTTATTTTTTTCAGGGGTTACCACTTAGGTTTTCACGCTAACCGTCCCCTGTGTTACCTTCAAACTGAATTTCCTTTATTTTTAAATTATCTTTGCTCAACATACGAATCTTAGAAGCATATTTAACATGCTTAATAGAACATAACTCTTCAAGTATTTCCTTAGGTGTAAAATAGTTGTTTGCAATACTCAACAATACATCACCCACTTCAGAGTACATCCCATAAACACTACTAATTTCTTCTGTATTGGTCATCATCTTTATTTGAGTGGAAAGCTTTTGATGATTTAAAGTTTCTTTCTCGCTAAAACTACCATTGTTAAAACACAAATAAATTAGCAACTCTCGTTTAGGTGAATTTTTGTACAATTCAAGCAAATGAATAGATATGTAATCGTATTTACATAAATACTTGCAATAAAACTTCGCAAATTCATAAGAAGAGTATCTATCTGATAAAAAATACCGCTTTGCTACTGTATAAAGTGGTGCATCATCGTAATCGATTAATTTTAACAACCATTTATCAGATAAGTCCATATGACAAAGTGTCTGTAAGCATATTTTATTTTTTATTAAGAATTCAATTATTTCACCAGATATTTCACTAGATGATAGGCTCGATAGTACTCTATCCCACACTTCTTCTTGAGTTACATTGGTTAGTTTATTCATTATTTTGTGTTGAATATTAGACGAAAGTTTATAATTATATTTTTCACCATTATACAAATCAATCAGATCAACTATTTCTTTTGAAATATCTCCATCTTTTTTTAACAATTCATCCATCTGAAATTCAAAACACATTACACTCACCCCTTTTCATCCATCATACGTAATAATTTTTGAGCAGACTTAATTGTCTTCTTTATTAGCCCAATATTATTAGCAACAACAGAAGCTTGTTTGGGAGTCAAAGCTGGATAACCTTTAACAGGTAGACCTTGAGGACCGATTTTAGTTGGAGGACCTCCACCCTCTACATGCAAATGAGCTGGATTTCCATGATCTTTAGGATAGTTTGAATATATCTTCACTCCATTTTCCTTGATAATACACTCATTATGCACCAACACACCAGTGTCGCCAACATAATATGTATGGAAATCCTCAACCTCAAAGTTATAAACCTTTATAGGTTGTTCAAGAATCTCATGCTGAACTTTTTCAACAACAGCAAACTCACCGTTTACAAGAACAAGTTTATCACCTGCTCTGAGTTCTATTGCACCAATCCAACCATAGTTAGAAACATAGATCGGATGCTCAGGTGTTGTTACTATTTCTTCACCGTTAACTTTTACATAAACAAGCTCATAAGTTTCATTAACAAATGTCTGAACAACTTTTTTCAGTTCTGTTTCACCAGTTTCGGGATTTGTAGACCAGACACTATCATTGACTTTTATCTCTTCGATGTTTTTAGTTCCGTTTTGAGTAGCTATCTTAGTTCCAGCAACAAAGCATACTCCACCCGATAATCCAGAAGCAGCCTTTCGGCTATCATTAACCTTATCTGCAGCCCTATATGCATCCCCTGCTTTATCAGCAGCTCTATAACTATCATAAGCTCTATTACCTGCTTTTGCAAGATCAAGAACATCATCACCGTACTTTGCAAGCTTTCTGACAACAGTTCCGCCACCTGTCACTCCGGGAATAACAGCAGAAACAACATCAGCAGCAAAGCCAACCCAATTCCATACATTTTTAGGGTTTTTCATTACTTCAATGCCACTATAAATTATAGAAGCAATATCAAAAATAGTATCGAACAGATTACCGGTAACATCCTCGCGCACAACCGGATTATTCCCACAATATGCATACATATTGAATCCGAGAACATCGGATGTATCAACAAGTGAATCCGCATTCACAAACCTACCCGTCACCGGATCATAATACCTTGACTGCAGATAATAAAGACCACTTTCAGTATCGTAATAATACCCACGGTATCTTATAGGATTCTGAACAGCAAGGTTATCGGTATCTGTAATTTTTGTTGTTCCGGTTCCGCTGTAAATGTAAAGAACATTGCCCCAGGAGTCATAAACATAACGGGCGTAAAGAGAGCCTGTTTCTTTTCTGAGCTCTTCCACATCGCCACGGCTGTTGCAAACAGCATAAAGGGTAAAC
>JAZSDP010000030.1:0-9996 GCA_045531265.1 Acutalibacteraceae bacterium
CTTAACATTGAAACCCTTCCCACTCACATTGCAGGTATGCCTTGTGCAATCAACATCAACTGCCATGTAACACGTCATATGTCGGAGGTAATCTAAAATGGAAAAGAAAATCACATTACCCCTTACTGAAGAAATTGCAAAAACGCTCAAAGCAGGTGACAGAGTTCTCCTCACAGGCTACATCTACACATCAAGAGACGCAGGTCATAAGAGAATGTGTGAATCCCTCGCAAAGGGCGAAGAGCTTCCCATTGACCCTATGAACGCAACAATTTATTATGTTGGCCCCACACCGGCAAAGCCCGGCACCGTAATCGGCTCAGCAGGCCCCACAACAAGCGGCAGAATGGATGCTTATGCACCTACAATGATGAGCGTTGGTGCAAGAGGTATGATCGGTAAGGGTGCAAGACTTCCCGAGGTTGTTGAAGCTATGAAGAAGTACACCGGCGTATACTTCGGTGCTGTAGGCGGTGCAGGCGCACTTCTTGCAAAATGCATCAAATCCGCAGAGCTTATTGCTTACGAAGACCTTGGCGCAGAAGCTCTCAGAAAGCTCTATGTTGAAGATATGCCTTTGATGGTTATCATCGACTCAGAAGGCAACAACCTTTACGAGCTCGGCAGGGAAGAATATCTCAATTCAAAGAAATAATTTAAAAAAGGAGCTGTAAAAAAACGAAAGTTTTTTACAGCTCCTTTTTCTTACTTTTTCCTTAAGATTAGATGTTTAATATTGTCTTTTTTCTTTGTTGATGTTAAACTTTCATCAGATAAAAACAAAAAGGAGCAATCAGATGAAAAAAGTCTTTAAAATATCAGTTATCGTCGCAGGGGCACTTCTTATTGCCAACGCGGCACTTATGACTACCATCGCAAATCTCAACATAGGCCTTCTGCCTGTTGTGGCTCTCGGCGCTATGCTTTTATGCTACGGCATATTTTTTGAAAAGCTAAAAACCAAAAAAATTGTACATATCTTTGTTGCTTTTGTGCTCTCGGTTGTTACGGTATTCGGCTCATTCCTTGCAGTTTACGGCAACATTGACAACGCTTCTTACACTGAAAAAACGGTGATTGTTTTAGGCTGCGGCATAAGAGGGGAGAGAGTCAGCGTAGGTCTTGCAAAAAGGCTCAATAAAGCCTATGAATACCACGAAAAGAATCCCGATGCCGTAATCATTGTCTCAGGTGGTCAGGGGCCTCAGGAGGATATTCCGGAAGCTCTTGCTATGAAGCGTTATCTTACGGAAAAGGGTGTCCCCGAGGAAAAAATAATAATGGAGGATAAATCCACATCCACCATAACAAACTTTAAATATTCCCACGAAATTATGAAAGAAAAGGGTCTGCCCGAAGATTCCGTTGTTTTCGTTACCAACGCTTATCATGTTTACCGCGGAGCTTCCTATGCAAAGGCTGAGGGACTCACGGTCACTCACCTCGGCACGGATATTATATGGTATACAATACCGATGAACTATCTCAGAGAGATGTTGGCAGTAGTTAAAATGTGGGTGCTTGATTAAAGTTTTATTCGCCTTAAGGCGAGTTGTATTGCTTCGCAGTGATATTATGCTTTGCATAGTGTTATTGACCTTCGGTCAGTTTTGTCGAATAAAATAAAATTGAAACCGTAGTTTTCGATAACACTTTCACATTAGTGAAAATATCACTCTGCCGTCAGGCAGAATAACACTTAAGCAATCCGAAATAAATAAAACACTTGCTAACCAACAAAGGCATAATTGTTAAAAAAATCAGAGGTAACACGGCATTTGTCCGTATTACCTCTTTTTAAATTTATATTATACTCAGAACAGAATAATAAGGAACTGTGAAACAAGCACAACAGCAATAAGAGCGATGGGGTAGGTTGCCGCATAAGCTGCCGCAACATCCTCTGTACCTGCAGTTCCGATAAGTGTGCCGAGTGCGGGTGTTGAGGTCATACCGCCGGTGATTGAGCCGAGGTTATTAAGAAGGCTTAATTTGAGCACATACTTTGCAAAAAGGTAACCGATGATAAGGGGAACAAGAGTCATAATTATACCGTAAACGAAGTACATTGCATCAAAGTTTTCAATAAATTCTGCACCGCCGGGGATACCTGCACCAACAAGGAAAAGTACAAGACCGAGCTCACGGAAGAGCTTGAGTGTAGCCTGAGCGGGCATAATGTTGATTTTACCGATACGTGAGAAGTGACCGAGAACAAGGCTTACAAGAAGGCAGCCGCCTGTTGTTGTAAGTGAGAAGCAGGTGCCGCTGAGTCCTGCGGAGGAAAGAGGAATCTTAACCTGACCGAGCACGGTGCCGAGGATTGCGGCAAGTGAAAATGCGGCAATACCCATATGGTCAATGTCAAAAAGCTTTCCTGTGAATTTCTTTTTGCTTTCGTCTTCTTTAATAACAAGCTTTGCTCTTTCTTCGTCCATATTTGCCTTTGTAAGCTTCGGGATAAGCTGAACAAAAAGAACAACACCGACAACACCGAAGATATAAGCAATGCCGTGACCTACGGAAACAAGAGCCTGATATTCTGCTGCAACGGTTGCTTTTGCAGCAGAGAAGGCGGGAGTTGAAGTAAGTGAGCCGGAAAGAAGACCTACAATCATAGCAACAAAGCCGTCCTGATCCTCAATAACACCGCCGTAGCCGATTACCTCACCAAGACCGATACAGCCTGCAGCGGCAAGTCCGCCTGCAAGGATGATGATTATACCGAGAAGGACATATGACTTGAAGTTTCTTTTAAAGTTGCCGAAAAACTTAGGGCCTGCAATAAAGCCTACCGAGGTTACAAAAAGAACAAGACCGAGGCTTTCAACAAGGGAAAGTCCGCTGTTGAAATCAAAGGGCTTTGCAGAGCCTGCGAAAAGAAGAGCTCCTTCGGAGTCAACGCTGAAAAACAGAGCACCGAAAACAAGCGCAATAATGAAAACACCTGCGTCGCCCAGTGAAATACCCTTAATTGTTATTCTGCCCAGTGCATAGCCTAATGCAAGAACAGCAAAAACAACAAACAAAAGGGTGCTGATGTTGCTGATGGAAATGATTCCGCCTAAAAGACTCATTATTAAATCCTCCTGATTCTGACATTTTTTTACCGTAGAAATTCTATCATTTATAGTCTTTAAACACAAGTACAATTCTGAACAAACTTAACAAAAGAATGGCCACACTTTTGGTTAATTCGTACATTCACAAAATGTTGCAATTTAATTGTGATATTTTTGTGATAAAGATAGAAAAAAATTTACATCCTGTAAAAAAACAGTCTTGACATAAGCGTTTCGGTAATATATAATACTTTCTGCAATCCAAAATAAGTGGTGGAGTCTGTCATAGAGTACAATAGTATTCTATTTGTTGTGGGTTGTAATTCATTTTGCATTTTTTCGGGCATGGGGCGCCCGTAATATCGCTTTGAATTTGACAGAATCCGTTTAATGCGGGTTCTTATTTTTTTTGTACAGACACGCCCGAAGTATAATACTTAAGGCGTTGTCAGAATGAGTCCAATCACAATTACTGCTCTGGTTATCTTTGCCGTTACATATATTCTTATGTTGGCATTCCAGAAAATCAGACCTTATGTTACCGTAGGCTCTGCCCTTATTTTTGTGGCGCTCGGTATCATTTCATCCGTAAATCCCAATCTTTTCGGTGAAGGCTTCTTCCTTCTTTCTGACGGAAGCTACAGCTATTCACTCGTCAATGCATTTTCAGAAATTGACTGGAATGTAATTATGATGATTGCAGGTACAATGGGTACGGTATATCTTTTCATTGAATCAAAAATGCCCCAACTGATGTCAGATATACTTATTTCAAAAATGCCCAATGTAAAGTGGGTTGTTGTAGCCCTTTCACTTTTTGCAGGTATAGTGTCCGCTTTTGTTGACAATGTTGCAACAGTTCTTATGATTGCCCCCGTTGCTCTTGCTTTTTGTAAAAAGCTGAATATTTCGCCTGTTCCTTCAATTATCTGCATTGCGGTTTCTTCAAACCTTCAGGGTGCTGCCACTTTAGTAGGTGACACAACCTCAATTCTTCTTGCAAAGGCCGCAAATCTTGACTTCTCAGATTTCTTTGTTCACGACGGACACGTTGGTATGTTCTGGGTTGTTCAGGCAGGCGCACTGGTAAGCGCACTGATTATTCTTTTTATGTTCAGAAAAGAAAAGGACAAAATCGAATTTTCAGGCAGAACAAAGGTAGAGGATAAATTCCCGACCTTCCTTCTTGTGGGCACAGTGCTTTCACTTATTGCAGTTTCCTTTATTCCGTATAAGGATGCGGCGAATGGAGGCTTCTATAAGCCTGACATCACGAACGGTATCATTTGTATTGCCTTCTTCCTTGTTGGTGTAATCCGCGAGCTGTTCATTAAAAAGAACAAGGAAATCGTTAAGGCTTCCTTCAAGGAAATTGACTATTATACCATAGTTCTTCTTACCGGCCTTTTTGTTGTAATCGGCGGTATCAAGAGTGCAGGTGTTATTGATGTTATCGGTAATGCAATTGCATCTTTAGGCGCAGGCTCACCCTTTATTGTGTATACCATTATCGTATGGATGAGCGTTCTTCTTTCTGCATTCATTGATAATATTCCTTATACTGCAACAATGCTTTCAATTGTACCCGTTATCGCTTCAGGTGTTGGTATGAATCCCATTATCCTTTATTACGGACTTCTTTGCGGTGCAACTCTCGGCGGTAATCTTACTCCCATCGGGGCTTCCGCAAACATTGCTGGTATCGGCATCCTCAGAAAAGAAGGTCATGAGGTCAAATCAACAACCTTTATGAAATTCGGCGTTCCCTTTACTCTTGCTGCCGTTATCACGGGTTACCTGCTTATCTGGCTTATCTGGGCATAAGGTGTTGCCGTATTAAGCGCAGACCAAAAGCAAAAAAGAATACAGGTGTTTCAAGTATATTTTTACTTGAATCACCTGTATTCTTTTTGTCAGGTATAATATTTTTTTGCTTTTTTAGACGTTTTTTCACCCACTCGGAGTATCAACATACACCTTCGGGGTGAAGAAAACGCCTTCTGCATCTTAATACAACAACCCCTATATGTCTTTTGTTGCAACCTTATAAATTTCCCTGAGGCCATCTAGCAAAAGATTTTCGTCAAAAATAATATCTGTTTCACAGCATGGGATAATGGAATGGCTGTAGCCGCCCGTTGCAACAACGGATGCAACATCTTCCTTGAGCTCTTTTTTTATTCTTTCTATAAGACCGTCAACCATTGCGGCAGTGCCGTAAACCACACCGCTTTGGATACATTCAACTGTATTTTCACCAATTGCATTTTTCGGTGCAGTGAGGCTGACTGAGGGCAGAAGAGCCGTGCCTTTTGTAAGAGCATTAAGAGAAATTTTCACACCCGGTGAAATTGTACAGCCCTTAAAGGTGCCGTCCTTATCAATAACAAGTATTTTTGTTGCAGTACCAAGGTCAACAACAAGGGAAGGCAGGGGATATTTTTTTATAGCCGCAACAGCGCCTGCAATAAGGTCAGCGCCAAGGTATGAAACGGGGAGAATATCAACCTTGAGGTTGCCGTTGTGCTCTGCTCCAACAATAATCGGGTCAATACCCGTTGTTCTTTTTACGGCTCTGACAATGGGGTCTGTAAGCTCAGGTACAACTGAAGCAAAAATAACTCCGCTGAAATCTGAGGGCTTCACATTGTAAAGGTTGAATATATCAAGAAAGTCAATTGCAAATTCGTCGCTGCTTTTGTGCCTTGCCGTATAAAGCCTGGAAACAAAAATCAGCTCGTCACCCTTGTAAGCACCGAGGGTGATGTTGGTATTACCCATATCTATTGCAAGAAGCATAATTATCAACTCCTGTTATAAAAATACATAGAAAGTATATACCACCCTATGGTAAAAGTCAAATAAATGTGTTAGAATGTAAAAAAGTTTTTATTAAGAAGTGGTTTTTATGTTATGTAATATCTGCCCCAGGCAGTGCGGTGTTGACCGCAGCTTTAAAAAAGGCTTCTGCGGTGTGCCTGAAGAGTTTTATCTCGCAAGGGCGGCAAAGCATTATTGGGAGGAGCCGCCCATAAGCGGCACAAAGGGTAGTGGTACCGTGTTTTTTTCGGGCTGTAATCTCGGCTGTGTGTTCTGCCAGAATTATGACATAAGTCATAACTGCAAGGGTAAAGCCGTCAGCGATGAAAGAATTAAGGAAATCTTCTCTGAACTTATTTCCGAAGGCGTACATAACATCAACCTTGTAAACCCTACTCATTATGCCCTGAGACTCAGAAAGGTGCTTTCGGAATATAAAAGCCCCGTGCCCGTTGTGTATAACAGCTCAGGCTATGAAAAAACTGAAACACTGAAAGAACTCCACGGTATTATTGATATATATCTGCCCGACCTTAAATACATTAAGCCTGAAAGGTCACTGAAATATTCAAAAGCGGAAGACTATTTTGACTATGCTTCAAAGGCACTTTTGGAAATGAAAAAGCAGTGCCCCCAAAACATATACGACGAAGAAGGTATAATGCAGAAAGGTCTTATTGTCCGCCACCTTGTTCTGCCGAAGAATACTAATCAGAGTGTTGAAATTCTTTCATGGATAAAAAACAATCTGGGTGAGGATACGGCGGTGAGCCTCATGAGTCAGTATACACCCTTCGGTAAAATTGAAGGTATACCTGAGCTTCAGAGAAAAATAACCGCCCGTGAATATGAAAAGGTAATCACAGCGGCGGAAAATATGGGATTTTCAAATCTCTTTTTGCAGGAAAACACCTCTGCGAGTGAGAATTTTATTCCCGAATTTGATTTTACGGGCATTTAAGTCTTTATTTTTAAGAAAATATGTGCTACTATTTATAAAATGATAAAAACAACGGAGGAACAAAAAATGAAAGGCTTTATTCAGGAATTCAAAACATTTATTATGAGAGGCAACGTTATGAATCTTGCCGTAGGCGTTATCATAGGCGGTGCTTTTCAGGCTATTGTAAATTCACTTGTAAACGATATCGTGTCACCTGTGCTTTCCCTTATTACAAAGGGTATTAACTTTGCCGATAAATTCATAGTGCTCACAACAGAGGATGTTACCTTCGCAACAGTTGAAGCAGCAAAGGAAGCAGGCTATGCTACCTTAGCTTACGGCTCATTTGTAACGGCAATTATCAACTTCCTCACAATGGCAGTTGTTATCTTCCTTCTTGTAAAAGGCATTAACAAGGTTATGGATTTAGGCAAGAAAAAGGAAGAGGAAGCACCTGCGGAACCTACAACAAAGGTTTGCCCCTTCTGTAAAAGTGAAATCAGCATTGAAGCCGTTAAGTGCCCCAACTGTACATCCGATATCCCCGAAGAAGAGGTGGCTGAATAATGACAGGCTTTATAGGCGGCGGAAATATGGCATCTGCCATTATAAAAGGTATGGTATCCTCAGGCTTTTGTAATGGTAAGGATATAGCCGTTTTTGATATTGATACTGCAAAAGCAAAAGCACTTTCAGCTGAATACGGACTCAAGGCTTCAGAAAGTGCAAAGGAAATAGCTTTGGAATGTGATGTTGTTGTGCTTTCCGTAAAGCCGAATATTTTCCCTGTGCTGCTTTCTGAAATCGGTGAAGCATTAAAGGCAAAGGATCCCCTTATAATTTCCATTGCCGCAGGTAAAACCCTTGGCTTTATTTCCGACCTTCTCCTTTATGAGCCGAGGCTTATCCGTGTTATGCCCAACATAAACGCAAAGGTGTGTGAAGCAATTTCAGCATTTTGCGGTAATGAAAGAGCAACTTCAGAAGACAGAGCATTTGCAGAAAGCTTCTGCAATGCCTTCGGCAGAGGAATTGAAATCGACGAAAAGCTGTTTTCTGTTTACAGTGCAATCGGAGGCTGTTCACCCGCTTTTTGTTATATGTTCATTGATTCAATGGCAAGGGCAGCGGTCAAAAACGGAATGAGCAAAAAGCAGGCTCTTGAGGTTTCTGCCCAGGCGGTGCTCGGCAGTGCAAAAATGATTCTCGAGAGCGACAGCCACCCCTGGCAATTGGTTGACGAGGTCTGTTCACCCGGCGGCACTACAATTGAGGGTGTAGCTTCACTGCAGAAGGACGGCTTTGAGCAAGCGGTTATAAACGCTGTTGAAGCAAGCTATAACAAAGATAAAAGGCTATAATTTTTAACGGGCTGTTGGTTTTATCCAACGGCCTGTTTTCTTAAGATTTCATTAATTTGAAAAGGCAGTTATTGATTATAGATCAAATATACTGTACAGTTAATACAAAGGAGGTTTTGTAATGAAAAAATACCTTGCAATTTTTTCCGTTGCATCTATTGCTATAGTTATATTTTTTGCCTACTTCTTTTTGATTACCCATACAATCAAAACAGAATTGATAGAAGAAATAAAATATGATAAGTCATATTCATATGCTTACGGAGAAAAATATTTTTTTATTAAGGATGAAGACTATAACGGCTTTTATGACGGAAAAACCGTATTGAAACATTACTTATCCGAATTTGATTTTTCTCTCCTTGATACAGAAGGATACACATATTTTGTATGTGTAGGCGGAAAGCTGAACTCAATAAAATATAATGGCAGAAAATGTAAACTAAGAACATGTTTTGCTTTCCCTGATGAATATGAAGCTATAATTGATAGTGAAGTACTTGATGACGGTATAATAAGGATTTACCGTATGAAAAAGATAAATATTGATTATGATTATCATTCAGAATAATAAAAAAAGGAGCTGTAAAAAACGAAAGTTTTTTACAGCTCCTTTTTTTATGCAGTTGTCAGAGCTTCGTATTTTTCTTCAATTCTCTGCCACATATATAAGTCTTTATTCTTATACTTTTCAAATTCGTCAACGGCAATTTTAAGTGCCTCTTTTTTCTTCGCGTCCTCTTCGGAATTGTACTGCTCGATTACAGTGTATATTTCGCTCACTGCTTCAACAAGCTTTTCGTCCTCGGCTTTACCGTCCTTGAAGTCTGAGAACAAAGCACGGATTTTGAAAGCTCTTACCATATTTGAACGCTTTTCTTCTGTCAGGTCATAGAACAGATAGGGGATAATTGAAAGGACTGTTCCGATAAAGCTGCAGATAATCATTGCCTTTAAAAGGGGATTTCTGAAATCTGCGTTGAAAAGGTCCGAATAGTTGTTTGTAAGTCCGAGCTTACCCATTATCATCGGGATAGCATAGCCTGTGCCGAGAGTGATGATACTGCCTAAAAGCACACCGCTTTGCTCAATGAAGCCTTCGAGTCTGTCGCCGGTTTTGTACTGCTGATAATCCATAATGTCGGCTTTTATTGCGGGAAGGTAAACAATTGAAAGAGCACCGAACATATCCTTTATGAACATAAGTGCAAAGAAAAGTATGTAGCTTTCATAGCAGGTGAGCATAAGCGCCATGCAAGCTGCCTGAACTGAAAGGGACATAAGACAGATTTTCTTTTTGCCAAGCTTGTTTGTTAACGGAGCACCGAGAACAAGACCGGGAGTTGAAGCCTCACCCTTGATTACGGTCATAATTGAATAAATGGCTGCGTTGTTCATTCCGTAGTAGAATACCCACTGGAACAGATAGCTGTAGCCCTGATTGAGGAAGCCCATCCATGAGGAAAGGTTGATTATCCAGAAGTATTTATTTTTTGAAGCCTTTTTAAGCCCCTCAAAAAAGCTCATTTTTTGCACATATTGATGAGGAACTATGATTCTTTCCTTTGTGCCGAAAACTGCAAGCATACTCACGCAGACGCCGAGAGTGCAGAAAATCGGGAAAGCTATTCTGTAGGTTCTGATATCCTCAAGAGGTCCGATAAGAGGAACAACCGGATTGATTACCGTGGGTGCAAATGAATAGATAATTGAACTGATTCCGATTATCCATGAACGCTCTGATGAGTTCGGTGAAATAACCTGAACAAGGCTTGCATAAGCCGTACTGTAGAAGGGTGAGAAGAATTGC
>JAZSDP010000098.1:0-1586 GCA_045531265.1 Acutalibacteraceae bacterium
GTGCATTTTTCATTTTTTCCACCTTACCTCGTGTTCACTTCTCATTTTGTATACATTTCCACCACTCTCGAAAATCAATATTTCGTGCCGCAAACCCTTATGAACACTACATTTAGAGCGTATTTGTGAACAAAATAAAAATCTGCATTTTATACAAACTTTTTTGCTGAAAATTGTTGACATTTACAAAGGAGTGTGGTATCATATTCGAGCGTGTGAAATGGGTTTGGGTATAACTCTGTCTTCACACAACCAAAACGATATGCGATGATGCGGGAGGTGGCTGTCCTCTGAGGCAGGAAATTTCCGCGGAGTATGTCCGATTTAAAACCGGGCGATCTATATCACTTTTCTCGACTGTTTCTTGCGTTAAGTGTCAGTCGGCTCACCGGGAGAAGTATGCTTCCGTGCCGTCAAGGACTTAAACAGTATGAGGGGTGAACTGTGCTTTTTTTGAGCTGTGACCGGAAATATTGCGTTTCCGGTTTTTTTAAGAAACCGGTTGCAAACACCCGGAACGGTATTCAGAAAAAGCGACGCCCTACTAATTCTTATTAGGAGGCAAACAAAATGGCAGTAAAGGAAAAGATCCGTATCAGACTTAAGGGTTACGACCACAACCTTGTTGACAAGGCAGCGGAAATGATCGTTGAAGCAGCTAAGCGTACAAATGCTACTGTATCAGGTCCTATTCCTCTTCCCACAGAAAAGGAAGTTGTTACAATCCTTCGCGCTGTTCATAAGTATAAGGACAGCCGTGAACAGTTTGAACAGAGAACTCACAAGAGACTCATCGACATTATCAGACCTACACCCAAGACCGTAGAGGCTCTGACAAATCTCGAAATTCCGGCAAGCGTTGAAATCGAAATCAAGAGATAAAAACTGATTTCTATACCCGATTCAAACAGACGGAACACCAGGTCAAGTTGCCGCAGGGGCAACCAATAACCATCAGGAGGTAAAAACAAATGAAAAAAGGTCTTATCGGCAGAAAAGTCGGCATGACTCAGATCTTCGACGAAAAGGGTAACGTAATTCCCGTAACAGTCGTAGAACTCGGTCCTTGCACAGTAACACAGAAGAAGACAGTTGAACACTACGGCTACAACGCTGTTCAGCTCGGCTTCGAAGACAAGAAGGTTACAAGAACAAACAAGCCCATGAAGGGTCACTTCGACAAAGCAAACGTTGCTCCCAAGAAGGTTCTTAAGGAATTCAGACTTGAAGACGACAGCGCTATCAACGTAGGTGATATCCTCAAGGCAGACATCTTTGCAGCTGGCGAAAAGGTTGACGTAGTCGGCACAAGCAAAGGTAAGGGAACAGCAGGCGTAATCAAGAGATGGAACTTCGGCAGGCTTAAGGAAACACACGGTACAGGTCCTGTTGCAAGACATGCAGGTTCACTCGGTGTTATCGACCCCGCTCGTATCTTCAAAGGCAAGAGAATGGCTGGTCACCTCGGTTGTGAAAGAGTTACAATCCAGAATCTCGATGTTGTTAAAGTTGACGCAGAAAACAACCTCATCGCTATCAAGGGCGCAATCCCCGGTCCTAAGAAGGGCATCGTAATGGTAGTGAAC
>JAZSDP010000046.1:0-17865 GCA_045531265.1 Acutalibacteraceae bacterium
ATCGACAAGGCTATTGATATTCTCAGAGAAAAGGGTCTTGCTTCTGCCGCTAAGAAGGCAAGCCGTGTTGCTGCAGAAGGCGTAGTTGCAGCATATAACGATGCAAATGCAGGTGCACTTGTTGAAATTAACTGTGAAACAGACTTCGTTGCTAAGGGTGCTCCCTTCGTAGAGCTTGCTGCAAAGGTTGTTAAAACTGTTGTTGCTGCTAAGCCCGCTGATGTTGAAGCTCTTCTTGCTACAAAGGTTGTTGATTCAGATAAGACTGTAGATGAGGAAGTTCAGGAAGTATTCCTTGCTCTTCGTGAAAATATGAAGGTTCGTCGTTTTGCTCTTCTTGAGGGTCACACAACATCTTACATTCATGCCGGCGGTTCAGTTGGTGTTCTTGCTGCATTTGATGTTGACGATGCAACTGCTGCTAACGAAGAATTCGTTGCAATGAGCAAGAACGTAGCAATGCAGATTGCTGCTATGAGCCCCGAATATCTCAGCAAAGCAGATATCTCTGATGAAGAGTTTGCTAAGATGAAGTCAATCACAATTGACAGCGCTCTCAATAAGCCCGATTCACTTCCCGTTCCCATTCTCAACAGCCTCACTGAAGAAGCAATTTCTTCAAAGAAGTGGAGCGACGAGGATGCAGAAATCTTCAAGGGTCTTGATCAGAAGCAGAAGAAGAACTTCCCCAACTTCATTTCAAAGGAAGCTATGGCTACACTTGCTGAAATTGCAGTTTCACACAAGGCTGAAATTTCCGAAAATAAGATCTTTGTTGGTCTTGTTCAGGGCCGTCTTGCAAAGCAGGTTAAGGAAGTTTGTCTTCTTGAGCAGACATTCGTTCGTTCAGATCTTTTCGAAGGTGATGTTAACGGCTACATCAACTCAGTAGCTAAGTCAATCGGTGCTGAAATCAAGCTTTCAAGCTTTGTTCGTTTTGCAAAGGGCGAAGGTATTGAAAAGAAGGTTGACGATTTCGCAGCAGAAATCGCTTCAATGGTAAAATAATTAAATATTTAGAATTTTATATAAAAGATGTATCTTTATGATACATCTTTTATTTTATATTTATACACAAAACTATTGACATTTATACAAAACGATGTATAATAGTCAATATTATTTGCATAAACTTACAAAACTAAGAAGGTATAATATGATAAAAGTATTTATTGACGGTCAGGCGGGTACAACAGGTTTACAACTGAAAAGTAAACTTGTAAATCATCCATATGTAACATTACTTGAAATTGATGAAGAAAAAAGAAAAGATTCATCTGAAAGAAAGAAGCTGATGAATGAAAGCGATGTTGTTTTTCTTTGTCTTCCCGATGAAGCAGCAAAGGAAGCGGTTAAGCTTGTTGAAAATCCCGAAACCGTGGTTATTGATGCTTCCACCGCTCACAGAACAAATGACGGATGGACATACGGTTTTCCTGAGCTTTCAAAAGCGCATTTTGATGCGATAAAATCTTCAAAAAGAATAGCTAATCCCGGTTGTCACGCAACGGGCTTTATCTCAATTGTATATCCTCTTGTTTCAGGCGGGATTATGCCGAAAAACTATCCCGTAACTGCTCACAGTATAACAGGTTACAGCGGCGGCGGTAATAAAATGATAGGGGAGTATGAAAAAGAAAACAGAGAATATTTTTACAAAAGTCCCCGTCAGTACGGTTTAACTCAGACTCATAAGCACCTTCCTGAGATGGTTAAGGTGACGGGACTTGAAATAACGCCTGTATTTAATCCCATTGTTGCCGATTATTACTGCGGTATGGCAGTATCAGTGCCGATTTTCACTGATTTATTGAAGGTAAAAATGTCCTTATATGATCTTAAAAGATATTTTATTGAGTTTTATAAGAATAGTAAATTTATTACGGTGCACAGCGGACCTGAAAATGGATTCCTGCCCGCAACGGGGCTTGAAGGAACAAATAATTTAAGGATTTATATCTGCGGAAATGATGAAAGAGTGACAATAACTGCGGTTTTTGATAACCTCGGCAAGGGCGCGTCATCTGCCGCAATTGAAAATATGAACATAGCTATGGGCTTTGACGAAGCCACAGGCTTATAAGGAGAATTGATATGGAATTTATAAATGGCGGCGTAACTGCCGCAAAGGGTTTTACTGCATCCGGAATTCATTGCGGAATAAGAAAAAACACTTCAAAAAAAGACCTTGCAATGATAAAAAGTGATGTTAAATGCACAGCGGCGGCTGTTTATACTCAGAATAAGGTTTACGGTGCGCCTATTACAGTTACAAAAAATAATCTTTCTGACGGCTTTGCTCAGGCTGTAATTGTTAACAGCGGCAATGCCAACACCTGCAACAGTGACGGTGTTGAAAAGGCTCAGATGATGTGTAATATAGCCTGCGAAGCTCTCGGAGTAAATTCATCCGATGTTATTGTAGCTTCAACAGGCGTTATCGGTATGACACTTGATATTACACCGATAAAAAACTCAGCCAAGGCTCTTGCTGACAGTATGAATTACGAGGGCGGTCATGATGCGGCTGAGGCTATTATGACAACAGACACCGTATCAAAGGAATGTGCAGTTCAGATAGACATTGGCGGTAAAACTGTTACAATAGGTGCTTGCTGTAAGGGTTCGGGTATGATTCATCCCAATATGGCAACAATGCTCTGCTTTATTACAACTGACTGTGCCATAAGCTCAGCTATGCTTCAAAAGGCACTGAGCTCTGTTGTTTGCGACACCTTCAATATGATTTCCGTTGACGGTGACACCTCAACAAACGATATGGTATGTATTATGGCTAACGGTATGGCTGAAAATGAGCTGATTGATTGCGAAAATGAGTCATATACTGCTTTTTGCGATGCTTTGATGAATGTATCGGTTAATCTTTCAAAACTAATTGCAGGCGACGGAGAAGGCGCTCAGAGACTTCTTGAATGTACCGTAAACAGTGCTCCTTCAACTGAAATTGCAAAAAATATTGCCAAGAGCATTATCTGCTCATCTCTTGTAAAAACTGCTATGTTTGGTGCAGATGCCAACTGGGGTAGAATTCTTTGTGCTATAGGTTATACTCCCGGTGACTTTAAGGTTGACACGATTGATGTGTACCTTTCTTCTTGTAAGGGCAGTGTAAAAGTATGCGAAAAAGGTTACGGTATTGAGTTTTCGGAAGAAGCTGCAAAAGAAATTCTTCTGCAGGATGAAATAAACCTTCTTATCGAAATGAATCAGGGTGAATGTAATGCCACCGCTTGGGGCTGCGACCTTACTTATGATTATGTAAAAATCAACGGCGACTACCGTACCTGATGAGGTGATACTATGAGCGAAAATTTTATTACAGATTCTATGAAGGCGAGTGTTCTTACGGCTGCATTACCTTATATACAAAAGTATTACGGCAAAACAGTTGTTGTTAAATACGGCGGAAATGCTATGATTAATCCTGAGCTTAAGCAGGCTGTAATGAGCGATATTATTCTTTTATCTCTTGTTGGTATAAAGGTTGTGCTTGTTCATGGCGGAGGACCTGAAATCAGTAACATGCTTAAGAATTTAGGTATTGAGTCTAAGTTTGTTAATGGTCTTCGTTACACTGATAAAAAAACTGCTGAGATTGTTCAGATGGTGCTTTCAGGTAAAACCAATAAGGACCTTGTGTCTTTAATTGAAGTCAGCGGCGGCAAGGCTGTTGGTCTTTGCGGTATTGACGGTGCAATGATTAAGGCTGAAAAGTTAAACGACGGCTATGATTATGGTTATGTAGGCGAAATTACTTCCGTTGACCCCAAACCGATTATGAAGGTGCTTGAAGAAGGCTATATTCCTGTTATTGCTACTGTTGGCATTGATGACGACGGTCAGGTATATAACATAAATGCGGATACTGCTGCGGCTGAAATTGCGGCTGCCCTGAAGGCAGAAAATATTATCACTCTTACAGATATACCGGGTCTTTTAAAGGATGTTAATGACCCGTCAACCCTTATACCGCATATTTATGTAAATGAGGTTGAAGGACTTATTGAAAGCGGTATAATATCCGGAGGTATGATTCCTAAGATGCAAAGCTGTGAAAAAGCTGTGCGTTCAGGTGTTAAAAAGGCTGTTATGATTGATGGAAGAGTTCCTCATTCAATTCTTATTGAAATGTTCTCTGACGAGGGTATAGGTACCCTTATGACAATGTGAGGTAAATAATATGAGCGGTTTTGATATAATCAAAGAAAAAGACGAAAGCTATGTTGCACATACATACGGCAGATTTCCCGTTGCAATAAAGGAAGGTAAAGGTGCAACCTGCTATGATTTTGACGGAAAAAAATATATTGATTTTTCAAGCGGTATCGGTGTAAATTCTCTCGGCTTTTGCGATGAAGGCTGGGTAAATGCAGTAACGGAACAGCTTAATAAGCTTCAGCATATATCAAACCTTTATTATACTGAGCCATGCGCTGAAACGGCAAAGCTTCTTTGTGAAAAAACAGGTATGAAAAAAGTTTTTTTCTCAAACAGCGGTGCCGAAAGCAATGAGGGTGCAATCAAATGCGCAAGAAAGTACAGCTACGACAAGTACGGTGGAGGAAGAAATAAGGTTATTACCTTGGTAAATTCCTTCCACGGCAGAACTGTAACCACACTTTCCGCAACGGGTCAGGATGTATTTCATAAATATTTCTTTCCTTTTACCGAAGGCTTTGCATTCGTTCCTGCAAATGATATCGTTGCACTTGAAAATGCACTTGACGGCAGTGTTTGTGCTGTTATGCTTGAGCTTATTCAGGGCGAGGGCGGTGTTATGCCTCTCGATATTGATTTTGTGAAAGCTGTTGAAGCACTTTGCATGGAAAAAGATATTATGCTTATTGTTGACGAAGTGCAGACGGGTGTTGGCAGAACAGGTAAACTTTTTGCTTTTCAGCATTTTGGTATTGAGCCTGATATTGTAACAACTGCAAAGGGTATCGGCGGCGGACTTCCCTTAGGATGCGTTATGTTCGGAAAGAAAACGGAATGTACCTTTGGTCCCGGTGACCACGCAACCACCTTCGGTGGTAATCCTGTTGCAACTGCGGGCGCAAAGTATATACTCAATAAGCTTGATGATGACTTCTTATCAGCGGTAACTTTAAAAGGTGAGTATATAAAGAAAAAGCTTTTGAATATGCCTCACATAGTCGGTATTGACGGAATGGGACTTATGCTCGGAGTAAGGCTTGATGAAAGTATTAAGGCGGCAGATATTGTTAAAAAAGCGATAAATTACGGTGCACTTGCGCTTACAGCTAAAACAAAACTCCGTCTTTTACCGCCACTGAGTATTACTTATGACGAGATAGATGAAGGCCTTGAAGCAATAGAAAAAGCACTTAACGAAATATGAAAGAGGGAAAATCCCTCTTTCTTTTTATCTAAAATATTTTTTTATAAAACAGTTGATTTTTTTTATTTGTTAAGGTATAATATCATCTGTTGCATCGGGGTGTGGCGAAGTTTGGTATCGCGCTTGGTTCGGGACCAAGAGGCCATGGGTTCAAGTCCCGTCACTCCGACCATTTCAAAAAACACTCCCTTTAAGGTGGGTGTTTTTTTGTTGCCAGATTGGCCCCGAAACATAAGGATCCGGTTACATAGCATGACCGCCGCGGGGCGTACGATGGGAGTGAGTGTGTGACGCAGCGGAGAAAGTTTGGTGACGTTCCGGAGCACTAAAAAATTCGTGAACTATGAAGGGCTACCTTGGGTCGGAGTCCTGCAACTCCTTCTAAAATTCAACAAGCTTTGTCTTGTTGAATTTTCATTTTATGGCAAAATTAATCCCTTATAGAGTAACATTTCATAATTAATTATGGCGTGTTGTTACATCGCAACCGAGTAATATATCATTGATTTCCTCAAAGCTTTATGATATAATAAATTCAGTATCAATCAGGCCTGAATGCTTTTTTATACGAAAAATTTTTTAGGAGAGAAAAATATGAAAAAGATAACAGTTATAATTTTATCGCTTTGCCTTATTTTCGCTCTTTCTGCCTGCGGCAATAATGAATCACCTGCAACGGAAAAGGATATGACACCGGTTGAAATGAGCCTTATAAGCGAAATTTATGAAGACGGTGAGCTTGACAATAAATACGAATATGACGAAAGAGGTAACATAACGCACCGTGTAAACTATGAAAAGAACGGTGAGGTTTTCAGTGAAGAAAACAAGATATATGATGAAATGGATAATGTTATCCGCAGCGTTTATACAGTTAACGGTAAGGTTTCCGCAAATGACTTTGAATATAAGTACGATAAAAACGGAAATATCCTTTTAAAGCTTTCAAAGGAAGACGGTGATGAATATTCCTATAAGTATAAGTATGACAAAAAGGGAAACAGAACTGAATATATCCTTACTGAAAACGGTATTGTGCAGAGTCATACGAAAACTAAATATGATGACAATGGAAGTATAATTAAAGAGGATATGTACTCAAGAACGGGTGCTCTTGCGGGAACAACGGCTTACGAATACGATGAAAAGGGCAATAACACCCTTAGTGTGTTTACCTATAACGGTGTTGAAAAGCAAAGAAGTGTTTACACCTACGATGAAAACGACAACCTTATTGAGGATGTTTATTATGACGAAGAGGGTGAAGGCAGCCGTGAAAAGTATTTCTACGACAAAAAAGGCAATCAGACTGAGTGGATAAGCCTTTTTCAGGGTGAATTTTCAGGCCGTTATACCTATGAATACAACGAAAAAAATCAGCTTGTAAAAGAAAGCTGCTTTGAATTTGAAAACGACACTGAGCCTTTCTATACCGAGGAATATGTTTACAACGAAAAAGGCCTTCTTGTTGAAAGCATTTACCGCAATAAAAGCGATAAAAACGCTACAAAAATAACCTACGAATACATAACAGTAACCATACCCGCCTACAGAGTTGATGCCGTTAAAGAAGAACAGGAATTAATCCTTCTCTAATTTGAAAAAACTTGCAAAAATCTATTGCATTTTTTAAAACACTGTGCTATACTACATCGAACAAAAAAAGGAAGGTGAAGGGTATGCTCGGTAATATGTGTTTCAATTCTTGTAATTCCGTTGCTGCTCCCTTCGTTTTTGCTTTTGATTTTACTTGTAATTCTGTTATTTCTTTTAACCGGTAACATTTTTGTTATCGGTTATTTTTTTATGAATATTTATTCAAAAACCCTTTACAAAGAAGCAAAAAAAGGTGTATAATAATTTGATGAATTAAAGTAACTCAGGAGGTAAAATATATGAAGCATTTACTTAAACTTTCAGATTGGTCAAAGGAAGAAATTCTTGACTGCCTTGACCTTGCAGATAAACTTAAAGCCGAGAAAAAAGCCGGCATAAAGCACCCCATACTTGAAGGAAAAACCCTTGGTATGATTTTCCAGAAATCCTCAACAAGAACAAGAGTTTCCTTTGAGGTCGGTATGTACGACCTTGGCGGTACTCCCTTGTTCCTTTCTTCAAAGGACCTTCAGATAGGCAGAGGTGAGCCCGTTCAGGATACTGCAAGAGTTCTTTCTCGTTTCCTTGACGGAATTATGATTAGAACCTTTGACCAGAGTGAGGTTGAAGCTCTTGCTGAATACGGCTCAATCCCTATTATTAATGGTCTTACGGACTATTGCCACCCCTGTCAGGTGCTCGCTGACCTGCAGACTATCCGCGAATACAAAGGGAAAGACCTTACTGGCAAAAAGCTCTGTTACATAGGTGACGGCAACAATATGGCAAACAGTCTTATCGTCGGCTGCATCAAGGTCGGCATGAAGGTTGCGATTGCTTGTCCTAAGGGTTATGAGCCCGATGACGGCGTTGTTGCCTGGGCAAAGGAAAACGGTGACCTTCTTATAACTGAGGATGTTCTTGAAGCTGCAAAGGGCGCTGATGTGCTTTATACCGACGTATGGGCATCAATGGGTCAGGAAAGCGAAGCCGCTAAAAGGCAGCGTATTTTCAAGAATTATCAGATAAATGACGAGGCTGTTGCAGTTTCCAATGAAGGCGTAATGGTGCTCCATTGCCTTCCCGCACACAGAGGCGAGGAAATCACAAATGAAGTCCTCGAAGCCCACGCAGCAGAAATTTTTGACGAAGCCGAAAACCGCCTCCACGCTCAGAAGGCAGTGCTCGTAAAGTGCTTTACGGAGTAAATTTGCAATTCTCAATTCTCAACCGTAGGTTGTGATTGAGGGGTAAAAAGGCAATAACAATCAGCAAAACAGAACTTTAAATATACACAGAAAGGAAGTTTCACGGTTTTTCCGTGAACAAGGTGACAAGAATGAAAAAACGTTATTTGGTCCTTCAGGACGGAACGGTATTTGAAGGCTACGCTTTCGGTGCGGATAAATGCGCTGTTGGTGAGCTTATCTTTTCAACAAATGTTGTGGGTTATATTGAAATGCTCACTGACCCCTGCTATTACGGTCAGATTGTTATTTCAACCTTCCCGATGATTGGTAACTACGGAATTATTGAAGAGGATTTTGTGGGTGAGCCCAAGCTCTCAGGTCTTGTTGTGCGCGAATACTGCGATTATCCTTCAAACTTCCGCTGTGAGTATGACCTTGACACCTTCCTTAAAAATAACAATATCCCTGCAATTTACGGCGTGGATACCCGTGAAATCACAACAATTATCAGGGATAAGGGTATCACAAATGCCGCACTCTGCGATGAAGTACCGCCCACATTTGACGGTATAAAGAGCTTTAAAATTGTTGATGCGGTAAAGAACACTGCTGCAACAGAAAAGAGCGAATATGTGCCGAAAACCGAAGCTAAGGCACACGTTGCGGTTCTTGACCTGGGCTCAAGCAAAAACCTTGAAGTTAACCTTATGGATAAGGGCTATAAGGTAAGCCTTATGCCTTATAACAGCACTGCAGATGAGATTCTTTCCCTTAATGCTGATGTGCTTATAGTAACAGAAGGTGCAGGCGACCCGAAGGAAAATTCCGAAATCGTAAATGAAATCGGAAAGCTCTTCGGCAAAATCCCGATGGTGGGTCTCGGTCTCGGTCATCAGCTTATGGCTCTTTCTCAGGGTGCAGATACCGAAAAGCTTCTTTACGGCCACCACGGCGGCAATCAGCCTTCAAAAATTGTCGGTACGGACAGAACCCTTATCACAAGCCAGAATCACAACTATGCAGTTGTAGCTGACAGCGTTAAAAACGGCGTTATAAGCCACATTAATATGAATGACAAAACAGTTGAAGGAATTGTGTATGAAGCCGAAAAGGCCCTTTCTCTTCAATTTATCCCCACTGAAGAGTGGATAATTGAAACAATTGAAAAGCTGAAATAAGGAGGAGTTAATTATGCCGCTTAATAAAGATATCAAAAAGGTACTCGTTATCGGTTCAGGACCTATTGTAATCGGTCAGGCAGCCGAATTTGACTATGCAGGCGCTCAGGCTTGCCGTGTTTTAAAGGATGCAGGCGTAAATGTTGTTCTTGTTAACTCCAACCCTGCAACAATTATGACTGATAAGGCTCTTGCCGATGAAATTTACCTTGAACCCCTTACGGCTGAAACCGTTAAAAGAATTATTGAAATTGAAAAGCCCGATTCACTTCTTGCAGGTCTCGGCGGTCAGGTGGGTCTTACCCTTGCTATGCAGCTGTGGAAGGAAAACTTCCTTCAGAGCCACGGTGTAAGACTTATCGGTACTGACGTTGAAGCTATCGACAAGGCAGAGGACAGACAGCTTTTCCGTGACACAATGGAAGAAATCGGTCAGCCCTGCATTCCTTCGGATATTTCTAACGATGTTGAAACATCCGTTGAAATTGCAAACCGTATCGGCTATCCCGTAATCATCCGTCCCGCATTCACCCTCGGCGGTGCAGGCGGCGGTGTTGCATATAACGAAGAAGAGCTCAGACTCGTTGCAAAAACAGGTCTTGATGCTTCTCCCATTACTCAGGTGCTTGTTGAACGCTACATCAAGGGCTGGAAGGAAATTGAGTTTGAAACAATGCGCGATAACGCAGGCAACACAATTGCAATCTGCTCAATGGAAAACTTTGACCCCGTTGGTGTTCACACCGGTGACAGTATCGTTTGTGCACCTGCGCTCACACTTTCCAATAAGGAATATTCAATGCTCCGTCAGGCAGCACTTGATATAGTTTCCGCACTTAAGATTGTTGGCGGCTGTAACTGTCAGTTTGCACTTAATCCCGAATCCTTTGAATATGCGGTAATTGAGGTTAACCCCCGTGTTTCCCGTTCATCAGCTCTTGCATCCAAGGCTACGGGTTACCCCATTGCAAAGATGACAACAAAGCTCGCACTCGGCTATAACCTTGACGAAATTCTTAACGATATTACCGGTAAGACCTGTGCTTGCTTTGAGCCCAGCGTTGACTATGTTGTTGTTAAGTTCCCCAAGTGGCCCTTCGATAAGTTCCTCGGCTCAAGCCGTAAATTAGGCACCCAGATGAAGGCTACGGGTGAGGTTATGTCCATCGGTCACTCCTTTGAAAATGCCGTTATGAAGGCAATCAGAGGTGCTGAAATCTCCCTTGACTCCCTTAATGCACCTCCCGTAAGTGAGCTTTCACTCCTTGAAAGACTTGATATTGCCGACGACAGAAGAATCTTCACAATCTTTGAGGCAATCAAAGCAGGTATTTCCATTGAAAAAATCCACGAAATCACACAGATTGACGAGTGGTTCATTGCAAAGCTCAAGAACCTTGCCGACTTTGAAAATGAAATTTCAGGCAAGGAAATTGACGAGGACACATACCTTCGTGCAAAGAAGTTAGGCTATACAGACAAGACACTTGCAAAATTCTGCTCCTTTGACCCTGCCTTCCACCTTCAGGCAAGCTACAAAATGGTTGATACCTGCGGTGCTGAATTCAGCGCAACAACACCTTACTTCTATTCCTCATATGACAAGGCTTGTGAAGCAAGACGATATGAGCGTTCAGGCAAGCCTGTTGTTATGGTTCTCGGCTCAGGTCCCATCAGAATCGGTCAGGGTATTGAATTTGACTACTCCTCAGTACACTGCGTATGGACACTTAAAGAGCTCGGCTACGATGTTGTTATTGTAAACAACAATCCCGAAACAGTTTCAACTGACTATGACACGGCTGACAGACTCTATTTTGAGCCCCTTTGCGAAGAGGATGTTATGAATATTATTGAGGTTGAAAAGCCTGTCGGCGTTGTTGTAGCCTTCGGCGGACAGACCGCAATCAAGCTTACAAAATTCCTTGACGATAACGGCATTAAGATTCTTGGTACCTCTCAGGAGGGTATTGATACTGCAGAAGACAGAGAAAAGTTTGATGCACTTTTGGAAAAGTACGGCTTTATGCGTCCCAAGGGCTGCGGCGTTATGACCTTGGAAGAAGCTCTTGAAGCCGCTAACAGACTCACATATCCCGTGCTTCTTCGTCCCTCATATGTTATCGGCGGTCAGAATATGATGATTGTGCATAACGATGTTGAGGTTGAAAGATATATGAAGAAGATTCTTTCAACAGGCATTGAAAACCCGGTACTTGTTGATAAATATATGTCAGGTACGGAAATTGAGGTTGATGTTATTTCCGACGGTAAGGATGTTCTTATCCCCGGTATTATGCAGCATATTGAGCGTGCAGGTGTTCACTCAGGTGACTCCATTGCCGTGTATCCCCCTTATTCACTTACTGATAAAATGACAGAAACTGTTGTTGACTGTTCTGAAAAGCTTGCCCTTGCATTGGGCACAAAGGGTCTTGTTAACATTCAGTACCTTATTTACGAAAATCAGCTTTATATAATTGAGGTTAACCCCAGAGCTTCAAGAACAATTCCTTACATCAGTAAGGTTACAAATGTTCCGATGGTAGACCTTGCTACAAAGGTTATGACGGGCACACCTCTTAAGGATTTAGGCTACGGTACGGGTCTTTACGAAGCACCGCCTTACTTTGCGGCTAAGGCTCCCGTGTTCTCCTTTGAAAAGCTTAACGATGTTAACAGCTATCTTGGCCCCGAAATGAAGTCCACTGGTGAGGTTCTCGGTATAGGTAAAACCCTTAACGAGTCACTTTTCAAGGCTCTTGTTTCCTCAGGCTTCAGCGTAAAGCCCACCTCAGGCAGCAATGAACTCGGTGTTCTTATTTCTGTTGACGAGCACGACCTTGACGAAATCGTTTCAATTGCAAAGAAGATGCAGGACCTCGGTATCAACATTTTTGCTACCAAGGAAACCGCAAGAGCAATTGTAAACCTCGGCATCAATGTTACCTATGTAAAGGGCATCAAGGAAAGCGATTACTGCTTCAAGCTTCTTGAAAGCGGCAAAATCAACTTCATTGTTTACACCGGTGCTCTCTTTGATGAGACAATGGATAATTTCATTGCTCTGAGAAGAAAGGCTCTTCAGCACGGTATTGCCTGCTTCACATCTCTTGACACTGCAAATGCAATGCTTGACATTATGGCAAGTAATTACACCCAGCAGAATACAGAGCTTATTGATATCAACTCAATGAGAAAGGTAAGAAATAAGTTTCGTTTTGCTAAAATGCAGGGCACGGGCAATGACTATATCTTTATAGATAACCGCAACGGCGAAATTACCTGCCCCGAATCTCTTTGTATCAATTTCTGCGACAGACATACGGGTATCGGCGGTTACGGTATAGTTCTTCTGGAAAATTCCGATGTTGCAGACGCAAGAATGCGTATCTTCAACCGTGACGGCAGTGAAGGTAAAATGGCAGGTAACGCTATCCGCTGTGTTGCCAAGATGCTTTATGATAAGGATATAGTAAGAAAAGAGGAAATGACAATTGAGACCGGTGCAGGTATCAAGAATGTTAAGGTTTATACCTCAAACGGCAGAGTTGTTTCCACTGAGGTTTATATGGGCAAGCCTACCTTCGTTCCCTCTGAGCTTCCCTGCACACTGGATGAGGACAGAATTATCGATTATCCCATAACAATCGGCTCAGGCTCTTACAACATCACCTGTGTTGGTGTCGGTAACCCCCACTGCGTTGTATTTCTTAAGGATATTGACTCACTTGACCTTAACGAAATCGGTCCCTGCTTTGAAAAGGCAGATATCTTCCCTGAAAGAATCAACACTGAATTTGTAAGAGTGGTTAACCGCCACACAATTAAAATGAGAGCCTACGAAAGAGGTAACAAGGAAACCTTTGCCTGCGGTACCGGTGCTGCGGCGGCAGTTGTTGCTGCGGTTGAAAACGGCTTCTGCGACAAGGGTGAGGAAATCACCGTTAAGCTCAAGGGCGGCGACCTTGCTGTTACCTACGATGATAACGGCATCTTCCTTACAGGTAACGCTGTTCTTGTTTACGAAGGCGAAGCTGAATATTGATAAAAAAGCACCCTTTGGGTGCTTTTTTTAATGCAAAATGCAAAGTGCAGAATGCAAAATTGCGCCGAACTTTGAGGTAAAAGGTAATTCATTTCCGTTGAATATTTGATGTAAAGTTTAACATCTAACTACAACTCAATATCTTGTTGACAATTGGATTTGATTTTGTTATATTTTATATGAAAGGCGTGAGAATATGAAATTGTTATTTTGTAAACTGCTGTCTAATGTAGGCTTTTTTATTACTGTCATTTATTGTATTTTTAATGTAACAGCGATAATTTTAATTGAACCGGAATTGTGGGATAAAGCCCAATGGTTAACAGATATTGTTCTTGGGATTGATGTTTTCACTTGGCACATATTCGGAATTTTTTCTATATTTACATTTATAATGAAATTGTGGTTGAATACTAAATCTGTAGAAGATAAAGCTAATAAAAATTTGTTTGATGTTCAGTCGATATTACACTTATTATTTATGGCAGTTAGTTTTATAGGAATATATTACATATTTGAGAACAGTTTTTAAAACTAACGACAACGGCGCTCTTCAAGGGTGCTGTTGTTTTGTATAATTAACTGATAAATACTTGAAAAAACAACTGATTTAATATATAATATTTATTTAGATTTTATAGTTCAGGAGAATATATAAATGAGTAAAAAAGTAATTGTAATCGGTGCGGGTGCCGCAGGTCTTATGGCTTCGGGTGTTGCGGCGGAAAAGGGTAATGATGTCCTTTTATTGGAGCGTAACGATAAGGCAGCCCGTAAGGTTATGATAACGGGCAAGGGGCGCTGCAATGTTACCAACAACTGCACAATGATAAATGAGCTTATCGCCGCAGTGCCCACTAACGGCAGATTCCTTTACGGTGCATTTTCCCGCTTTATGCCCATTGACACAATGGAATTCTTTGAGGATATGGGAGTGCCCTTAAAGGTTGAAAGGGGCAACAGAGTCTTCCCCGAAAGCGACAGAGCCTCAGATATTGTTGATGCACTCAATGCCTTCAGTCAGGATGCAGGTGTAAAAAGAGTCAAGGGCAGAGCCACAGACCTTGTTATTCTTGACGGAGCCGTTAAAGGGGTCGTGACAGAAGAAGGCGACGAATACGAAGCTGACAGCGTGATTATCGCAACGGGCGGTGCATCGTATCCCATAACCGGCTCCACGGGCGACGGCTATGAACTTGCAAAAAAGGCAGGTCACACCATAGTTGACCTTAAGCCCTCCTTAGTGCCTCTCGTCTGCCACGAGGGCTTCTGCTCAGATTTGCAGGGTCTTTCCCTTCGCAATATTGAAATCAGTGTTTTTGATACTGAAACATATAAGGAAGTTTATACAGATTTCGGCGAAATGCTCTTCACTCATTACGGCGTTTCGGGACCCGTTATACTTTCTGCAAGCTCACACCTTAAGGATGTGAAGCCCAGAAGGTATGAAATCCACATTGACCTTAAGCCTGCAATAACCTATGAACAGCTTGATAAAAGAATTCAGCGGGATTTTCTTGAAAATTCAAACAAGAATTTCATCAACGCTCTTGATGCGCTTCTGCCTAAGAAGCTCGTTCCCGTTATTGTCCGCCTTTGCGGTATAAAGCCCGCAACAAAAGTCAACCAGATTACAAAAGAACAAAGAGCCGCACTAGTAAACCTCCTGAAAGACCTTAAGGTAACCGTTATGAAGTTCAGGCCTCTTTCTGAGGCAATTGTAACCTCAGGCGGCGTTTCCACAAAGGAAATCGACCCGAAAACAATGGAATCGAAGCTCTGTAAGGGTCTTTACTTTGCAGGTGAGGTTATTGATGTTGACGCTTACACAGGCGGCTTTAACCTGCAGATTGCCTTTTCAACGGGCAGACTCGCAGGGGAATCTGTGTAAATGCAAAATTCACAATTCGCAATTCTCAATTCGCAATTCCCGATTCGCAATTCGGACAGAACATTGACTGAAACGGGCGAGTTGTACCCGCTGAATTAATGTTTTTTATTCCCTTCGCAATGAAAAAGCTCCCTCCTTGAGGGGTAAAATTAATGCAAAGTGCAAAATTCCCGATTCCCGTAGGTACACGGCGTGCCGTGTCCGCCGAAACAACAAAACAAAAGGAGAATAAATATGAAAGTTATCAATGTAGCAATTGACGGGCCTGCAGGTGCAGGTAAAAGCACAATTTCAAGAAAGGCGGCTGCTGAGCTTGGCTATATCTATATCGATACGGGCGCCCTTTACAGAACGGTCGGTCTTAATGCATTAAGGCTCGGCGCAGATATTCAGAGCGATGAGGCTGTTATCGCCACTCTTACCGACGAGCTTAAGGTGGAGCTTCGTTTTGTTGACGGTGAGCAGAGAATGTTTCTCAACGGTGAGGATGTTTCAGCGGATATCAGAACACCTGAAGCTTCAATGGCAGCTTCAAGAGTTTCCGCCGTCCCAAAGGTGAGAGAGTATCTTTTTGACCTTCAGAAGGAGCTTGCAAGAAACAATAACTGCATTATGGATGGCAGAGATATCGGCACTGTGGTGCTTCCCGACGCCGATGTTAAAATTTTCCTCACCGCTTCACCTGAAGCAAGAGCTGAAAGACGCTTCAAGGAACTAACTGAAAAGGGTATGGATGTTAAGCTCGAAGATGTTCTTGCCGATATGGTAAAGCGTGATTATGACGACTCCCACAGAGCAATTGCACCTTTAAAACAGGCTGATGACGCCGTTTTATGCGATACAAGTGAGCTTACGCTTGAACAGTCAATTGAGCTTGTTATCAACACAATTAAGGAAAACATATAAATTAAATTTTTTTGGTTAACCTATAAAAGAGAATGATTTATAGGTGTGATCAGATGTATTTTGACTATTCAAATATAAAAGAACATAAGCTTTATCCTTTTGTCAAGCCGCCCTTGTGGGCACTTTCGAGGATTGTTTACGAAAGCCGTTGCTACGGCAGAGAAAATGTACCCTCAGAGGGTAAGCTGATAATTGCCTGCAATCATGTTGCCTTTTCCGACCCTGCCCTTATTGTGGCAAATTGTCCCCGTAAGGTGCATTATATGGCAAAAAGTGAGCTTTTTGAAAACCCCTTATTGGCAAGGCTTTTTAAAAATATGAATGCCTTTCCCGTAAAAAGAGCCACCTCGGACCGTAATGCCATAAGGTACGCCAAGGAAATACTTGACCGTGGCTGGGTGCTGGGAATTTTCCCCGAAGGCAGAAGGGTCAGAGGGGGAGTACCGCCCACAGAAGGAAGAACGGGTATAGGCTACCTTGCAAGGGTTACGGGCGCTGATGTTCTGCCTTGCTGTATATATAAAGAGGAACGCCCTTTCAGGTCAAAGGCAGTTGTGCGCTTCGGCACGGTTATAAAAAACAGCGACCTTGGCTTTGAAGGGAAGGATAAATCCAAAGAGATGAAGGAGGCTTCATCCCTGATAATGAACAGAATTAAAGAACTCTGGGAGGAAGAAAGTTGCAGATAGAAGTTGCAAAAACAGCAGGCTTTTGTTTCGGCGTGAACAGGGCTGTTAAAATGCTTTATAAGCTTGTTGATGAGGGTAAAAAGGTGTGCACCCTAGGCCCAATAATCCATAATCCTGTTGTAATAGACGAGCTATGCGAAAAAGGTGTCAGGATTGTTCCTTCACCCGATGAAGTACCGGAAGACTATGAGGTTGTTATCCGTGCCCACGGCGTCACTAAAGAGGTTATTGAAGCTCTTACGGAAAGAAACATAACCTATACAGATGCCACCTGCCCTTATGTTCTTAAAATACACAGAATCATAAAAGAAAATTCAGCCACGGATAATGTTGTTCTTATTGCCGGGGATGAAAATCACCCTGAGGTCTGCGGCTTCAGAAGTCACTGCAAGGGTGACTCTTATGTGTTCAGAAATTGTGATGAGCTTGAAATAATTCTTGAAAATCACCCTGAATTTTCTCATGAAGAAATTATAGTTGTTGCTCAGACAACTTTTTCCGTAAAAGAATGGAAAAAATCCGCAAAAATTATTCAAAAAGTATGTACAAATTCAAAAACATTTGATACAATATGTAGTGCGACTCAGGACAGACAGAATGAAGCTTGTGAAATTTCAAAGAGAAACGATGCCGTAATTGTCATCGGCGGAGCCTTCAGCTCCAACACGGTGAAGCTTAAAAACGTCTGCTCGGAAAACTGCACAACCTATCTCATTGAGAGGGTGGATGAACTGAAGGGGATTGATTTTACTCCCTTCGGAAAAATTGGTATAACAGCGGGTGCATCCACACCTGCACGTATAATAAAGGAGGTTGAAGTCATTATGACCGAAAACTTTAGTGAAAAAAATTCAAAGGAGACTATGGATCAGGAGTTGTTCTATGCAGCAGTAGATAGCATTGACGATACAAGTGATAATCCGAATGTTGTTGGCATCGTTGTTGGCATCGCACCTAATGAGATTCAGGTTGATATCGGCAGAA
>JAZSDP010000018.1:0-68429 GCA_045531265.1 Acutalibacteraceae bacterium
GGCAAAATTGACAAAGAGGTAATTACGGGTACAGGTGAATAAGATGTTGAACTCTTTAAGCAATAAAAAATCGAATTTTCTTATTATTCTCTGCTGGGCCGCTTATACGGTTGCCTATGTAGGAAGACTTAACTATAACGCTTCAATGGTTGAAATTCTGTCTCAGATGGGCACAACTAAAGAGGCGGCAGGAACTGTCAGTTCATTTTTCTTTTTCGCTTACGGTGCAGGTCAGCTTATAAACGGTCTGCTTTCGAAAAAATATAACACCAAATATTCCGTTACCGTAGCTTTAGCGGCATCCTGCATTATCAACCTTGCTATGACCTTTTGTCAGGGAATAGATTCTATGAAATATCTTTGGTTCCTGAACGGCGCTTTTCAGTCAATTCTCTGGTCTTCCCTCATCAAAACATTATCGGATAATCTTGCCGACAGTAGGCTTTCAAAAGCAGTTATGGTTATGAGTACTACTGTCGCCTCAGGTACATTTTCCGCTTATGGTCTTGCTGCTCTTTTCTCATATCTCGGACTTGATTGGACAACTATATTTTATGTTGCATCAGTGCTTGTGGGTGCTGTGGCAGTATTGTGGTTTATCGGTATGAGTACCGTCAAAAACGAAAAGATAGAAAAAGAGGTTGCCGAAAGAAAAGTAAAAAGCAGCTTGTCTTTTACACCAATATTTATTATAAGTATCGCTGTTATACTCATATCGGCAATATCCAACGGTTTCATAAAAGACGGCATAACAACTTGGGTGCCCTCAATTCTGAAGGAGGAATTCGGTGTACCTTCATCACTTTCTATAATTGTTACTCTGCTTCTTCCGGTGCTGTCAATTTTCGGTACATCTTTAGTAAATGTACTTCATAAAAAACAGAAGGACGAAAATGCTCTTAACGGAATTTTCTACTTCGTGACAATAATTTTTACTGTGCTTATAATACTGACACTTAACCTTAAATCAGTACCCCTTACCCTTATGCTTTTCGGCGGCATTGCCTGCCTTATGTCAGCAGTGAATAATGTTATAACAAGTGTTGTACCGCTTTATTCAAGAGATAAAATTGATTCGGGATTTTCAGCAGGGCTTCTCAATACTTTCTGCTATATAGGAAGCACTCTTGCAACATCAATGCTGGGCAAGATCGCAGATACAAAGGGCTGGAACGATGTGTTCGTTTGTATTTTGATATTTACTGCTGTTTCATTTGCCCTTTGCTTTTTATCGGCAGTACTGAATAAAAAAGTAAAAATTAATAAAGGATGATAAATTATGGTTAAAAAAATCACTGAAACAGTAAAGGAAGCAGGAAAGATTATTCTTGCTGCACATAATCAGGAAGACAGTGTAACTGCCAAAGAAGGTAAGAAAAACTTTGTAACAAAGTACGATGTTGCCGTGCAGAATTTCTTGTTCGAGGAGCTTGGCAAGGCTTTCCCTGATGCTGAGTTTATCGGCGAGGAAACAGAAAATGATTTTTCAACAAATGGTTTGCGTTTCATAATTGACCCCATTGATGGCACAACAAACTTTATGCAGGATTATCGCTGCAGCTGTATTTCAGTTGCTCTTTGCAAGGAAAACGAGGTTATTGCAGGTGTTGTGTATAACCCATACACCAACGAGCTTTTCAGTGCCGAAAAAGACAAGGGCGCATTTCTGAACGGCGACAGAATAAATGTAAGTGAACGCCCTCTTTCAGACGGACTTGCTCTATTCGGAACATGTCCCTATCATCCCGAAAATACGGACGAAACTTTCGCACTCTTAAGAAAAGTCTTTGATCTTTCCCGTGATATTCGCAGAAGCGGTACGGCGTCTTACGATATATGTATGATAGCCTGCGGCAGAGGTGAAGTTTTTTTCGAGAAAGGTTTGCAGCCCTGGGATATTGCGGCAGGAACACTGATTCTAAAAGAAGCCGGTGGCATAGTAAAAAACTACGAAGGCAAAGAAATCAGTCTTTCAACCCCCAATGATATTATTTTTGCTAACCCCAAGGCTTATGAAGAATTTAAAACTCTGATTTAAATTAGTACATAACATTTCTCTATGACTGAACTCTTCTATAAGTTCTTTGGCATTCAGCGGTATTGTGATTGCGAAGTTACTCATTGGTAAACTAAAACTCAATAAATAAACTAACCGCCGGGGAGAAAATCCTCGGCGGTGTTGCTATACCTGTCAATCTTTTTTCTTCCTGTTGGGGAAACAATCTTCCATCCACTCGGTAAACTCTTCAGGTGTGATAACCCCGTTTGTACACTCATCACGCTTGGTCATAGCCTGATATTTCCACTTTTTGAAGTCAGCCTCTTTAATCTGTCTGACCTTTACTCTTGCTGAATAACGCTTGTAATATTTACTGTAAATAGCGGTAGCTTTATCATCGGCATGCTTTGCTTTATAGTTTTCGGCAGCAGCAAATTCCTGACAACTACGGCTTTCGCCATCTGCAATTCTGTCGCAGTACCGGGTATCGTATTTGCCCTTCATTATGAAATACTTCCCACATCGCTTGCACTTACGGAAGTGAACATTCTGCTCAAGCATTTTTGTAAATTCAAGCTCAAGAATATCTGCAACACTGCGGAAGCTGTATGTTATACTCATAAATGAAGGATGTGCAATACAAGCTTTCAGTGTGCCGACAGAGATATTATATTTTTCTGCAAATTGTTTTTCTGCTTCGGTGGGTTCTCCGCTCATTGCCTTAATTCTATCTAAAATCTCATTGATTGGCATACCGTATGGCATTTCTTTGCCGCCCATTCTGTTGGATATCGTTAGCTCTTCTGTTCTGTCAAACCTGAAAGGCAAATCATGAATTGTGCGATATAACTTTAATCTTTCGCTCGGATAAAGTGAGCCTAATATTTCAGGATAAAAATCTTCATCATAGCAAAACTCAATCATTTCTTTGTATTCGTCCTGAAGCCATAAAAGATAGCTTAAATACCACTTTAATTTTTTAATCTTGTCAAAGCTTCTGTCAGTAAAATTTGGCGGACATATAGCAGTATATAACGAAGCGAAAGCAATATCCTTTATCTCGTGAAATGTCATTTCATAGGAATAAAAATTTTCAACATATATCTGATTTTCATTGTATATTTTATGCGGCTCTTCAGCTTTTTTCGGCTGAGGAGTTTTATTTTTATATAATTCCTTGCCGTACTCAACAAGCATTTTTTCTAGTTGTGCTGATTCATAAGCTTTTTTGAAAGGTGTCATAAAATCTGCATAAATGAAATCCAATATTCCTTCACCGTATTTTAGCGTTACATATGCACCACTGAAAATATTGATAAGCGGATTTTCTATAACACCTGTTTCATCGCAAAGAATACCTGCATCAGAACCCAATTGGAAATTGTATCGGTTTTTCATTCTGTCATAATCTGCCTGAGTTTCTTTAAGCTCTGACTTTTGCTCTTCAGGTGAAGGCTCATATTTTTTATATTCTTTACCCGTCCGTTCAGCAACTTCCTGCTCATATTCTTCAATTACAAAATCCATTGCTTGATATTCATTTCTGTCATCAACAGCTATATTTACAGTTTTTGTTTCGTAATTAAAGCGGACGCAGTTGGCAAAGTAATCTAACAATACACCGACTCTGTTAGAACGTCGAGACAAATATTTATCATACTCTGTTCGTTCGTATTCAGAATAATCTTTTTTCATAATGCACCTTTTGTTTTGGATAATGTAGATTTTCAGATATTTAGAGAATTTATATCACTCCAATGAACATTATACAAAACCATTGATTTATTGTCAATGGCTCTTTATAATAAATTGCAGGAAGTGTAAAAAAGAAGCAAATATATAGAGCAAGTTAATTCATCTTACTGCGTACATACGTACATCTCGTACGCACGTACGCAGAGGAGACACTTAAACCTCATATATATTTTTCGAAATTGTGCGGTATATAAATGGAGCTACATACACTGACCAACCCTGCGGCAAGGAGGTTAAATAAAATGAAAGGAGCAAGAACAAAGGAAGCCGAAGAAAGGAGGAAAAAGAAATGAGTAAAAATTCAGATGACAAATTTTCAAATGACGAGTTTGGTGTTGAGGGTCCTGCATGGGCAGACGGGAAAATAATCAACGAGGCAATATTTTGCGAAGAGTTTCTCAGCAAACATAAGATTCTCTTCTCGGGTGGTTCATTCTTTACTACTGAAGGCAGAGTTGTTGACGAAATCCCTCTTAAGAGAATGGTATTTGATGACCTCAAAATCTGTGCAGTAGCTAATGTACCGCAAAAGATTTCTAATATCGTTGAGCTTTTAAAAATACAGGCACTTGATGAAACCTTTGCACCCGAAACAGACAGAATACACCTTGAAGACGGCACACTTTATTTTAACGGTTGCTTTGTCGATATCAAAGAAAGTGTTGTACGAACAAGGCTTCCTGTAAGGTACAATCCTTATGCACCGAAGCCTGAACGATGGCTGTCTTTTCTCGACGAACTGCTTTATCCGGAGGATATACCGACACTTCAGGAGTTCATAGGCTATTGCCTGATACCGAGCAATAAAGGTCAGCGAATGATGGTTATCAAAGGTAACGGCGGCGAAGGTAAATCGCAGATAGGTGCTGTTATGACAACGCTTTTCGGCGGCAATATGAAGGACGGAAGTATAGGCAAAATCTCAGAGAACAGATTTGCAAGAGCAGACCTTGAGCATATTCTGCTGTGTATAGATGATGACCTTCGCATAGAGGGACTCAAGCATACAAACTATGTTAAATCTATTGTAACCGCACAAGGAAAGATTGACCTTGAAAAGAAGAACAAGCAAAGCTATCAGGGATATATGTATGCAAGACTTCTTGCTTTCAGTAATGGTGACCTGCAGGCTATGTTTGATAAAAGCGACGGCTTTTTCAGACGTCAGCTTGTACTGACAACCAAGGACAAAGACGAAACAAGAATTGACGACCCTCATATAGCAGATAAAATGCGCGAGGAAATTGAGGGTATATTCCTGTGGGCATTTGAAGGCTTGCAGAGATTACTCTCAAATAACTTTCAGTTTACTGAGAGTGAGCGGGCAATAAGCAACCGTGAGACCGTCAAGCGTAATAATGTCAATGCAGTTGAATTTATGGAGTCTGACGGATACTTCACATTCACAGAAGATAAGAGCATAACCTCAAAAGATTTATATGAGATTTACAAACTGTGGTGCGAAGAAAATGCCTTGTCGCCTATGAGTTCAAGAAGCCTGAGCGATTTCCTGATTGCCAATGAAAACAGGTATGGTATTAAAAGCAGTAACAATGTTTACAACAGAGAACACCGCAGAGTAAGAGGCTTCATTGGCATGGAGGCGACAGCATCACCGTTTATGAATAATCTGTATGGTTCATAAATGGTGCACCCCCGTAGGGCGCAACAGCATCTTTTGATAGCCTTCCGGATGTCAAAAGTGCTTTTGCGTTACTCTTGACAAGAGTAACAGAACTTTTTATAAGGTTTGTAGATTATATAAACAGAAGGACAGTGATTATATAAGACGGACAATAAGTATTATGGTAGGAAAAGGTTCGGTGAATCATAACAGCAGAGAGTTCAATGCAAAGAATACAGACCCTGAAAGAACTCATATGAACACCGAATACTGCAATGAAAAAATCAAAGATGTGTACCATGAATTATTCGAGGATGCACTTCAAAGATACAACCAAAAACAAAAACGTGCCGACAGAAAAATCGAAAATTACTACGAGAAAATCCGTTCAGGTAAACAGGAAAAGACCTTTCACGAAATCATAATTCAGGTTGGTAACTGTGATAATATGAACGCAAAAACTCCTGACGGTGAACTTGCTGAGAGAATACTTGATGAGTATTATCAGGATTTTCAGAAACGGAATCCTTACTTAAAAGTTTTCTCTGCTCACCTTCATATGGACGAAGCAACACCTCATCTGCATATCGACTTCGTACCATTCACAACAAAAAGTAAGCGAGGACTCGATACAAGAGTATCTCTAAAACAGGCTTTGGCAAATCAGGGTTTCGTCGGAAATTCAAAACACGAAACCGAATGGAGCCTTTGGGTCGAGTCCGAAAAGGAAGCACTTTCAAAAGTTATGGAACGGTACGGTGTTGAATGGGAGCAGAAAGGAACTCACGAAAAACACTTATCTGTTTATGATTACGAAAAGAAAATGCGTTCCCAGGAGGTTGAAAAACTCACAGCCGAATCTGAAAAACTGAATTTAAAGGTTGAAGAGATGACCGAAAAAGCAGAAGCGTTGATGCAGTTTGAAAGTAACATCAGTGAGATAGCGGAAGATTTTTATGAGGACGATGAATTCAAATTACCTGAACCGACGCCGCTTATGACGGCAAAAGCATATAAAACAAAAGTGGTTGAGCCTCTTTTCAGAAAGCTTCTTGACCTTGCAAAGACTGCGGTAAGAAAGTGCTTTGAGCTGCAAAATCAGCTCAATAGTATAAAGTTATGGGGTAAGGCCGATAAAGTCAATGCAGGGCATATATTGGCTGAAAATCGCACCTTAACTGAACAGAATGAAAAGCTCAACAGAGAAGTTCAGAACTACAAACTGCTTCGAAAAATTTTCGGTGATGAACAGATTGATGCACTTGTAATAAAGGCAAAAGAAACCGAAAGAGCTACCCGTCAGGCTCGTTACAGAAAACCCAAGCAGGTTATTAACAGAACCGACGGACAGCAAATTAAATGATTTAACATGGTAAATATTGTAAATAATAAAAATGAAATAATGCAAGGAAAGGCAGGTAAATTTTTCTTAATGGAAATGGAAGTCTCCGAAAAAGACCGCATTGTCTACTATTGGCTAACTAATGAAGAGAAAGAAAATACAGAGTTCCGACAGGCTCTCAAGCCTCAGTATGGCGAATGGAGCAGAAAAGGTTATAAGGTCTGTGTATTTCTTTCCGGCAGAGGTAATCTCGTGGATTTAACAAAAGAGCTGTTGATTCACAACAAGCAGGTTATAGCCAAGAGAAATGTCAGACAAGCGATGGAGCGAGAAAGATAATTCTCAATCCGAAGGCAGAATTTATTTCTGCCGGATACATAAGGCTTCCAAAATTTATTTAACTAATATTTCTCATTAAAGGTTGAAATGAACAATGTTGTGTGTTACAATGTTGTTTATAAATCATATTATATTAAAATTCAACATTGGTGGTGAAAATTTGAGCGTAAAAAGAATAGCAGCATATTTACGAATCTCTGTTGATACAGAAAAAGACAGAGACAATACCTCTATCGAAAATCAGCGAAGAATTATTAAAGCATATATCAAGCAGACATTTCCTGATGCAGAGGTTGATTATTATGAAGACCGTGACCGAAGCGGATATACCTTTGAGCAGAGAGAAAACTATCAGTTAATGCGTCCTCGTTTGATGGATGGTTATTATGATATTCTTATGATTAAGGATTTTTCTCGTTTTTCCCGTCGTAACAGCAGAGGCCTTGTTGAGCTTGAGGATTTGCGTGACGCAGGCGTTCGTATTATTTCAGTAAGTGACGGTATTGATTATCCGACTTATGACGATTGGAATAATATTCAGGTGCGATTCCTTCTTAATGAAATGCCTGTTACTGATGCTTCCAAAAAGGTTAAGAGGGTTGTTGAAATTCGTCAGAACAGCGGCAATTGGATTTGTGCTGTACCCTATGGTTACTATATCGTTGATACGAAAAATATGATTTTTGAAGTTGATGAAAGCGCTGCTGCAGTAGTCAGAAAAATTTTTGAGCTTTATAACGACGGTTGGGGCTATAAAAAAATAGCTAATTATCTTACGGAGCAAAACATTCCTACTCCTCGTATGATTGAAAAGGAGCGAAAAGAAAAGGATGCTCAGCTTCGTAAAATAGAAAAGGAAATCAAGATTAAAGCAAGCAATGTATGGGCTGTACCGTCTATTAACGGTATTTTGCGAAATGATTTTTATATCGGCACTCTCCGACAGAGGAAATATACACGAACAAAAATCAACGGACCCGACAAAAAGCTTGATGAAGATGAAAATATAGTTTTTGAAAATCATCATACACCTATTGTTGACGTAAAAGAGTTTATGAAGGCACAGCAGAATCTGAAGGCAAGAACAAGGTCAAATTACCGTGGTGTAAAAAAATACGATACTACTTATTCAGGTTTTCTTTTCTGCGGTGATTGTAACAGTCCCATGTTTTCTATGAGCAGACCTGATTTAGCTCCTGCTTATGTTTGCGGCTCGTATCATAAGCGAGGTCTGAAAGGCTGCACTTCTCATCATACACGCATTGATTTGCTTGATACACTTATAAAAAAATACATCGAGCGTGTTATGATGAACGCCGATGCAATGATTACCGAGCTTGAAAAAGCAATTAAGGATGAACCTGAGATGATGGAAAAATCTGCTGATACAGTTGCTAACCTTGAAGTTGATTTATCAAAAACAAGGGAAGAGCTTAAAGCTACTCAGAAGCAGAAAATCCGAGAGCTTATGAAAAATACAGGCTCTAACCGTGACATTATTGAAGAAACCTATGAAGAAATTGAAGAAGAGCTTCTTCAAAAAATTGAAGGCCTTGAAAAGCAGATAGAAATCATTGTAGAAAAGAGAAACACAACTATTGAAGTCAACCGTATTGCAAAGACAGCACTTGATATTTTCCGTGATATTCTTGAAAAGCCTAATCTTGATAAAGGTGACTTAGGTCTTATCCTTGACAGAATTATTGTTCATGGTGATGAGAATCCCTCGATTGATATAGAACTTAAAGCTGATATAAAAATGCTCCTCGAGGCAGGTACCCTTACAGATGAACAGCTCGAGGAAGCAGGATACAGAGGTATCGTTGTAAATTTTGATTGGGACATCGGAAGTAGCTTAAAAGCCACAATAGTCCAAAAGGCTAATCGCCAAAGGGACAAGGCTTTCGGTGTCAATGTTATATGTAACGGCGACCCGCTGGAAATTTTCACCTCAAATGACGGTGAGGTTATCTTTAAAAAATATTCGCCCATAGGTGAATTAGGGCCTTATACAAAGCAGTATGTTGAGGTTTTGAACCGCACAAGCGGTCTTGCCGTTGTAATCTGTGACAGAGACCATGTTATTGCCGTTTCGGGTATGCCTAAAAAGGAAATTATGAATAAGCGCATTTCACCTATGGTGGAAAGCTATATGGAAAGACGGGCTTCCTTCGTTTTCGGCACTGACCGTGATGAACTCGTTGTAAGCGAGGAAATGCCCGTAAAAATAGCCGTTATGTGCCCCATAATCGGCGGAGGGGATGTAATGGGTGCCGTTATGCTTCTTTCAGGTGATAAGCCCACTGCACCCACGCAGACGGATATTAAGCTTACCCAGGTAGCGGCAGGCTTTTTGGGTAAACAAATGGAAGAGTAATAAAAGAGACTATGGCTCTATTTGAGAGTCACAGTCTCTTTTTCTGTTTCGTTTGAATGATAGGTTCTTTTTTCCTGAATCCACATACCGCCTATTGCGGCTATGTAAAGGTACATAATCGGCGTTGTGAAGGGCTGTGCAAGGTTAACTGCCGCCTGAATCCAGTAAGCCACAAGGCCGGCAAAAATACCTACGGCAAGGGTGCTGTAGCGGAGCTTTTTTATAACCGTCAGCGCAGTTGCAAAAATTATTCCCATATATGAAAGTATGCCGAAAATGCCCGTTGTCATTATGTACTGCACATATTCGTTGTGTGCCTGGTCGAGAGTTTTACCGCCGAAAACATCGCTCTTAAATCCGAGCTCCTGCAGACACTCCGGCCCTATGCCGAAAAGAATATCCTTTAAGCTGAACTTACGGTAAGCATTAAGGCATAACCGCCATATTGTACCCCTGTAAGTGCCCCAGTCGGCAGTGAGTCTCAGGTAGCTGTCCAATCTGCCGAGACCTACAGTGTTTGAAAGAATGAACAGAGTCGTCCCCACAAGAACAAGAAGAACGAGAAAAACTATGTACATTTTCCGGAACAGCTTCAGTTTATCGGGGGAAAGTACAATTACAAGGTACAGAACAATGCTCAGAATGAATACGGTTACCGAGATTTCAGGCCTGAGGAAAATTGTAACAGCCTTTGAAAAGGTGATGTTTGTTGTTTCTGCTTTGCCGTATACAAAATTGAAAAGCTGTGCCGCCACCGTTATTATTGCAACACTTTGAAGAAAGTAGAGTATCTTTTTTCTGTCGCTGAAAAAGAAAAGGGGAATAATGAGCATTGAAAGGCAGAAGCCTACGGCAAAGCTTTCACTTGCCGTTACCATCATGCCGAAGGTGCCCACAATAAGTGAGAAGGAATAAAGCACACGGCTGACCTTTTTCTTTGTCAGGGAGTATCCGCATATTACAAGAGGGAAAAGCAGGCAGAAATAAGCTGAATAAAAATTGATATTGCCTATGCTCGAAACAAAAATGGTCTTGTAATCGCTTCTCAGGTTATTGTAAAAGCCTAAAATGTCAATATCAAAGCAGTTGAGCACACCGAGTATACTTACAACACAAAAGGCGGCAACGGCAAAGAAAAGGTAATTCTGCCGTAAAGAATAGTTGCGGGAAATGAGGTAGTATACCAATATATAAACCGTTACCGTAACAGCTCCCTGATACCGTGCGGAAATGCCGAGCCAGGCATCAGCAGGGTAAGAGGAAAAAAGTGCCGAAAAAAGCACAGAAATCCCGAAGGCGGTAACAGCCCAATCAATTGTGGTAAAGCCCTCTTTTCTGTTGGGAATGTTTCCGCTTTCTTTTACTTCACGGAAGTTTTTAAAAATATAACTTAAAGAAGGAACTATGAGAAGAACTGCACAGACTATGTAATAAATATACTTTGTTTCCGTTATGTTGAAAAAGCCGTTGGTTACAATCAGCGGCAGACCGAACATCACTGCCGTAAGAAAATGCCTTACCCACTGTGTGAGACAGCTTTCATTCGGGTTTTTATCTTTGTCTTTCATAATTGCCTCCTTTCTTTTAAGTTGTTGTTTTTATTATAAAATATATGTATGGAAGTGTCAATACTGGTCCGAAACGAAAAAATCTCCCTTTCAATAACTTATGAAAGGGAGAAAATATTATATCTTAAGGAAATGCTCCATAATTGTTGAGCCTTTTTCAATAAAGTTATCCGTAGCCTTTGCTGTATCCTCGTTGATTGTGTCAACACCGTTTTTGGGGTTGGATTTGTGGTAAATCATATAAGGAACAGCATCTCTTGCGTGGGTTTTTGTAATAATGGGTGTGGGGTGATCGGGGAGAATCATAATCTTGTAATCGTCGTATTTTTCAAGTGCGGGAAGAAGAACGGAAAGCACCTGCTCATCAATAAGCTCAATAGCTCTTACCTTGTTTTCGGGCTCGTCTCTGTGACCGCATTCGTCGGGAGCTTCAATGTGAATATAAACGAAGTCCTTGCCGTTTTTGAGCTCTTCCAGTGCACATTCAGCCTTACCCTTGAAGTTGGTGTCAATATAGCCCGTTGCACCCTCGACCTCGGGAGTTGACATTCCGGCACTGATGCCGATGCCTTTGAGAAGGTCAACGGCGGAAATCACGGAGCCCTTGAGTCCGTAAAGGCTTTCAAAAGTGGGAAGGATAGGCTTGTTGCCTTCGCCCCAGAGCCAGATTGAGTTACCGGGACGCTTGCCTTCGGCAATTCTCTTTTTATTTACGGGATGATCCTTGAGAAGGTCATAGCTTTTCTTCATCATAGAAATAAGCTCAGCCGCATTTTCACTTTTTGAAAGGTAGGGGCCTACCACTCTGCCGCTTATATCATGGGGCGGGGTCATATCGCCAAGGTCTGTTGTGCCCTTGTGTACTGTGAGGCAGTGGCGGTAGCTGACACCGCTGTAATATGTATAAATATCATTGCCGAATGCTTCCTGCACTGACTTAATGAGCTCTGCGGCTTCCTCTGAGCTGATGTCACCTGCGGAGTAGTCAACCATAGTTTTGTCATCATAATTTTCCTCGTCGGAAAGGGTAACGATGTTACAACGGAGAGTCACATCATCGTCAATGAGCTTTACGCCGATGCTTACAGCCTCAAGCGGGGAACGGCCGGTATAGTATTTGAGGGGGTCGAAGCCCATAACGCTCATATTTGCAACATCACTTCCGGGCTTTAATGTGTCGTCAACGGTTTTCACAAGACCGACTTCACCCTTCTGAGCCAGGGAGTCAAAAAGAGGCTTATTTGCGCACATCATCGGAGTTTTACCGCCGAGGGCAGGTACGGGGTAGTCTGCCATACCGTCATAAAGAACAACAACATATTTCATTTTTTATCTTTCCTTTCGTTGTTTGGTATAATTTAAAGAAAAAAATATATAATATTTGCATAAAAGTATTGACATTTTTTTCAATATGGGTTAGAATATAACACGCTGTCAGAGATGATCCATTAGCTCAGCCGGCAGAGCACTTGACTTTTAATCAAGGTGTCCGGAGTTCGAATCTCCGATGGATCACCAAAAAAATCGACAAGTTCCGACTTGTCGATTTTTTTTATTTATGCCCGAAGGACATAACATCATTTTTCGACAATCGGGAGAAAACTTCGTTTCAGTAATAACTGAACTTCATTATATTACTTTGAGGTACTATTTGTCAATAAAATGGGTTTATTTATATTACTTAATATGCTATAATGTGTTCGTTAAGGCAGGTGACTAATTATGATTACCCTTTGCGGCAAGACTATTGATGAAAAATACATAAAAGAAAAATTTACATTCAATACTGATACTCTTCGTTTCAGGGATGAAGAGCTTTATGCCTGTTCTCGTAATTTTCTGAAAGACATAGGGCTGAAAGGCGATTGTGTGGGTTGGTGTGATGTTGAAAATCCCACCCCTGAACTTCTTGAGAAAATATTTGAAAAAGCCAAGGCAGAAAAAATGCGTGTCAGGGGAGAATACGAACTTACTTTAACACCTGATTACGAAAGTGAATGGTATGAAATTGAGGGTATGCCACTTTCTTGGGCGGCTCAACCCACAGAGAGAGAAAACTATACGGACGGAGATGAAACATTTTATCTTTGCAGTATACGCGCATATGCAATGCCTCACAACATTACCGTGACAAACAAAACCTTGTGCGATTTTTCCTGCTTCAGGGAGGATGTTAAAAAAGCCGTTGAGGAAAAAGGCTTTAGCGGTATTGAATTTTTGTGGATTCCCGATATCGGCAGATTCGAAGGAAATCAGTATTACGAGGCTTTCCCTGAGGAGCTGCTTCCGTGGTGCTTTGAAAATATATATGACAAACTGGATTATGATATAAAAGCGTCGGATTTTGATTGTTTGAGTGAGAACTCACGGATAATAGCAAAAAATTGCAATGCACTCAAGCTCGATTTGCCTTTAGCTGTGGAAAGGTCCCTTCTTCCGGATTGTGACTTTGCAGGTATTTATTCACGCCTGACACGACACCACAGATTGCTTGTGAGAAAGCGTTGCAGAGATTTCTTTATTGAAGAAGGCTTTCTTAAATCTGAGCATTTTGCTCCTGTTATTATAATGGATAATCTTTCTGAGCAAGAAGCGAAGCCCTTACTTAAAATGAAAAGCGGGCGCTTCACTCCCGTGACTCAGAAGGTAAAGGATGAAATTGAAGCAAAATACAAAAAGCATTGCAAAAAAACAAAGCCGAAAAGAATTACAACAGAAAAAATTGCAGTGCAGAAGCTTCGTGTTGCAAAAAAAGAAAACGGAGAATATTTCGGAAAAAGAGCATCTGAAAAGGTTTTGCAGGATGTTCCCGATGAAAGGCTTGTTCCATATTACAAAATTGCTAACGGTGGTGCTCTTTCTGATGAATACACTTTTCACAGTGTGAAAGAAGCACAGAAGGAAACAAAAGACTTCTGTGAAGAACTACTGCTTGAAAACACAGATATAGTACCCGAAAATGCAGTGGTATTCGGTTGTGCGGCAGACGGTGAGCACATAATTCTTTTGCCTGACGGTAAGGTGGTCAGATATCAGCAAGGAGAGCTTGACTTTGCTTTAGAATGGCCGGGCTTAGAATACTTTTTTGAAGAAGTAACAGAGTAAAAATGGGACTGTTGTGAATCGCAACAGTCCCATTTTGTCCTTTTTTTAAAATTATTTAAGCATATTTTTGTGCAAAGAGTCAAAAACACAAAATATTGTGTTTTCTTATTGACTTGCTACTAAATAAGATATATTATATTAAAGGTTCGCCAAGTTGGGATATATTGATGGAAAAAGATAATATTTTTTGTTAAAACCACAATATTTTGTGGTTTTTATATTGACTAAACACAATATATCATATATAATAATACTCGACACCATATTTTTAATATAAGAAAGGAGACGATAATATGACAGTAATCAAAAGAGACGGTACAGTTGTGGAATTTGACCGCAGTAAAATAATTGTAGCCTTGCAGAAGGCTAACGAAGCCGTTGCCGAAGAGGAAAGGATAACGGCAAACCAGATGGAAGCAATTGCTGACTATATCACCGATAAGAAAAGAACAAGAATCCTCGTTGAGGATATTCAGGATATGGTTGAGCATAAATTGATGCAGCTTGATAAATTTGCTCTTGCAAAGGCTTATATCATCTACCGTTATAACAGAGCCCTTGTAAGAAAAGCCAACACAACCGACGAGTCAATTCTTTCCCTTATCAAAAACTCCAACAAGGATGTTATGGAAGAAAACTCAAACAAGGATGCGGTTATGGCTGCAACTCAGCGTGACCTTATTGCAGGTGAGGTTTCAAAGGACCTTACAAGAAGAATGCTTCTTCCCGAGCATATTTCAAAGGCTCACGATGAAGGCGCAATCCATTTCCACGATGCTGACTATTTCCTTCAGCCTATTTTCAACTGCTGTCTTATCAACATCGGTGATATGCTCGATAACGGCACTGTTATGAATTCCAAGCTTATTGAAAGCCCCAAAAGTTTCCAGGTAGCCTGCAATATTATGACTCAGATTATCGCTTCCGTTGCCTGCAGTCAGTACGGCGGTCAGTCCGTTGATATCAGCCACCTCGGTAAGTACCTGAGAAAAAGCAAGGTCAAGTTTGTAAATCACCTTACAGAAGTTTTCGGCAAGGATTTTTCAGAAGAAGAAATTCAGAAAATTGCTCTTGACAGACTTCAGGATGAGCTCCGTTCAGGCGTGCAGACAATTCAGTATCAGATTAACACCCTTATGACCACCAACGGTCAGTCACCCTTTGTTACAATTTTCCTCAACCTTAAAAAGGATGACGAATACATTGAAGAAAATGCAATGATTATTGAGGAAATCCTCCGTCAGCGCTATGAGGGTATCAAAAACGAAAAGGGCGTTTATGTAACACCTGCATTCCCCAAGCTTGTTTATGTTCTTGACGAGCATAACTGCCTTAAGGGCGGCAAGTATGACTATATCACAAAGCTTGCCGTTAAGTGCTCCGCAAAAAGACTTTATCCCGACTATATTTCCGCAAAGAAGATGCGTGAAAATTATGAGGGCAATGTATTTTCGCCCATGGGCTGCCGTTCATTCTTGTCACCTTGGAAGGACGAAAACGGCGAATACAAGTTTGAAGGCCGCTTCAATCAGGGCGTAGTTTCCCTCAATCTTCCTCAGATAGGTATTTTAGCTAAGGGTGACGAAGAAAAGTTCTGGTCTCTTCTTGAAGAAAGACTTGACCTTTGCTTTGAGGCTCTTATGTGCCGCCACCACGCTCTTCATAATGTTATTTCCGATACAAGCCCTGTTCACTGGCAGTACGGTGCAATTGCAAGACTCAAAAAGGGTGAAACAATTGAAAAGTACCTTCATAACGGCTACAGCACAATTTCCTTGGGTTATATCGGACTTTATGAGCTTACAAAGCTCGTGAAGGGTGTAAGCCATACCGAGCCAGAAGGCACGGAATTTGCCCTTCGTGTTATGAAGAGCCTTCGTGAGCACTGTGAAAAGTGGAAGAAGGAAACAGGCCTCGGCTTCGGTCTTTACGGAACACCAGCAGAATCCCTCTGCTACCGTTTTGCAAGGGTTGACAAGGCTCGTTTCGGCACAATTGAGGATGTTACGGATAAGGGATATTACACCAACTCCTACCATGTAGATGTTCGTGAGGATATTGACGCTTTTGCAAAATTCACCTTTGAAAGTCAGTTCCAGACCATTTCCTCAGGCGGTGCAATATCTTATGTTGAAATTCCCAATATGCGCCATAACCTTGAGGCTCTTGAAGAGGTTGTAAAGTTTATTTACGATAATATTCAGTATGCAGAATTCAACACAAAGAGTGACTATTGCCACGAGTGCGGCTTTGACGGTGAAATCACCATCAACGAAAACCTTGAATGGGAATGCCCCAACTGCGGCAACAAGGATCAGAGAAAAATGAATGTTACAAGAAGAACCTGCGGTTACCTTGGAGAAAACTTCTGGAATGTTGGCAAGACCAAGGAAATCAAAGCAAGAGTCCTTCACCTTTAATATATAAAAATACGGAAGTATGAATTCATCGGAGATATGTTATGAACTATGCCACAATCAAGCCCTTTGATGTTGCTAACGGCCCTGGTGTAAGAGTATCCCTTTTTGTAAGCGGCTGTACCCACCGTTGTAAGGGCTGCTTTAATGAAGAGGCCTGGGACTTCAATTACGGTGACGAGTTTACAGAAAAGCAGGAAAAGGAAATCCTTGAGGCTATGAAGCCTGATTATATAAAAGGTTTTTCCCTCCTCGGCGGAGAGCCTTTTGAGCCGAGAAATCAGGCGGTCCTTGCACCTTTTCTTGAAAAAATAAAAAAAGAATATCCCGATAAGGATATCTGGTGCTACAGCGGATATGATTTTGAAAAGGACCTTCTTTCGGGAAAACTCTGCGATTTTACCGTTACGGACCGAATGCTCAGCCAAATTGATATTCTTGTTGACGGTAAGTTTGTAGAGGAACTCAAAAATCTGAAGCTCAGGTTCAAGGGCTCGGAAAATCAGAGAATTATTGATGTTAAAAAATCAAGAGAAGAAAACAGAATTATCCTTTGGGAGGGTGACACAAATGCAGTATGATGTAAGAATAAAAAAGTTAAGAGAAAATGCAATTGTACCTACTTACGGCAGTGAAGAGGCGGCAGGTGCCGACCTTTACGCCGCTGTTGAGGAGGCTGTTACAATTGAGCCGGGAGAGACAAAACTTATTCCTACGGGTCTTGCTTTTGAAATTCCCACAGGCTTTGCAGGCTTTGTTTATGCCAGAAGCGGACTTGCCTCAAAAAGAGGTCTCGCGCCCGCAAACAAGGTTGGCGTTATTGACAGCGACTACAGAGGCGAGGTTATGACAGCACTTCACAACCACGGTAAGGTAAGTCAGACAATTGAGCCGGGAGAAAGAATTGCACAGATGGTAATTGCTCCTTATATTACGGCAAACTTCATCCTATCCGAAAGCCTTGACGATACCGGAAGAGGCGAGGGCGGCTTCGGCTCAACAGGGAGAAAATAATGTTTGAAAAAATAAAGCTTAAAAAAACAGAATACAATGCAAACAAAAGCCCAGTGTGGGTTAATGGCAAAGCCTCTTGAGAATCAAACAATTCAAAACTTTCAAAATATTAAATTCGTTAGTTCATAACGATACAGCAGGGACACGGCTTGCCGTGTCCGTTTTTTTAAAACAAGCCCTTGACAAAAAAAGATTATGTATTATTATTTACTTAAGGGTAAAAATTAATTTTTGAAAGGAGCATATCAAATGTCAGTAAACGTAAGTAACTTAATCAGTCTTGTTATTTTGCCGTGCCTTGCTGTTGCTTTTTTCGTTTTCTTCGCGTTGATACTCAAAAACAAAAAGCAAGCAAAAACAAGCAAAGTGTTATTGAAAATTTTTGTTTTGTGTCTAACAGCTGTGATAGTTTTTTATGCGACTTCAATTCCTTGTTTTAAGTTTAAAATAGACGATGATTTTAAAAGTATAATAAACAATGTGTCAATGGAGAGTTTAAATATAGAGTTGTTCGAATTTTCTCCATATGAAGAATATAGTATAGACGAAAGATGGGTTATATGTAAAGAAAGCAGTGATACAAGCCATAATACAACAGTATGGTTTGTAATACAACCTAAGGATACATACCTTCAGACAATAAAAAGAAGCGAGGGCTTTAAATATGAAATCCTTGAAAAGTTTTGTTTGACTGAATTTGAAAATGAATACGGTTTAGTTAAAGTGTATCCGGTTTGTCTTGATGATTATCATTATTCTTTTTTGACTATGGATTTTTACGGTACAATAGTGATCCCCGTAAGTCAGGAGTTTGATTTAGTGATTGAATATATTTGTGATTCGAATATGAATGAGTGCAGGAACTTTATATTTAGCGAATTGCAGAAACTTTAAATTGAAGAATAACAAAAGCACCGTTTGATTTACAAAAACGGTGCTGAATTTTTTTAATATGACCTCGCCGGTCGTGGGATACCTTTCTTGTAAGAAAGGTATCCCAAAGAACTTTAATTACTTTAAGGTTGTTCAGTTGTTGATTTTTGCTCTTTGCATGGCAATAACACAGTCAATGGCAAGAACAACAGAAAGTGCGATAACTTCATCAGCCGAATCAGCAATGTTTAGAACATAGGAGTCGCCCAAGGAAAAAGCTCACATTCAACATAGTATCTGTCGTTGCCGTTCTCGTCACATACATAGGACTTATCTTTCCATGAAAAAATTCTCTGTTTAATATAAAGCTTCATATTATCCCTTTACAGATTTGCTTTTATAAGAAAATCAATTATATCGTTTTCACTTCCCACAAGGCTGCCCTGAACAATCTCAGGTTTACCTCCGCCGCGGCCGCTGAATTTTGCGTTCAATTCCTTGCAAAGGGGTCTGAGGTCAACATTTTCACTTGCAATGCAATAGCGGTAGGAATCAGTATCACCGCATAAGCAGGCAATAAATTCCTTAGCCTTTGGCATAAGAGAAATTGTGAAATCTGATAACAATTTACCTTCGAGCATTTTATCAAATACAATTATACGGTTTTCTTCTTTAATGGCCTTTGCTTTGTTCTCAAGAATCTGTCTGTGCAGACCGTTGATTTCATATTTGAGCTTTTCGGTTTCCTTTTTGAGCCTTTCAACAGCTTCACCTGTTTCGCCCTGCTTTGCGCAGGTGAGTACAGAGACCTTTCTGTTTTCATTAAGCTTGTGGCGGATATCCTGTAAGGCTCTTTCACCGCAAAGTATTGAAACTCTTGTACCGCCCTTGTATTTTTCAAAGCTTACAACTTCAATAATGCCTATTTCGCCTGTTCTTTTAACGTGAGGAGCACAGCAGGCACAGATGTCAACACCGGGAATTTCAACAATTCTTACCTGACCTTCAATTTCAATTTTACTGCGGTATTTTATTTCCTTCAGTTCCTCGTCAGTGGGGAACAAAACCTTGATTTCAAGGTTATCCCATACGGCTTTATTGACAAGGTTTTCAACTTTACACATATCCTCTTCATTGAGTATGCCGTCAAAATCAAGGGTAACTATTTCACTTCCAAGGTGGAAGCCGACATTGTTATAACCGTAAAGGGAATTAACAACTCCTGAGAAAATATGCTCACCTGTATGCTGCTGCATATCGGAAAAACGCTTTTTCATATCGATTTTTCCACATATGAGCCCATCTTTTTGGAGTGTTTTAACATTTTCCTCAGAGTTTTCCACGAAATGTATTATGTGGCCGTCAATAATTTGTACATTTTCCACATAGCAGTTTTCAAGCCATCCTCGGTCAGAAGTCTGACCGCCACCTTCCGGGAAGAAGGCTGTGCGGTCAGTTTCAACACAGATTTTGTTGTCTTCAATGTAAAGGTTAGTAACTTTACATTGAAATTCCGAAAGATAGCTGTCTGAATCAAATAATTTTTCTGTCATGACAGTTTCTCCTATAGATTTATTTAAGCTTGTGAATAAAAAGTCCGCTTAAAAGCTTCGGCTCAAACCATGTTGATTTGGGAGGCATAACCTCTCCCGCATCAGCAATATCCATAAGCTCTGAAAGTGAGGTGGGGTACATTGAAAATGCGATTTTCATATCTTCTGCGCATCTTCTTTCAAGCTCCTTAAGACCTCTGATTCCGCCTACGAAATCAATTCTCTTATCTGTTCTCGGGTCTTCGATTCCGAAAACGGGAGTAATGCAGTTGTTCTGAAGGATTGAAACATCAAGGGAATCAACAGGATCATTTTCATCGAATGTGCCTTCCTTAGCTGTGAGCTTATACCATTTGCCGTCAAGGTACATTCCGAAGGTGTGCCTTTCAGTGGGTTTGTACTGCCCTTCGCCTTCATATAATTCAAGTGAGAATTTTTCACCTAATTTTTCTTTGAATTCCTCTTCACTGTAACCGTTCAGATCCTTCATAACACGGTTGTAGTCCATAATCTCAAGCTCATCCTTAGGAAAGGCAACAGCAAGGAAGAAGTTGAACTCCTCCTGACCTGAATAGTCGGGATTTTCTGATCTTCTCTTTTCACCAACCTTTACCGCAGAAGCACAGCGGTGGTGCCCGTCAGCGATATAAAGATAGTCGATGCCTGAGAAAAGAGAAGAAAGCTTTGCGTTTATTTCCGCGTCATCAACTATCCATACGGTGTTGGTGATGCCGTCTTCGGTAACAAAATCGTAAACGGGAGTATGGTTTTCCTTCCAATTATTGATTATTGCCGCTGTCTCCTCGTTTTCACGGTAAGTCAGGAAAATGGGTCCTGTATTAGCGTCGCAGTAATCCACATGGCGGATTCTATCGGCTTCCTTATCAGCTCTTGTGAATTCGTGCTTTTTGATTATATTGTTTTTGTAATCGTCAATTGAAGCACATCCAACAAGACCGGTTTGACTTCTGCCGTTCATAATCTGGCGGTAGATGTAAAAGCAAGGTACATCGTCCTGCTTGCAGATTCCTTTTTCTTCAAGCAAACTAAGATTTTCTCTTGCTTTGAGATAAACCTTTTCATCATAAATATCAATATCCTTCGGAAGGTCAATTTCAGCTTTATCAACATGAAGGAAGGAAATCGGATTATCCTTTACCATTTCTGCGGCTTCCTCACTGTTCATAACATCATAGGGAAGTGCGGCAACCTGAAAAGCTTTATCGGGTACGGGACGAAGTGCCCTGAAGGGTCTGAAAACTGCCATTATTATTTCTCCTTTAATATTTTTTCATACCATTATATTTTATATGTTTCTTGACTCTTTGTCAATGTATAATTCGTTCTACGTTGTAAAAGATAAAAAAGAAAACTAATAAAGGAGTAGAGAAAATGTCAATTTCAAATGAAGATTATTCATATATGACAAAACGGGCTTCGCCGAAGTCCCCCGTATTGCTTGACTCAGTTAAAGCATTTGTTATCGGTGGTCTTATATGTGCCTTTGCGGAGCTACTGAATCAGTGGTTTACAATATACGGAATGAAAAAGGAAGACAGCCGTGCACTTGCTATGATTCTGATTATTGTTATAACGGCAATTCTCACAGCCGTCGGAGTATTCGATAACATTGCAAAGCACGCGGGCGCAGGTACAATGGTGCCAATTTCAGGCTTTGCAAATTCAATGGTATCGCCTGCGCTTGAATTCAAGGCAGAGGGCAAGATAACGGGTACGGCGGCGCAGATGTTTTCAATTGCGGGACCCGTTGTGGTTTTCGGCTGCTCTGCGGCAACCATATACGGTATTATTATTTACATTTTCGGGCTTTATTAAAGGAGGCAGAGTATGGCAAGTAGAATCGGTAAAACCATTATTCTGGACTCAAAACCGAGGATTATAGCCAATGCCGCCGCAGTCGGCAAAAAAGAGGGGGAAGGTCCTCTTTCCAAGGAATTTGATACCATTTTTGATGATACCACATTGGACCAGGACTGTTGGGAGAAAAGTGAAAGTGAGCTTTTAAAAAGAACGGTTGAACTTGTAATAAGCAAAGCCGCTCTCAGAACGAATGAGATTGATGCAATTTTTTCAGGCGACCTTTTAAATCAGTGTATCGGCTCCACATTCGGGCTTCGGGATATGGGCATACCCTTCTGCGGTATTTACGGAGCCTGTTCCACAATGGCTTTGAGTCTTATTCAGGCATCAATTGCAATTGAAAGTGGAGGATACACAACCTGTATTGCCGCAACGGGGTCTCACTTCTGCTCAGCTGAAAAGCAGTTCCGATTTCCGCTTGAATACGGCGGTCAGCGTACGCCGACGGCTCAGTGGACGGTTACGGGTGCAGGTGCTTCCGTTCTGCAGAAAAGCGATTCGCCAATAAGCCCGTATATTGATAAGGTGCATCTCGGCACTATTCAGGACTACGGCATAATTGACAGCACAAATATGGGTGCGGCAATGGCACCTGTAGATGTTAAAATAGAACCATAAATTAAGCGAAAAGCAACACAAAATCTTACACAATTTTCGACACGAAAGGTGGTGAAAAAGCCCTATTTTACTGGGGTTACGGGTGTTTTAGGACTTTCAATTTTAGTGATAGTAAAACTGTCTGAAAATGCTCGTTTACAATTTATTTACAATTGGTTTTTGAACCAAAAAATCGCACTATTATTACAATAAAGAAAAATGAAAGGATGAATCAAATGAAAATTACATACCGTGAGGTAAACGGTTATCTTATTCCGAACCTCAAACTGCCACCTGAAGAGGCAAGTGTCAGACTCGGTAAATGGGGAATGATGTATAAATCTCATCTCGAAAAACATAAGTCTGCACTTTTTAACTCTCTGCTTATTAAAGGCAAATTGTATCAGCACTGTGCCGTGATTGAAAAACAGGCAAATGAAATGTTTGATATGCTTGTGGAGCAGATGAAAGAGGCTGAAGGTGTTACCGAGCAACTGAAAGAAGATGATCAGATGGAGTGGATACAGAGAATGGGGAATATTGAAGCAAGGGTGAGGGAGTTGGTGTGTAGTGAGTTGATATACACAAACAACTGAAATATAATTAATCCCTTATACTTTTTAACCCAACAAAATAAGCATCGTCGTATTAGAACAAAATCTAACGCGAAGATGCTTACTAAATTTATAATAACAAACTAATAATGCTTTTAATTCCTGCTATATATTGATCAATAAGTTTACGTTTATATACATATATGTATGATGGATGCTGAACAGGAATATAATAAGTACCATCGATTTCTTTAAAAGTATAATTAAATTCATCCCACTTTTCAAAAGAAATATCAAAATACTTTTCAACAGAAGCAGAAACTTTTTCGCCCAAAAGAAAAACAATTTTTGGGGAGAGCATGTTTAATTCGGTTTGTAAATTAGATATACAACAACTGATCTCTGTGCTGTTAGGATACCGAATTTTATTATTTTCGTTTAGAGGAACACATTTAACCAAATTCGTCTTATAGGTTTTAATTTCATTCAAAGAATCCTCTATTTGTTTTATAATACAGCCGGTATTCGTATCCGGAGATAGTGGAATATCTCCTTCAGAGGTTGTCATCTTTGCTGATAAACCTACCCAAAATATTTGGCATTCTCTTTCATTGTCGAGTAATGGTTTTTGATTACAACATAAACCGCACTTTTGACAACTTAATATTTCCTCAAACACGATTACTCCTCCATTACTTTTTGGGTTTTTATTATATATTGATTTAATAAATCATCAGATTCACAACTATAATTTCCTGAACTAAAATTAAATTGATTGCGCCCGTGAAAAATACTTATATCCTTATTTTGCTTGATGTTATGTTTCAGGTGAGAATTGTTTTGAATAATTTGATTGTACAGTTGTGTTCCATGATATGGTCTAAATTGAAAAACACTAGTTCTAAAAGACCCTTTTGTTTTCATTGATATTTCTTTAATTTTATAAGCTAAATTGTATGTAGCGTCAAAATCTTTTTTTGTTTCATCAGGAAAACCAAAAATAAAATATCCTTTTAAATCTATGCCACTTTCCAAAATTGTTTTTGCAACAAAGAGAATATCGGAGGATGTTCCAAGTTTGTTTATCCTTTTTCTTATACTTTCTGAACCTGATTCAATTCCAATAAATAGTTCGCGACAGTTACTTTCACATAATATATTGATCAAATCGCTTGAATTTAAAAGTGAAAGAGTATGAATCATCCCCCTCCAACTTATGTTAGTGAATTTACCAAAGATATTATAGGCACTTATAAAACTGCTTCTGTTTTTTAAAAATAAATCATCTAAGATACGAATGCTTGATACTTCAGGATATATACTTAATATCTCGGAGATCTCATTAGAAATGCTTTCTTCCGTTCGATTACGAATTGCAATATCTAAATTTAGACTACGAGCACCACCGCAAAAAGCACAGTTGTAAGGACATCCTCGAGATGTGATTATTGAAGCTTCTTTTTCTCCATAATGATTTATTATGATTTCGTCTGATAAATACTCTCTATTTATTTTTATATCAGATATGTTTTTAGGAAAATAAATAGAATTGTTATTAACAATATAGGCTTTATTGTTTACAACAGACTGTATTGGAGTTTCAACGCAAGTTTTATTAACAATTGCAGGAATAATGTATTCCCCTTCGCCTATTATTGCAATCAAATCTACTTTGGTTTTCCAATGCAGAATATCATTGTAAATTGATTTTACAACTTGTCCACCTATAAAGGCAATACATTTTAAATTGATATTCTCAATAATAAACTTCACTATATCATAGTTTTGAGTGAATATATTTATTCCAATGAAATCCGGAGCCTTTGTTTCGATGATTTTTATAATCTCTTCTGCACCAAGGCGTTTCTTTACACTATCTATAAGTTCGACATATGTACCTGACTTTTCTAAATAAGTTGCAATGTATCCTAATCCAAATGGCGGCAGATAGTTTTCTGAATCATCGGTTGGTTTCCAATATATAGGTGAATTAAATAGCAAAAAAGTCTTCATATTTCACCGCAATTCTAGTATTTTATTATAGATTAAATCAGCGTTTCTGTCAAGCAGACCATCATCGTTTGTTATGTTCAAAATTTGGATATCTGATTTCTCTAATAACTTTAAACCTAAAAACAAATACTTTAGTTCAGTTTCTCTGTCATAAGTTTCTTCGAATCTTGTTAGATTGTCTCTTAACTGTAGTCTGTTATAAATTTGTTTAACTTGTGCAGATACTGATATTTGCAAATCAGGTTTTATTATTTCTTTGTTAATGTCTAAAATGGTATTGAAAGAAACCCCATCCATTCCTTGAAACATAAAAGAGGATAATACATATCTGTCTACAAGGACAATTTTATTTTGTTGTAACATTGGAATTATTTCGTCTTCTATATGCTTGTATCTATCAGCAGCAACCAAACAAGCGAGACTTATTCCTTTGTTATTCTCTGAAAAACTATATGTAAATTTACCTAAATCTGATTCGGTAGGCTCTCTTGTAATGTGAAAGTCTATATTACTGTTATTTAATAATTTAGCTACACATTTAATTAGTGTTGTTTTACCGACACCATTAGGTCCATCAAAAACAATTAGTTTACCACCATATGTGTTGTATTTCATATAAACTCTTCTTTCATACTTTATTGTTTTATAAACAAAACTTAATATGTCAGCAACTCATTAAATGCTTTAATCGCAAAACTGTCCGTCATTCCTGAAATGTAATCAAGTATTGCTCTTATGTATATTTTCTTGTCAGCAAGATGATCATATATCTTGATATTCTCGCACTTGAGCGATATTTCCTTTAACTCACCTTCTGGCACTATTGCACTTTCACAGTATTTTGCTAACCAGCTCTTAAAAGATTTTATCAGCATAGGACAAGTTTTTTCATTTTTATCTAAAGAAACCCATGAATGATTGCCGTCATAAGTACTAAGCAAGAAATCAAATAGTTGTGTTATTACCAACTCCGAATACTTTTTATAAGGCTCAAATCTTTTGTGCCTATAAATTTTAGCATAGTTGAAATCTTTAACTTCATCGAGTTGTTTTAAATATCTTTCGCTAAGACAAATACCCTCAGAAGGAGAACTGTTGTTACATACGTCGATAATGAGATTGTGCATAATGACAGTTGTGTTTAAAACTCTTTCGTCATTAACTCTTGCTAATTTAAGCAAAGAGTTTTTTTCTTCTTCTCCAAGAAAGCCTAAATTTATTGCGTCCTCAATATCTCTTCCTACATATGCTATTTTGTCTGCTAGTTTTACGACACAGCCTTCCCATGTTGCAGGTTGATATTGTCCCGGGCTATTAAAAGTGTTAAGGTCAATTAATTCGGTTCGTGGTTTAAGACCGTTTTCATCTACCTCACCACAGTGAGAAATAATACCGTCGCGTACGGCATAAGTTAAATCGAGATTTCGAGAAACTTTATAATTGTCCTCGAGCAACTCAATTTCATCAACGAAACGCAAACCGTTTCTTTCATGCCAAAATGTTTCTTTTAAATGCTTTTGACACAGTTTTTTAATCACTGTTTCTCCTTGGTGTCCAAAAGGTGCATGTCCCAAATCGTGTCCTATCGCAATTGCTTTAGTTAATTCACAATTCAATCCTAAATAATTAGCAATTGTGCTACTTACTGATTCAACATGAGAAACATGTTCCATGCGAGTGCATATATGGTCATTGTTGATGTTAAAAAACACCTGGGTTTTATGTTTTAATCTTCTGTATGCCATCGAATGTAAAATTCTAGTATAGTCTCGGGCAAAAGGAGTTCGAATATCGTCATTTCGAGAGTATAATTTTGAGGGGCGTGCTATAAGCTCATCCCATTTTGGATTATTTTCCGTTGCTGCTTCATTTTTGAAAATACCTTTAGACATTTTGTTCAATCCTTTCAGACTAATTTTAAGAGAATATTGTCTCTTATATATTTAGTTATTGAATCAAAGAAAAGTAACGATATTTTTTTCGAAAACATCAAACTTTGTCGAAATATACAATTGACTATACTTATTTTTATAAACTTTAACTGTATTCCTTTGCACAATTATGATAAATAGTAATTGCATTGACATTTTCTGCACACAGTGCTATACTGATAAAAAATTACTGAAAGGCAGGTGGACAAAATGATGAATAAGCTTTACATAATGGAATCAGCTACCGTTTTGTCCGTTTGCAAATAATATATATCTATACGGATTTATGCGTTTCTGATTTCACGGTCAGAGACGCATTTTTATTTTGTAAGCCACTTGCACTCTATGGTGCAATTTGGTATAATAAATCCACCACACAAACTTAATATGGACAGATTTTTCGGAGTCGTGTTTTTATTTTGGTAAAAATGCAGGCTTCTATTTTGGCGTTCTCTGTGAGATTTGTCCGAAAGTTTGTGTGGTAGCAAAACGAGGCTTTGCATTTTTCGTGTGTGTAAAACTTCGGTTTGCACACACTTTTTTGTTTTATGGGTGCCGGCAGGATACGGGAATAACCCACCCGTTGTCCTGCTTGGCCGTGTCAGAATTATCGCACCCGTGAAACTAAAGTGGCCGTTATTTTTTCAACACGGAAGTTTAATACAAGGAGTTGATTCAATGAAAGACAACTTAAAGTATATGATTAAAAACTGGATAGAGTGGGACAAGAAAAGCCTTCTGTACTTTGCTATAAGAGTACCCGCTATGGTTTTTCTTCCCATCATAACAGCCTTTATTCCTAAAGCAATGATTGATTGCATAAATGAGGGCGTTACTGTCGGGAAGCTCACCTTAATAGTGGCACTTTTAAGCGTACTTGTTACGGTTACGACCTGGCTTGATCCGTTCCTTAATGAGCTTTTACAAGGCAGTGCGAGAGTAATCCGTATGCGCTATGCGGTTATGGCTTTTAAGAAAAACATATACACAGACTACATAAACATCGAAAGCCTTGAGGGCAGAGAAAAGAACAAAACAGCCATGGAATTTTACCGAAGCCATTGGTCTTCCTCGGCATACTTTATTACTCTTTGCAATGCTTTTCTCGTTTGCGTTCTCGGCGTAATAACTTCCCTTACACTTATTTACAAAATCAACATTATGATGATTCTGCTTATACTTCTTACCTGTGTGGGAGAGTTTTTCCTTCTTCGTTATCTCAACGAAAAGGAGAAGAATGTAAAAAGAGCAAGAGGCAGTATCTTTGTAAAGCTTGACTATTATTACGAGCTGAGCAAGGATAACACAGCCGCAAAGGATATCAGACTTTACGGTTTTTCAGACTACTTCATTTCTGCCTATACCAAGTTTGTATATGAGCTTCAGAAGATAACGGGCAAGTATATGCGGCAGAGCTTCAATGTCAGCGGCACAAGAGCTTTTCTCAATATGATAAGAGAGCTTGTTGCCTATGCTTATCTTGTTTATCTCGTTTACAAGAATGAACTCAGCGTTTCTGATTTCATCTTCTATTTCGGTATCATTACGGGCTTTTCCAATTGGATTATGAATCTTGTTATCTGCGTTTCAGACCTTGAGCGTTGCTGTAATGACTGTCAGGCTTTCCGTGACTTTACCGAGGCTGAGGATGAAAATGATGAGGGCAAGACTGCACATAAGCTCAGCGATGTAACATCCATTGAGTTTAAAAATGTTTCTTTCAAGTACCCTGCCGCAGAGGAAAGTACAATCAAGAATATGTCATTTAAGGTGAACGCAGGCGAAAACATTGCAATCGTCGGTGAAAACGGTGCAGGCAAAACTACAGCCGTGAAGCTACTTTGCGGTTTGTACTATCCGAGTGAGGGTGAAATTCTTGTTAACGGCATTAGCAGTAAGGATATTTCAAAGAGCGATTTCTTTGACTTTTTTGCACCCGTATTTCAGGATTACACCTTTATGCCTATGACTATTGCAGAGAATATCTGTCTCACTTCTGACTATGATAAAGAGACGCTTTACTCTGCATTTGAGAAAGCAGGTATCAGAGAGAAGATAGAAGGCTTACCCGAAAAAGAAAGCACCTTTATGGTTAAGGATGTTTACAAGGATGCGGCAGACTTTTCGGGCGGTGAAAAGCAGAAGCTACTTCTTGCAAAGGCTGTTTACAAAAATGCTCCCGTGCTTATTCTCGACGAGCCTACAGCTGCTCTTGACCCTATTGCAGAGAATGAACTCTATCTCAAATACAATGAGCTGACACAGAATAAAATATCCTTTTTCATCTCTCACAGACTTTCATCAACTCTCTTTTGTGACCGAATACTTTTTGTTTCTGACGGCAGAATTACCGAAAGCGGTACGCATGAAGAGCTGATGAACCTCAAAGGCGGATATTACAGAATGTATCAGCTTCAGAGCTACTATTACAAGGAAGGGCAGGTGGCACAAAGTGAAAAAGTTTAAGTCTATTACCTATGCGTTCAAAGAAATGCACCGCCTTGAAAGCAAGCTCCTTCCCACAACCGTAACTGCGGCGGTAGTCACCGGTGTAATGCCGTTTATCAACATTTGGTTCTCGGCAAAGATTATTGACCTGCTTGATACGGGTGCTGATGCCAAAAGGCTCATAGGCTATATCTGTCTTGCGGTTGGTATAAACTTTGTTCTGTTTTTCCTTAACAGATATCTCAATGACATTTACTATATGCTTCGCTCAATGCTTTATAACAGAGAGCTTAAAAGCATTGCTTCAAAGCTTTTCTCCGTTGAGTTCAAAAAGCTTGAGGACAGCAACTTCAAAGAGCTTATACATAAGCACTCAGAAGCTCAGGACAGAGTCTTTTCTGCTTTCGTACAGTTTTCTTGGATGTTCAGAGATTTTGTTTCAGGTGCACTGACGGTTATTGTTTCAGCCGTGTTAATTTGGCCTCTTTTCAGAATCGGCTTTCAGAAAACGGGTGATAGCTTCTTTGAAAGACCTGCGTTTCTGCTGAGCATTTTCGGTGCGATTGGTGTTATGGTTGTAATTATGCTTATCGTAGCCACAAGAATGAACAAGGAATATTTCAAGGCATCTGACGAATACTCCCGTCTTGATAAGATTTTCTACTATTTTCTCGATATGTTCTCCGACTACAAAACAGGCAAGGAAATCCGCCTTTACAAGGAGCAGGACATTATCGAAAAAACTGCCACTCACAAGATTCTTACCGAGGGTGAGCAGGTGCTGAAAAAAGCCTCAATGAACTCTGCAAAGTCAAGCTCATTTATTGCTATTCTCGGCTCGGTTGTAGGCTTCGGTGTTTATCTGTTTATCGGTGTTAAAGGTCTTTACGGACTTTTTGGTATCGGTTCGCTTGTGCTTTATTGCGGCTCCTTTATACAGATAATCAGCGGTGTTATGAAAATGGCTGTAACCTTCGGTAAAACTGAGGAAATGGTACCTCTCGTAAACTATTACTACGAGATAATGCACACCGAGGATGATATGGTTTACGGTGAAAAGGAAATAGATCTGACCTCACAGTTTGAGATTGAATTCAAAGATGTTTCCTTTAAGTACCCGGGCAGTGAAAGCTATGCTTTGGAGAACATCAACCTGACCAAACATAACGGTGAGCATCTTGCAGTTGTGGGCAGAAACGGCAGCGGTAAGACAACATTCATCAAGCTTATGTGCAGACTTTATGATGTTGACAGCGGTGAGATACTCATAAACGGCACCAACATCAAAGAGTATTCAAAAGAGAGTCTGATGAAGCTTTATTCCGTTGTATTTCAGGATTTCAAGCTCTTTGCCGTACCTCTTTGCGACAATATTGCCGCTGACAAGGAGTATGACAAAGACAGACTTTACCGCACACTTGAACAGGCAAATATTAAGGACAGAGTTGAGAGAATGAGCGAGAAAGAGAACACCTATCTTTACAAAAACCTTGATAAAAACGGTGTTGACATTTCAGGCGGCGAGGCACAGAAACTCGCCCTCGCAAGAGCTCTTTACAAGGACAGTCCGCTTGTTATTCTTGATGAGCCGACGGCGGCTCTTGACCCTGTGGCTGAAAATGAGATTTATAGCCGTTTCAACTCCTTTACGGAAAACAAAACTGCCATCTACATTTCTCACCGACTTTCAAGCTGTATTTTCTGTGACAGAATTGCCGTGTTTGACAAGGCAAAGCTTGTTGAAGAAGGAACGCACGAGGAACTGTTGGCTTCGGGTGAAAAATACAGTGAGTTGTGGAATGCCCAGGCTCAGTATTATAAGGTGTAACACTTTGATTTAACGTTGTAAAAGTGAATATGAAAGACCGCCTTACTTGTGTTTTGCAGGTAAGGCGGTTGTTGTTTTGTTGGGAGGATTGTACAAATTGAGTGGGTGTGAATTGTGAGGTTCGACAAAGTTCGATATTTTTCGAGAAAATGGTGTTACTTTTTATTGTTTTTTAGACTATATAATTAAAGAGTAGCCTATAAATTTATGAAACATTAAGAAAAAGAGGTGTAAGGGTGTTATGGTGTCTGAAGGTAATATTTCCGAAAAAGAGAAATTAGATGAACGTGTTTTTGAATTTTTTAACAAAATTTGGGAGTGGGCAGAAAACAACAAATCTCTTGTTATTATTTTGTGTATATCTGTACTTATAGTTGTTATAATCGGCTTGTCTGTATTGATATCGTTTCTTTATAATCGCGTGATATCTGGGTACATAACAAAAATAGGTCCTATTGAATTTTCAGGTAAACGAAAAATAAATAAAAAAATAAACCAAAGGCGAATTACGAGCCTTCCTGCACCAAAGCCAAGCGACCCAAATGAGGAATTACTCGATGAGTTTAAAACATTGTTTAGTGAATTAAAATCAGGAACTAGAAAAAACATTGTTATCAAATGCAGCGATCAACTTTATGCAGTTGAACTAGGTAAAATTTTATACCACAAAATTGATACGGAAAAAGTCGGAGATTATATAGGTTGGATTGATTATAAAGATATCGAAACCGAATATCCTATAATAGAAGCATGCATGGATAAAGAACTAATTATTTTTAATGACATCGACGATTTTAAAATACGAATATCTCATCGTATAGGATTTTTTGACAACGAAAATCAGCATACCATACTTTTTGTAAATATAAAAGAATATGATGAAACCAAAGATGATGCGATATCAAGATACAGTAACTTAAAAGGCTTGAGTTTGATATTAATTCACACGAATGAGGTTGATGGCTATGATACCTGCGAGATAAATATAAGAAGAGGTGAACTTCAATGTCAGCAAAAGAACTAATAAAAACTTATGATATTTTGAAAAAACCAGCAATAAAAAAACCAATCTATCTAACGACAGAACCGTTGCCGATTGTCGAAAAGCACTCTATTCGTACGGAGCAAGAGGAAGAACTATATATGAAACTAAAAACTAGCGGTCAATTAATTCTGATCTCGGGAGACGGTGGAACAGGAAAAACTTATATGGCGCGAAAATTGTTTTATAGGCTACAGAAAGATTATAAATACTTAGCGTGGGTCAAGTATAATAGTGATATGAAATCATCTTTGTTAACAGCGTTTGGTGATTGTCAAATAAAGGACAGAAATTCACAATTTTCTTCCATACTAAAAACACTTACAAGGAATATTGAAAAAACTATACTTTTTATTGATGATGTTAGTGAAAATGCTTTTAACGATGATGTTCTCTCTAGAATTACAGGATTAGGAATAACTATTTTGATCACCTCAAGATGTAAGAGCATCCCTCCGTATGAAACGCATGAAATATCCAAACTTACAGAAGAGGAATGCACTGAGTTGTTTTACTCTTATAATTGTAACGAAAAAAATCAAAAATACAAAGAAATCGTTAATAAAGTGATAGCTTTGCTTGACTGCAATGTTATGTCAATAATTATGTTTGCTTGTACCGTTAACTCTTTTACAGATTTGGAAAGATGTTATAATGCACTTGTTAAGAATGAATCCACTAATTTATCAATCCGTATGCAGGATTTCATTAAAAATCTACTTAATATTTCTGATATTAATCAAGATGAAAGAAAAATTATTCAATGTTTTGCTTTGATTCCTAGTGGAGAAATAACAATAGAGATTATGCAGTGGTTCAATTTGCAACAAAAAAGTCTTTGTAATTTAATACAAAAAGGATGGATTGTTGAAAACAAAAAGAAGAATACATATATAATGCATAGATTTATTAGGGAATACTTGTTTAAAAATGATGAGTTTAATGAGATTTTTGAACAATTTTTGCAGTTTGCTAATGAAAAATGGGTGTCGGTGGAAAGTTTTAAAGATTGTAATATTAGTTACAAAATTGAAAGTATAGAGCATGCATTAAAATTGGCAAACGATAATGAACCTTATTATATTGAAATATGCTGTTGGCTTGGTGATAATTATTATAAAATGAAAAAGTTTGATAAAGCATTGTCATTCTATGATAAAGCTTTACAGGTCGAACTAAACAAAGCGCACATTGATATAACAGTAGTAATAAAAATTTACTATAAGGTTGGTTCTGTATATAAAGATAAAGGAATGTATGCTAATGCTTTAGAAAATTACAAAGTCATGGAGTCTTATTTTGACAAAAGTTATGACATTGACCAAAACGAATTGGTTGAATACAAAAAATCTGTTGGTGAAATCTATCAAGATTTAGGTGAGTATTTTAAAGCATTGACTTATTATGAAGAAGCTTTAAAAATACAAAAACAAAAAATAGACAATAAAAAGATTGATATCGCACAGACTTTAAATGATATCGGCACAGTATATCACGATTTAGCTGATTATCAAAAGGCGCTAAATTACTATAGTGAAGCATTCAAAATTTGGAAAGAAAATGGTAATGCATCTGATCGTATTGTTAGTTATAATAACATTGGTGAGATATATCACGAATTAGGAAATTACGAATCAGCGTTGCAACAACATATGGAAGCTTTGAAGATTATAAAAATGGAACTTGATAACAATGATGTAGATTTGTCGGATTCATATAACAATATAGGTAACATCTATTTAGATATGGGGCAATACAAAAAATCATATAAATATCAAATTAGAGCTCTCAAAATTCAAAGAAAGATATTTGGTCATTATCATCCAAATGTTGCTGCTTCATACAATAATCTTAGTGCAGCTTTATTGAGATTAAACAAAATAAAAAAAGCAAAAGAATATGCCGAGAAAAGTATAAACATTAGAGAACGCGTGTTAGGTTGCAATCATATATCTACTGCTATCAGTTATAACAGCCTTGCTAAAACTTTGGCTGAAAATAAAGAATATAATGATGCATTAAAATATCACAAAAAAGCTCTAAGTATTCAACAAAGTAGCTTGCCTGAAAACCATCCTTATGTTGCACAAACTTATTTGTATTTGAGTAATGTATATTTTGTTTTAAATGAAGAAGAATTAAGTCTTGAATATGGATTAAAATCTTGTTATATAAATCAAAAAAAGTTTGGTTTGAATCATATATATACCAAAACAAAAATAAAAACTTTGAAAAAATATTTTGAAGCATATCGCTCAAATGAAAATTTCAATAATTGGTATGATGAACAAATTTATTCACTTGAAAACTCGAATCAATAAATAAAAACTATTATTGTCTCTCTAAAATATATGTTGATTTGCAAAACAATTAAGAAAAACTTTTTTCGACACCTTTCTCTCTTTTTCTCACTCAACTTCCAATATAATATCCTCAAAATCAAGGATGTAATAATTCAGAGGTACACAGAATGAAAAAATCTTCTCTACTTGAAAAAGAATGTCCCATTACCATTGAAGACCTGAAAGCTAATTTAAAAGAAAATGATTTCACTACTATGAAATCAAAGTTTAATCTGAAAAAAGCAAATGAAGACGAAATGTTTTTATATGGCAGAGCAAAAACTATTTTTCAGCAGAGCTGGAATGATAAAATGGGTGAGCTTACCGGACTTTCATCACTTATTAACTTTTCGGATGATTCACCGTTAGTCAGTCTTGAAAAAACTGATGAAACTCTTGTGTCAGGAATTGTGATGGAACTTCGTGAAGATGAAGAAGCACTTGATAGAATCTTCGATAGTTATTGCAGAATAACGGAAGAACGTTGTGTTGAAGAAATAGCAAAATATGCTGAAGAAACAGGCAAAGATCCTGAAGAGATGAGCGAAAAGGAACTCGAAACGATATTTAATCGTGTAGTTGATGAGTTTCTCGGTAAAATGATGAGTCTGTTTCTTCAAACGCAAAGCGTACCTGAATTGTTTGAACTGCAAAAATCAATGGCTACCCATGAGGATTTCAATGAATCTGTAGTGCAAAATTTCTCAAAGATTGATTTTGACAGAAAGTGGACTCATTCAAGAAGTGAGGCAGGTGCAGCTCTTTCCCTTGACGGCTTGATTGAAGCTTTTCAAGATGCCATTCCCGTTGAGCCTTTGGATAATGCAACTGAAGAAGTTGAAGTCATTGATGTTGAGAGAAAGGTTCTTGAAAATCTTAAGGAAACTGACAAAGAGATATATTTGATGAAAAAGTATGGATATTCTCAAAATGAGATTGCTGAAAAGCTCGGGTTCAAAAGTGCAAGCGCTGTGTCAAAACGTCTGGCAAATATCAAACAAATTTTCATTGAACAAATGTTATAAAACTTAATACTCAGACGACCTTCGAAGGTAAAACTTCGAGGGTCTTTTTTTATGCAAAAAAATTTTTTCAACTTTTTTCAAAAAACAGGAAAATTTTTGCTTTCTCGTGTCGGGGTATCTATGAGGAGAAAAAATTTCTTCTCACAGACAAGTGAATGACCGTCCGAACGGAACAAACCGCCACGACCTTTTTTGAAGAAAGCGAGCGCAATTTATTGAAATATGAGTTGACTGCACAGCGCCATAGAGATATGTAGTAATGCCTGTAGGAACCGTTTCGGGTAAAGCGGCAAAGAAAACCTGCTCCAATAAAAAATAGGAGCAGACCGTTGATAATAATTTGATTGAATGATATAATGTAGAAAACATTTTATGTAGGAGGTGCCAAAATGATTTTTCTTAAAAAGCTATCCTTAAACGACGATGAGAACATATATGATATGTTACAGGAAATTGCTTGTAACGATAATGGGTTTCACAATAAAGTCAACGGTATGTCATATAAAGAGTTTAGGAAATGGCTCAAAAAAGAGTATGCTGTTGATAACGGAAAGTTAGAAAAATGGATGGTACCTCAGACTTCTTATTGGTTATATGACGGTGATAAGCCTGTCGGTTATGGAAGAATACGCCATTATCTCAATGACAATTTAGAGAAATCAGGCGGACATATTGGTTACGCCATACGTAGTACAGAAAGAGGCAAAGGGTACGGAAATACCATTTTGACTTTGTTACTTGAAGAATGTAAAACATTGAATATTGGTACAGTACAAATTGGTGCCAATGTTGATAATATACCTTCAAACAGAATCATTCTGAATCACAATGGTGTCTTGTTCAGATGTTCTGACGGTAAAAACTTTTATCATATAAATTTGAATATTAAGTAATTAAACGAACAACTGCCCTCAGTAGTGGAGGACAGTTGTTTTTATATTTTAGATTTAATATCTTCTAACAATTCTTCATGCTGTTTGCAGAATAGTTTCGGAATGTTGTTTAATGAAAAATATTTAAGTTCAAGAGTTTCATTGTTATCGCAATTAAGCTCACCGCCGATAACCGAAAGCTCATAAGCAATACAAACACTTTGATATTTATCGTCATTGGGACAAACAGCATCAGTGTCGGTATAGACACCAATAAGCTTACCTGCCTTAACATCCAAGCCGGTTTCTTCTTTCACTTCACGAACTGCTGCCATTTCAGGAGTTTCACCTAATTCAAGAGCACCGCCGGGAAATCCCCACATATTACAATCCCCTCGGCGTTGCAACAGAACTTCACCTTGCTCGTTAAATATACAACCGCCTGCGTGAACTAAGATTATTTTTTCGTGACCGACTTTTTTGCGAATCCATTGTATGTAATTTTTTTGACTTTTTATTTTATTAAACATAACAATACATCTCTTTATCTTTCTGACTTTAATAAAGCATAATAACAAGCATCGCAGATGCCCTGATTATTCCAATCAGAACTACGCAACGTTCCTTCATATTTCATTCCGCATTTTTGCATAACTTTGCCTGAGTTTGGGTTTCTTGGGTCGTGTCTTGATTCAATACGATTTGCATCTACTGTATCAAAAAGGAAATCCATAACAACTTTAAGTGCTTCTGATGTAATGCCTTGATGCCACCATTCTCTGCCTATGCAATAACCGATATGCATCATAGAAACTTCTTCGTTCATATGTACAACGGCAATATCACCGATAGGCTCAGTACCGTTTTCTTTTAATACGATAGCCCAATGGTAATAATTATCATTAGAATATTCTTTTAACCATTCATTTATAATACTTTGGCTTACAGCTTCACAGGAGTGCGTTTGCCACATCAAGTATTTAGTGACCTCTGAATCGGATGCCCAATTCTTATACATCGCGGCAGCATCTTCACTCACGTATCTTCTTAAAATCAATCTGTCTGTTTCTAACATTTGTGTTCCGCAATGCTTCATTTTAATTGCACCCCCATAATTTTGATAAGTACATTATATCACAACAACACCACAAATTTCAATCCATCTACATACACCTGTTACTTTAAATGTAGCAGGTGTTTTTTCATACTCGAAATTTTAAATTTGGGTATATGAATACTGCGTCACATTTTTACACAGTCACATTCTCAAATAAATTTAGAAAGGAGGTCCCCCTTAATGCAAACAATAAAACTGAATCTGCAGTTGTTCGAAAAAGTTATTAAGGTAATTAAAGTTTCGTACGATGGTGAAACTCACAAACATTACCCTTAGAACAATGATGCATTAGTCTGAAGCAGTAAAGAAAAGCGAGCCTGAACAGCTCGCCTTTTCTTATGCGGCAGGTAATTAAACGAGGACAAACCAACGCTTGCTTTTACTATTTGGATTTTGGTCCGAAGTTTAGCAAGCATTGGATTTGTATCCGCAAATCCGTAAAAACAGAGCGTTTTTACCACCACACCCCAACACAAAAATCAAAGAAAGGAGAATTCCTATGTCAAAACGAAAAAGAGAAATTGATTTTCATGTCTATCTTAATGAAGAAGAAAATGAAGTCTTAAATAAATTCTGTAAGGTTATGAAAACCGACCGAAGCAAAATTATCAGAGCAATGATTTTAGGTACAAGACTTGTTGAAGCTCCGCCTGTTGATTACAAACAATTTATTATTGAGCTTCGCAGAGTCGGAACTAATCTTAATCAGCTTACTGCTAAAGCTAACTCAATCGGTTTCATTGACCGTGCTGAATGCAGAGAAGTTTTATCAGATATCCGTTCACTTGAATCGGATATCGCAAAATATTTTAAACCAGGAAAAGGAAGATTTGTTTAATGGCAGTTACAAGAATATGGCCGATAAAAAATAACATTCATCAGGTTGTGTCTTATGCCGCAAACAAAAGTAAAACTGACTTATCAAAATATTCTAATCTTGTTTCTTCGCTTCACTATGCCGCCGATAAGGATAAAACAAATCTGGAAAACGAACAAAGACTTCTTGTTGACGGTATTAACTGTGACCCGGATATTGCTGCACAGCAGATGATTGATACAAAAGAAATGTATGGAAAGACGGGAGGCATTGTTGCTTACCACGCATATATTTCTTTCAAGCCGGGAGAGGTTACTCCCGAAGAAGCACAGCAGGTTGCAATGGAGGTTGCAGGTAAGATGTGGGCGAAAGATTACGAGATGGTTGTTGCCACCCACCTTAATGCGAATTGTGTTCACTGTCATATCGTCATTAATTCTGTTTCAATGACTGACGGAAGAAAGATGAATGAAGACAGAGCGATGTACCGTCTGTTCAGAAAGACGAGTGATGAAGTTTGTATTGAACACGGATTATCTGTTATTGAAAATCCGAAAGGCAAACGCATACCCTACAATGTTTACAAGGCAAAGCAGAAAGGTATCAAAACAAAATATGATTATATGCGTGAAGATATTGATTACGCTATTCCGAGAAGCAGAAGCATAAAACAGTTTTTCAGAATTATGAGCCAGAAGGGTTATTGGTTTGACGACGGAAAGATTGGTTACCGTACCGATAAGCACGGCGTTAAGCTTTCAAACCTTGGTGATGAATACTCTTATGAAAGTCTTTGGGATAGGATTAACCATCAGAGACTTTATGAGGTGGATGAAAATTTTTATAACTATACCCGTGCAAATAACTATCTTAAAAATCAAATCTTTGTTTTCAATTACAGAGGTTATGAGTTTAAAGAATCAGCAGAGCATTACCGACACCCTGAAACCTTCAGCAGAACTGTTTCTGATTTTACAAAATTGATTGTAGGCGGTGCTGTACTCGGTGCACCTGTAATCTCGCTTTTCTTTCTTGCTCTGTTATTTGTTGGAGCAATAGCTGAAAAGAACAACTGCAATCCTCATCCATTCTCACCGAAAATGAAATATTCTGCACCGAGAATAGAGTTTATGCATAAACAGATTGAGCTTGCAATAAACGAAAAGCTTTATGACTTTGCCGAGGTTGATAAATTCATTTCAAGAACAGAGATTCGTATGGAGGAGCTTAAAACTCAGCGAAACAAAATTTACAACCAAATCAGAAGATGCAAAGACCCGACGGACAAAGAAGAGCTTGTTGTCCGTCGGGATTTTCTTACGTCTGAAATCGGGGCATTGCGAGAAAAGATTAACATTGCAAAACGCATTATCAAGGACAGACCGGGGCTTGAGGAAAGTCTTGAAGCGGAGAAGGCACTTATCCGTGAGTGGTACTTTCCTGAGAAAGCTCAGGTCAAAGAAAAACATTATGAAGGGAGGTAGATGCTATGAACGCTGAAGAGCTTTGCAAGAAAATGCAGAAAGAGAAAAAGGCTGACAGTGATGAGTGTTACAAAGAAGAGATGTCGTCCTATGAGTATTATCACAAGTATGCAGGTACACCTATGTACTCTGTCAGAAAGCATTTGAAGCTTATACAAGCCGAACAGGAAAAGTATAGAAGAAATTATTAATCAGGTTAAGGAAAAACTTGGTTTAAAAACTAAATAATTACCAATAATACCTAACGAGAGGAAGTGATAACTTAATGCTCACAAAATCCCAGCTTGACCTCTGCAGGGCTGCAGAGATAGCTCTTTGCGATAAAAACACTCTCACAGACTTAAGAGATATTACAGTAGATAAAAGCAAAAGCGTTATGGAGAAAATAGAAAGCTTTACACAGCAGGTAAAGAATCCGTATCTCTTTAAAGTCGGAGATGTTATCGTAAAAGTAGCATATAGCGGCGGTAAAGATTTTTCGGGAGCTTTGAGCAGTGCTCTTTGTTCTTGCTGAAAAATTTGCCATAAGCTAATTTTATAAAATTATTGAAATACGAGCGGAAGTATGCTACAATTCATTTGTAAGATTTGTGGTGCTTCCGCTTAATCTATATAGATAGATTATCGGAGGTTATACTAATGTATTCAAAATATAAGGATTATTTAGAGCAGCCTCAGAGGGAACTTAAAACCTGGAAGGCTGCTCTTTATATTCGTCTGTCCCGTGAAGACGGAGATAAATCAGAAAGCTATTCCATCACATCACAGCGTGAAATTTTAAAGGAATATCTTAAGCTTCATCCCGATATTGAAGCACACGATTTTTATGTTGATGACGGTTGGAGTGGTACCAACTTTGACCGTCCCGGCTTTGTTCGAATGATGGAAGATATTTATGCAGGTACGGTCAACTGCGTTGTTGTAAAGGATTTGTCCCGTTTTGGACGAAATTACACCGATGCAGGTAATTATCTTGATAATGTTTTCGTAAGATTAAAAGTGCGTTTCATCGCACTCAACAACGGAATTGATACCGCTTCAAACAGTATGAATGCGGCAACACAGTGTATTTCCGTTGGCGTTACCAATGTTATAAATGAAAGTCTTGCAGCAACTACTTCTGTCAATGTGCGTGGCACTCTCAATGTGAACAGAGCACAAGGAAAATTTATCGGCTCTTTCCCGACCTACGGATATTTAAAAGACCCGAATGACCATCATCAGCTTATTATTGATGAAGAAACTGCACCTGTTATCCGTATGATTTTTGAAAGATTTATAGCAGGTCAAAGCATTATCGGTATCGCAAAAGCTCTCAATGATGAGGGCATACCCAATCCGTCAATGCACAAAAAGTTAAAAGGTCTTAATTATCGTCACCCTATGGGCAAGAGCAACGACGGCTTGTGGCACGACAGCTCTGTGCGAAGAATTCTGCAGAACGAAATGTATATCGGCAATATGGTGCAGGGAAAGAACACGACTATCAGCTATAAAATCAAGCAATGCAGAGCAATACCAAAGGACGAGTGGATTATAGTTGAAAACACTCACGAGGCGATTATTGATAAAGATACTTTCAATAAAGCTCAGTCGCTTTTCAGAAAGAATATCCGCTCATCACCCGTCAAAAAAGAGGTCGATTTGTTTTCGGGGCTTGTGCGTTGTGCAGATTGCCACCGCATTATGAATAAGAAAACCAACACCCATTCCTACGGCACTTACCGTTATTACAGATGTATGACGTCAAGAAAGATGAGCAAGGATGCCTGCACCAATCACACAATCCGTATTGATAAGCTTGAAACTGCGGTGCTTGTCACTTTGCAGAAAATGATTGATACCGCTATTGAGTTTGATGAAATTCTTGAAATTATCAATCAGAGCAGTAAGCGTAAAAAGGAGTCAACTCATCTGCAGAAGATGATTAAAACTCAATCTGCAGAGCGTGAGAAGTGCATAAAAATGTCCCTTGATTTGTATCCTGACTGGAAGCAAGGTGTTATCACAAGAGAGGAATATATGCAGCTAAAAGCCAACCTTACCGAGAAAATTGAGGCGATTGATAGCACAATCAAGAGTCTTACCAAAACGGCAGAAGAGTACGCTCAAGGTCTGAATAGTGAGAACGAGTTCATCTCACATTTCAAGCAGTACGGCAATATTGAGTCACTTAACAGACCTATGGTTGTTGAACTGATTGATGAAATTCTTGTTCACGAGGGCGGCAACATTACCATTAAATTCAAGTTCAACGATGCTTACGAAAATGTGGTTAACTATATCGAAATGAATAAGGAAATCGTTGAAGAGGCAGATAAGAAGTCTGCATAATATTATCAATAGGGTATATAGCTATATTTTGAGAAAAATATTTTTTATGCACTTGTAAAGAAAAAAATAACAAGTCAAACTTGACTTATTAAAACAGATTTGATATTATAATAGTACAAATTTGACTTGTTATTATGGAGGCTCTATGAAGATTTCAAATTATAATGACGAAAAATCAATATTAGCGGAATTGGGAAACCGTATTCAGCAGTATAGAATTTCCTTGAATATTACACAATCGGAGCTTGCAAAAAGATGCGGACTTTCTCTTAAAACTATTGCCCGTACAGAAATGGGATATGATACCAAGCTTTCAAATCTGATTAAGATTTTGAATGAAATCGGACTTTCAGAAAATTTAGATATTTTAATACCTGAACCTCAACCCGATTATAAGGCTTTGTTCGAGAAACAGAAAATAAGAAAACGTGCGCGACCGAAAAAGAAAAAAGCTGATGACACTTGGGTTTGGGGAGAAGATAAGGCAAACAGATAGTATTATTTTAACTCTAAAAAATATATAACATTACAAAGTTTTATCGGTATAGAGGTAAAAACTATTGACTTTAGCATAGTTTTTCGATATACTTTAGGTAACGGAGGTGGTCAGAATGATTTTAAGACCGGATTATATTAATGCAATTACTCCTTTTATAGATGCACCGCTTGTAAAAATTCTTGCCGGTGTCCGTCGATGCGGTAAATCCACAATTTTTGAAATGTTAGTACAGGAAATCAAAAATAAAGGTGTTTCTCCCGATAACATTATTGAAAGAAAATATAACAATCCTGATTATGACGACTTTACGGCAAAAAAGATGTATACCGATTTAAAAGATGCCATAAAAGAAAAAGGAAGATGCTATCTTTTTCTTGACGAGCTTCAGGAAATTGGTGGTTGGGAAAAGACTATAAACTCTCTTATGGAAGACTTTGATGTTGATATATATGTTACAGGCTCAAACTCAAAGCTGATGTCAAGTGAAATATCAACATATTTAACAGGCAGATATGTTCTGATTCCTGTTTACACTCTTTCTTTTAAGGAATATCTGACTTTTAAAAACAAGGATATTAAAAATGCTCGAGAAGCTTTTGATGAATATGTGCAGTACGGCGGCTTTCCTATTGTGGGCATAAGCGATTTTGATACAAAATCAGCATATCAGGTTGTTGAGGGGATTTATGCTTCTGTAATAACGAGAGATATTTCTAAAAGACACAAGATAAGAAACAAAGATCTTTTTGACAGAGTTGTAAGATATATTATTGAAAATGTAGGTCTGACGTTCTCTGCTTCTTCAATAGTAAAATTTCTTAAAAGTGAAAACAGAAGTCTTTCTGTTGAAACAATATATAATTATCTCAAATGGCTCAGTGAAGCATTTATCATCTATCCCTGCAAAAGATATGATTTGCAAGGCAAAGCAATCCTGAAAACCCAGGAAAAGTATTATCTTTCTGATATTTCAATAAAGTATAGCTTACAAGGCTTTGACAGAAAAATGTTATCGGCTGTTTTTGAGAACATTGTTTTTCTTGAAATGAAACGCAGAGGCTATGATGTCTATATCGGTAAAAACGGTACTAAAGAAATAGATTTCATCGGTGTTCGCAGGGAGGAAAAGATTTATGTTCAGGTTTGCGTTGAACTGCCCACCGAATCAACAAGAGAAACAGATAACCTTATGGAAATAAAAGACCACTATCACAAATATGTCGTTTGCAGAGATACACTTGCAATCGGTAACGATAACGGAATTGAAATTACACATATTGCAGATTTTCTGTTGAGAGAAAAATGGTGATAAAATTACAGCGTGCGGAGTAAAATCTGCACGCTGTTCTTTCGTTGTTTTATTGGAAATAATTGTGATACACTTCATTGATAGTTTCAATGTATACTATAAAGGATGGGTGGTCATAATTATTGCTTGTAAGATACTGATTCTTTTTCTTTAAGTAACATTCCCGAACTTCAAGCCACAAACCGTTATCCTTTATTGCTTTTGCTTTTTTACTTAAACCCTTTGAATCGCGAGATAAATTCCATATCCACTGGTGCGTTTCCATAAAACTTGTTTTTATATGTTTTAAACGATGCCAACCATACTGGTCTTCGCGAACAATAGCAAGATCAATGCTAAAATCAGTATGATTTCCTTTGATGAAATAACGACGTTCTGTTGTCAAAGCAGACGTTGAGTCGTAGCAGTCACTCCAACCGTTGTTATCTAAAACAATGTTAAATTGCTTCATGATATATTCTTTAATGCTCCGACCATCATTAATATCAATGCCACGGCATTGAACTATGCATAAATTATAATCGAGGTCAATTGGCTCATTTGCATTCTGCGTTATTAAATTTTTAGCTCCACTACCGACCAAGTGAATTTCAACCTGCATAACGGAATCGTTATTGATTTTTTGCTTGAGTTGATTCATAATATCCGAGCAAACCCGTTTCATATTCCCCAAAAATTCTTTGTCTTTGACATAATGATACATATATTATTTCTCCTTCTTTGCCCATACCAACCCATTTAACATCAAGGTTAAATCATTACAGTATAATCATGGACAGCTTTATTGTCAAGCTTTTTTTGAAAAATCTATCAAAAAAGCACTATATAGTCTTCCTTTCATTGCAACCACCCCATAGCTGCACCCATAATTGAAGTGCCGAAAACCCAGTAAAATCAAGGGTTTTGGGATTTTAAAAAATTTTATGGTTTTCTCTTGACATTTACCCCTGCCGCAAGAAAAACCATCAGTGACTTCCTCCGTGACACCAACACCGTGCCCGAGGACTACGATCTTATTCTTACTGGTGACCTTGGAAGTGTTGGCAGTGAGCTTTTAAGTCAGCTTCTTATCCGTGAAGACGGAATTGATATTTCTTCCCGTCACAAGGACTGTGGACTTCTTATTTTTGACAGAGAAAGCCAGGATGTTCACGCAGGCGGGTCGGGTTGCGGCTGCAGTGCCTCGGTGCTTAATTCTTATATTCTTAACTCTATGCGCAACGGTAAGTACAGTAACATTCTTTTTGTGGCAACGGGAGCTCTGATGTCGCCGGTTTCTTCCCGTGAGGGGGAGAGTATTCCCGGAATTGCCCACCTTGTAAATATAAGAACAGGGGAGTGAATTTATGAATCTTGTAAGAGAAATCAAATGTATAATGTGCCTTATTAAATGCAGTAAATACCTTTATTTTGCAAAAAAAATACTTTGCTTTTTAACTATAGTTATTGCCTCGGTTGCTCTTGTGTCCATTGCAGGTGCCGACAGCGGCGATATGGCAAAAAAACTTAAGGGGATGATGTGATGGAAATTGCCATGACTATTCTCAAAGCCTTTCTTGTGGGCGGAATTATATGTGTAATCGGTCAGATTCTTATTGATTATACAAAGCTTACCCCTGCAAAAATATTAGTTTCCTTTGTTATTATAGGTGTTGTGTTAGGGGCTCTCGGCATATATGAAAAAATAGAAAAGTTCGGCGGTGCAGGTGCCACAATTCCGCTTACAGGCTTCGGATATGCCCTTTCCAAGGGAACAAAAGAGGCCATACAGGAAGACGGTATGCTGGGTATTCTGAGCGGACCTCTTTCTTCTGCCTCCGTCGGTATAATGACGGCAGTGCTGTGCGGACTTGTGTGTTCTGTTTTTACAAGAAGTAAGGATAAAATGTAAAAGCATAAAACCAACTGCATTTGCAGTTGGTTTTATGCTTTTAATTAACCTTTATTCTAAACTGTCTTTATTTTTATGTAATTGTATGTTATAATAAGCAAAATAAATTTAAATTATATTACGGGGGTGAGAAGGATAAAAAACAAAAGGGTTATTCCTGTTTGTTTCATAGCTTTTTTTGTAAACCTGATTCTTTTCTTTATAAAGCTTTATATCGGGCTTTCCTCAAACAGTATCAGTATTTATTCTGACGGAATAAATAATCTGTTTGACAGCCTTTCGGGAATACTGAGCGTAGTCTGCCTTGTGTTTTTTGTTAAAAAGGCGGATTTATTTTCAAAAGGCCGCGGCGCAAAAATTGAGCAGCTTCTCTCTTTTATTCTTTCGGTGTTGGTTGGTATCGCGGGCTTTGTCTTCCTATACAGCTCACTTGAAAGGCTTATGTATCCCACGCCCGTATGGTTTCAGCTAAGCTTTTTATATATTGTTATTGCGACGGCTCTTACAAAGCTCATAATGTTTTTCTTTTTGCGGTATCAGTATAAAAAGCTCGGGTCTGATATTATAAAAATAATGGCATATGACAGCCTTCTTGATTTTTTTATAACGATGGTTACGGTAATCACACTGCTTGTTTCGGCAAAAGGTGTATATGCTGTTGATTCCTTCTGCGGAATTGCAATAAGCGTGGTGATTCTTGTCTCCGCTTTTAAGCTGATAAAAGAAAGCACAAGGAAACTAATGAATATACCCGTAAAGGGAAAATCAGAGGCTATTGAAGAAATTCTTCTTTCTTACGGAATTACTCCCGATACCGGTGAGCTTGTTTTTTCCGTTACGAATAAAGAATCGTTTTATATTGTTACAGATATAGCTGTGGCGGAAGAAAATGCGGCGGAGATAAAAAAGCAGATTTTTGAAAAAACAGGAACAGAAATCTATTTTGCAAAATAAAAGGAGATGATATTATGGCAACAAACACAAAAAACAAAGAGAAGAAATCCGTAAAAAAGGGGAGAGGTAAGAAAGCACTTAAGGTGTTTGCAGTTGTTCTGGCTATTATCGTGATTTTTGTGGCAGTAACGGCAGTGATTTCCGTAATCGGTAACAAGGCGAATATTGAAAAAGCAAATTCCTTTGCAGTTATAGAATCAGAGGATAAGCTTATTCCCGAAAAGGACGAAAACGGCTACTGGACCTTCACAACGGACAGAGATTTCAAGGTTATGCAGCTCACTGACGTACATATAGGCGGCGGTTGGATGTCCCTTAAAAAGGATGCTATGGCAATGAATGCTGTTGCCGCAATGATAACGGCGGAAAAGCCTGACCTTGTTGTTGTAACGGGTGACGTTTCTTATCCCGTACCCTTCCAGGCAGGTACCTTTAATAACCTTTCTTCTGCAAAGGTTTTTGCCGCACTTATGGAAAAGCTTGGTATTTACTGGACCTTAGGCTTCGGTAATCACGATACGGAAGCTTACAGCTATTACGGCAGAGAAGATATTTCCGAGTTTTACAGCAGTGAGGATTTCAAGTACTGCCTTTTTGAAGCGGGCCCCGAGGATGTTGACGGTTACGGCAACCAGGTTATCAATGTAAAAAACTCCGACGGTATCATTACACAGTCCCTTTATGTATTTGACAGCCATTCCTATGTTGACGGCGACTTTTTAGGCATTATGTGGAAGTACGATAACATTCACGAAAATCAGGTTGAATGGTACAAAAATACAGTAAATGCCCTTAATGAGAAGAATAACGCAGTGCTTAAAAAGCTCGGCAGAGAAGAAAATTCAGCCATTAAATCAGCAGCTTTCTTCCATATTCCTCTTACAGAGCAGAGAGATGCCTGGTACGAATATGCTGAAAACGGCTTTAAGGACACAGAAAATGTAAAGTACATCTACGGTGAAGCAGGTGAAGGCAGTAAGGTTGTTTACAGCGGTATTCACGATGACGGACTTTTTGAAGCAATGCTTGAGCTCCAGTCAACAAAGGCAGTTTTCTGCGGTCACGACCATTACAACAACTTCTCACTTGATTACAAGGGTATCAGACTTACATACGGAATGAGCGTTGACTATCTTGCTTACCCCGGTATTTACAAGGAAGGCACACAGAGAGGCTGTACAATGATAACCTTCTCACCTGACGGAGGCTTTGACTGTAAGCAGGAAAGCTATTACCAGGATAAATACACTTCTCTTTACGAAAAGGAAGCTGTTACAATGCAGGATATTACACATATAGCTTTTGAGGAAATCACACCTCAATAAAGGCATCGTCAAATTAATCGCAGACCAAAAATCAAAATAAAAATGCAGATGTTTTAAGTATAGCTTTACTTAAAACATCTGCTTGAGAACAAAAAATAAACCGTCAAAGCGAAGCTTTGACGGTTTTGTTATTTTATGCTACGGTTTCTGAAATGAAATCTGCATCGAAGCAGGAGCAGGAAACAAAGTTTTCTCTGTCGTCAGCGTTCTTTGCCTTTTTCTTCTCAATAATTTTTGTTACTGCAATATAAATGCCGGCGATTGCTGCTGCAACTGCAACAATGATAGCTACGATTTTTGCAATTTTCTTGAATGTTTCCATGATACTGTCCTCCAAGTTGATTTATTACCTAACCATTATAACACTTAGTATTTCCTAAGTCAATAATAAAATAAGATTTTAATATTTAATATTGTATGTGCAGTTATATTCACCGTTCATTTCCATTGTAGCGGAGTTTTTGCCGAGCAGTGGGATTGACATTTCGCCTTCGCCGTCAGCCTTTGTAACGGGGAGCTTGTGTCTTACATTTACAAGTCGGTCATCTTTATCAAAGGTAGCTTCAATAACCGTTCCGCTGTAAAGAATATTAAGGTAATTGAGTTTTGCGCCTGAGGGCATAAGAGAAGCTGTATCAATAACCTCAACGGTGGTAGAGTGGTTGGGTGCAGGGATTTCGTGTGTCTGAAGCTCGTCTGTGAGCATAATTACAATTTTGTATCCGCCGCCTACGGTTTTTTCTGCTGTTGCAGATTTAACCGCATCCTTTGAAAGCTTTGCTTGCTGACCTAAGGGCGCAATTGCAGAAAGAGGGGTCTGCCCGGTAGGAGTGTCAAGACCGTTAACGAAGTTATAGGTTATATCAACAGGCTTGTTTGAATTAAGGAAATTCTGAACATAGCTTACAACCGTGTCACTCATATCGTTCTTACCGTTGATTGTAATGCTCTGAATTGCAAAATCAAGGGTTGAGGCTTTGGTTACGGTAACATTCTTTTCGTTTTTAAGCCTGTTTATACCGTTAACATAGGCTTCAATGATATTTTTCTTGCCCGAGGGTACATTGCTTTTTGTGGTGTTTTTTGCCGCTTCCTCACTGGCCTGCTGGTCGATTAGCCATTGAGGATCGCCAACGGTAACAGTTGTGGCAAGGTTGTTGCCGCCAATGGTGAACTGTCCTGTAGGGGCAGTTGTTGTGGGTGCCGTTGAGGAGGGCTGAGTTGTTGTAGTGGCGGGAGCCATTGTTAAGTTTGGTGCTGTAGTTATTTGTGTCTGAGGGGTGGCTGCGACAGCTTTTTTATCCTTTATGACCTTTGCGCTGACCATAAAGGTGCCGCAGAACACCCAAACTGCTGCGACCAGAATTGTTGCATATTGGGTAAATTTTTTCTGATCCATGAGCGTTTCCTTTCGAATTCAATTAATTCAAGGGATACTCTGAGGTATCCCTTGAATTATCTTTATAAAACTAATTATCTTTTGAAGGTGTAGCTAATTGTGCAATTGCCGTTCATTCCCATGCCGATTGACGTGTTGTCTACTTTTTCACCGTCTTCTGTTTCTATATCGCCCATTGAAGCTTCAAGGTCCATATCGATTGTTGTTTTGCCGATATTGTACTTTACAAGCTTACCGTCGGGTGTGTATTCGGCTGTAATCTTTGTAGCGCCCACAGTTGTCTTAACATTGCTCATGCCTTCGGTTGCACCGAGGTTGAGACCGTCAAAGCTTGAAGTGAAGCCTGAGTGGTAGTTGGCGGCAGTTGCCTTTGATGTTGTTTTTGTGCCGAATTCTTCCTTCTTGATGGTACCTTCAAAGGAGTAGTTGCCGTTTGAAAGAACCTTGGTTGTAACTGATGAGAAGCCCTCATCCCATTTTGCAACATCGTTTCCTTTGTAAAGATATGCAATGTAGGGCTCTGTAGTGGAAGGCTCAATATAACTGTAGAGATCTACAGCTTTTCCTGTTGACGGTAAGTTGCCTCTGCCGTTGTTAAAGTCTACGGTTTCTTTGATTATGGTTTTGGTGTTGAGACTTTCATCAGAGCTACCCATAATACCTTCCATAAACGCTTTGATGTTTTCTTCACCGTTACATTCCATTCTGTTTGTGTTCTTATTGTATTTGAATCCCTTAATTTTCATGTTTGGATCAACTAGTGATGCAAGTTCCATAAACGCATAAAGTTCGTAGTCCATGCTGATACTATCAACATTGATAGCAATTGTTGAATCCTGAGTAACGGTAAACTTGCCCTGGTCATACTTTGTACGGTTGATTGCATCAACAAGCTTAAGAATCTGTCCGTTCTTGCTGGTGTCTGATGAATCAATTACAAGGTCTTCTGCTCTTACGGTGAACTCAGCAACCTTTGTTCTGTAGGGACTTGCGATGTAAACACCGTGAACTGCATAAATTACGTATGTCTGCTCGGTGCCGTAAGCTGTGAACAGAGTCTCGGTTGTATCGTTTGTGTCAATAGCATATGCTAATTCTTCTGCTGTTTTGCCGGAGCCCTTGCGAGGCTTTTCAAAAACAGCATAAAACTCAATTTCTCTGTCTGTTACGGGCTTCTTCCATGTAACAGTAATTTTGTTTGTAGCTTTTTTAAGTGTGATTCCCTTAGTTGCAAGCTCTGCGGATGCAGATGCTACAGCCAATGCTGTTGAGCTCTTATAAGGAGTAACACGGTAAAGAGCACCTGTATTTTCACCTATTTCATCAGAGTATGAGGTTGCACTGCCTGAATAAACGTTTTTCCATGAATTCGTATCTGAATCATAGCGTTCAAGCACATATTTTGTTGCCTCAGATGCACTGTTCCATGTTACGTGAACAGCTGTATTATTGGTGTTTTTTCCTGCCTTTATTTCAAGAGGAGTATAGCCGGTAAAAGCTATAACATTATCACTGTAAATATATTCTGTGTTTTTAGCATAAGCACGTACGGTTACCTTGTATTTGGTGCCTGACTTGAGGCTCTTTACTGTAAGGCTTGTGCTCTTTGTATTGGTCTTTGTTTCTTTCTTTGTTGAATAGTCATAAACTAAAACGCTGTAGCCGGAAACATTTGAAGCTTTGGACCAGGAAACCTTGAGGCCGGTTGTTGTTATGTTGCTTACCTTAACGTTTTTAAGCGCTGCAGGCTTTGTTACAAAGGAAATTGATTTTTCAATACCGTAGTAGGTCTTCTTGCTTGTTTTTCTGAAAGCTCTTACCTTTGCGGTGTATTTTGAGTTTGCTGAAAGTGACTTGATAGTGTAGCTTGTCTTTCCTTTTGAGCTTACCCATTTCTTGGTCTTGGGATTATAGACCTGATATCCTGTAGCACCGGTAACCTTGCTCCAGGAGAGGGTTACTGCTGTTGTAGTTTCCTTTGAAACCTTTATTGATGAGGTTGCGGGAAGCTTGGGTGTGCACTTTACTGTTGAGCTGTAGGAAGCGCTGTAATGCTTTTTCTTTGAAACTGTTCTGTAAGCTCTGACACGGAAGGAATATGATGTATCCGTTGTAAGACCGGTTACTGTAAGGCTGTTGCTTGATGTTGTTTTAAGGTCAACCCACTTTTTGCTCTTGTACTGCTGAACAACATAGCCTGAAGCACCGCTTACCTTGCTCCAAGTGAGCTTTACTGAATTATAGCCCGTTGAGCTTGCCTTAAGACCCGTTACCTTTGCGGGAAGGGGCTTAACGGTGATGTTCACATATGCACTGTAGTCATATTTGTTGAAAAGCTTCTTGTCGTAAGCACGAACACGGTATTTATAGGTTGTACCTGTTGTGAGCTTTGAAACCTTGTAGCTTACTGTGCTTGCGGACTCAATCTTTTTGATTGTTGTCCATTTTTTGCTTTTGTACTGCTGGATTTCATAACCGTCAGCACCCGATGCCTTTTTCCAGGTGAGAGTTGCTGAGTTGTATGTAACGCTTGTTGCTTTTGCACCTGTAACTTTACCTACAGCAGAAGCCATAACCATTGTTGACATAATCATACAGATGCAGAATGTCATAAGTACAAGTGCTTTTAATGTTTTTTTCATTTTCTGTTGTCCTCCATTCTTGATTATATAAAAACGCTTTAAGGTTTACTGTGTCTGAATACTGTTACCTTATGCGGTTTTACCATATGAATAAAAATTCTTTTGTGATTGTTTCGGAAAATTCATAGGTTTTATCTCCGATGCTGAAGTTAACGGTTACGGGAACCGAAATAATGATATCGTCAACGGAAGAATTCTGTACTTTTGCGTTTACCGTTGTACCGTTGTAAGTGCATTCATTAAGAATGAATCCGGGGACTTCGGTTTCAACTGCCTCCCAATCGATTGCTCCTGCAATAAGCTCATTTATTGTTCCGTCATCCTCGGGAAGTGCAAAGCTGAGTCTGAAGCCGTTGCCGTCATCGTCAAAGTTTACGGAATCAGCAGCAAGCTGTTCATAGGAAAGGGTACAGAAGGCATCTTTCGGGGTGAGGATTGATGTAACGGGGAGCTTGCTTGCGGATTCAACACCTGATTTGATAAACAGGAAATCCTCGCTGTCGCTTCCGAGGGCGGAAACAACTGCTGAATATTCGTCACTGTTTTCGCCTTCAAAATCTGAAACGGTGACAGTTGAGATTATTATGAAATCCTTGGTTGAATTCTTGGTGTTGTTGTAGCCTTCAAGGAAACCTGCAAAAGCTTCACGGTTATCACCGGGTCTTGAGTTTGTTGTTACGGTAAGGGTTTCTTTTGAATTGTAGCCGTACACCGTGTCGGAACCTCTGTTTGCAAAAGCCTGAATCTTGAAGCTGTAGCTTGTTCCCGGCTGAAGATTTTCAACTGTGTACTGAGTTGTTTCACTGCCGTTAACTGTTGCAAGGGGAAGGTAATTACCGCTTTCTTCATCAAGCTCAAGAATTCTGTAGCCATCAACGCCGGAAAGCTTAGCCCACTGCAATGTAAGCTTGCTGATGAAAAGGGAATCAGGCTTAAGAGCGAAGGAGCTGACATAATCGGGAAGTGTTGAGAAAGTGAATACCTTTGATAAATCTGAGTAAGTGGTATCCTTATTTGCTGTTAGTGAAGACTTGATAACGAAGCTGTATTCGGTATTAGGCTTCAGAGAGGTGATTTTTATGCTTGTTCCGGATGTTTTATTGATATAGGTTGTTGCCTTTGTCTGAGGATTGTAATAATAAACTCTGTAGCCTGTGGCATTTTTTGCTGCACTCCATGAAAGGGTTATGTAGTTGTTGCCTGTTGTGGCTTTAACGGAGCTTACTGCTCTGGGGTACTTTGTAAGGGCTGTAAACACCTCTGAATAAGGAGCCTTGTAATAGGTTTTGCCGATTTGTGTATATGCTCTTACCTTATATTTTGTAACAGAGCTGAGCGGAAGATCTTTGAACTTGTAATAGGTTTTCTTGGTTTTTACAACATTTTCCCATTTCTTGCTTTTTTCGTTGTATTTATAAAGGCTGTAATGGGTTGCACCTGCGCTCTTACCCCACTTTAGAGTATAAGATGTTGCAGTGGTTGACGACTGCTTGAGTGAAGCAACCTTTTTGGGCACTACGGTTACCTTGCAGGTGACTTTTTTATCGCTTCCGTCCTTTGCCTTAACGGTTATTGTAGCCTTGCCTGCTTTTTTTGGAGTAAGTGTTCCTGAGGAAGAAACCGAAACAACATCGGAATTGCTTGAACTGTAACTTACCTTTTTGTTGTAAACAACAGAAGGACTTACGGTGTATGTAAGTTTGAAGGTTTCACCTACCTGAAGAGTTGAGGAGGTTTTTGCAAGCTTTAGAGAATCTATATACCTATAGCCGAGTTTTACGTTTGAAAGGGTTTTTACATGCTTTTCACCGTAACTGCCCTTAATTACATAAGCCGTAAGCTTGTTGCATCCCTTGAAGGCGTTAGTTCCGATCGATGTAACTGTTTTGGGGATGAGAACGGTTTTCAGGTTGGTACAGTACCAGAAAGCTCCTGAGCCGACCTTTGTTACGCCTGAGGGAATTACAACCTTGGTAAGTCCGGTGCACTCGTTGAATGCTGCCTTTCCGATTGAGGTAACGGTGGAGGGAATTGTGACGGAGGTCATTGTTTTAACACTCCAGAAAGCCTCATCTCCGATTTTCTTAACCGTTGCATTTCCTACTTTTGAAGGGATTTTGACCGACTTTGCTGTTCCTGTGTATTCCTTGACTGTAGCCGTTGTGCCTTTTACGGAATAAACAAAGCCGTTTGATTTAACATCCTTTGCCGAAACTCCGAATATAAAAAGTGTCATAAGGCACACAAAAGAACACAAGAAAAGCAATACCTTGGAAATATTTCTTTTCATAGTATAGTCCTCCATTTTGATTCTGTATTTATATTATCATAACTTTATATAAAATACAATTATATACGGGAAAAATTTTAAAAAATATCACAATCTTTACATATTCCCACCATACCACTTTTTCAGATTAACACATATTTGTCAAATCTGTGTGAAAAAAGAAAAAGAGACGGAACTTTAAGTTTCCGTCTCATAAATTTTCAGGTCAATTATTTTGAAGCGTTAAGCTTTGTAACAATAGCTGACTTTTTTCTTGCAGCGTTGTTTTTGTGAAGAAGACCCTTAGCGGCTGCCTGATCAATCTTCTTAACTGCGAGAGTAACAAGAACTTCCTTGTCTTCTGCGTTTGCTTCAATAGCAGCGTTTGCCTTCTTAAGAGCTGTCTTAAGAGCGGAGTTAGCTGACTTATTACGAGCCTGCTTTGTTGCGTTAACGAGAACACGCTTTTTAGCTGATTTAATGTTGGCCACGATTTTACACCTCCTACTAATCTTGTGTCATGCAGAGCATATCATAACATCTTTTTTAAGAAATTTCAAGATATTTTTGCAAATTTGGATATACTTTTTTGAAAGCGACAACAATACTAACACATTATTGTGCAAAAAGCAATACTTTGAGGTGAAAAAAATGAATTTTCGCACGGACCTTGCCCTTGAAAGGCACGAATTATCGGCAAAAAAGGATGAAGACGGAATAAGCTTTGAAAAGTTCAGTGAAGAAGGCATTACCGTTTCAAGAATAGAAATAACCAACAGTAACGGCGAAAGGGTAATGGAAAAGCCGAAGGGCAGGTATATAACACTTGAAATACCTTTTCTCAAAAGCAGTGCGGATATACTTTCTCCTGCGGCGGAACTCCTTGCAAAGGAGATAAAATCTCTCTTGCCCGAAAACGGTGCTGTTCTTGTTGCGGGTCTGGGTAACGACAGAATAACTCCCGATGCCCTGGGACCGGAGTGCATCGGGAAGCTCCTTGCAACAAGACATATCAGCCCCGAAGTTGCAAAATCCATCGGGTTTTCACATCTTCGCCCTGTTGCAGGTATAATCCCCGGTGTTCTCGGTAATACGGGAATTGAAACGGCGGAAATTCTCGAGGGCATTGCCGCAAAAATAAAGCCGTCGGCACTTATTGTCATTGATGCCCTTGCATCAAGAAGCCTTGAAAGGCTGGGTACAACAATACAGATGTGCGATACGGGAGTTTCACCCGGTGCCGGTGTAGGCAACAAAAGAAGCAGTATTGATAAGGAAAGTATGGGTGTGCCCGTTATAGCGATCGGTGTTCCTACTGTAGTTGACGGCGTAACCATGGCACTTGATATTCTTCAGAATGCGGGTACGGATATTGAAAAGGATATAGACGAGGAAAAGCTGATGTCACAGAATAATGTTATGGTGACTCCCAAAGAAATTGACAATGTTATAACCCGTGCGGCTTCCTTCATAGCGCTTGGCATAAATAAGGCTCTTCAGCCGCACATACCCTGTGAAGACCTTGTTGCCATAGTGGGATGACAGTAATTTTTTTATAGTCGGCTGAATAAAATATAAGAAAAGCATTATAAAAAAAGGATGGATTAAAATGAACCCGAAAAAAGCAATTTTAGTCAGAATAACTGCTTTTATATTATTCCTTGCTGCGACAGCGGGACTTATTACCCTTTTCAATGAGCCTTTTATGAAGCTGTGCGCGGAAATTGTTGTTGTTGCGGCAAAAAGCTATCTTCCCGTGTACGGTGCATCAGAAGAAAGCGAGGAAGATATTACCGATGAAACAACAGTTCGTGATGACTCTTATTCTCAGCCGACAGCAGAAAGCACAACGGCAGAAGCCGTTACGGTGCAGAAGGTAAACAAGGTCAACGCTATGAAGAATCCGCTTACGGAAACCGATAAAGATGTAAAACAGCTTATTGAAAAAGCAAAGAAAGATTCTGCCAACCACAAAAAGGACGGAGATATTTCCGAACATAAATATGTAAACGATTCCGTTACGGATTCTTTCGGCAGGGTAAAGGTGAAAAATACAAACAAAACGGGTATAGATATTGAAAAAAAGCTTAAAGAAAAGCCTGATCTCAGTGTGAGTAAAGATAAGCCTGCAGTTTTGATTTTTCATACCCACACTACGGAAACCTATCAGCTTCTTGACAGAGGTTTTTATGAGGAAGGCTTTATGACACGAAGCAACGATAAGGGCAGAAATATGGTGCGGGTAGGCAAGGCAATAGCTGAACAGATTGAAAAGGCGGGCTACAAGGTTATTCACGACACTGCCGTTTACGACAGTAAGTATTCCGGTGCTTACGCCCGATCAAGAAAGGGTGCCGAGGAAGTTTTGAAAAAATACCCGTCAATTCAGGTGGTGCTTGATATTCACCGCGATGCCATTCAGCGCACAGACGGTACAAAAATAAAGCCCACAGCCAAAATTAACGGTAAAAAAGCGGCTCAGATTATGATTATAAGCGGCTGCCAGGAGGATGGTAACGGAATAACCAATCTGCCCGACTGGAAATATAACCTGACCTTTGCCGTTCACCTTCAGGATAAATTAGAAGAGCTTTTTGAGGGTATAACAAGACCATTGTATTTCTGTCCCAGAAGCTATAATATGAATCTTACTCACTGCTCACTGCTTGTTGAGGTCGGTTCAGATGCCAATACCCTTGAAGAAGCGGTGTATACGGGAAAGTGCATAGGTGTTGCCGTGAGTGAAATTTTAAAAGAATACGAGGAATGAATTTATGAATAAAGAAATGAAGCGCCTTTTAAGGGGATTTTTTCTCTCCTGTACAGTTATTTCCTGCTTTCTTTTACTGTTTTGCGGAAGCGTAACCGCTGCTCAAAGAACGGCATACAATACCTACTTTAAGCAATACGCTGTGTTGAGTATGGTTAGTCAGGGTGAAAAGGTGAAAATGGAGGGCTTGGCCGAAGAAGTGGTCTTTGATTTCCCGTCGAAAGCCGAACGGGAAAAAGTGAGAAGGTATCTTAAAGTTACACCCTTTGCCTCAGTAGTGTTTTTTTGTGAGTCTACCGTCAGCTTAGTCAAAGAAATTGCAGAGAATGTATTGACATAAGAAAAAAATAGTGATAAAATTACCCAAACCGAATATTTCATTTATGATAGAGGCGCAATTCATCATCAGTAGCTTTCGGCAAAAAAAGGGGCGGCGCAGGTTCCGCCGGAAGGGAAAGGGATGGTTGCCGAAGGGGGTCAGGCGAAAGACTCAGCTGGGCGGTTGAAATAATATTCAACCGACTGTCGCATTTGCGGAGTGCTATTATAATTGTAAAATAACAGCGGTATAGCTGTAATTTGCAGATATTTTAACACTCGATGCAATGTCGGGTGTTTTCTTATAGCAAGTGATGATAATTGAATTTTCGGAAAATTAATCATAAAGGAGTAATTTAAATGACCAGAAAACCTATTTTTGAAGGAGCTGCTTCAGCTCTTGTAACACCGATGAATGAAAACGGCGTTGACTACGCAAATTTCAGAAAGCTTATTGAATGGCAGATTGAAGAAGGTATTGATGCCCTTGTAATTGCAGGCACATCAGGTGAAGGCTCAACCCTTACCGACGAAGAGCATAAGGAGGTTCTCCGTTTCTCCGTTGAGGTTGTAAACGGCAGAGTTCCCGTTATTGCAGGTACAGGCTCTAACGATACCGCATATGCAATTGAGCTTACAAAATATGCCTGCGAAGTAGGCTGTGATGCTATGCTTGTTGTAACACCCTACTATAACAAGGCTACCCAGAAGGGTCTTATCAGAATGTTCACTGAAATTGCAGATGCAAGTACAAAGCCCGTTATTCTTTATAACGTACCTTCAAGAACAGGTGTTAATATTGAGCCCGCTACATATGCCGCACTTGCCGAGCATCCCATGATTCAGGGCATCAAGGAAGCTAACGGCGCAATTGACAAGATTGTTGAAACAATGTCTCTTTGCGGTGATAAGCTTGACCTTTATTCAGGTAACGACGACCAGATTATCCCCGTAATGTCCGTAGGCGGAAAGGGTGTAATCTCCGTTCTTTCAAATGTACTTCCCAAGGAAACCTCAGAAATGTGCCACAAGTTCCTTGACGGCGATATTAAAGGTGCGGCTGAAATGCAGTTCAGGTACTTCCCCCTTGTGAAGTCTCTTTTCTGCGAGGTTAACCCCATTCCCGCAAAGGCAGCTATGGCAGCTCTCGGCTTCTGTGAGGATTATGTAAGATCTCCCCTTACCGTTATGGAAGATGACCACAAGGCAGTTCTTCTTTCAGAAATGCGTAAGCTCGGACTTGATGTATAAGATATTAGTTTTATCTAAGGTGATATAAATGAAATTTATTGTCAACGGCGCAGGCGGCGCCATGGGTAAGGTTCTTTGCGATATTATTGAAAACAGTGAAAAGCACGAAACCGTTGCTTTTTGCAGTATGGAATATACTACCGACAAGGAAAACCTTATTTACAGCAATATAAAAGAATATGAGGGCGAAGCCGATTGTATTATTGACTTTTCCCACCACAGCGCAACAAAGGATGTTACGGAATATGCTGTTGAACGAAATATCCCTCTTGTTGTTGCAACAACGGGTCAGACGGAAGAAGAAAAGCAGATGATTGAAGAGGCGGCAAAGAGGATTCCTCTTTTTTGCAGTGCAAATATGTCCTTTGGCGTTGCTATTCTTTCCTGTCTTGCAAAAATCGTAGCAAAGGCAATGCCCGACTGCGATATTGAAATTATTGAAAAGCATCACAACAGAAAGCTTGATGTACCCAGCGGAACGGCTCTTTTACTTGCTGATTCCATCAAAAGCGTGAAGGATGAGTGTGAATACAACATCGGCCGCCACGAAAACGGCAAAAGAACAAAGTCGGAAATTGGCATTCACGCCGTAAGAATGGGTAACGAGGTTGGCACCCATGAGGTGATTTTTGCAACCAATTCTCAGGTTATTACCCTCAAGCACGAGGCAGAAAACAGAGGCCTTTTTGCAGAGGGCGCAATAACCGCCGCTGAATTCCTTAAGGGAAAAGAAACGGGCTATTATAATATGGACGATATCCTTGAATGAGGTGAAAAGGATGAATATAGGTATTTACGGTTACGGCAACCTTGGCAGAGGTGTTGAGGATGCCGTTAAAAGAAACGGTGATATGAAGCTCGTTGCAGTGTTCACAAGACGTGAACCTTCTTCACTTAAAATCAACACTGAAAATGTACCTGTTGTATCAGCTGACGATATAGAAAGCTGGAAGGATAAGATTGATGTGCTTATTATCTGCGGCGGTAGTGCAACGGATTTACCCGAGATGACACCGTCATTGGCAAAGCAGTTCAATGTTATTGATTCCTACGATAACCATTCTCAGATTCCGGTACATTTTTCTAATGTTGATAAATCAGCAAAGCAGAGCGGAAAGGTTGCCCTTATTTCCTGTGGATGGGACCCGGGAATGTTCTCTCTTAACCGTCTTTATGCGTCGGCAATTCTCCCCGACGGAAACGACTACACCTTCTGGGGGAAGGGCGTTTCTCAGGGACACTCCGATGCAATCAGAAGAATTGAGGGCGTGATCGATGCCCGTCAGTATACTGTTCCCGTAGCAGATGCGATGAACCGTGTGCGCCAGGGTGAAGCTCCCGAATTTACTGCAAGGGACAAGCATAAAAGAGAGTGCTTCGTTGTTATTGAAGAGGGTGCTGACGAAGATAAAATCCGCAATGAGATTGTTAATATGCCCGCTTATTTTGAGCCCTATGACACAACGGTTACCTTCATTACAATGGAAGAAATGAAGAAGAATCACGCTGAGCTTCCTCACGGAGGAAGTGTTATCCGTACCGGTTATACAGGTGACGGCAATTCACACTGTCAGGTTATAGAATACAGCCTTAAGCTTGATTCTAACCCGGAATTTACAGGCAGTGTGCTTGTCTGTTATGCCAGAGCCGTTGCAAGAATGGCGCAAAGAGGGGATATGGGCTGTAAAACCGTTTTTGATGTTGCACCCGCAGACCTTACCTCTTACAGCAAGGAAGAATTACTCGCTCATATGCTGTAAAAATAAATTCAGGAAAGACAGAGAAAGATTATGTTATGTGAAAATATAGGAGTTACGGGTAATCATCTCACCTTCGCAGGCGCCGATACGGTTGCACTTGCCGAAAAGTACGGCACTCCCTTGTACCTTATGGATGAAAGCAGAATCCGTAATAATTGCCGTGTATATCTTAAAGCAATGAAGGAGCATTTCGGTGAAAGCAGTTTTCCTTGCTATGCAAGTAAGGCGGCTTCCTTCAAAAGAATTTATGAAATTATGAAGGAAGAGGGAATGGGTGTTGACCTTGTTTCCTCGGGTGAACGCTTTACTGCCGAAAAAGCAGGCTTTCCTATGGAAAAAGCTTTGTTCCACGGCAATAACAAGACAATGGCTGATATTATCGGTGCCGTCGAAAGCGGTGTAGGCTATTTTGTTGCCGACAGTGTATATGAGCTTGAGCTTATTCGCGAATACTGTGACGCAATCAGAAGCACGGGCAAAACACCCGAAAAGCAGAAGGTTATTTTCCGCCTTACTCCCGGTATCGACCCCCATACCTATGATGCAGTTGCAACGGGTAAGGTGGATTCAAAATTCGGCACTGCCATTGAAACGGGTCAGGCTGAAGAGCTTATAAAAAAAGCAATTGAATTCAGGGATATTGATATTATGGGTTACCACTGCCATGTGGGCTCTCAGGTTTTTGATTCTGACGGCGATGTTTACCTTGAAGCGGCAACCATAATGCTCACTTTCGGTGCTCAGATGCAGAAAAAATACGGCGTAGAGTTTAAGGTGCTCAATCTCGGCGGCGGCTTCGGTGTAAGATATAAGGAATCCGACCCTTACCTTGATATTGAAACAAACATTGCAAAGCTCGGCAAACACATAAAAGACACTTGCAAAGAGCTTGAAATTGCTGTTCCGCAGATTATTATGGAGCCGGGCAGAAGCATTGTTGCCGATGCGGGTATGACCCTTTATTCTGTGGGCACAATCAAGGAAATTACAGGCTATAAGAACTATGTTTCCGTTGACGGCGGTATGACAGATAACCCGAGATTTGCTCTTTACGGCTCAGAATATACGGTGCTTTTAGCTTCCCGTATGGGTGAAAAGGCCGATTTTACTGCTGATGTTGTGGGCCGCTGCTGTGAAAGCGGAGATATTATTCAGCCCTCCGTTACAATGCCAAAGCCCCAAAGAAACGATATTGTTGCCGTTTGCACAACGGGTGCATATAACTACTCAATGGCTTCAAACTATAACAGGTTACCCCGTCCGCCTATTGTAATGATAAAGGACGGAAAGGATTATGTTGCAGTTAAGAGAGAAAGCTATGAAGACCTTGTAAGAAATGATATTTAAAAAATGCTGTTACGGTGTTTCACCGTAACAGCATTTTTTAAATTATTTAAGCATTTTTATTTTCTTTTCAACTTCAAGTCCGAGGCTTCTCAACTTATCGTATCCCGCTTCAAACAACTCGCTGTCAAGATAAGCCTCGGGCACGTGAGCATCAATGCCCACGGTTACGGTAGGCTTCATAGCGGACACCATATCCCAGAAATCGGGGTAGGGGTAGCCCTGCTTTCCGTCAAGCTTTGAATGGGAAAAACCGAGAAGGTTATATTCAAGAGGAACACCCGTTTCAATGGATTTATTAATAATATCCTCCGATATTTTTTTGCAGTGCTCATCAAAAACAGGATAGCCGCGCATAAAAATATCGGGATGGGCAACATAGGCAAACATTCCCGTTTCCATAGCTTCAATTATATCGTCTCTGTAATTGTAAAGCTCTTTCGGGTCACTCATATTACCGTTATAAATACTGCCCGGCTCGTCAACGGAAAAATGGTGGCCGAGAATAAGATAATCAATAGTATGCTTTTCTGCCATTTCTTTCAGCCAGGGCATATATTTAGGAAAGTATTCGCATTCAAGACCAAGCTTTATGTTGATTTTGTCCTTGTATTTTTCCTTTAAGCTTTTTATGCTGTTGCAGTAATCGGAGAGTTCATTTTCGTGCATTCTCATTCCCGAAACATAGCCCTTGAAGGGCCAGGGAGAGTGGTCTGCAAAGCCTATTTCATCAAAGCCCGCTTCAATTGCGGCTTTCACGAACTCCTCATCTGTGCCTCTTGCGTGAAAGCAACGGGAGGTATGGGTGTGATAATTGTATTTCATCTGTATCAATTCCTTTTATCTGTCTTCAACACAGTATATAATATCACAGTTGTTTGATAATATCAAATGTTTTTCTTACCAATTTATTGCAAATTGAGTTTATATGTGTTATTATGTTAGTTGGTAAATTGTACCGTATATAAACGGGTAAAAAGGAGAGTAAAAAATGAAAGTTATAGTTTTAAATGACGCAATTGAAATTTCAAAAGAGGCTGCCGATATTATCGTAAAGCAGATTAATAATAACAAGGGTAGTGTGCTCGGCTTTGCAACGGGTGCTTCTCCTGTTGAAACCTATAAAAGAATTATTGAAAAGTACGAGGCAGGAGAAGTAAGTCTCAAACATATAACCACCTTCAACCTTGATGAATACGTTGGTCTTGCAAGAGAAAATGTAAACAGCTATTTCTACTTTATGAAGGATAACCTTTTCGGAAAAACCGATGTTGATTTTGAAAAGGTAAACTTCCTTTCAGGTGAAGCAGGGGACAGCGAAGCAGAATGCAAGAGATACTGGAATAAAATCAAGGAAGCAGGCGGAATTGATATTCAGCTTCTCGGCATCGGCACAAACGGACATATCGGATTTAATGAGCCCGGTGATAAATTCGCTGACGGTCCCTTTGTTGTAAAGCTCACTCAGAGTACCATTGACTCAAACAAAAAGTATTTTGAAGCCGTTGGTGACACTATGCCCGAATATGCATTTACAATGGGTATCGGCGATATTATGCGAGCAAGAAAGATTATCCTTATTGCAACAGGTGCAAGTAAGGCAAAGGCAGTAAAGGCACTTGTTGAAGGTGAGGTTACGCCCTCTTGCCCCGCATCAATTCTTCAGCTTCATTCCGATGTTACTGTTTTCCTTGATAAGGAAAGTGCTTCACTTCTCGGTGACAGATAATGGATAACATTAAGCTTAAGGAAAGTCCTAAGTTCACTCAGGTTACGGTAACGGAAGAAAAGAACGTAAAACTGAGCTGGACAAAAGTAAAGGGTGCCGAAAAATACGGCATCAAAAGGGCAATCTCCTCAAAAGAAGGCTTTGAAACTCTCGGGTGGATTAAAAAGTGTGAATTTGTTGATGAAAATGTTCCGGAAAATGTAAGCTGTTTTTACAAAATTACGGCACAAAAGAAGCTTGAAAGCAAAAAAAATTCATCCAAGACTTCTGCGGTAAGGGCGGTTATTGTTTCCGATATTCCCGCTCCCGAATGCCTTCAGGCTCAGGAGAAAAAGGGTAAAATCTGCCTTAAGTGGAAAAAGGTTGAGGGTGCTGACGGATACATAGTAAGCAAAAGAAATGATTTTTATTCTCAGATGCTCCCTGTAGCCAGAACCGAAGAGTGTAAATTCACTGACGGAAAGACTGTTTCAGGTCAGCCCTATTACTACTGTGTTCAGGCCTACAAAAAGGATAAAGAGGTCGAAAAACAGGGTAATTACAGTCAGCAGGTAAGCGCCGTAAGTCTTGATAAAGGTACTGTTTTTGAAGCAAAGGCCCTTTTTGGTAAAAAAGTGCAGATAAGACTCAGACTTGTTGCCGGAGCCGACGGTTATATTCTTCAGCGAAAGGACAGCACTAACGGAGAATTCTGCGAAGTGGCAAGAAGCAGCGCAAACACGGAAATAAACTTTACCGATTCGGTGCCTAAAATCCTCAGAAACTATTTTTACCGTGCTGTTGCTTATAAAACCGTTGAAAATAAGCTTTACCTCAGTGAGCCTACGGATGAAATTCAGATAAAATCCAAATAATTGAGCAAATATATTGACTAATTTTTAATTTTGGTTTAAAATATATACGATTAAATTCAATGGGAGGTAAATAAAATGAATAAAACACTTAAGAAAATTATTGCACTTGTTCTCACAGCAATTATGCTTATGTCTGTTGCCGTTGTTGCTTCAGCAGAAAGCTATGTAGACCCTGATTCAGGAATTATTGTTGAAGATGTTGAAACAACTGCTCCTGAAACCGAAGAAGATAACTCAGTTCACCACGGCGGAGAATATGATAACCTTTTTGAAATCATTGCTCAGTTCTGGATTGAAGTTTTTAATTTCTTCAAGTACATTTTCTATGATGTATTCCTTGGTAAACCCGCATAATTAAAACAAATAAATAAAATCTGAGGGACTGCATTTGCAGTCCCTCAGATTTTATTTAAAAAGGAACTCAATATCCTGAACTGTTCTGAACAGAATCGGCTTTATTCCTATTGAAGGCAACACCTCAAGATTTTTCGGACTGTCGTCAATCATATAAATTTCATTATATTCCTTGCCGAACAGCGAAACACAGCGACGGTAAATCTCAGGGTCAGGCTTTGCAAGACCCACATTGCAGGAAATGAGGGTATTATCAAAAAGTGTGCTGAGATTGTGTTTTTCAATAAGATTTTCAACAACTCCCAAAGGAGCGTTTGATAAAAGGGCAATATCACTGTTTTCTTTAAGCTGCTTTATTGCGGTAACCGTATCCTCTTTTATTATAAAAAGTGATTCCCATTCTGTTTTCACACCCTCTAAGGGAAGACCGATTTCATCTGCCATGTTTCTCAAAAGCTCCTCGTGGGTAACAAGGCCCAGATCGGCGGGAATAAAAAGCTTATCCTTTATTTCATCAACCGTTTCCGGGGGCAGATATCTTCTGAGAAATATGGGGGCAACCTCCTCAAAAATCACACCAAAGCAGTCAAAAATAATGAGTCTGTTTTTCATTTTTTTCACCTCCGAAGAGAGTATAACACAAAACACTGAATAAGGGCAATATTTGTTTTTTCTTTTAGGAACAAAATATAGTTTTTATTACAGGTTGTTTGTTGACAAAATAACTCAAATAAGTTACAATATGCGGTGAATATAAAAGGAGAAAGGGTGTTCAAATGGCAAGCAAATGTCCTAATTGCGGCAGACAACTCAAGTGGTACAACATTAAAGCTGACTGCCCTGACTGCGGAATCAGCATCCCCAATTTTAATTGGGAAGCTCGCCTTGAAGAAGATAATATTAAGGCGGAAGAAAAATTCAGAAAATTTTATAATACTCTCAACAAGCTGAAATATTCGGTTTTCGGCACAAAGCTGAGAATTGCAAGAATTATAATGTCCTTTATACCCATTGTCGGTATCATTATGCCTTGGGCAACAGTATCAGGTGACAATGCAGCTCTGAATTTTGATTTGCTCGGTCTTTTCACTAAGGGCACAAGCACACTCAAGTTCTTTGGCCCTCTTTTCAAAAGTATCGGCGGAATAATTGATGCTATGAGTGCAGAAGGCTTCTCAGGTCCTGTTTCATTTACAATAATCGGACTTTTGTGTGTTCTTCTGAGCATTGTGGTGCTTGTAATAGCTTTTTTCCTCATTTTAATAACCTTCAGAAAGCCTAAAACCAACATCATCTGGATTTTCGATGTAATCGGTATTGCCCTTATGGGGGCAGGTGCAGGTCTTTTCTCTTCAATCAACGGCAAAATCGGTGCTGAGTCCTTCACGATTGCCGACCTTACCTTTGAAAACGCAACAGCAAGTGTTGGGTGGGGAATTTTCGTCTTCCTTGCTCTGGCTGTGGTTGCTTTTGTCGGTAACCTTCTTGTTTCCCGTGCAGATATCAAGTCTGACGAACAGCTTGAAAACGAGAGACTTGAAAGAGTGAGACTCAAAGAAGAAAAGGAAGAGCAAGAAAGACTCAGAAAAGAAGCTGCCCGTAAGGAAGCAGAGAAAAGAGCTGAAGAAGAGCAGGCTGAAAAGGTCAGAAAAGCAAGAGAAGCTCTTGAAAAAAGGAACAGTAAATAAGATAATATTATACATTTGAAAGAGTGATAAAATGTCAGATACAGTAAACACAAGCTCGCTTCAGCAAACGGAAAAAGCTGAAGAAGAGGTGCTTGATAAATTAGCTTACACTAAAAAAAGATATCTTACACCTAAGGAAATTGCTGCTTTTGTACTTGTAAACTTCGGTCAGAAGAACCTTTCTCAGTTCATCACCAGTGAAAAGCAGTTCTTCCTTATTCAGTATGCAGGTCTCAGCGACAAGCATTATGCTTACATAAACCTTTTTGCAACTATATATGATGCACTTGATGATACGATATCAGGTCTAATCATTGATCGTACAAGAACCCGTTGGGGCAGAGTAAGACCCTTCTTTATTCTTCCTCTTCCCTTGTGGATTCTCGGCGGTATGATGCTCTTTTCTACTCCGAATATTTCAGGTATGGCTCAGGTGATTTATGTTGCAATTGCAACTATTATTTACGGTCTTGGTATGAGCTACTTCGGTGCTTGGAACCTGATGACCTATAACATTACGCCGAACATAAATGAACGAAACAATCTGATTACCACAACTAAATTTGTTGAGCTTTTCGGTACTTTTATACCTTCGCTTCTGCCTGTATTGGTTAAATTCATTCCGAATATTAATCCTTCCGTTACTAACTCGGATGTATATAAGGCTTTTGCCGTATTTATGCTTATTTTCTCCGCATCCTTTGCTGTTTACGGCTTTTTCAATATGCGTGAGAGAATACCTCTTCAGAGCCGAGAAGAAATGAATCAGACCTCTGTATGGGGTTCGCTTAAAAACATTTTCACCAACAGACCCCTCCTTGTTATTATTCTTGCTGAATTTTTCAATAACTTCAAATCTGTCGGTGGTTCCACAGAAAGCTTCTTTTGGCTCAATAACTCAGGTAACTATGCATACCGCAGTATCTGCGGCTTGTTTACCGGTATTCCCAACTACTTTATGGTGCCTTTTGCAGCCAAGCTTGTAAGAAGATTTGGTGCAAGAACAACGGCAATCGGTGCAGGTCTTTTCGGCCTTGGTGCATATATGCTTATGTTTGTTCTCGGTTATCCCAACGGCGCAATTTTTAGCGATAACTTTGAAGACAAGAGCATCCTCAATTTTGTTCTTGTTGTTGTTTTACTTACAATTGCAGGTCTTCCCAACAAGGTTATCAATGTATGTAATCCTATCCTCACAGCCGATACTCTTGACTATATGGAATGGAAGCACGGTCTTCGTAACGAAGCACTTGTTACTACTGTTCAGGGTTATTTCATCAAGCTTGCAACAGCTGTTACCGGTTGGCTTTCAGGTATGGTACTCCATTGGATTAACTATGTACCCTTAAAGGACGAGCTTGGTCACGACATTGCCAACAAGGACCCCGGTGTTCTTAAAGGTATATGGATAGTCTTCTGTATCCTTCCTGCCCTGGCAAGAGGTCTTTACGGTATCTCTTTTATTTTCTACCCCATTCACGGTAAGCTTCAGGACAGAATGATTGTTGAGCTTGCCGATAAGAGAGCAGCCGTTCTTGCGGAAACAGCCAAAACAGACAACAAATAAAAGCTACATAAAAGCGGCCGTAAGAAAAATGCAACTTACGACCGCTTTTTTCTTGCCGAAATCACTTGACAAAAGTGCTGCCGGGATAGTATAATAGCAAAGTCGTAATGACACGCCGGTGTGGCGAAATCGGCAGACGCAAGGGACTTAAAATCCCTCGGTGGCAACACCGTACCGGTTCGACCCCGGTCACCGGCACCAATACCCGAAAACCCCAGTATTTACAAGGGTTTTCGGGTTTTTGTTTTGTCTGAA